>JAZLHK010000067.1:0-146055 GCA_045616805.1 Fibrobacter sp.
CACTTCCGCAGGCAACGAGGGAAAGGCCAAATGAGAGGGACAGTGCGCCAAGGGCTGCACTAGCCAGAGAAAATCCGTTGAGAAGTTTCATCTGAAATTCCTTTTTTCAAACACTGTAGGGACCATGCCCCGTCATACAGCGAGAAAAATAGGAAATTCAAACCATCTCGTCAGTAAAAAGTAAGTTTCCCCTGTTCTTCAAGGGACTGACATCCAATCAAGCCAAAAGCTCATTCCAAGAATCACAAAAATGTATTTTTCAAATCAAGGAAGAAAGCGAGCACATGATCAACCAGGTAAATCTGAAAGACGAAAAGTATCTGCAGGAGTACGAAGCACAAATTAACAAGCTTCCTCTTGAAGAACTTTACGAAATCCTGGACATGATCCAGAAAGATCCTTCCCCGGAGCGCATCTACATCGTAGAAGCACGCATCCGTTACCTCGAAGAACATCCTAGCGAAAAACCTGAGGGTCTGTTCCCCGACTTGGAAGAAAATGCCGAAGATTCCATAAAAACTTCAGACTGCATCACTTGCCCTAAATGCCTCGGTCAAAAAAAGAGACTGGAATGGCTATTCGGCAAATGCAAGAAATGCGACGGAAAGGGGTTCATTCAAATGGCAATCTGCCCCGACTGTCTTGGGGAAGGCAGAGCATCCGACCAAACCATCTGTAAAACCTGCAAAGGCAAAAAGATCATTCGCGCAAACGAAGCGAAGCAGATTAAATGGTATCAAAGAATGTGCTCTGAATTTGTCGCCAAGCCCGAGGCTCTAGTTCTTTCCAGCCTGGCTACCATTGGAGCCTTGGCGTTCTGCGCCAGAATCCTAAGCGGGTTGTATTTTTTAGACCGGCATTTTTTGGAAACTACAGAAGGGCATTGCATCATTGCAATTCTAGTAATCGCCCTCATCTGTTTTGGAATTATAGCAGAAATACTGCTTCTTGGATCAAAGCAACTGCCCGAAAGAAATCACATCAGAAACATCTACATTCTTCTCATCATTGCCGCATTGGGAGCAATGGTCATTGCGGGCCCTATCACGGGAAGCACCTGCGTCCTGGAATACAAGGCAAAGGAATACCTGTGCAACAAGATGGAATGTACACGAGTTACAATCCATAAAGATTTATCGGTTTCCGACAGGGAACAAGAACTTCTCAAGGACAGCCTGAATTTGCACACGCCATCCTTCTACAAGGGTACCGCCTATTTCAAGAATGGCGATTCAACGGAAGTCTCTGTAATATACGACCGGACATCCCTCACCAAGCATTCACGAACAGGTCGCTCTATTCCATATTACACAATTACATATCGAATCTACGCCATTCCGGGTAAGTAGGATTGATTAAGTAATCAGCAAAATCGAATACTTTCAAATTTTACTTAAGACAATTCCTTTTGAATCTTAAGGACCTCGTCAAGAGACAAATCGTTGTCTTCGGCGATTTCCTCAACTGTAAGCTTACCACGTTTCAGAGCCTTGATTACAGCGGAATGCTTAGCTTCAGCACGGATTACATCGGCAACAGACACGAAGCCGTTGCGCTTGCGTTCTGCCATGATTTCTGGACGGTCCATAATAGCCTCCCTGTATTCCGAAGATGTTTCCTCCCCTAAGTATAGTAAAACTTCTTGGATGAAGTTTGCATCGATTTTATTTTTCGGGTTCGTAAAATATGCCACGGCCTTATCCATGAGGGGCTTGTACTTTTCGGCATTGAACACATACTTCATGGCTACAAGGGCTAGCGAAACGTATGGATTAAGCTGGTTGAAATCAATGTTCCCGACCTCGTTGCCGACATCAATCATTTCAATTTTAAAAGGATAACCGATATCGTGAAAGTATTCCGGGTACTTGGCGTAGAGTTTTGCCTTGAGCGGATTCCACTTGATTTCGCCGTTATAGACGATTACTGCAACCATTGGGCAGTCAGGGCGGCTGAGGCGAAACAGTTCATAAAAGTAATGCTCCAGCTGGGAGACCACTTCGTTATCGGGGTACGACTTGTGCTCTAGAACAAGGCCAACAACCAGTTTGGCTTTGTTCTTTGAATTCTTGATTTTAAGTGAGAAGGCCAAATCTGCAGAACCTTTGAGGCCTTGTCGGTTTGTTTCGCTGCGTTCAGCACGCATGGTCTTGAGATCAACCACCTGCAAAAACTTTGCAAGGCTCTTGTTCTTTTTTGCAGCGAGCTTAAGCAGCGAGGCTGCGCGTTTCGGTTCACTGAAGGCGGTCTTGAAGATGCCATCGTGGTCTTTTGCATTCATAGATTTTCCTTTCCTTGCAAACAAGCAAAAACTGCAAGGCATGTTGAGTTAAGTTTGTGCGAGAATTTTGCACGATGTGTAATTTAGGAACATTCAAGTGACAAAAGATGTCATTTGAAGAAATGACACAAAAAAAAGAGTCTCACTTCGTGAGACCTTTGGACCGGCTATGCCGGTCGCCTTTCCCTTTAGCGCTTCGCGCCTTTGGAAAGGCGGGTTTAAGCACCTGCTTACGCTGGCGCTTGCTAGAGAAACGCCTGAGGGAGTTTCCCTAGTTGGAGTGGCGTTCACACGCCACTGCGCTGCGGCTCGACCATGCCAGAATGCAAGCATTCTGTCGCGGCACTCGCCTTGCTTCAGTGGCACTAAAGTGCATAACTTTTGCTTCGGTCATGCTGGAAAGCAAGCTTTCCATCGCGACACTCTGCTTCTAGTTATTCTGGACACAACGAACGGAGAACGCATTGTCCATACTGTCGTAGTTCAAGTAGGCGTAGTCGCGGTCGTTGTCCAAGCGCAGGCGGTAGGCGTAGTAGCGATCGCGCTCGCTAGCAGACCAGAAGTAGGCGTAGTCGCCGGCTTCGCAGAAACTGCCATGGTAGTACCTGCGGCCAGCAGGGAGCGCAGAAAAGCCAGAAGCATTCGTACCCTTGTTTGAACTTGAATACCAATCATCTACGGTCTTCAGTTCAATTCCGGCACCATAGTAATACCAATAGGTAGTGTAGTCATCAACATGGTAGGCCATCGGCTTTACCAGTTGTTGCCATTCTTCCTTTGTAGGCAAATGCCAGCCGCTGGGGCAAACTCCACGGACCTTGGTCGCAGAACTTGCAGCATCGCAGTACACGCCATAACCGCAGCCCTTGCCGGCACCACTCGGGTCTACAATGCCAGCGCTGTCCATAGCCGCTGCCCAGGTGTACAGGCGGCCGTAGGTTGCGCATTTGCTAGGGTCATTGCCGTAGCACCAGCTGGTGGAGTCGGAAGTATAACCGTATTTATTGTACTTCACGCCCTTGTAGGCATAGTTCAAATTCTCCGCCATCCAGGTCTGGGTGCCGATGGTGACGGTCTTGTAGACCTGGCCGTCGCGGATGTCGGTCAAGGTATTTGCAACAGCGTCATATTCGCTTCCATCCTTGATGCTAGATTCTTCGCTCGATGAGCTCAGAATGACACCGGAGGAGGAAGATTCCGCAAAACTCGAAGATGCAACGGAGCTACTACTCTTTGCAGAGGAACTACTCGCAACAGAAGAGGAGCTCTTCTCGCTAGAGGAACTAACAACTGACGAAGACGACTCCACGGAACTAGAGGAAGTTACTGAGCTGCTAGATCCTTCGACTCCGGCGCTGCCTCCGCTCAGGATGACACTAGAAGAAGAACTGCCAGGATCCTCGGTCGGAGACGAAGTTGTCAAGATTGAAGAAGACGACACTTCAGCGGGATTTTCATCCCCGGACGAACCATTCGCAGAAGTGCTGTCATCGCAGGCCACAAGACCCAAAGCAAGCGCAAACGCACAAGTTCCAAGAGCAAGGAAATTCTTTTTCACGAGCAACCTCAAGCCTGCAATTTCAAAAATATTCTACAGACAAATCTATAAATTAATATTCGGAATTTTTCCAAATTTAATATGCAAACTTCTACTCCAGCACCAGGTGGTACGTCCTGCGCTTGGCGGATTCGTCGTCGCACTTGATGAGGCCCTTTAAGCATAAGTCCAGCAAGTCGCGGTTAGCGGTATCCGAGGAGCATTTGCCAAAGTTCGCCCAGTTCTTGGAATTCATCTTGCCTTCGTAACCGTTCAGGTAGATGTTCAGGATTTCCTTCTGGCGCTCCGTCACGGCAACATCTGCAAAGCGGTTCCAGAACAAGGTCTTTTTCATCACCAGGATGACGCATATTTTGCGGCATTATTAGAGAAAAAATGACGCAAATAGACTGCAACAAAAAAAACGGGCCGCCTTGCCTTGCGGCTTGGCGGCCTGTTGGCGGCGGCTTTCTTTAGCCAACCGCTAGTCCGACATTCGTCGGTCTAGTTAGAGGGCGCTAAAGCGCCTACGCTCAGGTTCGGTTTTAAATTCGCTTTAGTCCTTGAGACAGCGAACCGACCTTGCGTTGTTCTTGAAGTTGTAGTAGAGGAACGCACCCCCGTAATAGTAGTACAGGTCCAAGCTGAAAGCGTAGCTACTATCGTACTCACCTGATGACCAGAAGTAAGCGATGCCGCCGGCATTGCGGAAATAGCCACCGTTGTACCTGTCGCCACCAGGGAGCGCAGAGAAACCGTAGGCATCAGTCCCGTTACCATTAGAGTACCAACCGGACCTGGACTTCAGATACTCGCCTGCAGTAGATGAACTAGCTACATCAGTATGGTTATATCCGAAAGACGGGTCAACGTAGTTGATCAGCTCTTCGAACTCTCTATGACTAGGCAAGTGCCAACCGCTGGGGCAAACACCGCGTACCGGGGTTGACGGATTAAGGGATGCATTACAGGCTTTGCCATAAGCACAGCTTGCATCGTCCATGGCGACTTCCCAGGTGTACAGGCGACCGTACTTGGTACAATTACTAGACTCATTGTCATAGCAGCCGCTCCATGCATCGGAACCCATGCTAGACACGTTACCCGGGTCGTAGTTCAGATTCTCTGCCATCCAGGTCTGGGTGCCGATGGTGACGGTCTTGTACACCTGGCCATCGCGGGCATCGGTAAACTCGCCGTAATCAAAGTCATAGTCATTTGTCGGTCCGTTTGAAGAACCGTCTTCGCCACATGCAGCAAGGCCCAAAGCAAGCGCAAACACACAAGTTCCAAGAGCAAGGAAATTCTTTTTCACGAGCAACCTCAAGCCAGCAATTTCAAAAACATCCTACAGACAAATCTACAAACTCCAAATAAAAAAGAAGCCCGCCTTTGCAGACGAGCCTCTTTAAATCAATCCAGATTTTATGAATCCAAACTGTAACTTGAATCAGAACAAAAACAATCTGATTCAAAAAATCACAGATAACCTAGCGAGAGTATATGCAAAAAAAAGAAGAGGTCCTTTCCAGAACCTCCTCTTCGAAAATTTTTCAGAGCCTAGCAAGAGCAGGAGCGAGCCCCCGTAGCGTACAAGTAGTACGTAAGGGGGCGAACGACGAACTATTGCGACGGCTATGGGAAATTTTAGCCCAAAGTGACTTCGACCTTGTGGGTACCAGAAGTAAACACCGGTGCGACGTTGGAATCGATTTCCTTGCCGTCAACAACCATCTTGGCAACGCCCTTGCAGACGTGCTTCGGGTTCTTCACGGAGATTTCGTAGGTAGCGCCACGGAACTTACGGGTCACCTTGAATTCGCCCCATGCGGAAGGAATGCAAGGATTGATGATCAGGCCCTTGAAGCTTGCGCGAACACCGATGATGAACTGGGTAGCAGCCTGGTAGGTCCAGGAAGAGGTACCGGAGAGCCATGCGTTACGGCCCATACCGAACTGCTTGTGTTCGTCACCGAGGATGTTCTGCGGATAGCAGTACGGTTCGGATTCGAATTCGTCCAGCTTGACGTTCTTTGCAGCGGGGTTGATCTGGTTGTAGTACTGGAATGCCTTGTCGCCACGGCCAAGGATGGTTTCAGCGATCATCACCCACGGGTTGGTGTGGAGGAAGATACCGCCGTTTTCCTTTGCTCCAGGAGGATAGGTGGAGATGCCACCAACGGTCGGATCGAAGCCGCGGTAACCCGGAGTAGAGCTCTTCACACCGTTAGCAGTGTTCAGGAGCTTGTTCAGGCTGTCCATGCCCTGTACTGCGCGATCGCCGTAAGCGATGCCAGAAATCACAGACCAAGACTGGCTGTTGCAATAGATCTTGCCGTACTTAGCCTTGTTGGTACCATAAGCGGTGCCGTCCTTGCCGAACCAGCGGATCCACCACTTGCCGTCCCAAGAACTGTCGTTGAAGGCCTTCTTGATTTCTTCGTACCACTTCTTGTACATGTCCAGGGACTTCTTGTCGCCGAGAGCTTCGCAGATGTCCATCATTTCCAGAAGGGCCTTTGCGTACAAGCCGGAGTTGAAGTTGGATTCTGCACCCAGCGGGAGGTTCATGCAGTCGTTCCAGTCAGCGAAGCCGAGGAGCGGAAGACCATGCTTACCCATGTGAGAATGGGTGAATTCGAGAGAACGCTTGAGGTGTTCGAGGACAGTGCCCTTCGGACGGTCAGCGCGCTTCTTGCCAGCAACGTAGAACGGAATTTCTTCCTTGAGGAGTTCCAGCTTGCCGGTTTCCTTCAAGTAGTTGGCAACAGTGAGAACGATCCACAGATGGTCGTCACCGTACCAATCGGCATACATCGGATTGCCCTTTTCGTCCTTGACGCCAGCCTTTTCGCGGGAGTCACCGGCGTTAGCTTCGTTGCCATTGTCTTCAGCAAGGGCGAGCGGAGCATACTGGTGCATAGCGTTACCTTCCGGACGCTGTACGGAGAGAAGGTTCTTGGCGAGTTCCAGAGCTTCTTCCGGCATATGGCTCATAACGCCCATGAGGTCCTGGCTGGAGTCACGGTAACCGATACCGCGGCTGGTGCCGTAGCCCAGCTGGTAGAGAGAAAGGTAGCGAGACCAGTTCTTGGTGGTGTGGCACTGACGGGGGTTGTGCACGTTCACCATGGAGTTGAATGCTGCATCCGGGGTTTCCACCTGGATGGTAGAGAGGTACTTGACCCAGAACTGAGCCAGTTCTGCGAAAGCCTTGTCGACGTTCTTGAGGTCGCGGTACTTCTTGATAGCCTTGTTAGCAACCTTGAGAGACTGTTCCTGACCGAGCTGAGTGCAGGTACGGAAAGTCTTGCCGGCAGCAACCTTGCCAGCGTGAATCATGAGAGCAGCGATGTTGTCGCCACGGTCGCATTCAGAGTTGGAAAGTTCCTTGTTAGCGAGGGACAGCGGAGCAGCCCAGGAGCCCATTTCGTTGGAGCCGAGGAATACGCGGCGGTCGCCATCGAAGGAGGAAACCTTACCGTTGGCGGTAACGTAGTTCACGGCGAAGTCACGCTTCATGTAAGCGTACTGTTCGAGAACCAGGCAGCCATCCTTTTCCGGATGAGCCTTGAGGGTCATGGTCTGGGGAACCCAGTCAGCGTTGGTGAGCTGCTTTTCAGCTTCGAAGTGGCTGAATTCGTAAACGGGAACAATATCAATTTCCTTAGCGGCCTTAGAGATATTGGTAACCTGGATGTCCTGGAGGAGGGTGTTGGATCCGGTCGGAACGAAGATGGTGACCTGAGTGCGAACGCCCTGGCATTCAGCAATCCAACGCATATAGGACAGACCAACGTGGCATTCCCACTTGTCCATCTTGGTGAGGGTCGGAACCACGAACGGAGAGAACACGCTGTAGCCGCCCTTAGCATCCTTAACGCGGATGTAAACAGTGCTTGCCTTGAAGTCAGAGCAGGGCATCTGTGCGATGTACTTGGTAATACGGTTCAGAGCGGGGTCGCCCTTGCAAACCAGGGTACCACCGGTAGTATCAACAATACCACCGAAGTTCAGGGTACCAACGTAGTTGCACCACTTGATCGGGGTTGCCGGGTTGGTGAGAACGTATTCTTTAGCAGCGTCATCGAAGTAACCGTACTTGGCGGCGGCCTTAGCGGACACCTTCTTTGCAGCGGGCTTCTTTGTCTTTGTTGTAGCCATTTTATCTCCGTAATAGAGGGGTTGTGTTTAAGAGTTTTGAGCATTCAGCTGTGAGTTTTGAGCAAAATGCCACTAAATCTTTTTCTGTTTAAAATCTAGAAATAAAAAGTGGAGGCAGGGATAGGCCACCCCTATGACCTCCTATAAAAATCACCTATTTTCCTTCGGAAGCATCCTTTGATTCATTCTGGTTAAAGTTTTCGAAGGGGCGGTTACCGAAGTTGATGTAGAAGTAGCCATCCAGCTTCTTGTTGCGGACAGGGTCACGCAAAATGCCGATAGCGGCGCGGACATACTTCAATTCCACCAGAATGTGATCGCGGGACATGCAATTCAGGAACGGACCTTCCGGATAAAGGGTGGGCTTAGGTTCTTCGGCAATCATCTTTTCCAGGTTATCAACTTCAGCCACCAGACGACGTTCGTGAGCTTCCAGGGTACGGATAACTTCCTTATTTTCCGCACCGAAAAGGAAAGCAAAGCCCAATGTACGGGGATCATCATTGAAGCCTGTCAGGTGTTTCAGCACTTCCTTCTTCAGAACATCCTTTCCCTTGTCTGTAATGTTGAATACTACACGTTCAGGGCGGTTGCCATCACGTTCCGTACGTCCCTTGATGCATTCGTTCTTTTCAAGAGTGGTTAGACGATTGTAAACGGTAGACGTACTCAGGTTTGCCCATCTGTCAAGTTCTCGTTCACGAACTTCAGTGATAATATCATAACCACTTCGTTCATGTTCCAATATCAACCCAAGCAAAACCAAGTCATAACGATTCATGTTCTCTATCCTTTATCTACGCGATTTCCCAAAAACCGCATCTATTCCAAGTTGGAATATATAGGAATATACACCTTTTTCGAAAAAAAGAACACAAAAATGGAAAAAAGTATCTTTTTTCTAGAATGATATGTAACTTACGTCTCTTCAGGAGAGATTCACACCTTCATTTAGGACGCAACAGATTTCGGCATCCTGGCCTTGGCGATCAGCATAAAGACCATCGTTAGGAAGCCACCCGTGACCAGCATAATGGAGGCACTGACCGCAATGTTCCCAAGGCCCACAATGGGACTAGCAATACCGCCCATAAGGAAGCCTGCGGCACCCATGGCAGCAGAGGCGGTTCCTGCATTCTTGCGTTCGGCATTCAGGGCCAGGGCACTGGCCGGCGGCTGCATAAGGCCAAACATGAAGGTGGTCGCCATAAAAGACGCCTGGAGCAACGGCAGCGGTGCGTGAGTCAGGAGGCAAGCCGCCACGGCAAGGGATGCCGCAAAAATACCAAAACCCGCGATTTTAATGGCCGTACGATCACTGCGGATCTTGCCAGAGGTGGCGCATCCAATGGCAGTGCAGAGGGCTATCAGGGCAAAGCAAAAACTAAATCCCATAGGAGAAAGGCCGTAGAGTTTCTGAAAAATAAAAGGCGATGCAGCGATGTAGCCAAACAGCACTATCATGGACGCGGTACAGACGGAGAAGTAACGGACAAAGGCCCCGTTCCTGAAAACAGTTCCGTAAAGCGTAAAACTTGCAAGCACCGGTTTCTGGCTGCGACGGCGCTCCGGCAGGGATTCCTGGAACTTGCCAGCCATGAACAGCAACACAAAACCGTAGATCAACAGGACAGCAAAAGTTCCCTTCCAACTCATAAAATTCAGCAAGAATCCGCCCAGCACAGGAGCGGCAATAGGGGCTACCCCATTCACGGCGCTAACCATGGCAAGGAACTTCGTCAGCACCGGGCCGCGGTAAGAGTCCGCAGAAACGGAACGGGCAATCACAATACCGCCGGAAGCGGCAAGACCTTGGACCAAGCGGCAGGCATTAAAGACCGCAATGTCCGGAGCGAAAATGCAGGCCATGGTGCTAAACACAAACAGGATAAGACAAATCACCAGCAGGCGCTTGCGGCCGTACTTGTCGCTCAGAGGGCCGATGAACAGCTGGCCAATACTCAGGCCCAGCATGCTCATGGTTAGACTCAGCTGGGATGCCGAGGGCGTCGCCTTGAAGTAATCCGCCAAATTAGGCAGAGCAGGCAGATAGAGGTCAGTAACGAAGGGCCCGAAGGCAGAAAGCATTCCCAGAAGGAACATCAAGAACGTGAATTTTGCTTTGGAACTCACGATAAATCACCTCAAAAAACAACAAGCGCCCGGTCCAGCCACGCGCTTCATTCGAATACGCGTTCCCGTCTCCCCCGCTATCGCGGATTTTGGACAACTGGATTTACTCCTACAAGGAAACGCGTTGTTTTCGCGGCCAAAGATAAAAATTTTGGCAAAAAATTCAAGATAAAAAGAAACCCCTGCGGAGGTCCGCAGGGGTTCCTTTTAAGCCTTTTTGGCTAGATCCTTCGCCTTACGGCTCAGGATGACACCTAAGACAATTATGCGTTGGCACTGCTACGCAGTGCATGCTTATCACCTCGGTCATGGACAAGCGAGCTTGTCCGCGACTCTCGGTTTATTAAGCATTTTCGAGGCGCTTCTGAATCATGTCGATGATTTCGTTCAGTTCCTTCGGAAGGTGAGCGCCGAACTTCGGATAGTGATTTTCCTTAACGTCGGCGAGTTCCTTCTTCCAGCCTTCAACATCAACGGAAGTGATTGCAGGGAGAGTCTTCTTGTAGCATTCAGCGAGGCCTTCAGTGTTGAGGGCGCCGTCTGCCGGCATGTAACCAATCGGGGTTTCCTTAGCATTGTCTACGCCGTTGCAACGGCCGAAGATCCAAGCGAGGACGCGGCTGTTGTCGCCGTAACCCGGCCACATGAAGCCACCCGGAAGTTCTGCATTGTCAGCGTCCTTACGGAACCAGTTGACGTAGAAGATCTTGGGGAGCTTGTCTTCGGTAGACTTCTTACCGATTTCGATCCAGTGCTTGAAGTAGTCACCCATGTTGTAGCCGCAGAACGGGAGGATTGCGAACGGGTCGCGACGGATCTTACCGACTTCAGCAGCGTTAATGGTGGAAGCAGCGGTGATTTCGGAACCAACGATGGAGCCGAGGAACACGCCGTGGTTCCAGCTCAGGGACTGGTGAACCAGAGGAATGGTGGACGGACGACGGCCACCGAAGAGGATTGCGGAGATAGGAACGCCTGCAGGATCTTCCCATTCAGCAGCAATGCAGGGGCACTGATATGCCGGAGCAGTGAAGCGAGCATTGGGGTGAGCCATTTCTTCGCCCTTAGGAGCCTTGTCCTTGGGGAGAGCGTCACGGGTATTGCCCTTCCAGTCAACCAGCTTGCCAGTTGCAGGATAGCCGATACCTTCCCACCATACGTCGCCATCTTCAGTGAGAGCGCAGTTGGTGTAGATGGTGTTCTTTTCAGCAGAGATAAGAGCGTTCTTGTTGGATTCAGCAGAGGTACCCGGAGCAACGCCAAAGAAACCAGCTTCAGGGTTGATAGCGTAGAGACGGCCATCAGCACCAAACTTCATCCATGCAATATCGTCACCAATGGTTTCGACCTTCCAGCCCGGGATAGTCGGGATGAGCATAGCGAGGTTGGTCTTACCGCAAGCAGACGGGAATGCGCCAGTAACGTACTTGACTTCACCCTTCGGGTTGGTGAGCTTCAGGATGAGCATGTGTTCAGCCAGCCAGCCTTCGTCGCGAGCGAGAACGGTAGCGATACGGAGAGCGAAGCACTTCTTACCGAGGAGAGCGTTTCCACCGTAGCCAGAACCGTAGGACCAAACGAGGTGTTCTTCCGGGAACTGGGAGATGTACTTGAATTCAACGTCAGCGCAGGGCCAGATGCCGCCGTCGGTTTCGCCGTTGTTGAGCGGCTTACCAACAGAGTGGAGGCACGGAACGAAGTCAGCGTTCTGGTCAGCATTGAAGATATCGAGAACCTTCTTGCCAGCGCGGGTCATGATGTCCATGTTGAGAACGACGTATTCGGAGTCAGTGATTTCGATACCGTTCTTGGAGATTGCAGAACCGAGGGGACCCATGCAGAACGGAATCACGTACATGGTACGGCCGTGCATACAACCCTTGTAGAGACCGGACATGGTCTTCTTCAGTTCAACCGGGTCAATCCAGTGGTTGGTCGGACCTGCATCTTCTTCCTTAACGGAGGAGATGAAAGTACGGGATTCAACACGAGCCACGTCAGACGGGAGAGAACGGAACAGGTAGCAGTTTTCCTTCTTAGCGAGCTTGGTAGCGAGACCAGCGTCTACGCACTTCTGCATAAGGGTGTTGTATTCTTCAACGGAACCGTCGGTAACAACAACGTTATCCGGTTCGCACATTGCGATAACTTCTTCAACCCATGCCTTGATCTTGGCATGCTTGATGTCATTAAGGGTAAGAGACATTATTTAGCTCCTATTTGGTTAATGTTATGGCGACCTGAACACGTAGTGTGCGCAATCCGCCCCTTCGAGATTTTTCGAACGCTGAAAATCTATAAAATTATTTGAGTCTGGAAATGGGTATTTTTTCGAAATGTGATTAAAATTCAGTTCAAACCGCCCCACGCAGAACGGACCTCCTGTGGGCGTCCTGCCCCAAGTTCTCAACTGATAATTTTTTTTTAGCATTTTTTTGTGAAAATCAACCATTTTCAACGAAAATTAGATAAATTAGGCAAGTAATTTTGCATACAAGCCACTAACTAAAAGAGGCATTATGAGCTGGTCCTATTCTAGAGAACACCAGAAGAACATTCTCTGCATGATCATGGCCGGCGGCCAGGGTAGCCGTCTGCAACCCCTCACCCGCGACCGTGCAAAGCCCGCAGTCCACTTTGGCGGCACCTACCGCATCATTGACTTTGTTCTAAATAACTTCATCAACTCCGGAATTTTCAAGATCAAGGTGTTGACCCAGTTCAAGTCCGATTCCCTGAACAAGCATATTTCCGCAGCCTGGAATCTTAACGCAAGCCTGGACCAGTATGTTGACCTGGTTCCCGCACAGATGCGTACCGGCGACGAATGGTACCGCGGTACTGCCGACGCCATTTTCCAGAACATCAACCTGATTACCGACGAACGTCCGGACCTGGTCGCAATTTTCGGTGGTGACCACATCTACAAAATGGACATCAACCAGATGATCGACTTCCATCTGTCCCGCGCAGCACTGCTGACCATCGCCGCCATCCCAGTTCCTATCAAGGAAGCAAGCGAATTCGGCATTATCGAAGTGGATCAGGACAACCGCATGATCGGCTTCGAAGAAAAGCCCAAGAACCCGAAGGAAATGCCGGGTCGTCCGGGATGGTGTCTCGCCTCCATGGGCAACTACCTCTTTACCAGCAAGTTCCTGGTTCGCGAACTGATGAATGGAGCCAAGAATGGCGCAACCGACTTCGGCAAGCACATCATTCCGGCCCTGTACAAGGATTACCCGGTATACGTCTACGACTTTAACACCAACATCGTCCGTGGCGAACAGGCAAGCACCAAGGGCTACTGGCGCGATGTAGGAACCCTCGACGCCTTCTACGAAGCAAACATGGACCTTTGCTCCGAAAATCCGCCATTTGACCTTTACAACAACTACTGGCCCATCCGCACCTTCAACTGGAACCAGCCTCCCGCACGATTCTTCGCAGGCGATACCGAAGCCCACCAGGGAGCAGCCATTGACTCCATCGTGTCTGCCGGTTGCGTTATCGGTGGCGGCACCGTAATCAAGAGCATCCTTTCTCCGGGCGTCACCATCCAGAAGGACGCCATGGTGGAAGAGTCCATCCTCTTCCCCAACGTGACCATCGGCCCGGGCGCCAAGGTTCGCAGGGCAATCATCGAAAAGGGCCTGCATATCCCGGCCGGCTTCGAAATCGGTTACGACCTGGAACGCGACAAGAAGCTGTTCCATGTAACCGAATCCGGCATCGTCGTCCTCGCCAAGGACACGATTATTAAGGCGTAATGCATAACGCCATACCCTCAATTTTAAAACAGTTCCGCGCCTTGCGGAGCTGTTTTTTTTGCACACAGAAATTGACTGGGCAGCAAAAGTGCCCCCGGTTAAAAACCGGAGGCACCTTTCCAAAAAATGATTTATAGCACTACTTATGGACTACGGCATTGCTGATGGCTCCACCAGCAACCTTCACACCGTTCCAGACAATAGAGTCCTTGATTTCCACGCCAGAAAGTTCGCAGCCGTCGCCAATGGAAACATTGGGACCAATCTTGCTACTGGAAATCTTCGCATTCTTGCCGATGTAGCAAGGAGAAACGATTTCGACACCAGGCAAACTAACCTGGGAAGAATTGTCATTGCGCTTCAGAACATGGGCGTTGGTCTCCAGAAGAGTTTCCACAAGGCCACAATCCAACCACTTGGATACAGGAGCCGTACGGAAGGAGCTCCCCTTCTGGATCATCATTTCAAGAGCATCGGTCAGCTGGAACTCGCCCTTAGTGCGAATATCGTTATCCATGAGGTACTTGAGACAATCCTTCAACACCTTCACGTCCTTGATATAATAGATGCCCACGATAGCTTCGTCAGAAACAAATTCCTGAGGTTTTTCTACCAGGCGTTCAATACGGCCATCCTTATCCGTCACGGCAACACCGAAACGCTTGGGGTCATCTACCTTGTAAGTGTAGAGAATGTTATCCTGAGCAGAATTCAAAATCGTCAGATCCGCTTCAAACAGGGTATCGCCAAGAATAATCAGCAAGGGTTCATCATCAGGAACATCGGGCAAGGCAAGGCTAACCGCCTCCCCCAGTCCTTGAGGATTGGACTGAACAACAGTACGGACTTTTCCCCATTCAGGCTTTGCAGCCAGGAACTCATCCATCTTTTCGGCTTTGTAGCCAGTAATAAAAATACATTCAGACGGCTTCAGCACAAAGGCGTCTTCTACAATCCAGTCAATAATGGTCTTGCCAGCGAGAGGCAACAAGCACTTCGGGCGGTCTTCTGTATAAGGGCGGAGTCTAAGTCCGTTTCCAGCGACCGGCAAAACTATCTTCATCTACAAACCTTTTTCAAAACTAATGATCTCTGTTCGTGCAGTAGCCATGCAAAACGGACGCCGCACACAACAAATCTTTCTACTATCACCAAAAGATAACAAATAAATATACCCAAAGCCAACGACCCATACATTTTTTGAATAAATGAAAGCAACTTTTCCTGTTTTATAAAAAAAAACTCTCTCATTTCTGAGAGAGTTTCGTGGATGATGCAGGGGTCGAACCTGCGACCCGCTGATTAAGAGTCAGCTGCTCTACCAACTGAGCTAATCATCCAAAAGGTCGTAAAAGTCAAAAGTCGAAGTTTCAAAGATCGTTGACCAGTCTGCTTTCGCTTTCCGAAGAACGCTTAGCTTTGTCTGTCGCTTTTGTATGTTTCCTCTTTCGAGGTTAGTGGATGATGCAGGGGTCGAACCTGCGACCCGCTGATTAAGAGTCAGCTGCTCTACCAACTGAGCTAATCATCCATAGTCGCTTAGGACGGGCTCAATATTAGAATTATTCAGAACACTTGGCAAGGGGAATGGACAAAAAAAATATTTTTTTTGATCGATCTTTATTGGTTGGAGTAGCGAAGTAGCAAATTGATAGTTAGATTTTCATTATCAATCATCAATTATCCATTATCAATCAAATTAGATGAGTCTTAATTCAAATCGTCTTGACGCATTTCTTGCTTTTCTCGGAGTGGAGCGGAACCTCTCCCCTATGACTATCCAGAGTTATCAGGAAGATTTGAGGCATTTTATCACCTGGCTAGACGATCAGTCCCTGGACTTGAAGGAACTGACTCCCGAGAAACTGGACGAGTTTTTGACAGCTACTGCCAGCCGGGTTAAAGGCGACGACGCTTCGGACTCTGCGCCACAAAGCAAAAAGAAAGATGGAGACCAGGCGGAGTATGCCGCCACAAGCATCGCCAGGCATTTCTCCAGCCTTCGCGGGTTCCTGAAGTACATGCAGAACCAGGGTGAATACGACTTCAGCACCGAAAGCATGCTGGCAACACCACGCCTGGGGCACTACCTCCCCCAGTACCTGACCCGCGAAGAGGTGGACAGCGTTTTCGAGAGCGCCGCCAACGGCAAGAATCCTCTGCGAGACACCGCCCTGTTCGAGCTGATGTACAGCGCCGGACTTCGAATTTCTGAGACTTTGAACATTAAGCTTGCACACTTGGATTTAGATAACGAATGGCTGACGCCTATCGGCAAGGGCAACAAGCAGCGCCTGATCCCTCTTGGCAGCAAGGCCAAGGAAAATCTTCGTGCATGGATTGAAGACGGTCGTCCCCTCACCCACCCGACTACAGACAACATAATTTTAAACGCTCACGGTAAGCCCATGAGCCGCATGGGCGCCTGGAAGATTGTGCAGCAGCATACATTGCACCTGACAAAGCAGGTGTCGCCCCACACCTTCCGCCACAGTTTCGCCACCCACTGCCTGGAAGCGGGTATGGACCTCCGCGTGTTGCAGGAACTGCTGGGCCACGCCGACATCAGCACCACCCAGATCTACACCCACGTAGATAAGGAATTCATCAAGCAGGAACACAAGAGTTTCCACCCGCGAGAGAAAAATTACTAGATTTGACCCGTTCAAATATTTAAACCTTAAAAAGGACTCAATAATGAGCAAGAATTACAAGATTGCAGTTCTCCCGGGCGACGGTATCGGTCCGGAAGTGATGAAGGAAGCTGTCCGCGTTCTGGACGTTGTTTCCAAGAAGTTCGGCTTCGACGTGAATGCAGAATGGGCAAACGTCGGTGGCGCTGCTTACGATGAAAGCGGTTCTCCCCTGCCGGAATCCACCCTCAAGCTGGGTGAAGCTTCCGACTGTATTCTTTTCGGTTCTGTGGGCGGCCCCAAGTGGGAACACCTTCCTCCTAACCTGCAGCCGGAACGCGGCGCACTCCTCCCGCTCCGTAAGCACTTCAAGCTTTTCTGCAACCTCCGCCCCGCTCGCGTCTATAAGGAACTGGCCGGTGCTTGCCCGCTCCGTTCCGACATCGTCGGTGACGGCTTCAACATCCTTACCGTTCGTGAACTGACTGGTGACGTTTACTTCGGTCAGCCCAAGGGCCGCGAAGGCGTTCCTGGCTCCAAGGAAGAAATCGGTTTCGACACCATGAAGTACAGCCGCTACGAAGTGGAACGCATCGCTCGCTTCGCTTTCGACGCCGCAATGCTCCGTAACAAGAAGGTCGCTTCCATCGATAAGGCTAACGTTCTCACCACCTCCGTCCTGTGGCGTGAAGTCGTAAACGAAGTCATCAAGGATTATCCGGAACTGACTCTCGAACATCTCTATGTGGACAACGCTGCTATGCAGCTCCTGAAGCGCCCCCGCGACTTCGACGTGATGCTCTGCCCGAACCTGTTCGGCGACATCCTCACCGACGAATGCGCAATGCTCACCGGTTCCATGGGTCTCCTCCCCTCCGCTTCTATTGCTGAAGGTTCCTTCGGTCTGTACGAACCGGCAGGTGGTTCCGCTCCGGACATCGCTGGCAAGGGCATCGCTAACCCGCTGGCTCAGATCCTCTCCACCGCTTTGATGCTGCGCTACACCTTCAAGGAAGAAGAAGCTGCACGCGCTATCGAAGCCGCTTGCGAAAAGGTGATTTCTCAGGGCTACCGCACTGGCGATATCTACCAGGAAGGCTGCACAAAGGTCGGTACAGTTGGAATGGGTGATGCTATTATTGCCGCACTCGCTTAATCGCAATAAAGAACCTGCGACTAGCGAGTGCTCCCACCTAAAGGTGGTCATGTCCACATAAGCACTAAAGTGCTAAGTGGTCAAAGTTCGTCACCACAGCCGGTTAATACCGGCTGCTTGTGACTCACGGATTGCCGCACTGAAGTAATTTTCGAAGAGCCTGCGCGGGCTAAAACCGTGCAACCTCTGCGCAAAATTGAAAAAGACCAGCCCACAAGGCAGGTCTTTTTTTACACCATAGATTCCTAATCTTTCACGCAACGAACAGAGGAGAGCTCTGTTCTTTTGTATTTATCATGAATTAAAGCATAATCATGAGTAAATAAGAATTCAGCGGCTTTTGCATAGCTATCACGTTCAGATACAGTCCAAAATGATGCCTTGGAAGAGTGTTCATAGAAGGAAGGTTTCATCCCAAAGCCAACAGAATCTTTTCCATTTTTATGATCTCGCCAGTCTTTATTTGACTTCAACACATGGCCAGTACATTCATAGTAGACAATCGAACTACCATTGTCGTGACTATCGCAACCCACGGAAGTAAACATATCTCCCAATTCCGTAGAATCAGGAATGTGCCAACCTGAAGGACAAACGCCTTGAATGGGAAGTTCCTTTTCGTCAAGACAAACTTTTCTTTCGCATTCTTTTTTCGCAGAATCCATAGCCACTGCGGACACCCAGGAATAGTTCCGTCCATTTTCCTCACAGTTATCAGGAAAATCACATTCACTACCCACAACATCAAAGTTGAGATTTTCCGCCATCCATTCCTTACCATTGATTGTCACCGTTTTATAGGAATGGCCATCACGTTCATCTACAAGAACACCATACAATCCCTTGTAACCTTCATATTCTGGAGGTTTAGGATAATCCGTTCCGTTTCGTTTGCAACGGACGCCCACTTTATTGTCGTAAGAATAAGACATGCCATAGAAATTCGAATATCGATCCTCAAATGCAAAAACATAACCGTTGTCTTTGTCAAACGCATCACTTGAAGCATAGGCTGCTATATAATGATAATTCTCCGATGCTGAATAACGATAACTGGCGTGATATAGAGCCGAAAACCCCGTTTTATTTTGACATCTTTCCCACCACCAAAAACCATCAGCAGCAAGCGATGAATAAGCATCATCTTCTACGACAGATTTAATAAAAGCACGCCATTCAGCATAGCTTGGAATATGCCAACCATCCGGACAAGTTCCCTGAGCTATACGCCAATCATAAATGTATCCAACATCTCGAATTTCCTTAGGTTCTCCGTATCTTTTTTCCGGAATATATCTCAAATCTTCAGCAAACCATTCTTCGTCATCAATCATTATCGTATGGTAGACATTGCTATCGCGTACATCTAAATATTCACCATATTTTACGTTTGGGTTCAAGTAATCTGTAGGCGCACATTTGTAGATGCTGCAATCATACTTACCCGGTGGCAGAACCGTGGGAGTCCACTTGGTAGAACTTGAAGATTCTTCATCGGACGAACTAGACATTCCGCTAGACGAACTAGACATTCCGCTAGACGAACTTGAAGATTCATCATTGGATGAACTAGACACTCTTCTAGACGAGCTTGACGTTCTGCTAGAAGAACTTTGAGTACTACTCGACGACCTAAACTTTTTGTTTGAAGAACTTGACAAACGACTAGACGAACTAGAATCTTCGCTACTAGAAGAATCCGTTACAGACGTTTCAGAGTCATCATCAACGCCACTGGCTGAGTTTTCACCACAGGCGTTCAGTGAAATCATCGACAATAGCAAAAGCGTCCCAAGAAAAACTCTCTTAAGAACTCCAACCATATTTATCCCCCTAAAAAAACTTATATCCCCCAAAGGCCCGCAGTTTTCTAACAGTTTTACACTATTAGTCCTTATCATCAAAAGGCTCTGCGATTTCAGGCTCTTCCACCGTCCAATCGCGAATGTGCTTGGCAAGTTCCAGCTGACCTTCCTTTTCAAGGGCATCAGAAATTGCGTTCAAATCATCAGCATCCTGAGTGGTCAGTTCCTTTTCGAACATGTCCAGATAATCCTTCAGCACATCGTAAGCCTTCATGGCAACAACAAGCTGCATGAAGTCCATTTCCAGACCATTACCGCTGCGGAACTTGGCATAATCCTTCAGCATGGAATTTGCTTCAGAAGCATTTACCAGACTGCAGAGTCGTCCCAGATTAATGACCTTCGGGAAGGTCTCGTACAACTGACGGGCAATTCTCAGACAATCAGACTTACGGCCTTCCTTGTCTGCAATGGCGGCCATCAAGTCAAGATAGGCTTCATGGTCTTCACTACCCGGATTGTTCACGTCACCAAGCCACTGCTTAGCCAATTCCAGATTGCCAGCCATAAACTGGGAGTTTGCAATATCAATCAAAGTTGCGTTGCTCTTGTCCGGATCCTTCAGCAAGGATGCTTTAGTGAAGTTTTCTGCATCCTTCATGGAATCAGCCATATCGCAAATAGCGTCCAGCACATCTTCACGATTCTTCATTTCCACTTCAGTGACAGCGTCAATCAGTTCCACCAGAAGAGCCTTGGCTCGTTCTGCAGGCAGGAATTCTTCCAGACTCAGGAATACCACAGAACGGCCTTCCCCACCAACGTGACGGAGAGCCAGATCGTGAACCAGGTCTGCTTCGTAATCCTTGTCTTCATACTCAGAAGCAAGTTCCACAAAGAAAGTACCAGCATCATAGAACAGATTGTCCCAATCTTCCTTTTCCTCATCGGTATTTGCCTTGAAGGAAATGAAATCTGCACGGAGGGTCCACGCCAAAAGTTCCAGCTGAACCTTGGGATCCTTGAAAGTCTCAATATCATCAATACCATCTGCGAGAGCCATATACAGGTCTCCCGGACGATTCAACAGACGGCTTTCGCCACTAACAATTTGAGTGAGAGTATCGCGGAGGCGATCTTCCTTACTGCGATTGGACTGCGTTAAAGCAGCAGACTTAAAAAACTTTTTCTTCTTTGCCATGAAAGCAAATGTAGAAAAGAAATCCTGTTAATTCCTTCGCACTTTCTGAAGTTGAAGTTGTTTGGCCTTAGGCCTTGCGCGAGGGCGTTCCTTGCGAAGTTCCCGACGAGCTCTTTCCATTTTTTCAACCTGGTCCAAAGCATCATATATGCGTTCGGCGGCAAAAGCATTATTCAGTTTCTTACGTGTTACATAATCCAGCATACATACGCACAACAAAAGACACCCTACAAAAATAGCGAGGGAAACTGGCCAGAGAATTACGGAAAAATGTGCGGCCACCAAACCAAAGACCGGAGGCATAATGATGGAGCCAACGTAGGATCCCGCCATTTGAATACCAATGGCCCGCCCCGATAGTTCCACACCAAATCGAGCGGGAGTTGCATGAATCAAGGATGGATAAACAGGAGCGCAGCCTAACCCCAGCAAGCAAATACAGGCCGGAGTAAACCACATGGGCAAAGGCAAAACCAAGGTAAAGCAACCAACAATCACAATGGCTATGCCGGCATGGACCAAGCGCATGTCCGTAAACTTGATTGCAAAGAAACCACTGAATATTCGACCAATCATCACACTTGCAAACATCAGGGAAACTGCCAAAGCACCAATTTCAGGGGCAAAACCTCGAGCCACCAGGTAGGTTCCACACCATAGGCTAGTAGAAATTTCCAAAGCAGAGTAAAAAAAGAAGGTCCAAAACGAAAGTTTCATTCCAGGAATGCGAAGGGCCGCCCGTAAAGAAATTTCCCTTTCGGTTGATCCTTCACACCTATCTTTTTTAGCATTTCCGTTATCAAGCGGCGTACGACTCCCCCTCTCCACCTTCTTCCACAAAGGGAGAGCAAATACCATCATGACAACAATAGATCCCAATGCCATGGCATTAAATTCGTAGGCACCACGCCAACCTGCCCCCACAAATACGGAAGCAGAAAGTATCGCAGGACCAAGGCAAGCTCCCACGCCCCAGCTAGCATGCAGCCAGTTGGTATGTTTCGACTCTAGATGAATGGCGGCAAAATTATTGAGGGCCACATCAATGGCACCTGCTCCAAGTCCCATGGGAATAGCCCAGAGACACATCATCCAGAAATAGGTTGAGATTCCATAACCTGCCGCAGCCACCGCAGTAAAGGCAATGCTAACAGCAACCAATTTACCGGTCCCCAGCTTTCGCATCAATGCTGGTGTCACGAGGCTAGAAACAATGGTTCCAGCACTAACAATTATGGAAAGAATGCCCGCTGCCGAAAGTGGAGCAGCCAGGTCTTTTTGAATTAAGGGCCACGCTGCCCCCAGAATAGTATCAGGGAGACCAAGGCCTATAAAGGCAACATATATGACAACAAGCAGGAATGCCATGTCTTGAAGATAATCAAAAAAATGGTAGAAGGAATTGCGACGAATAAATCGCGAAAGTTATTTCTTTTCGCGGATGCGCTTGTACAGGCTTTCGGCCTTTTCTGTTTCGCCAGCATTAGAGAATACATGGCCCACATTTTCTGCGCCAATGCGTCCCTGGGAATTGCCGGCAAGCCAAGCCTTCATGTAGCATTCAAAGGCTTCGTCATAACGTTTCTGGTTGAAATAAATCAAACCCAGATCCAGATTCAAGTCGCCCTTGCCCTTGTTATGACGGAGACCTTCTTCCAGAGTGAAGATGGCCATCCAGGGCGATTCCTGCTTCACATACATCTGAGCCAGATAGCGGCGTGCCGAAACATTTTCAGGATCCATCAGGAGACCGTTTTCCATCTCATTCAGGGATTGACGGGTGGAATCCATACTGCGGTAATAGTAAGCCATGGTAAAATGTACATCGGCCCCTGCCGTTGCAGTCATCTGCAGGGCATTCTGCAGAGTCTTGATGGCATATTCGTAATCACCAAGTTTTTCATAGACTTCGGCCAGGCCATACCAGGCATCCATACGATCCGGGTTCAGTTGCAATGCTCGCTCAAAATTCTTCTGGGCCAAGGTCCAGTCGCGCCCCTTCAGGTAGGATTCAGCCAACGCAAAGTGAACATGGTCCGATTCCACCCCCAATTCTACGGCACGATTATAGGCGGCAATGGCCTCCCCCGCATCTCCCGCCAGGAAATAGATGTCCCCCATAAGCATCCAGGCCTTTTCAAAATTCGGCAGCAATTCAACCGTACGGCGATAGGCCACCAGGGCAACTTCCTTACGGCCTAGCTGGACAAGGGCATTTCCCAGATTAAACCAGGCAAAAGGCTCGTAGCGCCCCTCATCAATGGCCGCACGATACAGAGGGACCGATTCCTTAAACTTACCCTGGTCGTAAAGTTCATTTGCCTTGAAGAAATAGTCCTCCGCCGCCGACGCAAAAGACACAAGAACTAAAAATAAGCCAAAAACAAAAGATGTTCTAAACTTCAGGCAACGTTCCTCACCCGCTTGCACGTCAGCCACAACCTTTTGAGGTGAATTCCGCAGCCATGCTTGCATGGCTATGGATGAACCGTTTGGTTGGCACTTGTGCAAGGATGGGGAGGGTGCAGGAAGAGGCCCGTGCGGCCTTCGAAACTCTGTGCTGGGGCCCCGCCCGCATGAAGGACATACCAGAGCACAAAGAATATTCATAATGAGATTTAGACTACTTAACAAAGCGGAACTCCTTTGTAGCCTTCTGAGCTACGGGGAATCCGCCCAAGTGAGCGGGAGAGAATTTCCATTGGCGGACAGCCTTCAACGCTTCCGTTTCAAAGCCATAGCCCGGTGGATCCACATTCATCACAGAAGCCTGGGCCACATCGCCATAGACATCTATCACGATCATGACCTTCACGTAACCGGAAACGCCTAGTTTCTTGGCTCGGTCAGGATATTTCGGCTGAGTTTCCTTAAGAACGCTAGCCTGTTCGTCCACCTCCCCAGCTTCGTAAACCACATTTTCCATGCCGCCTGTTCCAACAGCAACACCATCGCCAGCGGCTCCGCGGGCAAGAGACAGGTCCATGGAAAAATTCTGACTACGACTCATACCCATATTGGAGGAAATCTTGAATGGATTGGGATTTACAACCGTGCGCAAAACCTTTTTCTGCACCTCAGGCTTTTTCTCGCTAACAAGAACTTCCACTTCGGTAACAGCTTCCAGTTCCTTTTCGGTCTTGACACCCTTATCGAAGAACAAGGCATTAATCACAGGAACAGCCAAGAAGAACACTGCACTCACCACAAAGGAGAGCACGAATGCCGCCGGGAAGCGGAAGTACTTGACTAGAAAATCTGTGAAAGAAAAATTCTTCATAATATCAGCTAGATTCTTCGACTTCGCCCAAAGGGCTTCGCTCAGAATGACGCGGGAGCACCGCATTGAAAATAATGGACCGGTTTATTCTTCCTTATTTGCAGAGATGGAAACCTTTCGGACCTTGGCGATATTGCATTCATCCAGAATGTCTACCACCACGCCATTGGGAGCGTCACGGTCGCTTACAATAATTACGGGACGATCAGGAGCCTCGGCCATCATTTGACGGAGTACCGTCTGGAGGGTAGAGAGATTCACCTGAGTTTCATTAATATGAATGGTTCCCTGACGAGTAACACCAATCAAAATACTTTCCTTGGCCAGATCCTTTGCGGAACTTGCCTTAGGCTTCGTCACGTCCACACCGGTTTCGCGGGTGAAAGTTGAAGTGACGATAAAGAAGATCAACAGGATGAACACCATGTCCAGCATTGGCGATACGTCAATGCCTCCGGCGTCACGATTGCGCTTACGGATAAAACTCATTTATTTACCTCCGTGTTTTTAGATTCCTCGACAGGCTCGGAATGACACGCGGGAGAAGACTCGGAATGACACGCGGGAGAAAGCTCGGAATGACACGCGGGAGAAGGCTCGGAATGACTCGCGGGAGAAGACTCGGAATAATTCTCCGGATTAAATACGTACGCTTCAAACTTCAGGGCTTCGCTCCAGGCCTCGTCCTCCACCTTTTCTACACGGCTAGCCAGATAGTTGTAGGCAAGCATTAGGGGGAACGCCACCAAAAGGCCAGCCTGGGTAGTAAGCAAGGCTTCAGAAATACCATCTGCCAGAAGTACCGGATTGCCAAATCCAAAAAGCTGAATTGTTTCAAATGTATGAACCATGCCGCTCACAGTACCAAGCAAACCTAGCATGGGAGCAATGGCAGCACAGGTAGAAATGGTCTTCAGGGACTTTGCCAAATTCAGGGAAATGCGATGACGTGTAGCTTCCATGGCATTGCGAACAGCCACAGGGCCTTCTTCACGATGCTTACGCACATCTTCAGCAAGAGCAAGGAAATAACCATAGGGGCGCTTGCGAAGCCTTGCAAAGGCAGCATCTTCACCCTTCTTTTTCAGAATACGCCAGAAGGTAGATTGAGACTTCCCCATCAACATAAAGTAATAGCCGTAGCGTTCCAGCATCAAGAACCAGCCAAACCATCCCAGCACAAAAATAGGTGCCAGGACCCAGCCACCCCTAAAGAGGATGCCGAAGGCTGCTTCCAAAACGGAATTCTGATCTACGCCTGCTATTACGATAGGATCCACGATAAACCTAGCTTAGGCGAATTACTTTTCTTTAATCCAGAGAGCGTTAAGTACTGCAAGGCCAGCCTTTTCCATGCGTCCACGGAGGGCATCTGCACGGTTTGCAAGGAAGGTATGCAGCAGCTGCAGGGGAATGGCAACAATAAGGCCAGCCTCAGTCGTCACGAGGGCAATTGAAATACCGCCCGCCAAAAGCTTAGGATCGGAAGTACCATGCATGGTAATCACATCGAAAAGTTCGATCATACCCATGACGGTACCAAGCAAACCAAGAAGCGGAGCTGTAGCAGCAAACACGGACACCCAGGTAAGACCGGACTCAATCTTAGGAACATCTGCAGAGAACAACCCCTCCAATGCCTTTTCAGCAGCGGCTCGTCCACCGTATTCTTTTGTAAGGATAGTCTTCAGAACCTTGCCCACTTCACCATGAGTCTTCTTTACATGGGTGCGGGCTGCCTCGATGTCGCCCTTGTCCAAAGCCTTCAAGGTACGGCGGACTGCAAGACCGCCAAAACCAAAGATAAGAAGCCACAACAGGCGCCAGGCCACAATCAGAAGGCCAAGACCAAAAATGGCCACAATGGGATACATCAGAATGCCACCATTCTTGAAGAAGGTCATTAAATCGTCCTTCCAGGTAGTTTCCTGATGGTTGGCCAGTTCGCTAGAAAGTTCTGTACTAAGAAGAACATCCACCGGAACCATCACATAGGCAGAGTCCTTAACATTTGCAAATGCCGTAGAAACTTCAGTCTTTGTTTCGGGAGTTAGATTTTCTTGCCAGCTGAAGGAACGTTTCTTTTCACCGGCAACCGGCAGCATCAGGGCAGAAGCGCTATTGCCTGCAGAATCCATAACTGCGGTAGACTTCTGCATGGCGAAAAGTCCACCAAGACGCATACGATAACCCTGAGACACAGCGGTACCAAACATCAGTTCAGCCTGTTCCACCTGCACCTCGCGAGTAAAATCCATCTCATCGCGAGCAACATTCAGAATGGACTTAGCAATGCGGAGAGGGTCATCACGATACAGTCCCATTTCCTTCTTGGTCTTATTCTGTGCTTCAACACGTTCCGCTATCTTGAAGGGAATACCCTGTTCCTGGAACTTGGCCAACGTTTCAAGACGCTCAGGACCTGCCGCCAGGGAAAGATATTCTGCACGAGCCTTTTCGGCCTGGAGTTTTACCTGAGCCAGGTCTTCACGGGCAACACGGACGTCCTCGAAAAGGCGGGCGCGCTCGCTCATGAGGGCATCCACCTTTTCCTTGCTTTCCTGATACTTTTCATTGAAGAGTTCGCGTTCCTGGTTTGCTGTTTCGCGATCTTTCCAGCGGGCGGCCACGGCCATGTCTCGCTTCTTGCGGGCTTCTTCAAGATCAGCCTTGGCACTGTTCAGCTCTGCACGTTTCTTGACTGCATCAATAGATTCACCATTCTGCTGAGCCATAACAGGAGCTACACCAAGTATAGCAGCCACAGCCAGCGCAGCAAAAACACCCTTAACGTTTCTTACTTCATTCATCTGTAGCGGAGCGTTCTTTTGTCTAAACATTACTTAGCCTCCGCAGGGATAACTACCGGAATTGTAACGAGGCGCGGAGCAGTCTTGCCTTCCGCAACCTTCATCACGTCCTTGAGCGCCGTACGCATAGCCAGATCATCAGAAACATTCTTCCACTGGTAGGCACCCTTTTCTGTTCGGGTTAACCAAAGCACATCGTTGCCATCGTTGCTCACGAAGATGGCAGCCACAGCACCATAGCGCATGAACTTGCCAGCCACATTGCGGGCATCCACCTGCAGGAACCCGCTCCACACTTCGGTAGTGTAGCCTAGGCGAATTCGATCATAGAAAACTTCCAGAGTTCTGTTCAAACCATCATCCGCTTCAATCAGTCCCTTATGCAACTGGTTTGCTATTTCCTTCACATTATTGACTGTTTCATCATTACGGTACGGGAAATCGGATTCAAATACGGGAACCAGAGAATCAATAACCTTGGCCAGGGATTCATTGTACTTGGACTTGCGATTTTCAAAATACTTGATGGTTCCGGCAGTCTTTTGACGGGCATCGGCCAGATTCTTGACTTCAGCCTTCAAGGAGTCAATTTCAGCCTTAATGGTCTTATTCTGGGAAGCAAGAGCCTGAACCTTCTTGCGACCAACTTCCACAAATTCGGAATGGCGCTTCTTTTCAGCATCATGCATAGATTTTTCGCGGGCAGTCTCGGCTTCCACCGCCTTAATCTGGCGACGAATGCTTTCAACCGTTTCTTGTGCACCAGCAAACACGCCAGTAAGGCACAAGCATAGGAACAGCTTGGTCAGAAGTGAAAATTTCATAGGCTAAAAATACAAAGAACCCCTGCTAAAAATGCAGGAGTTCTTCATTTTTTTTGCAATTTTACGCGATTTTCAGGTATTTCGCACACCCCACATCCAAACTCCAGGAAGAAGCCTAGAGGAAATCATGGGGGTTCCCTTGCATCCAGGAAGAAGCCTAGAGGAAATCATGGGGTTTCCCTTGCGTCTAGGAAGAGGTCCAGGGGAAACCATGGGTTTTCCCTTGCGTCTAGGAAGATGTCCAGGGGAAGCCATGGGGGTTTCCCTTGCATCCAGGAAGAGGTCCAGGGGAAACCATGAAGCTGTTACCCGACTCTAGGAAAGAGTCTAGAGGAAACCATGAGGTTTCCTCTACATCTTACTTCTTAGAATCCTTGAAGTACTGCGGGGTATTCTTTGCGCCAGCCTTCTTCAGAGCCTTGATCAGACGGGTATAGCCTTCATTGGTAGCCCAGTCAAGAACGGAGTAGCCCTGACCGCACTTGGCGTTCACATCAACACCCTTGTTGATGAGGAACATCATGGCGTCGTAGCTGCCGGACTTAACGGTCCAGTGAATCGGCATATAGCCATCAGCACTGCGATTTTCAAGCGGAGCACCAGCATCAGCCAGGAGTTCCAGCATGTCAACCTTACCAGTCTTTGCTGCGAGAAGAACTGCAGAAGCCAGGTTGTTGGCGTCAGCGCCTTCAGCCTTCAACTGAGCGAGAAGACGAACTACAGCATCCTTGTTGCCCATCATGACAGCGTTATCGATAACCGGTTCGCCATTGCCATTGCGAACGTCGGCCTTAGCGCCATGAGCAAAGAGGTAGTCAAGAACCATTACGTTGCCCTTGTTTGCAGCAATTGCCACGGCATTGTTACCGTTATCGGCCAGAGCGTCAATTTCGTAGGCAGCCTGGAGGAACAGAGTCATCTTTGCAGTATCAGCATTTGCTGCAAAAGAAACGAAGTTGTTGGGAGTAAAGCCAATCTTCTGCTTGGTCAGGTACTTACGAACGGACTGGGGATCATTGGGATCCATCTTGTCGTCACAGGCGGTAAGGGACATCAACAGACCAAATGCACAGAGGCAGAGCAACTTTTTCTTCATTTTTTTGACTCCATATAGGAAAATTTCATTTATGGAACTAAAACTACACTTTTTTTCCAGAATTTATCCACAAATTTTTGATTTTTATGCAAAATTTTAGTTTTTCCTGACTTTCAGTTTATCGCCAACCTTAATTTTGGTATCCTTTAAACCATTCCACTTTACGATTTCCTCGATAGTCACCTTGTATTGACGAGCAATATCCCAAAGGCCTTCCCCCTTTTTTACCTCGTGGGTAATGAAATCCGGAGTTTCCTTAGGGGAAATTGATCCAGCGACCTTGAGTTTCTGACCTGCATAAATAGAGGTAGATTCACCCATATTGTTCAGGGCCTGAATGTCCGCAACCGTGGTTCCCAGCTTTTTCGCAATGGAAGAAAGGTTGTCCCCGGACTGAACCGTGTAGGTATCAGATTTCTTAGCAGGAGCCTTTTTGGTAGATTCAACCTTCTTTGGCGAGACAGGATCAGTCTTCTTGGACGACGTCTTGGCCTTCTTTGTAAGGACCAGTTCGGGGATTACCAGAGAATCACCTACACTTAGACGCTTGGCAAAACCATTATTTGCCTCCAGAAGCATTATGACGGGCACCCCGTAACTCTGGGCAATGGCAGAATAGGTATCACCCGCGCGAGCAATGTACTTTTCACCGCTCTTGATGGGAGGACGAACCACCTCCGGAGTCTTGATCTCGGGCATGGAAATCAGCACTGTATCCCCGGCTTTTACGTCCCCGTCGTCATCCATGGAATTCCAGACACGAAGCAAAGCCTGGGAAACACCCACATTTCTTGATACTGCGGCCAGATTCTCGCCTTCCTTCACAATGTAAGTGCGCTCCTTCTTGGGCTTCCTGCCGGTGGATTTTTTGGGAGTGACCTTAATAGGAATCAGCAGGGACTTGCCTGCACGAATGCGGTCGTTCTTCATATCGTTCGCCTGGCGAAGTTCCGATACAGAAATACCATATTGGCGAGCGATAATTCCAAGGCTTTCACCCTTCTTTACCTTATGATGCACCCAACTGGAGAAATTGTTCTTCTCCATTTTGTCATAGCCTTCCACGAAAGCATTGCGGGTTCCCACAGGCAAACGAAGCAGGTAGGATTCCGTATTGGGAGGTGTACACCACTTCACCAGTTCCATATTGAGAGTACGCAAAGTGTCTTCCGTCACCTTCAGTAGTTTCGCCACCTCTTCAAGGGGGAAAGAGTCAAAAACAGTTACAGTATCAAAGTCCGGAAGATACTGTTTTTCAATTTTCATATCATACTGATCAGGGAAATGACCAATTACCATGGCCGCAAGAATTCGAGGCACATAGCGCATGGTTTCCTTGGGAAGAGAAAGATCCCAGTAGGTAACCGTCTTTGTGGAATCCCAGGAGGAATCGGCCATCATTTCCTTCACCAGACGACGGACTCGACCTTCGCCGCAATTGTAGGCAGCCATCGCCAGTAACCAGTCGTTAAATTCACTGTGCAGTCTATTTAGGTAGCGAAGTGCAGCAGTCGTTGCCATTGCAGGATTACGTCGCATATCTACCCAGTAATCCACTTCCAGACCATAGCGTTTTCCCGTTTCAGGGATAAACTGCCACATGCCGGAAGCCTTGGCTCGACTGTACGCCTTCACCTTAAATCCGGATTCAACCAGGGCCAGATAGATAAGATCCTTGGGCATACCCATGGAGTCCAATTTTGCATAAATTAACGAATCATACGCAGTCTTACGATTCAGGGAACCTTCCGTAAATTTGCGAGCCCCATTGGACATGTAGTAGATTTCCTGCATCACGCGTTCATTGAATTCCACAGGAAGGGTAAACTGCGAAACGTCCACCGTATCCAGGAAATTTTCAATAACCATCAGGGATGCGCTATCGGCCACACTTTCATCAAGAGCGTCCACCCCTTCAATTGAAACCTCGTGCTGCTGAAAATTTTCCGCATTTTCGCCTAATTCTGAGACATTTGGATAAACTTCATCCAAGGCCCTTACAATAAGGTTCGGCATCTGAGCACGATACGCAGAATCCTCGGCCGCACTAACATTTCTATAAAGGGAATCGTATTTTTCAGAAACAAGCTGACGCAGGGATTCATCAAGATAATGGCGAGCCAGAAGCCATTCCTGATTATCCATTGCCTCCAGCGCATACTGATAGTATGTCCAGGATGGACGAATGGCCAGGGAATCGGAAACCTTCTCTTTCAGAGCCGTTTCCGCATAGGAGAGAGAATCCTCCACCCGAGGTTCCACTGCGGGCAAATCAGCCATAGGCGCAGCAGCCTGCTTCGGGGAGCAAGCAACAAGCAACAGGGTCAAAAGCCAGACGGCAACAAGGCCGTAATGCCGATCGAGACTAATCACAGGCGTATTCCTGGTTTTCTGCGTAATCGTACCAAATCTGGTCACACATGAATGTGGGATGGTCAAAATTCAGCATATCACCTCAGTTTTAGTGCATGACCTTTTCCATGCCGACAAGTATCACTCCGCACATGGCGAGGGCCGCCACAATCTGCAGAATAATAATCACCCGATTCACATGGTAGGCCTTCTGGGACTTTCTATGCCAGGAGGGCAAGTCGTTCTTTGGTACTCGATTTTGCATTACGGAATGGAAATATACACATAAAGATCAAATCACAACGGGGCTATTTAAAAAATTTGTTAATTTCTTGGCGTGTTTTTACGGAGACTCACATTACTGTTGTTCTTACTTTCTGCGCTCCTCTGGGCTCAAGCGTCAGTCGGCCGTAATGCCCACGGAATTCGAGTGCCCTCCGCGCACACCCTGGAACAGGGACATCTCTATTTTTCCGGAGCCGTAGAAATCGTCAGTGACGGCGAGCCTCTGACAATGGATGGATTCGTCAACGAAACTACTGGGGAACAGAAAGAACTAGAAGAACAGACCGCCTCATCCGGAGGTGATGTTCAGTTTTCCTATGGCCTTTTTGACATGCTGGAACTGGACCTTCTGCTTCCGATCTACTACGAGGCATCCGTTGAGCAGACTGATTTGGAAGGCATGGGTATCGGCGACTTTCAGGCATCTCTGAAAGCAGGTCTTCCCCTCCCCCACCCCTTCTATGTCAGTGTTGGAGCTACTGTCCTTGCACCATCCGGATCGAAGACTGTGGGTTTTCGTCCGCGCCAATCCTGGATCATGAAGGAAAAATCCGACTCCTATGCATACACCTCCGGCAACTGGGCTGTTGCAGGAAATCTGTACATAACGCTAGACATTCTCGGATTTGCACTCTGGAACAACAATTTCGGCTATCTAAAAACGTTTAATGACGAAAGTGATGTTCTACTCTGGGGAACCGGCGTAGAATTCCTGCACCAGAAGATGATCAGTCCCATTCTGGAAATATCAGGCGAAGCTCGACTGAAGAAAGTAAAGGGGGCCTCTGAATTCTGGAACGAACCCGTACGCCTTACTCCTGGCGTAAGAATCCATCTTCCCCAGAAACTGGACATTCTCGTCGGCGCTGACATAGGGCTGGATTTCGTCAAGGAAAGAAACCTTAACGATGGTTTCGAAATCCATCGCAAGTCAGGAAACGATAAACTCAAATACACAATTCCAGGAACACCTCAATTTGGCTTTGTTTTCGGTCTCACCAAAACCATTGACTTCAGCTGGAAAGATTCCGACCGAGATGGTGTGGTAGATCGACTTGACATGTGTCCGGGATCTGCATTCGGCGTTCTAGTCAACAGCCGTGGTTGTCCCGTGGACCAGGACCAGGACGGCGTACTGAACATCGTTGACGACTGCCCCGACACCCCCTACGGAATTGAAGTGGACTTTTTTGGATGTCCCCTGGACGAAGACAGGGACAGCATTCCTGATTACCAGGACCAGTGCCCGGGAACACCTCCCGGAAAGGCCGTAGACTCCAGGGGATGCGTCCGCGATACCGATGGCGACGGCATCGATGATAATAACGACCTGTGTCCCAACACGTCTCGAGAAGAACAGGTAGACACCACAGGCTGCCCGATCGACGAGGACCACGATGGTGTACTGAATGCCATTGAAAAATGCCCCAATACCCCAAAGGGCTGGTCCGTTGATGAATTCGGATGCCCCCTGGATTATGACGAAGACGGCGTTCCTGATGAAATCGACAAGTGCCCCAACACTCCCAAAAATGAAAAAATTACAGAAGACGGCTGTCCCATTGACGAAGACCGCGACGGCGTTCCTGACAGCAGGGATCAGTGTCCAGCAACACCCAGCGGATTCCAGGTATACCAAAACGGCTGTCCGACGGACCATGATGAGGACGGGATTCCCGACGCCCTGGACAAGTGTCCCAATACCCCGCGGAACGCTCCTACAGATAGCACCGGATGTCCCCTGGACAGTGACAACGACGGAGTTGCTGACTATCTGGACAAGTGCCCAGCCACATTCCCCCACGTTCTGGTGAACAGTCAGGGATGCCCATACGACAGCAAGTTAAATCTGAACACCCTGGCAAACCAAATTGAATTCAAGAGCAGCGGAGACAAAATTCTAAAAGGATCTCATACCGCACTCAACGATGTCATCGAGCTGATGAGGCGCTATTCATTCAATCTTGAGGTACAATGTTCCGCCAGTGGCCCCAATGCTCAGGCACTTTCTGAAGCAAGAGCAAAAGCCATAGCCGAATATTTTGACAGAAAAGGCTTTGAAGACGACCAAGTAAAGGTTCAGGGTTTTGGCTCCAGCCTTCCCCAAGGTCCGGAATATAAGGGCTGGAATGCGACGGGCATCCGCCTAATTCCCATAGGCATAAAGAAATGATTAACACCACACTCTGCTACATTGAACAGGAAAACAAATACCTGCTACTCCACCGCGTCAAAAAGAAAAACGACATCAACAAGGACAAGTGGATTGGTATCGGAGGCAAGTTTGAGGAATGGGAATCCCCCGAAGATTGCATCAGGCGAGAAGCTCTGGAAGAAACGGGCCTAACCCTGATTCGTCCCAAGTACAGGGGAATCGTCACCTTCATTAGCGACGGCATGGACCAGACAGAATTCATGCACCTTTTTACTGCTACAGAATTCTCTGGAAACCTGAAGGAATGTGATGAAGGCAATCTGGAATGGGTTCCTAAAGCTGATGTAATAAAGCTTCCCCACTGGGATGGAGATTTGATTTTCCTGGCTTTGCTGGAAAGAGGGGAACCCTTCTTCAGCCTCAAACTGACCTACAGGGGAAGCACTTTGACCGAGGCCCTTCTAAACGAAGAACCGGTGAAAGTGGAAGACTTTATTTAATTTTTTTGGATAAGGACGGTTCGCTACCACTGAGAATCGCTGCGCGATTCTGTTAGCTTCGTTCGAATAATAGGGGTGGCTCGCTACCACTGAGAATCGCTGCGCGATTCTGTTAGCTTCGCCTCGGTCATATCAGTGCGCAAGCGCCCTGCTACGACACTCGGCTCGCTACCACTTGGCCAAGGCGTTTGCGATGATCAAGTCCTGGAGTTTTTCGATGGCTCGGGTCTGACCGTGGCGATCTTCAGCTTCATTTGCCGCCACATCGTAAGTTCCATCGGCAGATAGAGACTTCGACTCGTAAATAATACGTTCCTTGACGTTGTCATAGAACTTCACACTGACGCGGATTGTCACGCGATAGGTTTCCACATCGCTGTTACTATTGTAGTTTTCCGGCTTGTTGGTATAGCTCAGCAAGGTAACCTCAAAATCGGCATTCGCTTCGCTCTTCACCACACGCACGCCACCGGCATTTTTCTTGAACATTTCTACCACAGCGGTATAAATGTTATTCGCAAGCACCGGATCCAGGGTCTTATCTTCAACTTCGTGAATATTGACAGTCTTAATATGGCTGGGAAGAGTACTGGCGGTAAAGCTGTAACAGCCGGACAGTAAACAGGCAAAAAGGGCCAGGGCAACAGGCAACAGTACTCGCAACATTCTAAACGATTTAGGCATAGTCACAATACTAGAAAAATATTTCTTTCAACATTTATGTTATTTTTTGAAATATAACGAAAGCCTAATCAAAATACAGCCTTTTGATTTTTATTTCGTTCAAGGAGTGTAATATGGGATTGAAATCTTTCACCTTTGTTGGGATACTGCTGGCAGCATCCCTCATACCCGCCCAGGATCAGCTAAAGATAGCCTGTGTCGGCAATAGCATTACCGAAGGCTACGGTCTTAACTGGAACGAAAAAAAATATCCCGACAACCTGCAGACCTTCCTAGACCAGTCCGCCTTTTTTGAGGGGCAGTTCCAGGTTTCCAATTTTGGGCATTCAGGAAGAATGTTCCATAAGGCATCCGGGGAGTCCTACTGGAATTCCGAAAAATTTACAGCCGCCTACAGTTATGGAGCAGACATCGTTGTCATTGAACTAGGAACAAACGACAGCAAGTATTTCTATGATGGCAAGGGAAACTCCAGCGGTTTCAATTACATGTACAAGCCTGAATACAAGGCAGATCTTATCAAGGATTATGAATCTCTAATCGACACTTTCGCTCACCAGCCTCAATCCCCGACAATCTTCGCTACTTTGCAGCCATACGCCCAAAATGAAGAATGGGGCATTATCGACACGGCCATCGTAAACGTCATTAACCCAATCATCAAGAATGCCGCAATCAAAAAAGGCGTTAACCTAATAGACTTGCACGCTCTATTCAACAAGCCTGAATGGCTGCTAGACGACGTCGTTCATCCAAATGCACTGGGAGCTCAGGAACTGGCATCCATCATCGCTAAGTTTGTCCATCCCGGCAACAGAGGATCCATTCTTCAAAAGAAAAATGTCCTAAAAACTTCATCCAATACTGATGAATGTTTCTGGTACAAAGACGACGTTCTGTTGGAAGGTGAAACTTCGTGTACGCTAACAATTACCGAGACCGGTAAATACAAAGTCAGCAATAAGTACAGCAAGGACCAGGAAACCCGAATTGTTTCTGAAATTGAAGTAACCGATTTGGAAGCAGGCGTTAGCGATGGCAATTCTTACAGTAGTTCGAGCAACAGTCTTCCTGGAAGTAATTCTAGCACCATCCTTCCTGGCATTCCTGAAGAAGACGACGCAGAACCATCATCTTCCAGTTCCACAGAGAATCCACCCACCAAGATAAGCTCCAACGGGCCCTCCAGTCAAAAATCCACAAGAATTTTTGCAAATGGCAGAACAATTTCTATTGAAAATTATGAAGGAGCAGTATCTCTCGTTGACCTGAATGGCAACTTAATAACAAATTTGACCACTAGTGGATTTATCACCATACCTATTGAAAAACCAGGAACCTACGTTGTAAAGGCAGGTTCCTGCCATCAAATGATTCTTTTGAAATAAAAGAATGAATCTGCATCCGTTTTTGACTTTGTTCGGCAGGTAATTCTCCGCTCTCTTATTTTTCCTCTCTCGTCTTTTTTCTATAATTACCGCTGTAAAATTTTATCTAACCGAGGCATAACATGCTTGACATTAAGAAAATCCGTGAAAATCCGGAATACTATATTGCAGAAACCGAAAAGAAGTATACTACCGTGAGCCTGCGCGATGTTCTCGCCATCGACGAAGAACGCCGCCCCCTCCTTACCGAAGTGGAACGCCTCAAGAGCGAACGCAACGCTCAGTCCAAGCTCATCGGTGAACTGAAGAAGAAGGGCGAAAACGCAGACGCCGCCCAGGCAGCCACCCGCGAACTGGGCAACAAGATCGACGAAATGGACAAGAAGCTGAAGGATCTGGAATTCAAGCAGACCGAAATGCTCATGCACGTCCCCAACATCGCTCCTCGCTCCATCGAAGGTAAGGACTCCTCCGACAACAAGGTCGAAAAGGACGGCCCGATTCCCTTCGACTACTACACCAAGAACGATGACTTCGCACGCGTCGACCACAAGACTCTCGGCGAACGCCTTGGCATTTTCGACTTCGAACGTGGCGCAAAGATTTCCGGTTCCGGCTTCCCGGTTTACCGCGGTCTCGGCTCTCGCCTGGAACGCGCCCTCATCCAGTTCTTCCTGGACGAACACCAGAAGGCTGGCTTCGAAGAATTCACTCCTCCGTACCTGGTTACCCGTAACACCATGCGCGGCACCGGTCAGCTTCCCAAGTTCGAAGAAGACATGTACCGCTGCGACAAGGATGATGACCTGTTCCTCATCCCCACTGCAGAAGTACCGCTCACCAACCTCTACTCCGGCGAAGTGATTCCCGAATCCGAACTGCCCAAGCGCATTTGCGCCTACTCCGCCTGCTTCCGTCGCGAAGCCGGCTCCTACGGCAAGGACACCCGCGGTCTTCTGCGCCTGCACCAGTTCAACAAGGTTGAAATGGTGTACTTCGCTCATCCGGAACGCTCCTACGAAGATCACGAAGAACTGACCCGCTTCGGCGAAATGCTTCTCGAAAAGCTGGGCCTCCCCTACCACCGTCTGGCTCTCTGCAAGGGCGACCTTGGTTTCGGCGCAGCAAAGTGCTACGACCTCGAAGTATACGCCCCTGTAGAAAAGAAGTGGCTGGAAGTTTCTAGCTGCTCCAACTTCGAAGACTACCAGGCCCGTCGCGCAGGCATCAAGACCAAGATCAACGGCAAGAACACCTTCATCCACACCTTGAACGGTTCTGGCCTTGCAACTCCTCGCGTGATGGTTGGCATTTGCGACAACTACCAGCAGAAGGACGGTTCTCTCTTGATTCCTGAAGTGCTGCGTCCGTACATGGGCGGTCTTGAAGCTATTGAGTCCAAGCGATAATAGCTGAAAGATGGCCGTGAGCCACAAGCGACTGATATTAATCAGTCGTGGTGGCGAGAGCGAGCGCCAACTAGAAGAATCTTTTCTGAGTCCAGCGCGAGCGGTCTGATAAGGTTGAGCCCAAGCACTAATAGTTAACTTCATGTTTTGACTAAACAGATTTTCACACAAAAAAAGGAAGGAAAATCAATGAATATTAAATTGATTGCACTCTCTTCTCTGCTCGCAACTTCCGCAGTATTCGCTCAGGAAGAAGCCTACACCGAAGACCAGACCACCCAGGCAACAGAAGAAACCGTTGCCGAAGCTACAGAAGAACAGCCTGCAGAAGAACCGGTCCAGGAAGTGGCCCCGGCATCTAGCGCAACCGCAATTACTCTCGTTGAAGAATCCAGCAGTTCCGCAGTTGTTGAAGAAGCTCCTGTAACTTCCGGCGACAAGTTCAACGTTCTTCGCGGCAATGCCTACAATAACGTTGGCAATGAAGCCGCCGCCTCCACCATTGGTGGCAACATGGCTGCTCCGTACAAGATGTTCGGCAGCAAGCTGGTCTACCTGGAACCCACTCTTGACAACGCTGTAGTCTCCTTTGGCACCGGTACAACCTACTTTATTGGTTTTGACAATAGCAAGAGCCTCGGTCTCCTCCAGTTAGGTATGGCCAAGAGCGCATTCGGTATCGAACTCCATACTTCTATCGGCAAGAGCTGGATGGACGAAGAAGGAGACAACAGCGAAAGCAGTATCTACCGAGTATCCAAGGACGACGATATTGGAGCGATTTTCTCAATGAAGCTCGGCGCACTCGACCTGACCGCCAATCTGGACTGGCTCACCACTGCTAACGAAAATTCCAGTGAAACAAAGAACGGTAACAACAAGAATGAAAATGAAGAAGACTACTGGGATGCAAAGGGATCCGTCGCTATTAGCAACGCACCTTCTGCTACTAGCATGTCCTGGACGGCTTCCGTCACCTTCCTCCGTCATAACTTGACCGAGACTAACGACAATGGAAACATTGAACTGGCCTCCTATGACTCTCATATTGAAGTCATGCCCGCATTCAACATTGGCGGCAAAGTTCTTGAAGTTGAAAATGCTCGTGTTCTTCTCGGCTTGAACACCTATATCCCCGTTATGATCTTTGACGATATTGAAGGTAGCGATTACTATTATCGTAGAGACCATATTGGTTTCGGTGTTTACACTCAGCCCAATATTTTGGCAGAACTTGCCCTGAGCGAAAACTGGCTCACCTTCGGTGGCGCTTCTTATACCTGGAACGTATTCTCCATGGATATGCTCAATCAGGAAGAAAAGGACATTCAGGCAATGACCATGCGTTCCGGCTCTATCAGTGTTAATGCAGGCGCACGCTTCCAGTACAAGAATTTCGCTCTGGAAGCATCCATTGCAGACTCCTTCTACAACAACCCGCTGGAAGGTTTTGCCGGCGACAACTTCATCGCCAATATCGGCGGTTTCATTTTCTTCTAATGGAGGCATAACATGAAAAAAATTATTCTTGGAGCAATTTCTGCTTTTGCACTGGCCTCCCTCTTTGCTTGTAGCGCTGACGCTCCGGCAAGCGTTGAGGCACAGACTAAGGGTCCTACAGGAAGCATGATCAGTTACGACAGCGATAGCGTAAACAAAATCAATATCGACAAACCGTCCTCCCCGTCCAAGCCGTCTAAAATTGAAGATGACGATGACGACGATGATGAGTTGGACTTCAGCGACATCTGTGATTCCTACACATCTGTTGACCTGGATAAGTACGGTGTCTACTACTACTGCGAAGATGACGAAGAAATCTACTGCGTCGCTAACGGTAAGTTCACCACCAAGTGCGATTCCGACATCATTGACATGATCGATGACGAAGGTCTCCTGTACTAATTGTTGCTAAGACTAGCGAAAAGACCTCGGCGATGCCGAGGTCTTTTTTTTAGATGTTTTTTGCAATTTACCCCTTAAAGATCGGCAAGCTAGACACCTTCAAAAATTTACCCGACCCTTCATCGCGAACAAAATAACGGGTGGCATCTCCCAGGGCAAGCATCACGTATTTTGGAGAAAGAACCTGCAAATACTTGTTTAACTGCTGCTGAAGAACTGGCCAAGTGTATTCACCAGGAGCCTTGCATTCTACCAGAAGCCACGGCTTGCTCAAGTCAGCGCCGGCGCTAAAGCTATGCACCAGAATATCAACCCGATCCTCAGTCTTTGAGTTCACCAACTTCAGAGGAAATTCCACCGCAATCAGATGTTCCGGAACCTTCACCTGGTCCAGCAAGTAGCGGATGGTCGCCTGGCGCACGTGTTCCTCGGGCGTTGCAGGAACATCCTTCTTGCGGATGGGATCGTATAAGGTTTCAGAAGCCATGCAGAAAATGTAAAAAAAATTGAAAATTGAGGATTGACAATTGATAATTATTCTCAGGCATGCACAGCATTCTTTATTTTAATCATCAATCATCCATTATCAATCATCAATCATGCAAATTTATTCTATAATTTCATCCATAAGTTATTGAATAAATTTTCAAATTGGAGTATAAAATGAGAAAGCGTTTGCTTACCGATGGTGCCAAGGAACTGTCTTACGAAATCCGTGAGATCGTGAAGAAGGCGAACCTCCTTAAGACGCTGGGCATGCCGAACATCCACTGGGAAAACATCGGCGACCCCATTGAAAAGAAGTGCCAGGTCCCAGACTGGATCAAGGACATCGTCGTAGACCTTTCCAAGACCAACCGTTCCTATGGTTACTGCCCGTCCAAGGGCATGCTGGAAACCCGCGAATTTCTGGTGAAGGAAACCAACAAGCTGGGCGGCGCTCAAATTACCGTTGACGACATTCTGTTCTTCAACGGCCTTGGCGATGCTATTGCAACGCTCTACAGCCTGCTGTCCATGACCACCCGCATTATCGGACCGTCTCCTGCATACAGCACCCACAGCTCTGCAGAAGCTGCCCACGCTCATGCACCCGCCATTACTTATAGCCTCAAGCCCGAAAACCACTGGTATCCGGACCTTGAAGAACTGGAAAACAAGGTGAAGTACAACCCCAGCATCGCAGGCATCCTGGTTCTCAACCCGGATAATCCGACCGGCATGGTGTACCCCCTGGAAATCCTGAAGAAGATCGTTGATATCGCCAAGCGCTACAACCTCTTCATCATCTGCGACGAAATCTACAACAAGATTACCTACAATGGAGCTCACGCCTACGCCCTGGCCGAATACATCGGCGACGTTCCGGCTATTGCCATGAAGGGCATCTCCAAGGAATACCCGTGGCCGGGTGCGCGTTGCGGATGGGTTGAATACTACAACCGCGACAAGGACGAACAGTTCGACGCCTTCTGCCGCGCTCTGGACAATGCCAAGATGGTGGAAGTCTGCTCCACCACACTTCCCCAGATGACCATTCCTCGCGTGCTGGGCGATCCTCGCTTCATGGAACACCGCCAGGCCTTGAACGAAAAGATTGGCCGCCGCTCCGCGATCATCAACGAAATCCTGAGCGACATTCCCGAACTTTACTTCAACCCCACCTACGGTGCATTCTACAACACCATCATCTTCCGTGAAGGCGTTCTGAACAACCACCAGACCATGAAGATCGACAATCCTCAGATCAAGGCCAAGGTTGAAGAATGGTGTTCCAAGACGGACAAGCTGGACTACCGCTTCGTGTACTACCTGTTGGGCGCCAAGGGCATCTGCGTGGTGCCAAGTACCAGTTTCAGCACCGACCTCATGGGCTTCCGCGTGACGCTCCTTGAAGAAGATGAAAAGGAACTGCGCAGCGTGTTCACCACCATCCACGACGCCATCATCGAGTACTTGCACAGTTAGCAGTGAGCAAAGAGACTTGAGCTTTGAGTTTTTGTTTGGCGGCGTAGCCGCGCTTCTTAAGACTCATAGCTCAAAACTCACAACTCAAATATGAAATCTTTCGATCTTCAGGTTAAGAACGTTTCCAAGAGTTTCGGCGAAAAGGCCGTGCTCAAGGGAATTGATGTTTTCATCAAGGATGGTCAGTTCGTCACCTTGCTTGGTCCCTCCGGCTGCGGAAAGACCACGCTTCTTCGCATTATCGCAGGCTTTGAAAAGGCCGACGCAGGCGAAGTGATTCTCAGTGGCGAAGTTATCTCCAACAAGTCTCCGGCGCACCGCCCCATCAATACGGTGTTCCAGAGCTACGCGCTTTTCCCCCATCTGAACGTTTTCAACAACATCGCCTTCGGTCTCAAGAGCCACAAGGTTCCCAAAGACGAAATCGAGAAGCGTGTAAACGCCATGATGGAAATGGTGAACATCACCGACCTGAAGAACGAAATGCCAGCCACCTTGAGCGGCGGTCAGAAGCAGCGTGTGGCTCTCGCCCGCGCCCTGGTGAACGAGCCCGACATTCTGTTGCTGGACGAGCCTCTCAGCGCGCTTGACGCCAACCTCCGCAAGAAGCTCCAGGTGGAACTGAAAGAAGTCCAGAAGAAGACGGACACAACCTTCATCATGGTGACTCACGACCAGGACGAAGCCATCGCCGTTAGCGACCGCGTGCTGGTGATGTACAAGGGCGCCATCGTTCAGGACGGCACTCCCGAAGATGTTTACGAGCATCCGGTGAACCGCTTTGTGGCAACCTTCATGGGCGAATGCAACATCCTCGAAAGCGAACGCATTGCAGACAAACTAACAAAGGTAGCCTTTGGCGAACTGGTTCTGGAAAAGGACCCACAGTGGGCAGCATCTTCCGAAGGAGACAAGGCTGGCAAATCCAGCGGCGGCATCGCCATCCGCATGGAAGACATCCACGTTTGCACCGCCGGCGAATCCTTCGAGAACAACGTCTTTGACGCCCGCATTCTGGAGCGCATTTTCCGCGGCGACTACTGGGAACTGATTGCAGAACTTCCCGGCGTAGGCAATGCAGAAAGCCTCAAGCTTCGCGTGATGACCGACCCCGACGAAATCTACAACCCGGGCGACCAGGTCAAGCTCTATATGGAGCCGCAGTACCTGCAGGTACTGCAAGACTAATTCAACTTTTTTCGCATCACCTCTTACCAACTGAGCCTCATTATACTATCTTTGGGCCCACTCAAATAAAGCCCAGGTAGCTCAGTGGTAGAGCACTTCCTTGGTAAGGAAGAGGTCTCGGGTCCGACTCCCGATCTGGGCTCTACGAAAGTCCCTGCCAAAAGCAGGGATTTTTTTTTCAAACATTTCTTGTCTATATACGTTTCCTGCATACATATACTTTATCGCCGATACACGTATTCTCACAGACATTCAACGTGCAAAAACTTTCTAAATTTTTTCCCATGACAACAGAGGTATTTGAGGGAAAACTAACAACCCGCGCCCGCATGCGCAAATTCGGCGTCCTGCTCACAGGTCCCGGTATGCTTTGGCTTCTAGTTTTCCTGTTGCTTCCCACCATATTCCTTATGGTGCTTGCCTTTGCCCAACGAGGTTCCTACGGAAGCATCAACTGGGACTTTTCTATTGAGAATGTCAAGCGTTTAATTGGTTTCAGTTCCTTCGGTTGGTCTCCGGACAACTTGCTGATTCTCTGGCGCAGTCTCAAGATTGCGGTCATCACTACAATACTCTGTGTTGCCTTCGGTCTTCCCATGGCCTTCTGGATTGCCAATCACGGCAAATCCATGCGGGCATTCCTGTTCGCCCTCATCATGGTTCCCAGCTGCACAAACCTGGTCATCAGAACATCCGCCTGGATGGTGCTTCTTGGGCCAGACATGTTCCCAGCCTCCATCGCCCGCTTCTTCGGACTCATTGCCGAAGGAGAATCCCTCTACCCGGGTAGTTTCGCGGTCTACATCGGCATGGTCAGCTCCATGCTTCCCTTTGCGGTTCTCCCCTTATACACCAGCGTCGAACGTTTAGACTGGGGTATCGTAGAAGCCAGCCGCGACCTGTACGCAGGTCCAATCCGCACCTTCTATCATGGGATCCTTTCTCAGATGATGCCAGGCATCATTGCTAGCGTCATCTTGACCTTGGTACCTAGCCTTGGCATGTACGTCATCAGCGACTTGCTTGGTGGCGGCAAGTACATGCTCATCGGCAACTTGATTCAACAGCAATTCGGAGCCGCCATGGACTGGCCCTTCGGTGCCATGCTTGGTTCCGTGCTGATTATCTGCAGCGTGGTAAGCCTGATTATTTTCCAGCGTGTGGGAGGAAAGAACTTTGTCTAAGCGCAAACTTCCCATTATCGCAACGATTCTCGCCATCATCGGCTTCGTACTTCTGTACCTGCCTATGTTCCTCGTGGTGGAACAAAGCTTTAACGCCAGCAAGCACGGCCAAAGCTGGGGAGGCTTCACCCTGGACTGGTACGCGGGACTTGCAAGCAACACCATGGTACAGACAACCACCATAAACACTCTGGTTCTCGCAGTAGTCAGTACCTTGATTGCAACGGTTCTTGGAACCCTCCTGGCTATCGGCATCCATCGTACGCCCTGGGGCAAAAAGATGGGGTACTTCTACGACATGAGCATCAACGTTCCCGTGGTGACTCCGGATATTTTGATGGCCATCGCCCTGGTTTCCGTATTCGCCCTTTTCCGTAGCTGGACAAGCATCTTTGACCCTGGCATGCTGACCATGACCATCGCACACGTGACCCTGGAAATCAGCTTTGTGGTACTCGTGGTGCAGAGCCGCCTGGTAAGCATCGGCAAAGACCAGATCGAGGCCGCCCGCGATCTCTACGCCTCTACTGCAGGCGCCTGGTTCCGCGTAATATTGCCACAACTTACAACAGCAATTGTTTCAGGTGCACTTCTGGCATTTACTCTGTCGCTAGACGACTTCATTCTCAGTTTCTTTACTAGCGGTCCCGAGTCACAGACTCTTCCGCTGTATATCTACGGTTCCCTGAAGCGCGGCGTATCTCCCCAGATTCACGCCCTCTCCTCCATCATCTTTGGACTAACCCTGTTCGTCATGGTTCTGATGGTCCTGAAGGGAATTCGCAAGGAACGTAAGCTTTTAAAATTAACACAATCACCAAAGGGCTAAAAATGAAAAAGATTCTTCTTGCTCTCGTTTTGCTTACCGCAGCATGTTTCTTTGCAGGCTGTAACGAAGAACAGAAAAATTCTGGCGATGTCAAGACTGTAACCGTAATGATCTACAGCGAATACATCGACCCCGACATGCTGAATGATTTTCAGCTGAAGACCGGCTATAAGCTTCAGTTGGAACTTTACGAAGCCCAGGAAGAAATGATCGGCAAGCTGCAGGCTTCCGGCACCAGCCAGTACGACGTGATTATCGCAAGTGACGTGGTGATCCAGCAGATGATCCACCTGGGCCTTATTCAGCCCATCGACACAAGCAAGGTTCCCAACCGCGTAAACATCGCCGACCAGTTCAAGAACGCAAGCTACGACCCCACCAACAGCTACTCCATTCCTTACCTCTGGGGTACCACCGGTATTCTCTACCGCGATGCTGACGTTGACCCCATGAAGGTCAGCTACTCCATGCTGTTTGACGCCAAGCAGACCAAGGGCAACTTCAGCCTCCTCGAAGAAAGCCGTTCCATGCTTTCCATGGCTCTGCAGGCTAAGGGTTACGACGCCAACTCCACCGACCAGAAGCAGATCAACGAAGCCGTGGAATACATTCTCCAGGCAAAGAAGGATCCCCATTTCCTGGGCTTCGACGGTTCTGTAGGCGGTAAAGACAAGGTTCTTTCCAGAATGGACTGGGCTGCAATCGTCTTCAACGGCGAAGCCATGGCAGCCATCGAAGAAGATTCCACCCTCCAGTTCGCCATCCCCACCGAAGGTTCCTTCATGTGGGTTGACGCCATGCTCCTTAGCGCAAAGGCTCCCAACAAAGACGGTGCCTATGCCTTCATGAACTACATTCTTGACGCAAAGATAGGTGCCCAGCTGGCAAAGTTTATCAACTACGCCACTCCCAACAAGGCATCCCTTGAAGTCATCGACGAAGAATTCAAGAACAACCGCGTCATCAACCCCACTGCAGAAGAAATCAACCGCATGGTGTTCCTGAAGGATCCGGGTGACGCAGCACGTCTCTTCGACGAGGCCTGGACCATCGTGAAGACCAGGTAGTAGGTGATAGGATAAAGGTTAAAGGTTAAAGGTTAAAGGTTAAAGGTTAAAGGTTAAAGGTTAAAGGTTAAAGGAAGGTCTCGACGATGTCGAGACCTTTTTTTTCGAGACCTTTTTTTGAAACTTTTGTCTTTACACTTTCCGCTTTACGCTAAATTACGCTAATCCTCGTGAGTCTTCATTGGAAGAGGGGCAAACGGAGGTTCCAGTTCAATGCTAATCGGACAATGATCCGAACCCATGACCTTCGCATGAATTTTTGCATCCACCACATTAGGTGCAAGGGCAGTATCCACAAAGGCATAGTCCAAACGCCAGCCGACGTTCCTTGCTCGGGCCCCAAAGCGATTGCTCCACCAGGAATAGGCGTCACGTTCGTCGGGATGCAGCAGGCGGAAACTATCTACAAATCCATGTTCCACATACTTGTCCATCCAGGCTCGTTCAATGGGCAAAAAGCCGCTGACATTTTCATTTTCCTTGGGACGGGCAATATCTATTTCCTTGTGGCAAGTATTATAGTCCCCCACCGTTACAACGTGCTTTCCCTCATCTAGCCAGTGCTGGCAGTTTTCCAGAAAGGCGTCGTAAAAACGAAGCTTGTAATCCAGGCGATCATCGCCGGATCCACCATTAGGAAAATAAATGGAGTTCAGAACCCAGTCCGGGAATACCAGCTGAAGTACACGGCCTTCTTCATCGAACTCTTCGATATCAAAGCCGTAGTTCACCGCATCCGGTTCAATCTGGGAAAGAATACCCACGCCACTATAGCCCTTCTTACGCTGACAGGGGTTCCAATAGGTAAAATAACCTTCGGGCTTGAGCAAGGATTCAGGAATCTGGTCTTCCTCGGCACGAACCTCCTGCAGGCAAAGAATATCCGGTTTCGTTTCGGCAAACCAGTTTTCAAGGCCTTTTTTCAGGGCGGAACGAATACCGTTCACATTCCAGCTGTAAATGTTCATTTTCAGTCCATTATTCTAATTTTCAATGGTAAAGATAGCTATTTGTACTGACACAAATGTACACTAAAGGTCCAAACCACACTTTTTCCCACAAATATTGCCAAAAAAAATGTTTTTTTGAATAGAAAAATTATATTTGAGGTATGAAATTTATTGATTTTGCTTTACGAGCCTTGCCAATTCTCGCCATGTCCCTTATGGCCGGATGCGCAGGTTCGTCTGAAGAAACCTTGGATATTCCCACAAACCTGCCTCCTATTTGCCGAGATATTGATTTCAAGGAAAATCCCGACATGCGTGAGATGTGCGGAGTCCGTAAGGTTCATAACAAGGCTTACCGCAACGTTCCGCAGCAGCGCTACCTAATCAAGCCCAGCGAAACATCTATCGTCAAGACCGATGGCAAGCTGGAACTTCGTTTCCAGAACTCCCTGCCCATCATCCTGACCGGTCCAATTGTGCGCGATCTCCAGTTCAACCAGGATAAGCGTCTGGAAAAGATTCGCAACACCTACGACTACCACGAAATTTACGCAAAGGGTTCCGGTGAACGAATCCGCATCTTCAAGATGGGCATTCCCACAGATGTAGGAACCAAGTACGACTTCTGTTTCCGTATCCCCGAAAAGAAAGGTAACGACAGAACCCGTAGCCGAGCAATGGGTAACAACATTGAGGCTATGACTTGCGACGACTTCGATTACCTGGTGGTAGCCAACAAGAAGACTCCCGCAAGGTAACCTTCCCGGTCATTGTTCTTTTTAAGCGCAGGTTTCAAGACCCGCGCATTTTTTTTACTTAGGATTTGCTAAATTTGTGGCCGGTAAAAAATGGCAACAGAAAGCAAGTACATACATAACGCCCTCAAGCAAGTCCACGTTGAAACATCCTGCACAACGGTGTCGGGATTTTCTGTTTCCGGGCTGGCAACCTATTTGCAGTTGCCAGAACTTGATTTTTGCATCGACATGGGCGAATGCCCCCTTTCTGCCACCTCCATCAACCATGTTTTTCTGACCCATGCCCACGGTGATCACGGCCGTTGTCTCATGCGTCACCACAGCCTCCGCAAAATGATGGGTGTAGAAAGAGACAGCGTCTACTACATGCCCGATTTCATTTGCGAGGGAGCCAAGGCCTGGATCAAGGCGGAAGCCATGTTTGAAGGCGTTCCGGAAAACAAGTTTCGCTATCCAGAAATCATTCCGGTTCAGTCCGGGGAATTGCAATTCCTGAAATATCGCAAGGACCTGGCTCTGGAAGCTTTTGAAGTGAAGCACTCCATTCCGGCCATGGGTGGAATCCTTTACTACTATAAGAAGAAATTAAAGGACGAGTTTCTTAACAAGACTCCAGCCGAAATCATTGAGCTTCGCAAAAACGGCATAGAAATCACCCGTGAGGTCTATGACCCCCTGGTCAGTTTCATGGGAGACTGCCTTGGCGAAAGCCTACTGGATAACTACCGAGTTTTCCAATCCAAGATTTTGATTACGGAATGTACCTTCCTGTCTCCGGAAGACGAACCCATGAGCGTCAAGAAAGGACACAGCCATATCAATGACATTGTCAAGGCCCTCAACGAACTCGACGACGAAGTGAAATGTGAGAAGATCATCCTGAGCCATTTCTCCATGAAGTATTCCGAGAAATACATCAAGGATGTCATCGCCAAAAGCATTCCCGAGAAGTTCAAAGATAGAGTGGTGGTCTTTTTGTAGTGAAGAATGAAAGATGAAAGATGAAAGATGAAGAATGAATACTAACTACTGAATACTGATTACTGATTACTGAATACTGAATACTGAATACTGAATACTGATCACTGAATACTGAACACTGATTACTGATTACTGAATACTGATCACTGAATACTGATTACTGAATACTGATTATGAGCGAAGAAGTAAAAAACGAAAACGAAGAAATTGTCGAAAAGGAAGTGGTGATTCCGGAATTTTTCCGAGACCTGAAAGAAGACGAAAACGCCAAAGCTCTTTGGCACTACGTGTTCCGCACCAACGGTGACCGCAAGCCTATCGCCACACCCGATGGACTCCCCCACAAGCTGGATTTTGACTGGAAGGACATGTTCCCCAAGCATAACGACCACATCGAAGTGGAAATTGGTTCCGGCAAGGGCAGTTTCATTTCCGACTATGCAGCAAAGCACCCCGACTACTACATCATGGGCAGCGAATGGGACTACACCTGGGCAGCCTTCGCTCAACGCAAGATGGACAAGGCCGGCGTCCTGGAAAACGCCTCCATGCTTCGCGGAGACGTTTTCTATTTCCTCCGCGATGCCGTGAAGGACAACACTGTAGACGCCTTCCACATGTACTTCCCGGACCCGTGGCCCAAGGAACGTCACCACAAGAACCGTCTTCTTCGACCGGACTTCCTCGCAGAAGTAGCCCGCGTGTTGAAGCCCGGCAAGCGAATCTTCTACTGGGGTACTGACCACAAGGAATACAACGAAGTGGCTCTTGAAGTGTTCGACAACTTCCCTGGCTGCAAGGTGCTGGTCCGCAATACAGCAGAACCCACCGAGGGCATCATGACTGGCTTCGAAAAGAAATACCGCAAGGAAGGACGCCCCATTTATCGCAGCATCGTGGAATTTGAGAAATGATTGATGATTGATGATTGATGATTATATAGCAAGGCGGCACAGCCGCGATTATTCAGGTTCTTAACTTTTAATTATCAACCATCCACTTTTGACCGCCATATTTTGTCACTTGCATTTTGCTAGTTTATCGTTGCTATGTTAAAGTCACTTTCTATCAATGGTTTTACTCTAATCGCCCAGGCAGAGGTTAACTTCCGCCAGGGTTTCACTGCTATCACCGGCGAAACCGGTGCGGGCAAATCCGTACTTCTGAAGGCTCTTCGCATGGTATGCGGAGACAAGTCCCAGTCAAGCATGGTACGCACAGGCGAGGAAAAGGCTGTTGTTGAAGGAACCTTCGATATTCAAGGCGAAAGCTCTGTCAAGAGAATTCTTGACGAACTTGAAATCGATGCTGAAGACGAATTAATCATCCGTCGCGAGATTCTTGAAAATGGCAAGGGACGCGCCCGAGTCAACGGTTCCATCGTAAATCTGAGTGACCTTCAGAAGCTCGGCGAAGAGCTTATCCAGATGCACGGTCAAAGCGAGCAACTGCTTCTACGCGACACACGCACCCACGCCAAAATGCTGGACGACTATGCTGCCAACGGCGAACTGCTCCATGAATACACTGTGCACTGGAACAAATGGAACGAGATTCTTGCACAAATAAAGGATACCGAAGAAAAAGCAAGAAATCTTGCCGCCCAGAAAGACTTCCTGAAATTCCAGTTTGATGAACTTTCCAAGGCCGCCCTGAAAGATGGCGAAGAAGAAGAACTTGAAGAAAAGGTCTCTGTTGCAAGCAAGGGTGAAGCAGAACGACGTTACCTTGATGAAATCCAGGGAATACTTTCTGGCGAAAACGGCCTACTAGACCAGGTGCAAGTTCTGCAATCTAAGATGCACGCCCTGGCCACGAAGCTTCCCTCCTACGAAGAAGACTACAACGCCCTAGCTGAAGTTTCCGATCCCTTCGAAAGCATCTGCAAGGATCTACTCCGCCTGACTCCTGCCAAGGCTCTCTCCGCTGTAGAAATCGACAAGGCCAATTCACGAATCGCACAGATCCAGAAACTGAAAAGGAAATACCGCACAGATGTTTCTGGTCTCATCGCCCTCACGGAACAGCGCAGCCAGGAACTGTCCAGTCTAGAAAATCTGGATGCAGACCTGGAAGAACTGAACCGCCAGGCATCCAAGAGCATGACCCAGCTGGAAAAGATCGCAGCAGAACTATCAGACCGTCGCAAAAACGCTGCCGTCAAATTTGACGATGCCGTACAGTCCATACTTCACACGTTGGGAATGCCAAAGGCCACATTCAAGACCAGCGTCGAAAGACAGTCCCTCAGCCCCACAGGTGCGGACCGCATCGAGTTTCTGCTGGCCCCGAACCCCGGCGAAGGCGAAAAGTCCCTACAGAAGGCTGTTTCCGGCGGTGAACTTTCCCGCGTGCTGCTGTCCATCAAGAGTGTTATGGCTGAGCTGGACAAGGTGCCTCTCCTCATATTTGACGAAGTGGACTCCGGCATCAGCGGAGAAGTGGGCAACAGCATTGGTGTCGCCCTCCGCAATTTAGGCAAGCACCATCAGGTACTTACCATCACCCACCTTCACCAGGTAGCAAGCCGCGCACAGAACCAACTGGCGGTTAGCAAGAAGGAAATGGACGGAAGAACCTTCACCTCCGTGGTGGAATTGGATAGAGAAGGCCGAATCCAGGAAATATCCCGCATGTTAGGAGGCATTTCCGATGCAGTTCTTGAACACGCCAAACAACTGTTGGACGAAAACTTGTAAATTTGACAGAGAAAAGTTTTCAGAGAAGAAAAATGTCCGAAGAAAGAATAAGTGAAGAACCAAAATTGAATGGTGAGCCTGCAGAAGAAGTGAGACTCCGCACCCGAGTTTGGAGTGTGCTGCGAGCATTGGTCTTCGTTGCCGTTATCGCTTTCATCTGGTTAGGCATGGCAAAGACAGCCACAGCCTTCGTTCTCATCGCGCTCATAATGGGCTGGGTGAACCAGTACCAGCTGCGCTCCCAGGAAATTGAAAAGCCCTACTACAGACTTTGGCTGAACTTTATCGACGGTTTCCTTTCCTTCGCTGTAACCACAAGCATTTTTGTCCGCGACATTATCCAGAACCAGCAGGCAGAAAAGCTGCTCGGCGTCGGTTGTGCGTTTATTTTGGCACGTCTCGTCGCCCATACCCTGTTCTCCCTGGGTGTTCTTCGCGAAGGCAAGAAACTTCCCCAGAAGCGTCGCTGGAGTAAGCTCGCTAACCTTGCAACGACCATCACCATGGGCGTCTACCTGCTGAACCTGGAAGATTACCAGCAAATCTGCATGGTCGCCACCATCCTCCTGATTCTTGCCTCCATGGCCGCATACGCCTACTGGTACTATCGCGATCCATCCCACCGCAAGCCCCTTTCTATTGCAAGCCAGCTAACCATGAGCCGAATCGTATTGACGCCCTTCTTCCTGTGGGTGTTCTTCTACGACAACGACCTTGACTACAGCAACAACAGCCTCGTGTTCAAGGTTCTCGCCCTAGCCATGGTTCTTGGCTTTATGCTCACCGATTTTCTGGACGGCAAGCTGGCTCGCGCCATGGGTGAAGTAAGCACCCTGGGTAAGTATCTAGATCCGTTCAGCGACAAGATTTCCAACATGACCATTTTCATGTGCTTCATCGCAACAGGCTATGCTCCCGTGTGGATGGTAGCACTGATCTACTTCCGCGAATCCAGTGTGGAAACTCTCCGCACCCTTGCGGCAAGCGAAGGCCTCATTATGCCAGCACGTCGTAGCGGAAAATGGAAAACGGCATTGCAGGGCATAGGCATTGTAGCCATCCTTCTTGGCGCCATTGATCCTGTCCGCATGATGATTCCTGGCTTCAACGATATCTGGCGTCATTTCCCGCAGGTGGTAATGGGCGTCATCACGACAATCACAATTCTGAGTGGTATCGACTACTTCCTGGCAAGCAAGCACATCCTCAAGAAATTCGTCTAAGCCCCTTGCCAAATACAGAAGTTTTTTCTATATATGGCCATACCTCGACGCGGGGTGGAGCAGTTGGTAGCTCGTCGGGCTCATAACCCGAAGGTCGCAGCGTTCAAGTCCTGCCCCCGCTACTAAAAAAAGACTCGGTTTCAAACCGGGTCTTTTTTTTCAGACAAGCGACTTCCGCCTTCGTTAACTACGTTTCCTACTCGGGATATGCGCAGCAGCGGAAGCCAATGGAAGGAGCCTTGTAGAAGGACGTCACCTCTCTATAGGTCACCCTCTCTCCCGTCAGGAAAACCACCTTCACCTGGCTTGGAACATATACGAGATTTCCTGCCAGCTGAGCAAGCCATTCTTCACCACCTTTCCGGTATTCGGAATAGAGGGCATAATCTGTTCCCAGTACATTTCCGCTAGAGTCCTGTACATCAAAGAACTGCAGACTGTCCTTGAAATCCTTCTGGGTAAGAACGGCAACAAGAGTGCGGGAAGTATCCGCTTCAAATACGGTATCAACCTTGGTACCTTCCTTATACAGGAACACGGAATCTGTCGTATAGGCTAGACGCGTATAGTACGGGAAGAAACGGTTCGTGCAGTTGGCCATGGATTCACGGTCTAGGCCATCATAAATCTTGTAGCTTGCACCCTTGATCACTGCCGCAGTATCTTTAGAACGACCTTTCACCCATTCCTGATACTGTCCCGGAAGATCTCGAACACCCATGGGATTTACACAGCGTGAGTCATGCTTGTAGAAATCTGCAGCAGAGGCGGAATCATTCGTTGAAACATTGCAGTAGCTAAATAGGTACTCCGAGGCAAAAACATTTTCCTCTTCAATAACGCCATAGGACAGCAATCCACCGGACAGGCATACCAGTTCCCAATCACGTTCATTGCAGAGGCTTACGGTAAAGCCACTGGCACTCATGGATTCACAGGTTTCAAGAGCCTCCGTATAGAGTACATTTGTAACAAACTCATTGGAATCATTACGATGTTCCATCTTTTCCATGCAGAAGATAGATGTATCGGCAGCAGCAACTGCAATGAATCCTTCCGGACAGGTAACTTCCTTGGCCAGAGCCCCAAGAGAAACAAGAATCGTATCGATCAGGGCGGCAGAGTAGTAACCTGAAGAATCAACAGAACGAATGCGCAGGATAATGGTGTCTCCCGGAGAAACTCTACGAATGGTATCCGTAACAAAAGTCCCCACAGCAGAGATATCCATCGTATCTCCCGACAGCTCATATTTCTTCACATAGCTTTCGCCATCCCCCATTTCGGAATAGGCAGACCAGGCCTGATTCTTACTGTCATAACGTTCAATAACGTAACGGGCCACAGGCCTGATACACTTCTTGGAGAAGTAACATTCATCGGGGACAGTCAGCACAGAATCAACGGCAATCTGGTGATCCTTGATCATGGGATCGAAGGATTCACTCCAGAAAATACGGAGACGGTTATTGCTATCCAGGCGGGCCATTCCTGGGAAGAGAGTATCTTCCAGGAAGAAAATCTTCTGAGCCATCAGGGGGGCAATGGAATCAGTCGTAATAAACAGCTGATTGTTTTCAACCGTAGTCGTACCTTCATTACCAGAAGAGTTTCCACAGGAATCCCAGGAAGATATGCCCACCGTGTATTCGGATTCCGTTTTCAGTCCTTCGATAATCATTCTGAATCGATTCAGGGAATCCACTTCCGTATTGAAGCCTTCCCCATCAAGGACGACAAGACGCAGGTAATTTTTTGACTTGTCCCCGTGAGCAACCGTATCAATCCAGACGGAATCAGCATCGGCGCGAACGCGGGCATGGCGCTTATACAGAGTTCCTCCCACGGAATCCACGCCAGCAGGAGTTGTCAAGGTAATCTTCAGATCACGAAGGTCCTCATCCTTGTCAGCGGAATAGATAACGAGGTTGTACCCGACGATGGGACCGGACAGAGACATGGGATCATAGTAGTCCGTTTGATCTGTCGGGCGGAACCATTCAAACAAGGCTCCCGTGGTCCACACGGAGTCGTAGACTGTCACGCGGGAAGGAGGAATATCATCCCCAAAATGAAGATAGATGTGCTGAACCGTACCAGCAGCACGGTCATCAGAATATTTGCAGTAAAGGGCCACGTGAAGACTATCGTAGGAATCCAGGTAGTCCTTCACCATGCTTGTCAAATCAAACGTATCCACAAGAGCTTCGGACTTGGAATCGTATTCATAATAGGCGTCGGCCTTGTCAATCTGCTTGGAGCTTACAGCCTTTGCCGTATCCTTGATGACGTCTTCACCAAGCCAGAGGTAAACTCCCTGGAACTTATCCTTGGCCATCGGGTAACGAAAGCGCACCTGGTAGCAGGCAGCTCCACTATCGGCATCGCTGCTGCAGTAGCGCAGCACGCTCAGTTCCGTCACCTCACGTTCGAAGAGAAACTCGGAATCCTTGTCATCGTCAGAACAGGCAACAAAAAGGGACGCAATAAAAGCAGCAAGAAAAATTTTTAGAAAGCGCAAAGACATCAAACACAATTTAGCAAAAACAGAAACAGGGAGAAGCCCATCCCATCCCAGATTACGTCAAAAGCACACTAAAAAACAAGGACACCCTTACGGATGTCCTTATTTAAAAGCGATTTGCTTCTTATCAGATTCTAGGAAGAAATCCAAAGGAAACCTTGGGGTTTCCTTTGCATCACTTTAGTTTTCTTCTGCCGGATAGACAGAAACCTTCTGACGAGATGCATCGAGGCGTTCAAACTTCACAACACCATCAACGAGGGAGAACAGAGTGAAGTCTCTGCCCATGCCAACATTGGTGCCGCTATGGAAGTGGGAGCCACGCTGACGAACGATGATGTTGCCAGCCTTGACGACTTCGCCTGCATACTTCTTAACACCGAGATACTTGGCGTTAGAGTCGCGACCGTTACGTACTGAACCTTGACCTTTCTTATGTGCCATGGTTTATGCCTCCTTAGCCTTGCGCAGAGAGTTCTTCTTAACCTTAGCAGGCTTCGGAAGACCAGCAGCGATCTTTTCCTTGCGAGTGAGCGGCTTGTTCTGAGCCTTCTGCTTAGCAAGGGCAGCGATACGTGCGCGATTGCGGGTAATAACTTGAGAATCAACGACTGCAGATTCTGCACCGGAGCGGAGTTCCGTTACGAGCACTTCGGTGTAGCCCTGACGATGACCGTTACGACGTTCGTAACGAGTACGACGCTTCTTCTTGAATACGATAACAGTATCGTACTTGTCATGGGCGAGAACTTCGACCTTGACGGATGCGTCATTCAGGACAGGGGTGCCGATTTGCACTTCTTTTCCTGCGAAAAGAAGGACGGACTTCAGTTCCACTTCAGAACCAACAGCGGCATCGATAGTCGGAACCTTATAGGTCTTGCCGAGTTCGACTTTATACTGGAAACCACCTGTTTCAACAATAGAATACATGTTTGTAATCCTTTTTAGGTTGCTATTGGAGTCCCAAATTTAGTAAGACACGGGAAAAATGTAAAGGGAATTGTTGAAAATTTGTGAAAAAAGTAAAGTCCCCTAAAAAGAGGCAAAAATACCTCCACAGGAAAAATCACCTCATCCATCATCCCTCATTTTTTTTAAATTTCCGGCGAATTCTATAAAGGATCTCTCAATGAATAAAATTATGAGCCTTAACGGCGAATGGCAAATGATCTGGGATACGGAAGACCAGGGCATCTCCAATCGCTGGTACGCTACCTACCCCGAAAATACTGAAAACGTTCAAGTTCCCCATGTCTGGGAACGTTCTTTTGACAAGCTTTTGATGTCCCAGGACTGCGCCTACTATTTCAAGCGCTTTACCATCGACGATGACAAGCAGGTCACCAAGCGTATTTTCCTGCGCTTTGAACGAATTGCCACCCACGCAACAGTATGGCTCAACGGAAAACTCCTGGGAGACCACTTCGGTTCCTATACCCCCTTTGTTCTGGAAACCCAGAAGGCAATCAAGGTCGGCAAGGACGAAGAAAACATTTTGTGCGTACGCGTAGCTAACATGGGCGCCGCCAACAGCCGCATTGACTTCGGTCGCGAAAGCAAGGAAGGTGCAGACGACCGTTATGTACACCCCAGTGAAATGCCCGTCGGCGAACCCTGGAGCCAGTATCCCTTTGGCGGCATCTTCGGCAATGTGGACCTGATCCTCGGCAACGCAGCATTCATCTCTGACATGCGCGTTGAACCGGACGTAGACCAGGAACGCGTCACCGTAGAACTTTTCTTCAACAATCCCCGCGGCTGCGCAACCCGCCTCCGCTTCCTGATGCGCAACTCCAACGGCGACGTCTATGAATGGTTCAAGGACGGTGTCAAGCTGGACAAGGAAAACGCCACCCAGCGCTTCATCTTCTCCATCAAGGACTGGAAAAAGGACAAGTGCCTGTGGACCCTGGACAAGCCCAACATGTTCGCCATCGAAGCTCAGATGGAAAACAAGAGCACCAAGGGCAAGGGACAGGATTTCAGTTTCTCCGTCATGAGAACCTTCTCCTTCCGCAAGTTTGACTGTCTGAAGGGAGACTACTACCTGAACGACCAGATTCTGAAAATTCAGGGTCTCAGCTACAACCAGCAGTGGAGCGAAGGCGGCCTCTGGACCACCGACAACAAGAATCTCCGCAAGGACCTGGAAGCAGTCAAGGCAGCAGGCTTTAACGCCATCCGCAGCTGCGGCGCCCCCCTGAGCAACGAAGCCCTGGACATCTGTGACGAAATCGGCCTTCTGGTATTCCAGGAATTTCCGATCCACACCATGCGATCCACCACCCAGGGTCTTGAAATTGCAAAGAAGCTGATCAACGACATCGTCAAGGAACAGCACCACCATCCGTGTATCGCAGTCTGGGTTCTCGGTTCCGAAAACGGAACCTTCATGCTCCAGAACGGCAACAAGCTGCTGAACGCCATCAGCCCCGTGGATCTGACCCGTCCGGCAATCAGCAACCTGGACAGCATTTATATCGATAACGAAGCCGGCTACCGCAAGGACACAGGCAAGCTTCTGCCCGTGTCCGTGGACCGCGTGTCCCAGTACGCCACCCTCCGTATCAATCCCCGCCTGAACGTCAGCGCATCCTACAGCCACTTCCTCGCCCACTGCTACAACCGAGACAGCGAAGACGAAGTCATGGTTCCGGATTCCGGCCTTGGCGATAGCCTGTTCCAGGACGGCGACGAAAACGTATTTGACGTAGAAAACAAGATGCTGGTCACCCTGCAGAATCACACGATCCTGCCGGAAAAGGCAACCAACATTGCTGGTCCCCGTAGCCTCAAGAACCAGAAGTCCATCAAGAACCTCTACAAGCAGTTGGACGAATTCGTCAAGGGCGAAGGCGCCTCTGTCTGGACATCCTTTGAAGACTTCCGCAAGGACGTGAACCGTATTGCCCTCAAGAGCAAGCTGGACCAGATTACCGCATTCCAGAGCAACCCGCAGATTGCAGGCTTCTTCCTGAACCACTGGTCCGACTACGGTACGGAATTCAGCGGCCTCTGCGACGAGAACCGCAAGAGCAAGGGTGCAGATGAATTCATCAAGGAAATCACCACTCCGGCCCGTCTCCTCATTAGCGAACTGGAGCATGTCGTCGCACCTCAGAGCGAAGTCAGCTTCCAGCTGACACTCCTGAACAACAGCCGTCTTGAGAATGTCGTTGCAGAAATTAGTTTGCTGGATTCCAAGGGCAAGGTTCTGAATACTCAGACGCAGAGCCCGGAAGAACCTGCAGGCAAGACCAGCCTTAGCCAGTTCGGCATCTGCACGCTGATGGCTCCTCGAGCCGTAGGCAACTACCAGATTAAGTTGACCCTGAAGGAAAACAACAAGGAAATCCACAGTTCCGTGGAAGACCTGATTGTTATTGAGCAGGCCGATGTTCGCAGCGCCGAAAAGAAGGTCTGCTTCCTGGACAACTGTGAAGAATCCAGCGACGCCCTTGCCGCACTCACCGGTCCCGAACAAATTATCTTTACAGCCAACCTCAGCTCCTGGCCCGATGAAATTTTGGACAAGATTGTTGAAGTCACCAAGAATGGCGGCAAGACTTTGCTGCTCTCCGACATGACTCCCGAAGACATCGACTTCCTGAACCAGAGCCACCATTTCGACTTCACCGTTGAGTCCCACTGGTCCACCGGTGCCAACGAAACCAGCCTCCACTACCTGCCCGCAGATTCCAAGCTGCTGCCGGTCTTTGGCGGCGTGAAGGTACTGGACCACAACACTGCAGCAGTAATTCCGGGACTTTCCCTGAACGAACTGCCAGGTGCAACCGTATTCGCCCGCTCCGTTAGCGTGAAAAATGGCGAAGTTAAGACTGGAGTTGACCTGCAGATGTTGCCTTTTGGCGCAGGAAAGATTATGTTTAACCAGTTCAGTGTTTTCGAAGGCCTTGAAACCAACGCCCTTGCCGACGCACTGTTCACCGCCATCGTTAACCTTCTCTAAAGGAGATCACCATGGGTCGCAAGCCTAAGAATGCAGAAGAATCTGAAGACATGAGCCGTCACCTCCCGGGCGACGACGGTCTCGTAGACAATCTGGACGAAAACCTCGACGATATCAACGAGGAAGAAGAAGACGAAGAATCCGAAGACCTGGGCATCGACGAAATTCTCGGTGGTGCAACTCTTGGTCGTGCCGGTTCCGACATTGACGGTTGGGGCGGCGGCGAAGATTACGAAGGCTAGTCCTTAGTCCAAACCATAAGTCACATGGATTTATAAAGTCCTAGGCATTATGCCTGGGGCTTTTTTATTTTACCCGCGAACGAATAAAAAGACTTGCCCCAAGTCGAGTGTCGCAGAAACATGCCGGCATGTTTCTATAACCGAGACGCAGAGCAAGCTTTTTTTTGCAAAGCAAAAAAGAAAGGCCTCGCTTTTCAGCGAGGTCTCCCTTAAATAAAATCTGTTTTAGCAGAAATTACTTGGTGATAACGCGAGCCATTTCGCAAACCTTGTTGCTGTAGCCCCATTCGTTATCGTACCATGCGCAAACCTTCACGAAGGTCGGGTCGAGCTGGATGCCAGCCTTGACGTCGAAGATGGAGGTGCGAGCATCGTTGCGGAAATCAGTAGAAACGAGAGCTTCGTCGGTGTAACCGAGGATGCCCTTGAGTTCGCCTTCAGAAGCAGCCTTCATAGCAGCGCAGATTTCTTCGTAGGTAGCAGCGGTCTTGAGTTCGCAGGTCAGGTCAACGAAGGAAACGTCAGAGGTAGGAACGCGGAGGGACATACCAGTGAGCTTGCCGTTGAGCTGCGGGAGAACCTTACCAACAGCCTTTGCAGCGCCGGTGGAAGACGGGATGATGTTTTCGAGAATGCCACGGCCACCGCGCCAATCCTTCATGGAAGGACCGTCAACAGTCTTCTGAGTAGCAGTTGCAGCGTGAACGGTGGTCATGAGGCCACGGACGATGCCGAACTTTTCGTCGAGAACCTTGGAAATCGGAGCCAAGCAGTTGGTGGTGCAGGAAGCGTTGGAGATGATGTCCTGACCAGCATAGGTGGTGTGGTTCACGCCGTAAACGAACATCGGAGTTGCGTCCTTGGAAGGAGCAGACATGATGACCTTCTTAGCGCCAGCCTGGATGTGCTTGCGAGCCAGTTCGTCGGTCAGGAAGAAACCGGTGGATTCAACAACGACGTCAGCCTGGAGAGCACCCCAAGTGATGTTCAGAGGATCGCGTTCTGCGAAGATCTGGATCTTGTTGCCATCAACGATGAGATAGTTCTTGTCGCCCTGTTCGAAGGAGATTTCGTGTTCGAACTTGCCGTGCACGGAGTCATACTTCAGCATGTATGCGAGGTAGTCGACAGAGAGGAGGTCGTTGATACCGACAACCTGGATGTCGTTAGAGAAGTTTTCCACAGCAGCGCGGAACACCATACGGCCGATACGACCGAAACCATTGATACCGAGTTTGAGAGCCATTATTGGATCCTTTGTTTTTATTGTGAAACTGCTAACCATCCCAAACGGAATGGTGCGCGATTGACCTCAAATTTATTAAAATTGCGAGAGTTGAGTAGGTGTTTTAAAACTTTTTTTTGCATTTTAACACTATGAAGTTGAATTTCCGTCCTATTTTCCGCCTAGCCCCTCTTTTGGGGCTGTTTTTCATGATTTCCTGTGCAGGAAATGGTCAACCCCTGACCGAATCCACCCCGGAAACAGACAATTCCTCAAACGGTCCGGAAAGCTATTACGACGACTACGACTCCTCCCCCGCCCCTAAGGCAGCCAGGCCATCCCGAGGAGATGACGATGGAATTGCACAAAAGACAAGCATGAAGGGCGGCAAGATTGATGCCCAGGGCTACTGGTTCAAGATTCCCGACGGTGGCTGGAGCGTCATAGGCGGCGAAGATGGCGCCCCCTACGAGTTCTATAATGCAGCCACAGGGCGCCGTGCTGTGCTTGTGGAAACCAGTCTCCCCAGCGGAGAACCCCTGCGACTGATGGACCGAGCCCAGATGGAAATGCAGTCCTACGAGGCAAGCGGCAAGAAAGCGACTCTTGCAGAAACCTACCCCGAAGAGGCTTTTGGGGTCACCGGGGCGTTCTTCGACGTGGCCGGCAAACGGTTTGAAACGCCCTACGAGGCCGTAGGCCTCGTCACCGGCGCCGGAAGTCGGGTTTACTCCCTCAGCCTCTCGGCGACGGACGTGACCCTCCCCGCAGGAGCCCTGAAGCAGGAATGGAAAGATTTCTTCGAAGGCTTTGAACTGAAGGAAATCCCCGAGGAAGCAGGCCCCGAACTGTCTCCAGAACGCGTCCAGCAATACGAAAGCAGCACCCTCGGTTACACCTGGAGCGTGAAGGACACTCTCTGGCACCACTGGATGGGCGTCAGCCGCCAGAACGAAGACCCTGACCTTGTCGTTTCCAACAAGGCCGAAGACATATCCATGTTCATCTATGGCGCCATGGTTCCCAGCGAGGAAGTGAGCCAGCAGGACATGTTCAAGGTTCTCCTCACCCGTCTGGGTGTGGATCCCAACGAACCAACCATGGAAGTCCACCGAGTAAAGGTGAAGGACAGGAGCGGCAGGGAAAGCTTCGCCCAGGAATTCACCCTCACCCACACAGTCAACAACTTCGACTTTGCCTACCAGGGCCGTTACTACTATGACGATGGTCGAGGCATCCTTATTGCCACCTGGACTCAGGGAATCAACAAGAAAAAATACGCCAAGGTCATGGACAACGCAGTTTCCGGCCTCGTCGTTGGCCCCATGCCAGAAACAGCCTCCAATGCGGAATCCGCCAAAAAGCAGGCTAAGTTCAACGCAGCCATCATGAGCCAAGTTGGCCTTTTGCGTCTTCTTGAAAATCAACCCCTCGTGGCCCTCAGCTACTTTGAACGCGCAAACAAGATGGATCCGGAAGAACCTCTCTATCTTATTAACTGCGGATTCGTGTACCAGATGAAGGAACTGTATGGTCCGGGCATCAACCACTTCGAGAGCCAGAAGGAACTTGTCCGCAAGAACGGCAAACTGCTCTCCATCCTGGGCGAAATGTACGAAGCCCTCTTTGACTACGGACACGCCCGCGAATGCGCCGAGGGAGCCCTCCGCTACACCCCAAACAACCCGGAATACGTCATTAACCTGAGCGATGCCCTCTGGGGTCTAGGCCAGCGCCACCAATCCCTCATTGTTGTTCAGCGTCTCTATGATACTCAGCCCAGTTCCCGTCTTGGTGTGTACCTAGCAAAGACCTACATGGGCCTGGACCAGTATGCTGAAGCAGTGGACGTTCTCTACGGTGTTCGTGGACGTTTCGGCATGAGCAAGGAACTTGGAGTCGCCCTGATGGATGCCCTCATTTTCCTGGGACGCTACGACGAAGCCCGCGCCATCAGTGAAGAAACTCTGGCCAAGGACAAGGACGACTACAGGATCTGGACCACCCAGGGTAAAATTCTTTTCTATTCCCGCAATTACCGCGATGCAGAAAAGTCTCTGACCAAGGCTCTTTCCATCAAGCCGGATAACGAAGATGCCAAGAGTTTCCTTTCTGCCACCAAGGCTTTCCTAGGCAAGGCCGACAACCGTACCCTACAGAAGCCAATTGATCCGGTGGAACCTCGCACTGGCGACTTAAAGTCTCTCCTTCGTCCTTCCGCAAAATCAGCAGGCGTTGATGGAGATTTCCCTGCAGTAATCCACTACCACAAGGAAATGCTCAGCGCAGAAAAGGGCTCCGGCGAAAAGGGATATGGATGGACCCGCAGCGAAGAAATGCTCATGGAAATACTGGACCAGCGTGGTGCAGCCATCTATCGTGAATTCACATTCGATTTCCTCCCCGGTTTTGACCGCATCTACCTCAACGCCCTTGAAGTTTACGATTCCAACTGGAAACTGAAGCAGAAGGCAAACTTGAATGGAGCATACATCACCTACGCCACGGAAGTCGGCGGGGGCAATGAATCCCAGACAGCCCACTTCCCCCTGCAGGAACTGGCTCCCGGTGATTTCGTATACCTCCAGTTCAGCCGCACCAACATTGAAAATAAGGGTATGATCCCTTACACCAATTTCATGAGCAGCAAGGATGTTCCCGTAGGCGAATCTGTTTTCCGCATCCTCGCAGACACCACTAAGTTTGTAACGGAAGAATACGGTCCTCTTGAGAAGAAGCCCATCAAGGGCGGCATTGAATGGAAGATTGACAATCCTGTGGTAATCCGCAAGGAACTCTACATGCCTGTCTATCGCGATTTCGGCGCAGGTCTTATGCTTACAGGAAAGCAGGAATGGAGCGCAGTGGGCGAAGATTACCAGAACCTCATAAAGCATCAGTTCAAGCAGGCCGTCAGCGTTCGTGAAAAGGCTTTTGAAGTTCGCGGAAGCAAGATTGGCGACGAAGCCGTGAAAGCCATCGTCCAGTTCGTCCGCCGAGATATACGCTACCGAGACATCCGCTTTGGCGGTCATAGTCTCATCCCTCAAACCGCAGAATCCACCCTGAAGCAGCATCGTGGAGACTGTAAGGACATGGCTCTTCTCCTGAAGGAAATGCTTGCAACCATCGGCGTCAAGAGCTATCTGGCCGCTATCCATCTGACGGAAGAAGGTTTTGAACACCTGCCCACCATCCAGCAGTTCAACCACATGATTCTCTACATCCCCAAGCAGGATAAGATCAGCGAAATGTGGGTAGACGCAACCGACAAAACAGGTAACGACCGCCCAGTACCTCTGGACATGGAAGGAAAGGTTGCCCTCATTATCGATGACGACAACAGCCATGTGGTCACCACCCCCATTCTGGAAGATAACCAGGAACACCAGATTGCCATCGATCACCGTCTCTTCATAGGAAATGACGGTGCCTGCGAATTCCGCGATTCCGTAGCCCTCCAGGGTAAGTTTGCCAGCAACATCCGCAACAAGTTCTTCGGTCGCGAAGTGAAGGAACAGGAACAGTTGCTGGAAGACTTCATCTCCAGTGGCGTTCCTGACGTAAATATTGGCAACATAAAAATTGAAAACCTCAGTGAATTCAACAAGCCCCTGATTCTTGTGACCACCTACGCCTCCAAGGCATACTTTGGTCAAGGCGGGTCCGAACTGAAGGGACGTTTCCCCAACGTTTGGGAGCGCAGCCTGTTCAAGTTACCCAAGGTATCCAAGCGTCACCACCCCATCCGCATGCCTCACGAAACTCAGTTCAGCTACAGTCTAACGGTAAAGGCAGGCAAGGGCAGGACCGCCCAGGTTTCTGGTCCCAAGAAGTTCAATCGCACTCCCGACTACGTCAGTTTCGAAAAGGAAGAAACTGCTTCGAACAGCAGCGCCATCAAGTGGACTACCTTTGCTCTATATGCAGATCCAAGCGAATACGAAAAGATCCGCGAGGAATGGAATTACCTGTTGAGCGAAACCAGCCCCATGATCTTGGTGAAGTGATGTTATAAGATGATTGATATTTAGGTTCGGGTAAAAATGCGAGCATTGATTCTATCTGATATTCATGGTTCGGCCATTGCCGCAAGGCAGGCCCTAACCTACTTTGAAAAGTTCAACTGCGACAAGATTTTCATTTTGGGCGACACGCTTTACCACGGTCCACGCAATCCCCTGCCAGAAGGTCACGGTCCCATGGGCGTCGTGGAGGCCCTGAAGCCCTACGCAGAAAAGATTGTCGCTGTACGCGGCAACTGCGATGCGGATGTAGACCTGATGATGCTGGAATTTTTCCATATCGAGGACGAATATGCCCTGGTGGAAGATGAAATCACCAACGCGGCAGACGGATCCCGAAAAGTCATCCGAATGTTCCTGAGCCATGGACACATTTTCATGCCGGAATGCTTCCCTGCAAATGCACTGGACCAGTTAGAACCTGGCGGAGAATCTGACCGCACAGTCGACGTCTATCTGTATGGTCATACCCACATTTACCAGTTGCAGGAAAATTTCAAGCACGTACTGATGGTCAATCCGGGCTCCACCAGTTTGCCCAAGGGCGGCAACCCGCCCACTTTCGGTTTCTACGACAACGGAAATTTCAGCATCCACAAACTTGATGACGGTTCGGAACTAGCAACTATCACTCTTTAAACTTCAACCCATCGACAAAGTACCATGGTTTTAAATGTAATTTGGCTCGTATTCTTCTTCGGCGCATTCATTGCCTGCATGGTTCAATGGATTGCCTTTGGTGACAGCGGCATTTTCAACAAGGCCATTCTCGGAGCGTTCGACATGTCGAAAACGGCATTTGAAATCGCCTTGGGCCTCACAGGAATTTTGAGTCTCTGGCTCGGCATCCTGAAGATTGGCGAAAAGGCTGGCGCTGTTCAAATTTTGGCAAAATTAGTCCAGCCCCTATTCAGCCGTCTGTTTCCAGAAATTCCCAAGGGACATCCGGTGGTGGGCACCATGCTCATGAACATCAGCGCAAACATGCTTGGCCTGGACAATGCAGCCACCCCCATGGGCCTTAAGGCCATGAAGGAATTGCAGGAGCTAAATCCCCATGAAGACAAGACTGTCGCCAGCGATTCCCAGATCATGTTCCTGGTGCTGAATGCCAGCGGCCTTACCCTGATTCCCGTCAGCATCATGACCTACCGCGCCCAGATGGGTGCCGCCAACCCCAGCGACGTTTTCCTCCCCCTTCTGCTTTCTACATTCTTTAGTACCATCGCCGGCATCGTTGCCCTCAGTTTCTTCCAGAAAGTTAAATTGAAGGACCCAATAACTGTCGCATGGCTTGGCGGCCTTAGCGCCTGCGTCATTGCCATCATGGTCTACTTCAGCCACCTGACAGCAGAAGCAATCGGCACATCCAGCCTCCTTATCAGTGGCCTTGCCCTGTTTAGCGTAATTGTAGCCTTCCTGGGACTCGCCTGCTACCGCAAGGTTCAGGCCTATGAAGCCTTTGTAGAAGGCGCCAAGGATGGTTTCCATACGGCTGTGATGATCATTCCCAACCTGGTCGCCATTCTCGTCGGCGTAGCCGTATTCCGTGCCAGCGGAGCCATGGATCTTTTGATGAACGGCATCTCCTGGGTTCTTGGAGCATTCGGCATCGGCAACGATGTGGTTCCTGCCCTTCCCACCGCCATCATGAAACCCCTCAGTGGCAGCGGAGCCCGCGGCATGATGATTGACGCCATGAAGACTCTTGGTCCCGACAGTTTCGCGGGCCGCCTCAGCTGCATGTTCCAGGGTGCAGCAGATACCACCTTCTACATCATCGCCGTCTACTTCGGTTCCGTAGGCGTGAAGAAAACCCGCCATGCAGTGACCTGCGCCCTGATTGCCGACGCAGTCGGCGTCATTGCAGCCATTGCCATCGCCTACATCTTCTTCCCGCCGATGTAAAAGACATTCATACTTGCATGCACAAAGAAAGCCCGTTTGCAAACGGGCTTTCTTGTTTCATCTTCACAGAACTCTAGACTGGCGCGCCTGCAGATTGCACAATCAGCAAAACGATGTAGCCGATATAGACAGCAAGGAACGCACCGCCAGCAATTCGGTTAATGCGACCATCTCCCTTACGGCGAAAACCGAGAACTAGGATAGACAAGGTCAACAAGGCCATCAAGGGCATATCGCGGCTAATGACGGCAGAATCAACATTTCCCATGGGAGCTATTGTAGAGGCGATGCCCACCACCATCAAGGTGTTGAACAGGTTGGAACCGATAATATTGCCAACAGCCAGATCATCTTCTCCCTTACGGGCTGCAGCAATGGAACTTGCCAGTTCCGGAAGAGATGTACCCACAGCAACAATCGTCAAACCGATAATCAAATCGCTCACCCCAAGGCTACGGGCAATTTCCACGGCACCCCAGACAAGGGCTCGGGAACTGAGCACTAGCAGAACCAAGCCCAAGAGAAGAAGACCAATGGACTTTCCAAGGCTCACGGGTTTTGCCGATTCTTCATTCTCGGCGGCTTCAGAAGATTCGGCGCCCTTGCCGGCCTTCTTCTCACTCCAGATGTTATAACCCATCACAGCAAAGAACACTGCAAGAAAGACCAAACCATCCACGCGAGAAACGGAACCGTCCAGAAGTAGAACAATAGACAGTGCGGTCACCCCAATCAGCAGGGGAAGATCCTTCCTGAGAACCGATCTCTGCACGAGGATTGGAGAAATCAATGCGGTGACGCCAAGAATCAGGGCAATATTTGCAATGTTACTACCGTATGCATTTCCTAGAGCCAGTTCAGGGTTTCCCTGCAAGGCAGAGAGGGCGGAAACAACCATTTCAGGAGCACTAGTGCCAAACCCCACAATGACCATTCCAATGAGAAGTGTAGACATTCCACAGAATCGGGCGATACCAACGGCACCATCCACGAATTTGTCGGCACTCCAGACCAGAACCACCAACCCCACAATTACAGCTACAATAGGAAGAAGCATTCGTCAGTCTTTTTTAGAGTACGTAGAAGGAAAGACCCATCAGGAAGGATGCGGAAGTCAGCTCATCCACACTGAAGAACTTCATAGCGTCTCCATTGTCGGTGTCATAGAGGTGAGAGATGCCCACATCAAAGCGGAAGTCAAGACCCACATACTTGTTGGCACGAATGGCAAAGCCACAGACAATGCTCCAGTCCAGAGAACTACGGAAGTCCTTGTCTAGCATATCCAGCTTACTGTTCTTGGATTCACGGGTAACCTTGAATTCATCCTTGACAGGAATAGAGACCTGAGTACCCAGGTCAAACATGAAACCGGAACGAGCAGGCTTGAAGGAGAACAGCACCGGCACATCCACCTTGCTCTGCTTGAACTTTGCCTTGGAATCATAATAGGCGGAAGAAGCACTAGCATCACTCTGTTCGTAGAGAGCGGCAATCTTCAAACCGATGGTGTATTCGTTCAAGGGGAAAATACCGAAAATACCTGCACGCCAGGTCATACCGGTGTAATCTTCAAAATCGTCGGTATTGGCATTGCCCGCATCAAGCAGGTAGGAACCAACGAAAGCCTGAATACCGAAAAGGGTCTTCATAGGAACGAGACCGCGAAGTTCATCAAAGGAAACAGTATCGGGACCGGAGGATACTTCGGCCACATAGACCGTACGGACCTGGTTTTCAGAGCGAACTGCAGTCGGTTCAGATGTGTAAACCGGCTGATAAACATACTTAACCACAGGCTTCGGAGATTCTGCCACAGGTGCAGCAGGAGCTTCAGCGACAGGAGCCTGTTCTTCGGGAGCTTCACCGCCACGAACAGCCATAGGGGCTGCAGGTTCATCAGCCGCAGGAGCAGCAACTTCAGCAGGAGCTGCTTCAACAGGAGCCGGAGCAACAACAGGAGCAGTTTCCACGGGAGCCGAAGCAGCGGTTTCTGCGGCAGGAGCAGCGGGAGCGGCAGGGGCAACAACAGCAGCATCTGCAGCAGGGGCTGTTGCAGGGATATTTTCAGCAGCAAAAGCGACAGCAGCAAGAGCAATCACAGAAGCAACAGTTTTCAGTTTCAAATTCATAAAACCTCCTATATTCTCTGCCCACATTATAGCATTTTAACATATTTTATACAACAAGCAAAGAGGCAAAATACCGACAAAATGCTGTTTATGGCAGATTAAAATTACTAGACTTAGGCATATGAATATTTCTATCGTAAAACAAGCTACAGGCAAGGCCAATGTGTCTGCCCTCTTTTTCGTAAAGCAATCCGTTCAATTTTCCAATGTGCTCAGTGAAACTGCGGTGTCCCAGGTAGAATCTGTACTGGAAGGAATGCAGGATGGTCCCTTCGAAGACCTGGAACTTCTTGAAATTGACGGAACCTCCACCATTTTTGTGAATGCAGACAAGGAGCGGGGCATCTCCAGCCTGGACCACCTGCGCATGGCTGCCTACCGTCTGGCAAAGCGTGCTGCCCAGCGCCAGATTCCCATGGTAAGCATTATGCTTGCCGATGCCGCTCCCGAGCAGTTCAAGGCCATCGCTCACGGCCTCCATTACGCCGACTACAAGTTCGACGCCTACAAGAGCAAGCAGAAGGAAAACTTCCAGGTAACATTTGAAATCGTTGCGGGCGATCATCTGGCTGAATTCAAGGCCATCGCCGAAGATGTTGCTGTTGAACAGAAGGCAATCACCCTGGCCAAGAACCTTATCAATACCAGCGCCAGCGACCTCTACCCCGCCGAATTTGTGGAAAGGGCAAAGACCATCGCCAAGTATACTCCGGGCCTCACCATCAAGGTCCGCAACATGAAGCAGCTGGAAAAGGAAGGCTTCATGGGCCACGTGACGGTTGGCAAGGGAAGTTCCCACGAGCCCCACATGATTACCATGACCTACGACGGCACCAAGGGTGCTGCAACCCGTTCCGCCCAAGGCACCGCAGGAAAGCACGGCGCAAGAACCTCCGCCGACCACCTGGTCTTTGTCGGTAAGGGCCTTACCTTTGACACCGGCGGACTTTGTCTGAAACCGCCTAAATCCATGCCGGAAATGATCAGCGACATGAGCGGCGCCGCCACCGTTCTCGCCGCCATCCAGGCAATCGCCACCTTGAAGCTTCCCATGAAGGTGAGCGCGGTCTGCTGCCTGGCGGAAAATGCCATCGGCAACAAGTCCGTTCTTCCCGGCGACATCTTTACCGCCAAGAACGGCAAGACCGTCATGGTGGACAATACCGATGCCGAAGGCCGCCTGGTACTTTCCGATGGTCTGGCAGAAGCTGGCCTTATCGGAGCAACCCATATCGTGGACCTTGCCACCCTTACAGGCGCCATGGTCCGCGCTCTCGGCTATGCGGTTACAGGATTCTTCAGCAACGACGACCCGCTGGCACTGAACATCATTAACTGCGGTGAGGCCTGCTGCGAAAAGTTCTGGAGCATGCCTCTGGAAGAAGAATACGCAGACGCCCTGAAGGACAAGTTCGCCGACCTGAAGAACACGGGCTCCGACGCAGGCGCAATCTCCGCAGCCCTCTTCCTGCAGGAATTCGTCCCGGCAGATACCGCATGGTCCCACTGGGACATTGCAGGCACCGCCTTTGTAACCAAGAAGTGGAAGTACACCGAGTACGGCGCTACAGGCTTTGGCGTGCAGACCTTGATTGAACTAGCCCGCAGGATGTCCAATCCTACTTCAATTTCAGCAGATCAATGTAGTTACGCTTTGCAAAAATGACCCTGTGAATTTGAACTTCGTCATTTTTGAACACGTAAAAAACAAGATAGTTGTCGATAGAGAAAACCCGGTATTGAATCATTCTCAAGAACGGATCTGAATGTACCGGATAAACTGTAGGAAATTCCTTGAGTAGTTTTATCTGCTCAAGGAATTTTTCAAATATGGCATTAGATTGAGTCTTCAAGACATTCGTGTAGTACGTTTTGATCTCTGTAAGGTCTTTTTGTGCAGAAGGAAAAACCAGAACCTTATAGGCCTTGGCCTTAGCCATTCATCAAATCCTTGATGAACTGTTCAGCATCGACGCCTTTTGCTCCGCTTTCTATCTCAGAAATAGCCTCAGCCAACTTAGCATAAACCTCAAGTTGGGCCATCTGCTTTTCGTAGCATTCCATGGACATAACAACCATGTCGCCAGTTCCATTTTTTGTGAGGAACATGGGTTCATCGTACTTATGCACAGTTTCTGCCAACGACGCAAAATGATTTCTCAAATCTGAAATAGGTCTAATTTCCGGCATGCACTCCTCTCATTTTACTACAAAATATAATATCATAATTATGATATTCCAACACACATTGCAGTCTCACTGAAAAAATGAGTTTCGATTCTTCTATACCTAAAAATTTTTAGGATAATTTCTATCTTTACCGCCGTATGAAAAACGTAGATACTATTGCCGTTTTGGACTTTGGTGGCCAGTACGCCCACCTGATCGCAAACCGTGTTCGCCGCCTAGGCGTTTTCACCGAAATCCATTCCCCCAACTGCGACGTTTCCGAACTGGAAGGCGTCAAGGGAATCATCTATTCCGGTGGTCCCTCCAGCGTTTATGCTGCCGACGCTCCGGAATACAATCCCGAAATCTTGAACCTGCCGGTACCTAAGCTGGGTATCTGCTACGGTCATCAGCTTATCGCCCAGCAGCTGGGTGGTCACGTTGAACCAGGCAAGGTGAAGGAATACGGTATCGCCGACCTGATCGTTGGCGACGAAAAGTGCCCGATTTTGAAAGACCTGCCCAAGGCCTCCCCCATGTGGATGAGCCATGGCGACCAGGTGACCAAGCTGCCCGAAGGCTACCGCATCGTGGCAAGCACCAAGGACTGCGAAATCGCAGCTGTCGCTTTCGACGAACGCAAGATCTACGGCATCCAGTTCCACCCCGAAGTGACCCACAGTAAGTTCGGCATGAAGCTTCTCGAAAACTTCATCGACATTACCGGCGCTGAAAAGACCTGGAACATGAAGAGCTACCTGCCCCTCATTACCGCCCGCATCCAGGAACAGGTGAAGGACCGCAAGGTATTCCTGCTGGTTTCCGGCGGTGTGGACTCCACAGTGGCATTCGTTCTCCTGAACCGCGTGCTGGGCCCCGAAAAGGTGCTGGGCCTCCATGTGGATAACGGCATGATGCGTCTGGGCGAATCCCAGAAGATCATGGACTTCCTCAAGGCCGAAGGCATGAACAACCTTCAGATCCGCGACGCCAGCGAACACTTTTTGGCAAAACTCAAGGGCGTTACCGCTCCTGAAACCAAGCGCGGCATCATCGGTAAGGAATTCCTTGTCGTCAAGGACGAGGAAATGGCCAAGCTGAACCTTGACCCCAACCAGTGGATGATGGCTCAGGGCACCATCTACCCCGATACCATTGAATCCGGCGGCACCAAGAACGCCGACAAGATCAAGACCCACCACAACCGCGTCCAGGAAGTTCTGGACCTGATGGAAAAGGGCCTTGTGCTGGAACCGCTGGCCGACCTTTACAAGGACGAAGTTCGCGCCCTGGGCGAAGAACTGGGCATCCCCCACAATCTCGTCTGGCGTCATCCCTTCCCGGGCCCGGGTCTGGGCGTCCGCCTGCTTTGCAGCGATGGCGTATTGAAGGACGACATGGTCGCCTTCGACGACGTGAAGGACACTCAGGGCGGCAGCCTCGCCGACTACCTGAAGGCAAACAACATTTCTGGTCGCATGCTCCCCATCAAGAGCGTTGGTGTTCAGGGCGATGGCCGTACCTATGCACAGCCGTTCCTGCTGACTACCGCCGGCCTCTCCTGGAAGGACTGCGAAAAGTTCTCCACCGAACTTGCAAACCGTTTCAAGGCCATCAACCGCGTGATTTACCAGATCGGTACCGTGGCCGATGAAGACCCAAAGCTTGTGGAACAGTACGCCACCCGCGAAAACTTCGACACCCTGCGTAAGTTCGACGACATCTGCACCACCTTCCTGCAGGAAAACAAGCTGTACGAAGAAATCTGGCAGATGCCCGTGGTATCCGTACCGCTCCGCACTGCAGGCAAGCCCTGCATCGTGATGCGTCCGGTGAACTCCACCGAAGCCATGACCGCAAACTTCGCCGAAATCGACCAGGGCATGCTTGCAGGACTCTGGCGCAAGTTCGAAGCAGAAGGCGCCGGCTCCCTCTGGTACGACGTCACCCACAAGCCCCCTGGAACCATTGAGTGGGAGTAACCGACCTTGTTCGAATGTCTGAATATCAATTCCGTTGTTGATTTTATCAAGTCACACATACCCGGCATCAACGAGCAAATTGTTGCCGCGGTTTCAGACATTCTCCCGCACATATCCAACTACCACGAGGAAGACAAAACCTTCAGTTTCCGGATTTTTCTCGGTGCAGGGGAACTTCCCTCCATCAAGGGGCGCCCCCACATTCTGAAGACCCTTCCCCTGGAGGATCTATCCCTCCATGCCGTAACCAAGGCCATAAAAAACCTAACGGCATTCTGTTCAAACAGTGCAGACATTCTCATCGTACAGGAAGAAGAAACGGTTTCCTTCGGTGTTGTCTATTTTGACATCGAACAAACCGGCATAGCCGAAGTATCCTTTTTAAAGAAAGGTTTTGTCTTGATGGGCAGCCTTAATAGGACTAAAGTCGCATTGTTCGCCCTGGGCAAAAATGACAAGCCCGAAAATTTGGTTCTCAGTTTTGATTTTAAGGATCCAGAAACACTTCCTGTACCTGATTTTTCCAAGAAATACAACCGAGATATTGCCCTGTGGTCTGGAATTTTCAGAAAGGCCAAAAAAGAGGTTCACGGCACCATCTGCCTAGTCGTTTCCCCTGAATGGTCCTGGGAAATGGACAAGGATAATTTCAGCCGGGGAGATGTTCTCCAGGAGCCCGTTTCCATCGCATACGGTGACGGAACCGACAGTACAAGAAAACTGGACGACAGTGTCCGCATGTTCCTTTCCATGATGGATTTTGACGGAATCACCATCATTGACACCCAGGGAAACATTCGAGCCTACCACTGTTTCGTAAAGATCAGCATGGACGATTCCAGTTCGGGCGGATCCCGTCATATCGCCCTAAACAACCTCAAGAAAAAGGACAGCCACCTTTACAAGGCCATTTATTTCCAGTCCCACGAAGGACACATTGAATTCACCTATCTAGATGGTCCCAACAGGGGAAAATCCATTGGGGTATTTGATCCAAACGTGATGAGCACGGATCTAGATAGCCAGGCAATGATCACGTTCACGGAAAAGGCTCGAGAACGAATGTCCTTACGAGACAAGCGTCAGGTGTCCCATAAAGGCGACATACTGCGAGCCACTTACCAGCTTTTCGTTGCCCATTACCGCATTGACAATTTCTACACGGAACCAGAACACGTTTCCACCATAAACCATCTACTGGACGTTAAGGAAAACATCCTGGAACTGGAAAAAAAGGAAAACCTGGCAATGTTCCTGATTGACACCTTGATTATCTGCTTCGTTGGAAACACCTATGGCTATTCCGTCGAAGCTGAATCAGGTATCAAAAAAATTCTAAAGAAGATTAGCCTTGCCACATGGACAACCTTCTTTAACAAAGAGAATCATCTGGAAGAAAAGGTCATGGAAGCTCTAGCAGACGCAGCCACCCTTAAGCGCTGGGAATCCTTCAAGGATTATTTGGAAAAAGCGCACCCGGAATTGAAAAAGTTGGAATCGTTACAGAATATTAGGGCCAAGGACTTCTACTACATGAACAAGGCCTTTCATCTGCTTAAGGACGAGACCTAGCTGGACGTAAAAAAAGACTCGGACGCCTAATGAGAGAGAAGGAGGCAATCCGAGTCAAGCACCCAAGTCCGATACCCTGGCGACTACAAGTTGATGTCGCAAGTAAAAACAAACCTGTATTTTTAAAATACACATTCATGTGATAAAAATCAAGTTTTCCCGAAAAAAACAACAACGGGAACTATTCCAATTTGGAACATGGATTTTTCCATAAACTATATTTTAAACCATGAACACTGTTGATTTAGAGAAATATTCCGACCTTCTGGCAAACAACGCCCGTAAGGCAAGCAAGAAAATCCGCACCCTCAGTGCAGAGACACGCAGTAAGGTCCTTGCCCGCGTAGCAGAACTTCTCCGCGCAAGCAAGCCGGAGATTCTTGCAGCAAACCAGATTGATGTGGACGCAGCCCGCGGTAAGATCAGCGATTCCATGCTGGACCGTTTGACTTTGAACGAAGCCCGCATCGAGACCATGGCCAAGGGCGCCGAAGAAATTGCCGCCTTTGCAGATCCCCTGAACAAAGAGCTTGAACATCGCACTCTGAAGAACGGAATCGACATTCGCCGCGTGGCAGTTCCTATCGGCTCCGTGTTCTTTATTTTTGAAAGCCGTCCCAATGTGACTATCGACGGTGCATGTCTCTGCTTTAAGGCCGGTAACGCCGTAATCCTCCGTGGCGGTAAGGAATCCTTGAACAGCGCCAAGTGCCTGGCTGAAATTTTCCGCAAGGCATTGACCGAAAACGGCGTTGACGCTGACGCCGTCCAGCTGGTGACGGAAACCAGCCATGACCTGGTGGGCATGCTGCTCCAGCGTAATGATTGCATCGATCTGGTGATTCCCCGCGGTGGCGAACGCCTGATTCGCGCTGTTGTGGAACAGAGCAAGATTCCCGTGATCAAGCACTTCAACGGCATCTGCCATGTCTACGTGGATAAGGCCGCAGACATCGAAAAGGCAGAAAAGATTCTGATTAACGCCAAGACCCAGCGCACCGGCGTCTGCAACGCCATGGAATGCGTCCTGTTCGACAAGGCCCTCTCCTCTGCTGACGTCAAGCGTCTGGTGGAAGCCCTCACCAGCCGTGGCGTAGAACTGTTCGGTAACGCCGATGCCCAAAAGCGTCTGGAAGGTATCGCAAGCGTCACCGACATCGGCGACGAAGCCAACTACCACACCGAATATCTGGCATTGAAGGCTAGCGTGAAGTTCGTGGAAAACGTAGAAGAAGCCGCCGACCATATTGAAAAGTACAGCAGCCGCCACACGGAAGCCATCGTTTCCGAAGATGCCGCCGCACAGGATTACTTCGTAGCTAACGTAGATTCCAGCAGCGTCATGGTGAACGCCAGCACCCGTTTTGCTGATGGTGGCGAATACGGTCTGGGCGCAGAAGTGGGCATTTCCACAGACAAGCTCCACGCCCGCGGTCCCATGGGCGTCGAAAGCCTCTGCACTTACAAGTGGGTGCTCCGTGGTGAAGGACAAGTCCGCGGTTAATATTTAAAGGAGATTCCGGCCTTCGCCGGAATGACAAAGCATATGAAGTATGAAGATATCATGAAAGAAGTGAAGTTCGAGGTGGAAGTGGACGGCGTAAAGCTTGCCCCCGCTATCGTTCAGGATGCAGACAAGGGCGACGTTCTCATGATGGCATGGATGAACGAAGAAGCTCTCCGCCGTACACAAGAATGCGGCGAAATGGTTTTCTGGAGCCGCAGCCGCAAGGAATACTGGCACAAGGGCGACACCAGCGGAAACGTCATGACCGTCGTGGAATGGGCTACCGACTGCGATAGCGACGCATTGCTCTTTAAGGTCCGCATGCAGGGTCCCCAAGTGGCTTGCCACACCGGCGCTCGCAGCTGCTTCTTCAAGACCTGCGACAAGTAACTATCATAATGAACGAAAAACTGCTTCACGAAACAATAAGCATAATCCAGCAGCACCGCTGGAAACGTTTATTGTTAGCAGTTTCCGGTGGGTTGGACTCTATTTGTCTAGCCCATTTTTTTATTAGCAACAAAGACGTTCTTGGCATTGAATGGATCGGCATTGCCCATGTTCACCATGGTTTGCGAGAGGGAACGGCCGACAGAGATGCTGAATTCGTTAGGCGTTTTGCAAACAAATTAAACATCTCCTTTTCCATTGAGTATCTGGATGGAGTCGCACTAAAAAATGCAAGTGGTTCCCTGGAAGAAAACGCCCGAGACGCCCGATACCGTGCGCTGCGTCAATTTGCGGCAGAGAATCGCGCAGACGCCATCCTTACGGCTCACCACGCAGGGGACCAGGCGGAAACTGTTTATTTAAGACTGCGCCGTGGTACAACGCTGGCGGGACTCCGGGGAATTCAGCAAGTCAACAAATTGCAAAACAGAGACGGTGCAGAACCCACCATCGAACTGTACCGTCCTTTTCTAAATGTGCCCCACGCAGAGCTCCTCCAGTACGCCAAAGAAAATCATCTCACCTGGTGTGAAGACGAAAGCAATGCCGACGTAAAATTCGCCCGAAATCAGATTCGCCATACAGCCCTTCCCCATCTGGAAAAAGAATTTCCTGGTGCATCAGAACAGCTCTGCCGCCTAGCAATTAAGTCTCAGAAGGCCTACGATAAACTGATACAGAGGGCTGAGCAGGAATTCAGTCCCGCCATCCTCCCAGAAGAGGAATGGCCCTTCCAGAAAGCCATTGTTCCCTTCAAGAAATGCATGGCCCTGGACGCGAATGTAATTGCAAGGAGATGCCGGATCGAGTCCGGCATGACGCAGAGCGAGGCCGGCATGACGCAGGGTGAGGCTGGCATGACGCAGAGCAAGGCCGGGACCGAACTTTTCAGGCTTTGGCTGGATTTTAAAGGTTTCCGTTTCCCCCTTGAGGCATTCAATCACCCCAATCCATTCTTTCCAAATTCTGAGCACAACACAAATTTTGCCTACCGCATTCGCTTTATCGAAAAATGCCGCAATATTATCTGGATTTACGAAAAAAATGCCACAGCAGAACCTGTAAATTTGTATCTTGCCAATGAAAAGCAAGATTTTTCTCAGATGGACGGTTGCTGGCGTCATCCCCATAAGGACGATATCCTGCACCCCCTTGACGAAAGAATCAAGGCACGCCCTCTAGCGCAATGGTTATTGGAAAAAGGTATCCCACGATGGATGCACCCCTATTTGACAGTTTTTGCGCAAGGCAGCCGGGTTCTTTTTGTTTCGGGCATTCATCTGAAAGCAAAAGTTTGAATGTCGTAGGGTCGAACAAGGCCCTTAAAGGAAGAAAATGAGTCAAGGACAAGGTAAAAAGCCCGCCTCCCCACTTAAGAATCGCAATTTCATCATCGTCATTTTGATGTTGCTTCTTTTATTCACCCTTTTCCCCCTTACCGGAAGAGACGGCGAAAAGGACATCACCCGCACTGAATTCCTGGCCCTTATGGGAGATTCTTCCAAGGTCATCACAGAACTGACCCTGCAGATGGTTCGTGACGGAGTCACCATCGAAGGTGCCTACGAAATGACACCGGAAGAAATTGCAGAAGCAAAGAAGAGTCAAAGCGCCATCGCCCGATTCACCCGTTCCAATGACGGATCCTCTTCCAAGACGAAGAAGTTCACCAGCCATATGCTGGCCATCAGCAACGAACAGATTTCTGCATGGGAAACCTTCAAGGGCGTAAAAGTCAAGGTGGTCCACGAAGAAAATTCCTGGATGGACACCATTGTTGCCTTCCTGCCGGCAATTCTCCTGATTGTATTCTTCTACTTCATGATGAGCCGCCAGATGGGTGGCGGTGGCAAGAGCCCCTTCAGTTTTGGCAAGAGTCAGGCCAAGGTTCTTTCCAACGATCCGAAGAAGAAGACCCTGTTTGCCGATGTAGCTGGCTGCGACGAAGCCAAGCAGGACTTGCAGGAACTTGTTGAATTTCTGAAGGCTCCTAAGAAGTATGACGAACTGGGTGGCCGTATTCCCAAGGGAGCATTGCTGGTCGGTCCTCCGGGAACCGGAAAGACCTTGCTTGCACGTGCCGTTGCAGGCGAAGCAGGCGTTCCCTTCTTCAGCATGAGCGGTTCCGACTTCGTCGAAATGTTTGTGGGTGTGGGCGCAAGCCGCGTTCGCGACCTCTTCGAAACAGGCAAGAAGAATGCCCCCTGTATTTTGTTCATCGACGAAATCGATGCCGTCGGTCGCCAGCGCGGCGCAGGCCTTGGTGGCGGACACGACGAACGTGAACAGACCCTTAACCAGTTGCTGGTGGAAATGGACGGCTTCGCCGCAAACGAAGGCGTCATCCTCATTGCCGCCACCAACCGCCCTGACGTTCTGGACAAGGCCCTTCTGCGCCCGGGACGCTTCGACCGTCAGATTGTCGTAGGCCTCCCCGACTTGAAGGGCCGCGAAGAAATCCTGAAGGTCCACCTGAAAAAACGTAAGGTACCTCTGGCAGACGACGTGAACGTAAGCGCCATCGCCAAGGGCACTCCGGGTCTTGCTGGTGCAGACCTCGAAAATCTGGTAAATGAAGCAGCCCTTCTGGCAGCACGATTCAACAACAAGAAAGTCACCATGCTGGACTTCGAAGAAGCCCGCGACAAGCTTTCCATGGGCGCTGAACGTCGAACCCTCCTCATGACCGACGAGGAAAAGCGTCACACCGCCTACCACGAAGCAGGCCATGCTCTCATGACCTTGCTGTGCAAGCACTCCGACCCGCTGCATAAGATTACCATCATTCCTCGTGGCCGAGCCCTTGGCGTCACCATGAGCCTGCCCGAACGAGATCAGGTCAGCTACAGCAGAGAATACGCCGAAGAACGCATCATGATTATGATGTCCGGCCGTCTGGCAGAACTGATTTTCTTCAATCACCAGAGTACTGGAGCCTCCAACGACATCCAGCGAGCCACGGAACTTGCCCGCAAGATGATTACGGAATGGGGCTTTGACGAAGAAATCGGACCGGTATGCTACTCCCGTGCCGAAGGAGAGGTGTTCCTTGGCCGTGAAATCAGCAAGCCCAAGGAAATGTCCGAAATGATGGCAGAAAAGATTGACAACGCCATCAACAACCTTATCAAGAGCCTGGACAACCGCGCACGCAAATTGCTGGAAGAAAACAGCGATCAGCTGAAGACTCTTGCAGAAGCCCTCTTCGAATTTGAAGTACTAGATCGCGAAGAAATCGACCGCGTCATGGCTGGCGAAAAACTGGAAGGTACCAAGAAGAGCCGCCAGTACAAGGCCCTGGAAGAAATGGCCTCACAGAAGAAGAAGGAAGAAACTCCTCCTCCGGATCCAGGCCAGCAGCCTCCCGTTGCGCCCGTAAGCGATGCGCCCGTTGCAGAGGTAAAGCCCGCACCGGCAGAAGGTTCCGAACCCGCCAGCGACAACTCCGCACACACCGAGGAACTTCCTCCCGAAGAACCGAAGTCCCAGGCCTAAGATCTAGAGTTCCTATGCTGAAAGAGTTGTTTTCCAAACCGAGAGCACTTCCATGGAAGATTGGCAAGGACATGCTGAACTGCGTGCCTACGCCATTGATCATGGGTATCGTAAACGTCACTCCAGACAGTTTCTTCGATGGAGGAAAACATAACACTCTAGACGCAGCCTTTGAGCACGCCCAGAAACTGGTGGAAGAAGGCGCACAAATTATCGATATCGGTGGAGAAAGTAGCCGACCGGGAAGTGTTCACGTTTCCGAACAGGAAGAAATCGATAGAGTCTGTCCCCTGGTGGAAAAGCTTGCGCCACTTGCCAAGGAATGCAGGTTCTATCTGTCCATTGACACGGTCAAGTCCGCCGTGGCGAGAGAATCCATGCGCCTGGGAGCGCACATCATCAACGATATTAGTGCACTCACCATGGATCCTCAGATGGCCCAGACCATCGCCGACACAGGTGCATCCGCAGTCCTGAACCACATCCGCGGAAACTTCGGCACCATGCAGCAGGACTTTACCCCCTACAGTAATGTGACCCGTGAAGTTCATGATGAACTAATGGACCAAGTTCTAAAACTGCTGGCCCTAGGAGTGGAACCTCAAAGGATCTGCATTGATCCCGGAATTGGATTTGGAAAGACAGCCCAGGATAATGTAGACCTGATGAAGACTGTAGAAGATTTTCTTGAGGACGGATACCCCATCCTGATTGGTTCCTCACGCAAGTCCTACATCGGCAAGATGAAAGGACTTGAAAACAGCGATAGACTGATTCCCACAGTCACGGCAGGCGTTATTGCAGCTCTTGGCGGAGCCAGCTGCATTCGCGTCCACGACGTAAAGGAAGCACGCGAATCAATGTTGTACTTGGAGGCTTTATATGGTTCTCTTTAAGTTGTTTGACGTTATAGATGTCCGAATGGCGGACATTCTGGATATTCTCCTGGTATCCATCATTCTCTACTACGTGTTCCTCCTTTTCCGCGGAACTCGCGCTGTTCAGATGATTGTTGGCGGTCTTCTGCTTATTGGAGCCTGGCTTGTGGCTCAATGGTGGGAACTGCGATCCATTACCTGGCTCCTGAGTAATTTGACCGGTATCGGCATTATTGCACTCGTGATTCTATTCCAGCCGGAAATTCGAAGTGCACTGACCCGCATCGGCCAAACTATTAGCCGAACAGACCTGAGACAGTTGTTCTTCCACTCCAGCGGCTTGGACGAAGTCACGGAATCCATTACCTCCGCCGTGCAGGACCTGGCAAAGACCCATACAGGTGCCCTTATCGTTCTCGAAAAGCGCGTGGGTCTTCGCAACTACGAAGAAACCGGAGAAATTCTTAATGCCCGCATCAGTTCTCGTTTGATCCGTGCTCTATTCTTTACAAACTCAGCCCTCCATGATGGAGCAGTTCTCCTGAACAGTCAGAAAATCGTTGCTGCAGGCTGCATTCTTCCCATGCCAACAGGAAATGCTGAAGGTGATGCCGGCTACGGTATGCGCCACCGTGCAGCAAAGGCCCTGGCCGCGGAATGCGACGCCATGGTCATCGTCGTTTCAGAAGAAACCGGTGGCATTTCTATCGCTTACCGAAACAGCCTCCGCCGAAAACTCAGCATCAAGGAAGTGGAAGCGGAAATCAAGCGTCATTGGGCAGAACTCTTCCACGACGAGATTCCCCAGGTTGAAAAATCCTCCTCCGAAGACTAATACCGAAAATTTTTATGAGTGAAAAGAATCAGAATCAAGATAATCAGCAGAATCAGAAGCGCAAGAAGAAAAACATTGCCATTCTGGTCATCATGTTCCTTTTGCTTTTGTGCCTGTTCATCGTACAATGCCAACTGGATCGCATGAAACAGGAAGCCCTGCAGCAACAGCAGGAAACAGAACTGGAAGCCCGTCAGAAACACATTCTGGACAGCCTTCGTGCACTGGAGCAGATGAGGGCTGACAGCCTCCGTATGGCAGATAGCCTGGCCGCCCTGGAAAGAGACCGCATCGCAGACAGCATCCGCATTGCCGACAGTCTACGCATCGCCGATTCTCTTGCCGCCCTGAAGCCAAACATCAACAAGGACAGTCTCCGTCATGTCCGCGACAGCATCCGCCACGTACAGGATTCCCTCGCACTGATCGAGAAGGCTCGTCAGGATAGCCTGAAGCAGGTAGCAGACTCACTGGCCGCACTGGAAAAGGCTCGCGCCGATTCTCTGGAAAAAAAGCGTATCCAGGATAGCATCCGCGCAGCAGACCAGACTCCGCCCACAGCCGAAATTACCCCTCCGGCAGGTCGTTACTATGATCCCATCAAGCTGAAAGTCAAGTGCGACGAAATCAAGTGCAAGACCTACATTTCCATTGGAGACACGACCAATCCAGTAGACGCCAGCAAGGCTATCGACTACAACAAAACTGGTTCCGTATTTTTCCAGGCCGAGGACTCCGTAGGAAACCGCTCACCCTGGGAAGAGGCCAAGTACGACATGGCCAGCGACAACATTTGCGGAAAGAACGCCTATCCCGTTCCCGTTGGAGGCAAAACCGTCTGTGTAGACGCATACGAATACCCCAATGAGGCAGACCAGCCCCCCCGCGACATGGTATCCCAGGAACAGGCAGCAAGTCTCTGCGAACAGGCAGGCAAGCATCTCTGCAGCATAGACGAATGGCAGGCCGCCTGCAAGGGCAAGGACAGCTTTAAATACTCCTATGGAGACACCTACAAGCAGAACAAGTGCAACACCAATACTAAGGCAGCCAAGCGCAGTGGTCGTAAGGAACAGTGCCGTAGCTGGTGGGGCATGTACGACATGAACGGGAACCTCTGGGAATGGACATCCACCACCAGCAAGGATCATCCCAATATGTACCTGGTGGCAGGCGGCGCATGGAATACCAATAACGGCAGCAAGTGTACCGAAAGCAAGTTCAGCTTCTATCCGCAGAATCAGTATCCTTCTGTGGGATTCCGCTGCTGCAAATAAACAGCCACGAGTTTTCAGCCGAGAGTCTTGAGCTTTATAATCGCGTCGAAGGCGCCTAGATCTGGCTCATTACCCACAGCTCATTTCTCAAGGCTCCAAAAGTTCCACATGAAGGTGTTCCGCCTCGCCCTTTTCCCAAAGGACACGGCAGCGACCACGAAGCTTATCTTCAACGCCGATGACAATCATTCGGCGTTTTTCTATGGGTATATACTTGATTCGAAAATCCAGGGCCCTGTTCATGTAATGCTTGGAATGCTTCGCATGGTAAGGCCAGTCGTTCCCACTGGTAATCACGGGGACATAATCATCCCCCATGACGTTGTGAAAGACGTTCACCACCGTGAGACCCACCGTATCCATGACGGGTTCCAGACTTTCCAGGTAAACCCCCTGCTTCTGGTGAGTTCTGCTTAAAAGCAGGCGATGGACGGAGCGTCCGTTAAAGGGTTTCATTTTCAAATGGCGCAGGTATTCTTCTGCATCCCAGGTGTCATCTTCTTCAGTTGCGGGCTCATAATGAGGAATGGGTTTTGTATTGGTGCGAATAAGCCAAAAGGCCCCGCACAGGGCGAGAACAGCAATAATCGGAGCCAATAAATACAAATGCTTCATTTTACAGGGTCTACAAACTTTTTTTTACCCAACTACATCGTAAAAATAACTATTTTACTGAATATGAAAAAGATTATTACTCTCGCCGCTCTTTCCCTCTTCTCCCTGATGTTCTTCGCATGCAGCAACGAAACTCCCAACTATGTGGGTTGCTGGCAGGGTGAAGCAAATATGATTTTCGAAGTTCTTACTGAAAATGGTTCGGACTACATCATCCGCAATGTCAATGGCGACCTTTCTGCAAAGATCGTTAACGATACCCTTCGCGGCAAGAACTCCCTGGACATGGAATACACCATGTACGTAAAGGGCGACTCCGCCTACTACAACTTCGGTTCCATCACCACAGGTTACAAGAGAATCAGCCAGGACGAATACAAGAAGCTCTTCGCAACCCAGCAGAAGGCAACTGTCCAGTAAGTCCCAGAGAGGCTTCCGTAAATTTAGGAAAAGCGCGGTTTAAGCCGCGCTTTTTTCGTTACTCGTTCATGGTCTCCTGAACAATCTGCTCAAGAGCCTTTTGATTAGGAACTCCGCTCCACACGCCCTTGATGTAACCATCCTTATCCAGGAGCATCAAAGTGGGAACAGCACGGATTCCATAACGGCGCCACAGATCCTGGGAAGCATCTCGATACATGGGGTAAGGCGAACGATGCTGCTGATCATAGAACGCATTTAAAGTGCCAAGATCTTCATTGGAAATGCCGATAATTTCAAGGCCCTGATTTCCCAGTTTTCCATAAATGCTTTCCAGAATGGGAAGTGTCTTACGGCAGGGGCCGCACCATGTGGCCCAGAAATCTAGAAGGGTTGCCTTAGGTTTATCCTTACGTTTGTCGTTATTCTTATAGAAGTTGGAGCCAAACTCTGCAATCTTACTTCCTATGGCGGAACCCGTAAGGCTACTGATGTCGTCTGGACGCTCCGTGAGTTTAATTTTCAGAGGAATCTTCTTTCCATCACGAAGTACCTCAACGGCGACAGTTTGGCCCACCTTTCCCGACGAAATAACGCTTGTTATCTGAGACATGTCCTGCAGAGGCTTTCCTGCAAAACCGACAATCTTGTCCCCAGCCACCATACCAGCGCCAAAGCAGCCAGAACCAGGATGAACACCCTTCACGTCCATTGCCAGGTGATTTTCATAGGAACTTTTCTTGAAGGTAATACCAAGCCAGGGAGCTGCAAATGCAGAAACCGCACTCAACATACAGGCAAAGGCAAAGACAGACTTCATGTTCATTCTACACAAGACCCTTTAAAAAAACAACAATGAAAAGTTCAGACATATAATCGCATGCGCTTCCTGCTTTATAAAAGCGCGATCCTTCTTGCGAGCTACCGGTTCATCAATCAGGTACTTTCCTGAAATTTCCACTCGTCCCACAAGATTCGACGTATCAAAGAAAAGTATATCACGTCCATAGCCAAAGGATACCGTTGGAGAAACATAGTGATCATCATGCTTCTCCATGTAGATTCCAGAAAGACCGAGACGCAAAAAATCATCATGACCAGATGAAACCAGGGATCCCAGAAAAAAGAATCTCCAGTTCAGCCCCACTTCCATTAGGTTATCAACAAAGAAAAACTGGCCTTCCAAATCCAATGAATGATGGGGATGGATTCGATAGCCGAAGTTTCCCTCCAGCCCCACATTGAATTCGTTCATGCAATAATCGAGAAGTAAGCCTCCACCACCAATCCAAGTCGGGAGAGGCCTAGATTGCAAACGAGACTCGTCTTCAATGGGAATACCCATAAAATCCTTTGCCGGCGTTAACGAGAACGCAAGCAGGATAATCAATAGATATTCATTCCACCGTCTAAGCAAGGTTACGCTTCAATCTATTTCTTAGGATTACGGTCGTCGTATTCACCCAGGGACTTGTAGCCATCGTTTAGCATGGCGTCCATGAGTTCGTTACGCATGGCGTGAGCAGCCATCCAGCGGAAGGCAACCACGGAATAGCACTGGACTGCATCGACACCCATCTTGATGAGGTCATAAACCTTGTAGCCATGGTCTATGCCGCCACAGGCAATAACACTCATCTGCGGGTAGTGCTCGCGAATGTACTTCACATTCCATACCATGTTTTCAAAGAGCGGACGACCCGACATGCCACCGCAGTCGCCATCGGCGCGGAGCGGAGTCAGATCTTCATACTTGGTGTCCACAGGAAGCTCGCTGATCTTTGCCGTAGGATAGGTATTTCCGACCACAACGCCATTTACGCCAGTACGAACCAGCATGTCCATAATGGCAATGAGATGGCGTTCAGAAAGGTCCGGACTGAGCTTTGCATAAACAGCCTTGCGGATTCCCTGGGCATTGCGGAAATTCATGATTTCTGTGAAAATACGTTCAGAGAAACTCATGTCCAGGTCCACACGGGATTCACCCGTATTGGGACAGCTCACATTGATTTCAATGTAATCTGCAGCCCTGTAGGCAATGGAGAAGCTTTCGATGATGTCCGTAATTTTCTCATTATCATCAGTAAGGCCCGGCGTCTCGGCAACAGAAATGCCGACACATAGACCAGCCTTATGTGCAGCCGTAAGCTGGGCATCCACTCGGGAAGATATAACATCCACGCCTTCATTGTTCAGGCCCATGCTATTGTGGATGGCTCGATCCTCTTCCAGAAAACCAATGCGAGGCTTATGAGTGTTGCCCTCACGGAATCTACGAGTTGCAGTTCCAACGGTAATGCCGCCAAATCCCATATTTGCATAATCCTTAATGCGGAGGGCGGTCTTATTTGCGCCTGCAGCAAGAATAATGGGACATCCAAAGTAAAGGGAATTGCTATGGTCGGCAAACGAGATGACTCGCTTCAGAGGCTTGCTCAAGTCCGGACGACCACCCATAAATGGAATCATGGGAGCATATTTCGCCACATGCTTAAGGGAATCATGACGAAATTCTGGATAATTGTGAAAAATTTTGCGAATTAAGGCGAGAATCTTATCGCTAAAACGCAAGTAATATTCGTGGTTGATACATTCTATAGCCATAAAAGTTAAATTAACAAAAAAGAGGTACAAAAAGTGTTCGAAAGCGTAGAAAATCGAATTCATGAGAGCCTTCCCAAATATATCGAGGCCCTAAAGCAACTTGTGCGCATCCCGTCCATCAGTTTTGACAACTTTGACCAGAAATTCGTGATGGAATCCGCGGAAGCCGTAAAACAGATGTTTGAAAACGCTGGCTACAGCAATGTCCAGTTTTTGCTTCCGCCTAGTGGTCGTCCCAGCGTGTATGCAGAAAGCTTGACCAAGCCAGAAAAGCCTACGGTTCTTCTTTACGCCCATCACGACGTACAGCCGCCCATGCGCGAGCACCTGTGGAACACCCAGCCCTTTGATCCTGTGCTGAAGGGAGACCGCCTCTATGGACGCGGAACCGCCGATGACAAGGCTGGCATCATTACCCACATTGCAGCAACAGAACAGGTTCGCGAATTGCTTGGTGATGAAGGCCCCAACCTGAAGTTTTTGATTGAAGGTGAAGAGGAATCTGGAAGCGCAGGCTTTGCTGACATTCTTTCCAGAAATGCTGAACTACTGAAGTGCGATGCAGTCATTGTGGCTGACCTGGGCAATTTCGCCAAGGGTACCCCATCCATCACCACCACCCTCCGTGGCATGAGTGCCGTTTCTGTCGTTCTCCGTGGAGCCAAGGCCCCCCTCCATTCCGGTTCCTGGTCCGGTCCCATTCCTGATCCAGGTCAAGCCCTCTGCCGCATCATCAGCAAGATGACAGACGACCAGGGAAACATTCTTATTCCTCACTTTAATGACGGGCTCATTCCGCCTACAGCAGAAGAACTCGCTTCTTACAAGAGTCTCGGCATGACGGAAGAAATTTTCCGTAATGATGGCGGTGTACTGGATCGCGTTCAACTGAACGTCCCTAGTGACGAAATTCTGCTATCTCTGTGGCGCAGGCCTTCCATTACGGTTACCGCAATGGAAGTGGGCAGTCGCACCAATGCGGGCAACGTCCTGCAGGATTCCGCCTACGCCCGCATCGGCATCCGACTGGCCCCCGGCATGGATGCCGTCGCCTGCACCCAGATGCTGGTAGAATTCATCCAGAAGAACGTTCCCAACAATCTGGAATGCGAAATCGCCATCGAAGACGGAGCAAACCCATTCACTACGGACACCACTCACCCCTTCTTCAAGCAGATGAGTGAATCCATGGCCCAGGCCTACAAGAGTGAAACCAAGTTCATCGGCTGCGGAGCCTCCATCCCCGGAGCAGAACTGTTCCGCAATACCTTCGGCAACATTCCCATTTTGCTCACTGGTCTAGAAGACCCGGAATGCGCCGCCCACGGTGAAAACGAAAGCCTCTATATGCCAGACTTTGAACATGGCATTGTCGCAGAAACCCTTTTCTTCGCAGGAATTTCTAAATGAGTCCCAAAGTTGTTGTACTTACCGGTGCCGGCATCAGTGCGGAATCCGGCCTTAGAACCTTCCGCGGCAACGACGGCATGTGGGAACACGAAAACATTGAAGACGTCTGCACGCCAGGCGCCCTCCGCAGAGATCCCAAGCGCGTGAAGGATTTCTACAACTTCCTCCGCAAGGGGCTTCCCGAACATCAGCCCAACGCCGCCCACAAGGCCCTGGTTGAACTGGAAAAATTTTTAGGAGATGATTTTCTTCTGGTCACCCAGAATGTAGACGACCTTCACGAACGCGCAGGAAGTAGACGTGTTCTCCACATGCATGGCGACCTGATGCGTCTACGCTGCATGAAAAACGAAAAGCACGAATTTATGTTCAACGGCGAGGAAACCACCAATACACGCTGTCCCTTCTGCGGCAGCGCCACCCGCCCAGACATCGTGTTCTTCGAGGAAATTCCCCTCTACATGGACCAGATCCAGGAAGCACTCCGAAGCTGCAAGGAATTTGTCTACATTGGAACCAGCAGTGTAGTCTACCCAGCAGCAGGCTTCAAGAGTTTTGCAAAAAGTTTTGGAGCAAAGGTAACCTGTCTGAACCTTGAAATTCCTGAAAACGACCCCTACACGGATGTCTGCCTGCAGGGCAAGGCCACTGAAGTTGTTCCCCAATGGGTTAATGAATATGTCTCGTCTCACTGAAGCTGAAGCACTTGATCTTTTTTTGAATGCACCGCTCGACGAACTGTGCGCCCGCGCCAATGCAGAAAAAGAGCGCCGTCATGGCAAGTCCGTCTACTGGGTCAACAACAGACAAATTAACTACACCAACGTATGCGTTTTAAACTGCCGTTTCTGCGCCTTTAGCCGCATCAAGAAAGACAGTCCTACCGCCTACGACTGGGATTATGAAACTATTCGAGGAAAGGCAGCAGAGGCCATAAACGGCGGAGCAAGAGAATTGCACATCGTCGGAGGTCTCCATCCGGATCATCCTTTTGACTACTACATCGAAATGCTCCGTAAGCTCCGGGTTGAGTTTCCTAAGGTGAATCTAAAGGCTTTTACCGCCGTGGAGATTGCACACTTTGCCAAGCTTTCCGGGCAGACTCCCCTGCAGATTATGGAAAACCTGAAGGGTGCCGGTCTGGACGCGCTTCCTGGCGGAGGTGCAGAAATTCTAGTCCAAAGCGTCCGCGACCAGATTTGCCCCGGCAAGGAAACTGGCGAAGAATGGTTGGGTGTACACCGGGCAGCCCATAGTATCGGTATTCCCACCAATGCCACCATGCTTTTTGGGCACATTGAAAAACCGGAACACCGCATCGCCCACATGAAGATGCTTCGCGATTTGCAGGATGAAGCTCCAGGTTTCTTTGCCTTTATTCCTCTTGTCTATCACCCGGAACACAACGCCCTTCATCAGATTGTGCCAAACATGACTAGTCAGGAAGACATCCTGCGCACGGTGGCAGTGTCTCGACTGTTCCTGGACAATTTCCCGCATATCAAGGCTTACTGGATCCAGATGGGTATCGAAACAGCAATGAAGGCACTGCACTCCGGTGCAAGTGATTTGGATGGAACCATTATCGAGGAGAAAATTACCCATGCGGCAGGCGCGAAGGTCCCTGTAGGCATGAGTCCCGCCCGCATGAAGGAACTGATTCTGAATGAGGGCTTGGAGCCGGTAGAACGCGACGCCTTATATGAAAGATTCTCTTAACGAGAATCTTTCAATAACAAGGGAAGGCTTCGCCCTCCCCCCGGCAGTCATAATTAGACCGTTGTTCATTTAGCGGTCTTTTTTCATTATGGGCTCGTTTTTGTCACTAGAATCTTTATACATTAGGAATATGAAACTTTTTGAAAAGATTCTCTCTATTTTATTGGTATTCATCGCCATTTCTTTCGCAGATACCACATCTGTCAGCGACACCGCTAAGGCAGCACTCTCCGTAGAGTCCAAGACTTCAAAACATGCGGTCTGGATTAAGTTGGAGGGCGATGTAGAGCCTTCCATGTTTGACTTCTGCGCCAGAGCCATTGGTGACGCCCTAAAGGAAAATCCAGATTACATCATTTTTGAAATCAACACCTTTGGTGGACGCCTGGATGCAGCTTTTGACATTGTCGATACAATCATGGCCATTCGCGGCCCCCAGACCATCGCTTTCGTCAAGAAGAAAGCCATTAGCGCGGGTTCGCTGATTGCCCTTGCCTGCAACAAGCTCTACATGATGGAAGCCACCACCATAGGCGACTGTGCCCCCATTGTCCAGAATTCCGATGGCACACCCCAAATTATTGGCGAAAAGATTCAATCTCCCCTTCGCGCCAAGTTCCGCAATCTGGCACAGAAAAACGGCTACCCAGAATTGCTCAGTTCAGCCTTCGTCACACCAGAACTTGAAATTCTTGAATTGAAAGCAAAATTGGATGCCGGCAAGAAAACTGAGCGCGACACAACTCTCATTATTGAAGCCGCCAAATATGAAATTCTCGGCGAGGAGGACATCAAGTTCTGGGGCACACCCAAGATTCTGGTAAAGGAAGGCGAACTTCTTACCATGACCGACAAGGAAGCACAGGAACTAGGTTTCTCCCAGGGAACCTTCAAAGACAGGGAATCCTTCGAAACCACCTTGGCCATTGAAAAGAAAAGTGAAGTGGAAACCACCTGGGGAGAAGATCTGGCCAGCGCCATCGCAGCCATTAGCGGACTTCTCCTAATCCTTGGCTTTGGTGCCCTGTATATTGAATTTAAGACCCCAGGCTTTGGAGTTTTCGGCATCGCAGGCATCATCCTCATCGGCATCGTATTTCTGGGACAGTTCGCCCCCCAGCTGGACGGTATGATGCCCGCCATTCTTCTCATTGCAGGCGTAGCTCTCTTCCTGGTGGAAATTTTCGTGATGCCAGGAACATTCCTCTTCGGAGTCGGCGGAATCATCTGCATGATTATCGCCCTTGCTTTAAGTTATGACCCCACAAACATCCCGGAATATGTTCCTGAAGCAACAGAAGAAACCTTTGACGCTCTGCCCTGGCTATTCGGATTATTCTACATGCTATGTTGCGCGGGCATCGCACTCATCTTCCCCATTGCAGCAAGCAAGTACCTAATTCCGCTTTTGCCCGAAGGCTGGACCCCCATGCTAAAGACAGACCTGGAAACCGCAGCCTCCCCCACGGAGGCCGTCAGCGAAGTTCACGTTGGAGATGTGGGCGTAGCAAAGACATTCCTCCGTCCTGTCGGACAGGCAGCATTTTCTCTTGCCGATGGCAACACCCTATTGCTGGACGTTCACACCCGCGGAGAAATTATTGAAGCTGGTCAAAGCATAAAGGTCGACGCCATCCAGGAAGGACACATTTTCGTCTCGGCTTGCTAACGCAGACCTCCCGCGTTTAATCATCAATCATCAATCGTCAATTATCAATCAAGTTTAATTATCTCGAGGAACACAACATGGATACACTCATTACCGTAGGCATCATCATTGCCGCCATCGTCGTCATCATTCTTCTCGCCTTTATCGGCAAGTTCTTTAGCCTTTGGCTCCAGGCATTGTTTTCTAGAGCAAACGTGAGCATTTTCCAGCTCATCGGTATGCGCCTCCGTAAAGTGCCGCCCCAGGTGATTGTGGAAGCCCGCATTCTTAGCTGCAAGGCAGGCCTCCCGGTGGACACCAACCTGCTGGAAGCTCATTATCTTTCCCGCGGTAACGTTCTCCGCGTGATCCAGGCCCTCATTGCCGCCAACAAGGCAAACATCAAGCTGGACTTCAAGGAAGCTGCAGCCATCGATCTTGCCGGCCGTAACGTTCTGGAAGCTGTGCAGATGTCCGTGAACCCCAAGGTCATTACCACTCCCAAGGTTTCCGCTGTGGCTCTTGACGGTATCCAGCTTCATGCTGTTACACGTATCACCGTGCGCGCCAGCATCCAGAAGCTGGTGGGTGGTGCTGGCGAAGAAACCGTTATTGCCCGCGTTGGCGAAGGCATCGTGTCTTCCATCGGTTCTGCACAGAGCCATAAGGAAGTTCTTGAAAACCCCAATATGATTTCCAAGAAGGTTCTCGCTTCCGGTCTTGACGCAGGTACCGCATTCGAAATTCTCTCCATCGATATCGCCGACGTGGACGTTGGCCAGAACATCGGCGCCATCCTTGAAACCGACCGTGCCGAAGCCGACAAGAAGATTGCTCAGGCAAAGGCAGAAGAACGCCGCGCCATGGCATTCGCTGCAGAACAGGAAATGAAGGCCAAGGTCATGGAAATGAAGGCTAAACTGGTGGAAGCCGAAGCCCAGATTCCTATGGCTATGGCAACCGCCCTTCGCGATGGAAAGCTCGGCGTCATGGACTATTACAACATGAAGAACATCGAAGCCGACACCCAGATGCGTAAGGAAATCGGCTCTTCGCCGGAGGCGAAGTAGCGCTGAGCCCGCTTCGCTATGAGTTTTGAGCTATGAGAGAATTTCAATCCCTGGAATTTTGGAAGAAGAGTCATTCATTAACTCTTGAAATTTATGACATGACTTCCAAAAATTTTCCCCAAAACGAGCTGTTTGGACTGACATCCCAAATACGCAGAGCGGCAGCCTCCATTCCAACAAATATCGCAGAAGGGTGTGGAAGGCGAACCAAAACTGATTTTGCGCATTTTATCCAAATAGCTGTTGGCTCAGCTTCAGAAGTTGAGTATGAACTAATTCTCGCAAAAGACCTAAACTATATAGACGAAAATACATGGAAAAAACTAAGTAACGACATTACTGAAATTCGTAAAATGATGTACTCTTTTATACAAAAGCTCACTGCTCATAACTCATAACTCAATACTCATATGGAAGGTCTACTCATTCTTATCGGCATATACGTTCTTGATATTGTCATCAAGAAGGTTGCTGCCGGTAAAAAGAAACAACAAAATCAACATCGCGAGGCTCCGCCAAATGACGAATTTGATTCTGTACAGGAAAACGAGCAACAACATCATGAAAAGCCACGCTCCCTGCAGGATCTGATCCGCCAATTCGAGGAAGCACAGCGGGAGGCTTCTGGTGGCACGCTTACGCCCGCGGCACCTCCCGTTGAAGAACTCGAAGATGAATTCAACAGCGACGAATTGCCGGTGGTAACTCCGGCGAAACCGGGGGAATTCACCTTTAGTGAAATTGCCGCATCCGTTGTCCAATGGGAATACGTTAGTGTTGAACTGCTTCAGGAAGCTTTCGACTTCTCGGAGCGGGTTGCCCAGCAGGTTCTTGCAGAGCTTCAGGCAAAACGCATCGTTGGCCGTGACATGGGTGACGGAGACTGCGACCTTCTTATCCATGACAAAGTGGAGTTGGACAATCACTTCAAACGATTGCAGCGTGAAGCCGAAGAACAGCAAGCGGCAGCTGCACAGGAATCGGCCCTTAGGGAACGCCGCGAAGCAGAACTGAAGCACCAGAAAGAGCTTGCAGAACTTGAAGAACGAGCCAAGCATGTTCGTGAACAGATTGGTTCCGCAAGTGAGGTTCCCTGCCTCGCAGAAGCCAGCCATAGAGCCCATTCCCGTTCCTTTGACCGCGCAGAAATCCGCCGCGGTTTCATCTGGGCAAAGGTTCTGGACGAGCCCCGCTTCAAAATGCGTTGGAGTTCCAGGGTCCGCTAGCAATTTGACAACTCTTAAAAATAAAAAGCGTCGAGGTTTAAGCCCCGACGCTTTTTCAATTTTAGAACAGCGCGATGAACGGCCCCTTAACTATTCCGCGGGCACACTACCCTTGAGCAAAACGGCTCAAGAAACTAGAAAGGCGTTCGTTACCGGACTGGTTGAATACGAAATCAGGAGTTCCCTGTTCCACGATCACACCCTGGTCCATAAAGATTACCTTGTTGGCCACATCGCGGGCAAAGGCCATCTCGTGGGTCACGATGACCATGGTCATCTTCTGGTCGGCAAGGCCCTTGATAATCTTCAGCACTTCGCCAGTCAGTTCCGGGTCCAGGGCGCTGGTAGGTTCATCGAAGAACAGAATCTTGGGCTGCATGGCCAGGGCGCGGGCAATGGATACACGCTGTTGCTGGCCGCCGGAAAGTTCACAGGGGTAAGCCTTTTCCTTGGTTTCAAGGCCCATCTGCTTAAGCAGTTCGCGGCCACGCTTGCGGGCTTCTTCACGATCCATCCCCAAAACGCGGATAGGCGCAATGGTCAGGTTCTGGAGCACAGTCAAGTGCGGGAACAAATTGAAATTCTGGAACACAAGACCCGTAGACAGACGTATTTCGCGGAGCACACTTGCAGGAGCGTACTTGGCCAGACCCTTCTTATCGACGCCCACAACCATGTCCTTGCCGTTAACGCAAACGGTGCCGGCATTCATGGTTTCCAGCTGGGTAATGCAGCGGAGAAGCGTGGACTTGCCGCTACCAGAGGGGCCAATGATAGAAAGAACTTCGCCTTCCTTCAGGTCGAAGGAAATATCCTTAAGGACATGATTATCGCCAAAGGACTTCTTCAGGTGTTCTACTTTCAAAACAGCGTTCATACTCATCTTTAACCTTTATCCTAGATTCTTCACTTCGTTCAGAATGACACCGAAACGTATCATTTATAATAGTTCAGTTTCTTTTCTACGTAGGCGAAAAGGCAACTGAGCAAAAGGTTTGCGATATAGTAGAACACGCCTGCCACAAACAGCGGATAAATGCTGGCGTAGGCAGCCTGCTGCTTTTTAGCCAGAGAGAAAAGTTCCGCCACGGCAATCACCTGAGCCAGGGACGTATCCTTCACCAGGGTAATGACTTCGTTGGCGCTGGCAGGAACAACCTGCTTTACAACCTGAGGCAAGATAATGCGAAAGAAAGTCTGGCCGCGGGTCAGGCCCAGCATCTGGGCAGCTTCGTACTGGCCCTTGGGAATAGCCTGAATGCCACCGCGGAAAATTTCTGCAAAGTAGGCCGCATAGTTGATGGAGAATGCAGCCACCACCGCCGGGAAGCGGTCAAAGGAAATTCCTAGGCCAGAGAATTCGCTGAGGTAATAGGACCCGAAATAGATAGCTACAATCTGCAGCAAGAGCGGTGTACCGCGCATCACGGAAATGTAGAAGGACACCGGATAACGGACAAAGCGGTACTTGCTCATCTTCAGCACGGCAACCAAGAGGCCCAGCGGAATGGAGAACAACAGCGTCAGTCCAAAGATTTCGAGGGTGGTAACGAAACCGCCCCAAAGAACAGGCAGAAGAGTAGCTAAATCAGACATAGTAGCAGTGAGTTATGAGTTATGAGCGATGAGCCGTGAGTTGAGAGCTATAAGTATTGAGCATATCAAGACTCATAGCGTAGCGGGCTCACCACTCATAGGGCGAAGCCCGGACTCAAAGCTATTTTCCGAACCACTTGGCCTGGATTTCAGCGAACTTGCCATCGGCCTGCATAGCCTTGATGGTTTCGTTCACGGCGTCGCGGAGAGCCTGGTCCTTCTTGCGGAAGCCGATAGCATAGACTTCATCGCTAAGGCCTTCTTCAAGAACCACAAAATCCTTGGCGTTGGAAGCGATCCAGTACTTGGCAACGATTTCATCCAGGAACACGGCGTCTACACCGCCCTTGTCCAGGTCCATCATAGCGGTCTGGTTATCATCGAAGGGAACGATTTCCTTGGCAGCCTTGCCTGCGTCAGAAGCTTCAAGCAACTTCTGGGCAGTGGAACCGTTCTGCACGGCAATCTTCTTACCGGCGAGAGCGGCAAGGTTAGCAAGAGCCTTGTCCTTCACGGAGAAGATCATGCGGTTCTTGAGGTAGGCGTCGCTCAGGTTCATGGCGGCAGCGCGGGCAGAGTCAACACTCATGCCGTTCCAGATGCAGTCGATCTTGCCGGTATTCAGTTCCTGTTCCTTGGCGTCCCAGGAAATGGGCTGAGTCTTGAGAGTCACACCGAGACGGGCGCAAACTTCAGCAGCCAAGTCAATGTCAAAACCCACAATGTTGTTGTCCTTGTCGCGGAAGCCCATGGGCGGGAAAGAGTCATCGAGGCCCAGCACGAAAGTGCCTGCAGCCTTCACCTTGTTCAAGGATTCGTCAGCCTGTGCTGCGTTATCATTCTTCTGTTCGTTGCAGCCGAACAAAAAAGCGGCACAGCAGGCAACCATAGCAATCTTAGAGAAAAACTTCATTGTGTAACTCCTTTAAATTATACAATGGTAAATGTAGTTAAAAACAAAAGCTCTGCTAGGCGTAAACGTGCGCTTAGCAAATAAGTTGTAATTTGTAAGCCCGTTGGCCTACTGTATTATTACTGCACAAATGTAACTTATAACCTGCGGCTGTGTCAAGCAGAAACGTACTTTTGGTCAGGGCTAGCAAACTTTCCCAAAATCGTAAGCCCCTCGAAAACTGTATTCTGACTACAAAACCACATTTTATTTGCTTTGGCGCTAAAGCCTGAAAATACAACCAATAAACAGCATTTTTATAGCCGTACATCCAAACATGACAGAGCCACGAACCCGGCCAGGAAAAACGCAGCTAACAAAACGCGTTTAAACAATCATGTTTTAGCAAAACCTCGGCGTACGAATTGGCTTGACAGAGCCTAATGGTAGGCTCCGTCAAGTATGATTGTATGGCTGTGTTTTCTGGCTTTGATGCCGTGCAAGCAATTTCCAAGCAGATTTTTTCTAACTTTACCGCAAGTGATCTTATCAGAAATGGTACAATATGATTGCATTCATTGTTTTTTTGCTGTCTACATTAAGTTTTGCTTCTGAATGGGCCGACTTCGCAAAGAAACCCCAAGTGTCGGACATCGACGGGATTTCCTTTTACGAAATAGAAACTGCTCCCGAATTAGCCTGGTTTTCTAAGGAAGTTGCATTAGGAAATACAAAGATAAACGGCATCCTCAAAAATGACCTTGTTCTTTGGGATTCCCTAACCGCCGATACCAATAATTGGAACAGGATTGGTCTTTCAAAGGAATTTCCTTTTGAGGGAATTTTCGATGGAAACAACCATGTCATTCGTGGAGTTCATTCCATGCGCGACGAACGCAATGCGGACTCTCTGGTCAATGGCTTTTTCGGCTATGTCGGTCCTAGCGGAATTGTCAAAAACTTGAGTCTTGAAAATGCGTTGATTACCACAAGTTATAAAGGCTCTGATACCACCTATAACGTTTCAGAAGCAGATACCATTGCAATGTTCTACTCCATTGCCGGTGGCATTGTTGGCTATAACGAGGGGCTTATTGAAAACATAAGCTTCATGGACGGTTCCGTGGTTCCTTCAGGAAGCTCTAACATTATGGGCGGCGCTTCAACGGGAAATGTCTACATCGTAAACTATATCGCAGGAAACATTGCTGGGGTCAACAAAGGGACGATTCGAAACTTTAGGACAAATTCTCCGTTGAATGTAAAAAATGCTGGAGCATCAAGTTTGTCTTACAATATTGGATATGTTGGCGGCGTTGCCGGGAAAAATACGGGCTTGATTGAAACTGGCGAAAATGAGGCGCTAACCTCTTTACCCAACATCGGTTATGTAGGTGGCATTGCCGGCTGGAATGAAGGAGAAATCGAGAATGTTCACAATGCCGGTTCGGTCATTAATTATGAAGGATTTTCTGGAGGAATTGCGGCCTGGAATTCCGGCAACATAACGTTTGCAACGGTAACCGCTTCTATTGGTGGAAGCACTGCTGGCTATGGTCCAAATGTTGGGGGGGTAGTTGCCTACAATAACGGGTCCATAAAAAACAGTGGATTTTTCCAGAGAAAAGATAAAAACTATAGTATTACCGCCAGAGCAAATGGTATGACCATGAATGATATCGTAATTATCGTTCCGGAAGGAAATATTGGTGGACTCGCTGCTGTTCAGGGGCCTCTTGGAACTATTGAAAATTGCGGAGCTGCAGTATGGTATTTAGGCATAACGGCATCTGATAAAAGAACAAAAATTTATTCCGCTGGCCTTGTGGGGCTAGATTCTGGTTCAGTTTCTCACTCTTACTCTGCTAATAGGACGCAAGCCAAATATGGCGTTTATAAACCTCTCTATACTATTGTTGACTCTTCAAAAATTCATGCGTTCAATTATTACGATTCCTCCTATTCAAGCGAAAAATATGATTCTAAAGATGGCCTGGACAGTTCGTTGATGCGCTCGGCAAAATTCGCCTGGCAGTTGAATACAAAAATGGGTACTGTCGCGAATCAGGGCATTTGGACTTATTACGATTGGTATCCAGAAATTGCCAACAAGGGCGAAAAGCCCTCCTATAGAGTTGTGCGCTATGTCGGCAATGACATTTTTGATACGGTATATACCAACTATTTGGGCCATGCATTTTGGAACGAAAATGTTCCTGACGATGGCAAAGGGAACACATTATCCAGTTGGGAACTCCGTAGTGGTTCCGTAACGCAGAAGATTACAAGTCAGCATGTCTTTTCATCGGACACAAGTGTTTTTGCCGTAATGGAGCCCAAGGAGAATGTGTATTTCACAGTGACGTTCTTGGCTTACAATGATACTGTGCTACAGAAAGAAAAGGTTGCCTATGGAACTTTGCCTGAATATTCGGGAGCGGATTTGTTCCGAGACTCCACGGGAAGTACTTATCGATACTCATTTAAAGGTTGGGACCACCCCATCACGGAAGTTGTTTATGATCAGGTGTACAAGGCTGTATACAGTTCCTCTACCCGGTCTTACAAAGTAGATTTTAAAGCTATATGCGGTAATAGATTGATGTACGGATCATCAAACAACTGGATCGTTTATAGACCGGAACGTGATTATTGCGATAAATTTAATCTTAGTACAGCATCTTATTCTACGGATACTTATGATTGCAAGTTCACTGGATGGAACGTTAATTGCCGCGACATGGAACTTATTTCCGACACAACGATATACGCCATGTTTGATTCAATTCCCAAATCGTCTAGCAGTAACATCGATGAATTGTCAAGTTCCAGCGTTGAATCCAGTTCTAGTGCAGAATCGTCAAGTTCCAGCGAAGATAAAGGCAGTTCATCTTCTAAAGAAGATAGTAGTTCTAGCGCAATGTCATCCTCTAGCAGCGAAAAGGCAAATGTACTGCCTATTGTAAAGAGCAATCCTTTGAACTTGCGCGTCAGCAATCGGACTGTTGAAATTGCTGGTGCAACAAGTGCAGATGCAATCTTACTTGATTTGCAAGGAAATGTTATTGACCGAACTAGGGTAAATGACCAAAAAGCAGTTCTGCAAGCTCCGAGCCATGGGCTGTACATTGTTCGTTGCGGCACGGATTTTTACAAGTTGCGTTTAAAATAAGCCCTGCTTAAGTCCGACCTATTCAAGGCAATTTTTCATGTTGGCGTAGCTTGCGCCAGCGGTACGGAAAAACTCGGTACGAGCCTGTTCAAACCAGATGGCATAAACGGAATGATGGACAATGCCCATCTGGTCGGTTTCGGCATAACGCACTTCGATTCGTGCAGTGTATTCGTAGCTACAAGTTTCCATACTTATCCCTAGGGCGAGCTTTGTTGACAAGCCGTTTCATACGACATGTTTACTGCACAAAATGTAACTATAATGGTAGGCTGAGTCAAGCCAAAACGTACTTTTGGTCAGGGCTTGCAAACTTTCCCAAAATCGTAAGCCCCTCGAAAACTGTATTCTGACTACAAAACCACATTTTATTTGCTTTGGCGCCAAAGCCTGAAATACAACCAATAAACAGCATTTTTATAGCCGTACATCCAAACATGACAGAGCCACGAACCCGGCCAGGAAAAACGCAGCTAACAAAACGCGTTTAAACAATCATGTTTTAGCAAAACCTCGGCGTACAGAATGACTTGACACAACCCAACCTGCCCTGTCGGTTCGTTTCACAAGCATTTTTACAGTAATTTCGCAGCTTTGGCACCACGCAAACACTTATCCAGCAAAGCTAAAACAAAAAAGAACCCCGCCCGGAGTTTACCCGAACGGAGTTCTAGATCCTTCGTCTCCGGCGCAAGCGCCTTCGCTCAGGATGACATGCTAGGAATTAATCCTGGCGCTTTCACCGCAAGCGGTTCAAGCGCGGATTTAATCGGCTCAACAATGACCATGCAAGCATGGTCGCTGCACTCACCTCATTAGGAGACTCCTTCGGAGTCTCTCGCCACTCGGCTCACCAATACGAAAATGCAAGCATTTTCGTGCTGGATTCGCCTCATTGCTAGTCCTTGCCGTAAACCTTTTCAGCGTAGGTAGCGGTTGCCATGAGGTATTCGCGGTTCATCTTGGCGATGTAATCCACGGTGATACCCTTCGGGCAAGCAGCCTGGCATTCGTAAAGGTTGGTGCAGTTACCAAAGCCTTCCTTGTCCATCTGTGCCACCATAGCGAGCACGCGCTTCTTGGCTTCGACCTTGCCCTGGGGCAAGAAGCTGAGGTGAGAAACCTTAGCAGAGACGAAGAGCATTGCGGAAGCGTTCTTACATGCAGCAACGCAAGCACCGCAACCAACGCAAGCAGCAGCGTCGAATGCGCGGTCTGCATCAGCCTTGGGAACGGGGATCACGGAAGCTTCGGGAGCGGCACCGGTGTTGACGGAAACGTAGCCGCCAGCAGCGATGATGCGGTCGAATGCGGAACGGTCCACAGCGCAGTCACGGATAACCGGGAATGCGGCAGCGCGCCACGGTTCGATCACGATGGTATCGCCATCCTTGAACTTACGCATGTGCAGCTGGCAAGTGGTGATGCCGTGGTCGGGACCATGGGGCATACCGTTGATGACCAGAGAGCACATACCACAAATGCCTTCGCGGCAGTCGTGGTCGAATGCAAAGCCTTCCTTGCCCTGCTTCATCTGTTCTTCGTTGACAATGTCCAACATTTCCAGGAAGGACATGTCCGGAGAAATATCGTTGACCTTGACAGTTTCGAACTGACCCTTGGTCTTGGCATCCTTCTGACGCCAAATCTTCAATGTGATATTCATATTTCCGTTGCTCATTATTTGTAGCTCCTAGTAACGAGGTGGACGTTATCGAATGTAAGCGGTTCCTTGTGGAGTTCCGGCTTTTCGCCATCGCCCTTATATTCCCAAGCACCGACGTAGCAGAAGTGTTCGTCATCGCGCTTTGCTTCGCCTTCTTCGGTCTGGCTTTCTTCACGGAAGTGACCGCCGCAAGATTCTTCACGGTGGAGGGCGTCGAGGGTGAGGACTTCTGCGAATTCGAGGAAGTCAGCCAAGCGGCCGGCACGTTCCAGGTTCTGGTTGAAGGAACCTTCGGAACCGACGACGTTGACGTTCTGGTAGAATTCTTCGCGGAGGGCGGGGATTTCCTGGAGAGCCTTTTCGAGGCCAGCCTTGTTACGGGCCATGCCAACGTATTCCCACATGATGTTACCGAGCTGGCGATGGATATCGTTAACAGTGCGGTGACCCTTGATGGAGAGGAGCTTGGAAATCTTTTCTGCGGTCTGCTTCTTGCAGTCCTCGAAAGCAGGATCAGATTCGGAAACCTTTTCCAGCTTGGTGCCTGCGAAGTAGCCACCGATGGTGAACGGAATCACGAAGTAACCATCGGAAAGGCCCTGCATAAGAGCAGAAGCGCCGAGACGGTTAGCACCGTGGTCAGAGAAGTTAGCTTCACCGAGAACGAAGCAGCCCGGGATGGTGGACATCAAATCGTAGTCAACCCACAGACCACCCATGGTGTAGTGGATTGCCGGGAAGATGCGCATCGGAACCTTGTACGGGTCTTCGTCAACGATCTTTTCGTACATCTGGAAGAGGTTACCATACTTAGCAGAAACACCAGCAACGCCCATGCGCTTGATAGCGTCGGCGAAGTCCAGGTAAACTGCAAGGCCGGTGTTGCCTACGCCCATGCCGGCGTCGCAAACCTGCTTAGCGTTACGGGAAGCCACGTCACGAGGAACGAGGTTACCGAAGCTGGGGTACTTTTCTTCGAGGTAGTAGTAACGTTCGTTTTCAGGAATCTGGTCCGGAGAACGCTTGTCGCCAGGCTTACGGGGAACCCAGATACGACCATCGTTACGGAGAGATTCAGACATCAGAGTCAGCTTGGACTGCAGGTCTCCATGACGGGGCAAGCAGGTCGGGTGAATCTGAGTGTAGCAGGGGTTAGCAAATGCAGCACCCTTCTTATAAGCGCGGAAAGCTGCAGTAACGTTAGAACCCTGAGCGTTGGTAGAGAGGTAGTAGACGTTACCGTAACCACCGGTGCAAAGGCAGACTGCGTCGCCAACGTGGCTTTCGAGTTCGCCAGTCACCAGGTTACGAACGATGATACCGCGAGCCTTACCGTCGACAACCACGAGGTCCATCATTTCACGACGCGGAAGGAGAGTTACCTTGCCTGCTGCAACCTGGCGCATGAGGGCCTGGTATGCACCGAGGAGGAGCTGCTGACCGGTCTGACCGCGAGCGTAGAAGGTACGAGAAACCTGGGTACCACCGAAGGAACGGTTGTCCAGGAGGCCACCGTATTCACGGCCGAAGGGAACACCCTGAGCGACGCACTGGTCGATGATCAGGTTGGAGTTTTCGGCGAGACGATGAACGTTGGCTTCGCGAGCGCGGAAGTCACCACCCTTAACGGTATCGTAGAAAAGACGATAGACGGAGTCACCATCGTTCTTATAGCTCTTGGCAGCATTGATACCACCCTGGGCAGCAATGGAGTGAGCACGACGGGGAGAATCCTGAATGCAGAAAGACTTAACGTTGTAGCCAAGTTCTGCAAGGGAAGCTGCGGCGGAAGCACCAGCAAGGCCAGTACCAACCACGAGAACGGTGAACTTACGCTTGTTGGCGGGGTTCACGAGCTTCAGTTCAAACTTATGCTTGGTCCACTTTTCTTCAATGGAACCACCAGGAATTTTAGAATCGAGAATCATTATTTACGGTCTCCATTAAACGTTGGTGGAAATGATACCTACAGAAGGAACAACGAAGGAGGTCTTAGCTTCGGAAGCAGCCTTCTTCTGTTCCAGCTGCTGCTGGAGTTCATGAGACTTGGCGCGGAGAGCTTCAGTTTCCGGCTGGTGTGCGATGTAGCAGGAGAATGCTGCTTCAACAGCGAAACCTACTGCAATCACGATGCTGTATGCAATGCCGAGAACTTCAATAACCGGAGTCCACTTCTGGTGAGCAATACCGAGAGTCTGGAAAGCAGAAGAGATTGCATGGAACAGGTGGATACCGATAGCGAGCATGGCAACCAGATAGAACACAGTCCAGATCGGGTTTGCAAACATGTCGATAGTGGTGAGCCACATGTCGCGAACGATTTCACCAGCAGCGTTCTGGTACAGGTAGTGTGCACCGAACTTGAGGTTAGCAAGATGCTGGATACCGAAGCCGAGAATGATGAGACCGGTCCAGATCATGGTGAAAGTAGCGAAGGACTTAGAACCCTTGCGAGCATTCACTTCGTAACCCACTGCGCCACGAGCCTTCTTGTTTTCAAGCTTCAGCTTGATGCCGAGGCCGATGTGCAGAGCGAAGGCAGCGACCATGCCCAGTTCCATGAGGTAAATCAGCTTTACCGGGAAGTGGAGCGGGTTGAAGCTGGTCAGGAATTCAGTATAGGCATTGTAGGAAGCCTGTGCTGCAGACTGATCAAAGTTCAGCAACTGGAGGTTGCCGCACATGTGGACGAGGATGAACAGAGCGAGGAATGCACCTGAGGCACCCATGATCTGTTTCTTACCAATGGAAGAGGTAAGGTACTTGATGATCCATTGCATTGTATTGTGTCTCCTTGAGGGGGGTCTTTTGTTGTTTATAAACTAACAGAAACCTTGAACGACCATTAGAGGATGCAGCAAGCTTTCTTGCTGGGGGTTTCGTAAGCGTAGCGTTCCTTCTTGGTGAACCAGAAGTCCAGTTCACGCTTTGCGCTCTTGGGGCTATCAGAGCTGTGAACAACATTTTCGGTCATGGAAGGAGCAAAATCGTAGCGGAGGGTACCGGGTTCTGCCTTAGCCGGATTGGTTGCGCCATTGATTGCACGAACCTTGGCAATGGCATTTTCGCCACCCAGAGCGAGCATCACAGACGGGCCCTTAGTCATATAGGCTTCCAGTTCCGGGAAGAACGGCTTCTTCACGTGTTCTGCGTAGAAACCGCGAGCGTCCTTCTTGGACATCTGATGCATCTTGATAGCGCAGACGGAAAGGCCTGCAGCTTCGTAACGGGCAATAATCTGACCAACCAAGCCGGACTTGACGGCATTGGGCTTGATCATAGCGAATGTCATTTCCATGGTATACCACCTTTAATTGTGTGTGACTTAAATATAGGTTAATAGCGAAGAGGTTAAAGGAAAAAGGATAAAGATTTCATTATAAAACAGCCAAAACTCCCCTTGGGGAAGTGTTTTTTGACTATTCCTCGGCACTGATCTTCTTCAGGAGGTCGGCGGCCAGTTTACCTTCGCTCTTGATGTTATCTACAAGCCAGTCTACGGATTCCTTCAGCTCGCTCTTGGGGAACTTCTTCTGGAATTCCTGCAAAGTTTCCAAAGCCATGTCATCACGGTGAAGATTTTCCGTCAGGATGAACCCTCGACTGAACATGGCCTTTTCCACCTCAGGAGACTCTGGCCACATATCGCAGAAAATGGAATATTCTTTTTCTGCGGTTGCAAAATCTTCCTTTTCACTTGCAATTCGAGCAATTTCAAGAGAAGCCTTTGCAAATACGGAATCAACATCAGCATACAGCCCACGCACCTTTCTCAGACTTTCCAAGGATTCGGAAAGATTTCCTGCCTTGTAAAGGGAATCTGCAATCTGGAACCAACGCTCCACGGACCGAAAATCCAGGGGAACATTGTACGCCTGGTCGTAGATTGTCACATTTGTATTCAGCATGAGATCATTAACAAGGCGATCCCAACGATCCTTTCGGTACTTTTCTGCAAACAGACGGAATAAATACGGGCGCTGGCTTTCAGGAGTTTTGCCTTCCATCAAGAAAGGAGAATTATAGAACTCATACTTTACCAAATTTGCAGGAGCCAAAAGCATATCCATAATATCATCCTTAGACTTGCGCAAAGACCTTCCCTTCTTAACAGGGTTTCCGTGCTGTTTAAAGATAACCGCCAATGAATCATCCGTTACCGCAGGATCACTGAACAATAAGCGTTTGAATTTTGAATTGATAAAATTGATTCTGTCTCGACGTTTAAGAGCCTTAAATTCCCAAGAATGGTCAAGTTTGAGATTCCTAGCTTCTGCAGCAAAGGCAAAGCTTTGCATCAGAGACTTAACCATGCGAGTGCGATTCATATTCGTACGTTCAAGATTTTCATCTTCGGAATACAGTTGTAACAAATCTCTTTCCCGAAGAACCGGTTTTCCATCCATAGTAACTAATACATAATCAGAATCCAGTTCCACATTTCGAGAATTCAGCACAGAATTAGCAACAGCATTCTTAACTCTATCATAGGATTTTAGCTGAGGTGCCACATGAGCTGCAACGCAGAATACATAGTACTTAGAAGTCGTCTTTGAGCGAATTACAGAAGACACAGAGCTGTCCGGTTTATCCTTCAAATTTCTAAACAGTTCCGGAACCAGACCCAGCCCCGACGGCAAGGCGTGACCTTCTTTCACCAGCCCAAGGTGCGTTCCATTTTGAACAAAATAATCAAATGTTAATGTACCAGAGGAAATCAGTTTTTCTAAACTGATGGAATCAGCAGACTCAATTTCATAAACATCCATCATAGCGGAGTTCATGAACTTTTCCCTGTGAGATTCGTAATATTCCTCCATATGTGGGGGAACAATCGTTTCTGCCACAATCTTGTATTTATCAACAAGATTATAGTAGCTTATTCCAAAAATATTCTGAAGACTTTCATTGATAAAATCCGTTGGAGCCTCTGCAGAAACCTTCGCCACATCAGGAATAACCCTTTCCACAAAAGAAACCATCTTTATCACAGCAAAGCTATCACCAGGAGCGGTCAATTTGAAAACACCAACCCAACCGTCACTTTTTGAGTCCGTAGCAAACAATGAGGCAAAAATTTCTGGCTGACTAAAAATACCTTCAGCCTTATCCTCTTCAACAACAGAGCTCATAACAATTGCAGAGACATTTTGATAATCTCCGGAAGCCCATTTGCGCTGTATATCGTAAGCAGAGGAAGAATCCGTAACAGCATAGGAAATGGTAGCACTGGCAGGATGAGCAGCATCCTTCAGTTTTTTGGCAACAAATTCGTCAAATTCCGGTTTATGCTGTTGCAAGTAAATCGATTTCGCCACATCATTACGGAGTTCCACAAAACTCTTTGTAGAATCAAATTCATTTTGATGCTTGTAATAGTACGAGCGCAATTCAGCTTCTGGAATCTGCAGATTTTCCACAACATGGAAATTCTGATACACATATGCTAAAAGGCCATCATCCACAATTCTGCCGCGTTTTTCATACAGATTTTCAAGTTGCGGGAACTTTTTTAAGGCTTCAAGCGTCACCGCAGATTCTGTCACCAGGGCTGCCACGTGTTCCGCAAACTTAGAATCAGAACGATCCACACGCATCGTTTTCTGCAGGAGATCTATGTCTTCCTTGTAAATATTTTCGTTATCCACGCGAATAGCCAGGGTTTCCTTATCCCCAACACCATTACATCCACAGAAAAGAACAGAACAGCCCAAAAGGAGCGGCAATAGACGTTTCATAATACCTCTAAAATACGTTGATATAAATATAAGTATTTTTGCATTTGCACAAACGAGCAGCATATTTTCACTTACCTCAAGCCTTTCACAGGCTTTTCGACATAAGCCGTTGAATATCAACAACTTACAGCATATTTCTACAGTTCATTATCGGTCATGAATTTTCCCATTTTTCTATAATTCTTGACACTTGAAGAAGATTACGTCCACATTTGCAGGAACCGCCGTACTAACTACGGCGATTGTAGGTGCACTTGCCCTGTGCGCCTGGTTTGGCTATGTGACATTCAAGACATACCTAGACACCCCCCATACCTATGGAGAAACTACCGTTACACCCTATGGTCATAGGATGGACGGCGTCCTCACCCATTCCTGGGATTCGCTTCAAATCACCAGTGACGGGAAAACCATAACCCTACGAAAGCCGGACTTTGACGTTACCATCCTAGGAGAGGAAAAGGGGATTAAGGTCGCTGCCGGAGAAGTAAGCGTCAAAATTGAAAACGACAGCACGACCCAGGCAGAGGACACGACAAGTTCAGGCGATCCTCCAGCGTTTCCTCAGTATGCAAAATTCTATTTACCCGTTAATGTAGATGTTGGAAAGTTCTCGCTAGACTTGGGAGAAAAACACTGGGAGGCTGAAGAAATTGGTGTCCATAGCGGAGGACTCCAAAAAGTTTCAGTGAAGGCAAAATCCATAAAGGGCGACCATCTGGCCCATGACGCCAGCTTTGATATCGGCGTAGACTTCGAAAAAGACAACGTTGAACTAACAGGAAAGATTGTTGCCGGAAAGGATTCCATTTCCATACAGGGTAATGCACCCAAGGACAATCTAACTGCAGTATCCACCAAGGTGGACCTTGAAGTAAATGATCCAGCAGAATGGATTCCTGTAGAATTGCCAGATGCGGTTCCGCCCATTGGTAAGCTGAAGGTAAACGGTAGCGCAAAGCTGGACCCCAAGACCCACAAGCCCAAATATGACGTCACTGTAAAAACTCGCATCGGCGAATTCTGGCCGCTGGATGATTTGAACATTACCGCGCAAGTCAAGGGAACTTTAGAGAAGTACCATATTGAGCTTCATCTAGCCAATGATGAAGGAGGTGTCATTGACCTAACCGCCGATCTAGATGAAAAACTTGATGGAACGGGTTCCGGAAAGGTGGAACGAATGAGCGCCTGGTTTGGCCCCCAGATGATGCCCATGGACATGACAATCCATTCCGCAGAAAAGAAGGGAGATGTCATTCTCGTTTCTGTAGAAACCCGACAGGGGTCTGTCATCGACGCTACGCTCCATCTGGAAGATCCATTCAACCTCACCTACGTTGGCGACATGTCTCCTTACGAGCCCTGGGCTCTGGACTGGTCTAGAGGGCGACTAGAACTGCAGGAACGCTTTAAAATTTATGGTTCCTTTGGTGATGGGAAAATGAAGGCTCTGGTGAAAATTGACACCATTCCCTTTGCCTACCAGATGACAGCAGATTCACTACAGACAGTCCTTGTACTAAACAAGCACGGCATTGACTTTACCAGCGGAACAATCTATTCTCCTAAGGAAACATTCGACTTTACCGGAGACGTCAAATGGGACGGCCCGGATCCTCATACCTCATGGAAGCTTCATCCAAGAAAGGGCGGCACAGCAGAAGCCTACATCCACATCATGGACTCCACTGCCATTGACATCAAGATCAATGACGTCGAAGTTTCGGACCTGCCGTTTGCGCACATCAAATTCAGCGAACGTCTAAACGGTAAGGTGACCGGAACATGGGTTCAAAACTTTGACACCAACGTAGGTGAACTGGAAGCCTCGGTCAACGGAAACATAAAGCCCTTTACCCTACAGGGATTTGTTGCTGCGCGCCAGAATGGCGACACCATTTTCATCGACAAGGCCAGGGCCACACAAAGCAAGAACCTGGTTGAAGGTGAAGCCGTCTTTGTTCTGCCCAATGATTCAAACCCAGAGTTTACTCCCACAGGGGCCTTGCCCATACAGGTTCTACATGCCTGGGCCTCATCCAAGGAATTCAGCATACCCCTACTACTTGAACCCCTGGGAGACACGACCTTCGCCTCTGGTCTAATCAGTGGAGACATATCTTATAATCAGGGGCACGGGCTTCAGGGTAACGTAGACTTCACCAATGTGGACTTCAATACGATTTCTCCGCAGCTGTTTAACGTTCGAAAAATGAATCTCTTTGCAGAAGCCGACAAAGTTGAGCTAAACGCCTATTTGGGCATTGGCGGTGGCGGTTGGACCGGAAATACACAAATTATTGTGGATAACGTTTTCGACATACAGCGGCATGTCAGCGCATCCCATAGCAGTGACAACGGCGGTGACCTGTATGCAGAAGGTTTCCTGGACACCTCACTCACATTCAAGGGAAACCTCAAGATGAATGGTTCCTGGTTTGTGCCAGGCACTATTAGTGAATTAACACGAACCGATTTCCAGGTTGACATTAACGCACGATTGAAAGAAGGTCTCAAGGGTATTACGGCAGACTTTAGGTCCGACTCCACTGTATTCAAACCTGCCAAGACAAATTATCTATTCCCGTTAAAGCTTAACGGGCACATGGAAAATGGAGTGTTTGACATCACCCATGCAGAAACAAGAAATGATAGTGGCGAAGTAATCACAGCCTCCCTGCAATTTGATCTCGACAGCCTAAAGCTGAACGCCATTGACTGCAAGTCTGACCGTTACACGATCCGTTCCGGTCCTCATACCCTTGTTGCAGAAAACATCAACGCCCATCTTGAAGATGATCTTGAAAATTTAACCATCATGGGTGGTATCGAAAAGATTCAGTACAACTTCTTTGATGAAACATTCGGTGATGCCCATGCCTCTGGTCACGGAGACTTAAGCCTTACCATTCCTCACGCCAAGGAAGGGCAGATTCTAAACAAAACCATCAGCGGAAACATCGTTGTAGACAAACTAGTTTACCATAAGGAACTGGAAATTGAGGTTACGCCCAATTCTTTGGACAAGTTCATCAGCATGTTCAACAACGCCATTGCAAAGTTAAGAAGCAAGGAAACTGAAGTTAAGGTATCCGCAACAAGTCCCATCAACCTTTCAATTCATGTAAGCGAATCTCAAAGCGACTCCATTCAGATTGTAACTCCGTTTGCCAACTTCCCCTTCACCTTTGACGTCTGGGTTCTTGGAAGTTCCAGTCTTCCCCTGCTTAGAGGCGACATCAGCAATTCCAATAGTGGATTTATCGGCATCCAGGAAATTTATGAATTTGACCTGTCCGCCTTCAGAATTTCATGGGCTGACGTTCCTTGGCAGCACGGCGTCATCGACGTCACCAGTATGCAGGAACTCCCCTACTGTACAGAAACCACCGAAAATGAAGGCGAAACATGTCCCATTAATCTGGACATTCAGGGAACGATTACAAACCCGCAGCCAAATCCCAGCAGTAACTGTGGAAACGAATCCAGCGCAGCAGCCTTGTACTACAACATTTTCCTTGGCTGTATTGCAGATGATACCAGCGAAGATACGGACTGGAATAAACTTGCGGGTAAGGCTATCGGTAAGGTCATTTCCACCACGGCCAATAAGACCCTCGGCGGTGACTACATCGGCGACATCGATATGAAGGTGATGCTATTCAACAGTTCTACCACCAATGAAAAGGATTCTAGCTACTTCAAGCTACCCATTTCCCTGGATCGCTGGGTAAAGGATCTGAGTTTGATTCTAGGATACACTCAGGACCAGAGCGAAAACCCCACCTATGACCAGTCTCTGCAATTCGGCCTGAATTACACACTGCCCGTATTCAAGGGAAAAGAATACTCTCACAAGAACCATATTTCCCCGTCGCTTTCGCTATTTGGCATGCTGGTATCCAAACAATACCTGACCAATACTGGTACGGAAGGCAATGAAAACCGCGTTGAAAAGAACGTAGGTATAAACTATGTTTACCGCTACTGGAACCCCTGCCTCCTCGGCATTGGTCATTGCGAAACCATTGAATCGCCAGAAGAACAAAGCCAGAAGCCTAAGCCACCTCTTAAGAAACCGGAGACTGCCAAATGAAGTTTTTGATTAGTCTCCTATGTTTCCTTGCCATGTTCGTCTTTGCCGAAGAAGACGTGAAGCATCCCTGGTATACAGCCTTTAACGGCAATACCGTATTCTCAGATTTCCAGCTGGAAGAACAGCTGGACATTCCGGAAGAATTCGGAAAACTGGACACCAGCAAGCAAGACTTCATGATGCGCCTTTCTTCAGAAAACATAAAGGCCCTTTACTATTCAAGGGGGTACTTCAGTTTAAACCTTCAAATGGATATTAAACGTGAATATTTTTCTCTGGATAGCATGCAGCGCGGCTACATGTTCTCTGTTAGTGAAGGCGAAAGATACCGATTCAAGGAAGTTAAGGTTAGCACCCCCTCCGACGTGGACGTAGAAATCAAGATAAGCGATCTCAACACCAGCAAGGAAAACTTCTTTACCCAGGACGATATCGCCGAAGACATCCAGTACATTCAGTCAAGCTATCGTAAGGCAGGTTACCTCCATGTCTATGTGACTCCCATGGAAATGCTTGACACCGTCGAGAAAAAAATCTACGTGCAGATTAACGTAGAGCCTGGTCCCAAGGTGATGATGGGAAACATCATTACCACCACCCAGAAATCAGCAGACCGAAACCAGGCAAAAAATGAAGCGGAAGTGGGACTTTCGGACACCGCCTGGCTTTCATCCCTTTGGAGAATTCCCAAGGGAGAAACCATTGACGGAAACCAGTACAACTCCTTCAAGAACAAGCTGTTCTCCACACAGTTATTTACCCAGATTAGACTGACGGACTCCCTCCGCGCAGACGGGCTTTCAGACGTTCACCTTGATGTCACGGAACGTGTTCCCGGCGAATCTCGTTATGGATTTTTCTTTGAAGAAATTTACGGATTTGGAGCCAACGCCTACGCACGACATAAGAACTTCTTTGGTACCTTCAATGAATTTTCTACCAGTTTCCAGGTTGCCCAGCACAAGCAGGAAATTTCCGTAGGTTATGCGAACCCGCTGCTATTCGGTACGGCATTCACCTTCATTCCTACGGCCATCCGCTTTGAAGACCGAGTCAGTTTCAACCACGAAAAAATCAACCCGCCAGCCTACCCCGACAGCATTGAAGAACGCTACGAAGTCATTAACCGTGGTGACCTTACCTTCGGCATTACCAGCAATATCCGTTTCCGCGGAACGCTGGATACCCGATACGTGAACAAGAACGAAGAAGAAATGTTCAAGCTGAAGGGCGAAATTGCACTGACCTTTGACTTTACGGATGATTATTTCAACCCCACAAAAGGCATTCGCCTGGCTCCTACCGGCGGCGCAGGCACCAACCTGACTGCATCCCTGGACAATCCCGAAATGATCGGTAACCCTTACACCTACGCAGAAGGAACCATAAATCTGTATCATCCCCTATTCTGGACTTTCTATGGAGCCATCAGCGGCAGTGCCGGTAAATTCTTTGCAAAGGCAATTGAAGATGACGCCCGCGTGTTCTATCAGGGTGGTTCCCGTTCTGTCCGCGGTTACCGTTTCCGCAGTATCTACGCCAGCTACGAATCTCTTGACGATGAAGGGGAAACCATCATTAACACAGGCCTCACCCCAATGTACTTCCGATTTAACCAGGAAATTCGCTGGACCATTCCGTCAAGAAGCTGGAACCACTGGCAAATTGTGCAATTCTACGACTGGGCTAAAGTTACCGATAATGAAAGCGACATTTACGAATCTAGAACCGACGAAAGCTTAGGTCTTGGCCTTCGCTATCGCTGGCAGTTCCTGACATTCCGTCTGGATTATGCATTCAAGAAGCATCTAGACAACTGGAGCGCAGAAGACTTCGCCTGGGGCAGATTCGCCTTCGACCTTTCGCAGACGTTCTAGCGCACAGAATTTCTATATAGATCGGAAAGTGTTGACTTCACCGGCTTCACCTGAACACCGCTCAAGCCAGCCTGATGAAGTGCAGCGGAAACCTGTTCTGCCGAAACATTCTGTGGAATTTCCAGTTTCAATTCATTCGTATTCCTGGCAAGTGCAGAAACCGCACCCGAGTTCAGAACGCGCCCATTGTCGATAATGGCAAATTCGGTCGCTTCATTTTCCAGTTCTGCCAAAATGTGGGAACAGACTACTGCAGTCCCTCCTTCCCTACAGCGCCACTCTGCAATCATGTTCCAGACGCATTCACGAGCCTTGGGATCAAGATTTGCAACAGGTTCATCGAGAATCAAAAGTTTCGGGCTATGGAGCATGGCTCTCACAATCTGAACCTTCTGGCGATTGCCAAGAGACAATTCACCCATTTTCCTGGACAGTTCCGGCAAGTCCAGCTGGCGGGCAAAATCTTCCACACGGGAGCGAAGAGATCCTCCCTGCATACAGGAGTTTTCACCAAATCCGTAGAATCCGGCAAAGTAGCTCAGGTATTCTTCAATGGAAAGTTTTGGGTAGATTCCAGGATTTTCAAGAAGAATCCCGTATTTGCCGGCATCAAGGAAGCCATCTTTGTTACGAAGGTTTTCATCTATGAGAAGCGAGCCTTCAAAGACCGGAAACTTGCCGCAAAGGAGCCGCAAAAGCGTTGTCTTTCCGGCACCATTTGGGCCCAGAAGGGCAAAGAAGGATCCCTCAGGAATTTCAAGAGAAAAATCGGAAAGGGCGCATTCTTTCGCCTTAGGATAACGAAAAGAAATGCCCTCCAGTTTTATCACTTCTTACTCCGTTTTTAGGATATACAGCGTTAGCCTGGCTACTTGAAAAGTTCCTTCACAGCATCGCAGGGGAACTTGATCAGTTTGAAGGCTTCCCTATTCTGGCGGACAGCTTCCATCTGCACCTTTTCGCTTGCGCGCTGCAGGTACTGGATACAATGCCAGTCTGTACGGACTGCAGCAAGTTGCACCGGTTCGGAACGATGCTTGATGCTCACATACTCAAAGGCCTTATAGTTCTGCTTTACAGCGGCAACTACCATGGCGGCCGTAGGAGATTCCACTTCCTGGAGATAATTCCAGTCGTGTTCGATGGCAGCAACAACAACCTTTTCTCCAGGATGACGAATAAACTTCAGAGCTTCGGCATTCTGACGAACGGCTTCTGCCCACAGTTCATCGCTGGCGTTATCCAGTTTACGAACAATCTTCCAGTCAGCGCGAACGGCGGCCTTCAATAAATCCGGATTGGTAACGAACTTGAGAATGTTCGGATCCGCATTCAGAGCCTGCATCAAGGCATCTTCGCTCAGGGCGTTCAATGCGGAAATCAAATCCTCGCAGGGAGACTTTACGTAGAGAATTGCCTGGACATTCTGTTCAAAGGCAGCCTTCTGGGCAGCTTCTGTAGGATTCTGAATCAGGCTGATGGCAAACCAGTTCAGCTTGATGGCTTCCAGCTGTTCAGCTTCAGAAGGATTCTCAATTTTCTTGATTTCGGTCCAGGACTGCATAAAACCTCACTTTTATGCGACAAAAGATAGTTTTTGCAAAGCAGGATGTCTTTCAAGGGTGGCGCGCAAATACAAAAAAATCCGCGGGTTCTTCACCTGCGGATTTTTGTCTCGTGACCCGAGCTTTCCCCTAGTCTTGCGACCCAGGTTTTCAACCCGAGGAACTTTGACTAATTATGCGTAAAGCGGGTGCTTCTTGCAGAGTTCGATGATTTCCTGACGGATAGCCTTCAGGCCTTCTTCGTTGTCCTTGTTCTGGATGCAACGGTCGATGATCTGAGCAACCAAGCGGGAATCATTTTCATCGAAGCCACGGGTAGTGATGGCAGCGGTGCCAAGACGTACGCCGGACGGATCCATGGGCTTGCGGGTGTCGAACGGAATGGTAGAACGGCTGCAGGAGATGCCAACCTTTTCCATTGCGATTTCGGCATCCTTACCACCGATACCCTTGGAAGTCATGTCCACAACCATGAGGTGGTTGTCGGTACCGTCGGAAATAATCTTGTAACCGAGCTTCATCAGTTCGTCGGCCATAGCCTTTGCGTTCTTGATGATGTTCTGGGCATAGGTCTGGAATTCCGGCTGGAGAGCTTCGAGGAATGCAACTGCCTTACCAGCGTTGATGTGGTCATGGGGGCCACCCTGCATACCCGGGAACAGACCGGCGTCGATTGCCTTGGGCAGGGAGACTTCCTTTTCTTCGCCCTTGACGATCTTCTTGATCATCTTGTCCTTGCACATGATGATTGCGGAACGGGGACCGCGGAGAGTCTTATGGGTGGTGGTGGTGACGATATCGAAGTAAGGAACCGGAGATTCGATAGCCTTACCAGCGATGAGGCCAGCAACGTGAGAAATGTCAGCCATGGTGAGAGCGCCAACTTCGTCGGCGATTTCCTTGAACTTCTTCCAGTCCAGGTTGCGGCTGTATGCGGAGAAGCCAGCGAGGATCATGCGGGGCTTTTCGCGAAGAGCGATTTCACGGACCTTGTCCATGTCGATGCGGCCAGTTTCCTTATCCACTTCGTACTGGACGAAGTTGTAGAGCATGCCGGAGAAGTTCACCGGATGGCCGTGAGAAAGATGTCCACCGTGGTCGAGCTTGAGGCCAAGGACCTTGTCACCCGGCTTGAGGACGCCCATGTAAACAGCAGCGTTTGCCGGAGAACCGGAAAGGGGCTGGATGTTTGCGTGGTCGCAACCAAAGAGCTGCTTGCAGCGTTCGATGGCGAGAGCTTCCATCTTGTCGATCACTTCGTTACCACCGTAGTAGCGCTTGCCAACGTAGCCTTCGCTGTACTTGTTGGTCAGCACGGAGCCCATAGCTTCCATGACGGCCTTGGAGGTGTAGTTTTCGGAGGCGATCAGTTCGATGCCATATTCCTGACGTTCGGCTTCTTCCTGGATGATGTCGAAGATAGCCTTATCGGTCTGCTGCAGAGTAGATTTAAGCATTAGTAGCTCCTTGAAGTTTACAAGCCAATAATAGTAAAACAATAGGGAAACCCAAAGACAAGTATGTTTACAATTTCCTTTTTTGAAGAAAAGCATCCCCTATATCAAAAAAACTTCACGAAAAGGGTGGTCAAGGTTTATGCGTTTTTATAAATTTGCGCATAATTAACAGAAAATCGTTTTTTCAGCGCTTGGGATCGTCAAAAATGCGACATCTTTTCGGTGCTGTTAACACCATAGGAGCCAATAATGGCACATTATCTCTTTACTTCTGAATCCGTATCCAAGGGTCATCCGGATAAGGTCTGCGACCAGATTTCCGACGCCATCCTGGACGCCTGCCTCGCCAAGGACCCCGCCAGCCGCGTCGCTTGCGAAACTTTGGTGAACACCGGTCTCGTTGTGATTTCTGGCGAAATCACCACCAAGGCAGACCTGGACTACCAGGCAATCGCCCGCGAAACCATCAAGAACATCGGCTACACCGATTCCGAAATCGGTTTCGACTACAAGAGCTGCGCCGTCATGGTCGCTGTAGACAAGCAGTCCCCGGATATCGCCCAGGGTGTTGACGCCAAGGCTGCAGAAGGTAAGGAAGATGACAAGCAGGGTGCTGGCGACCAGGGCATGATGTTCGGTTTCGCCTGCGACGACACCAAGGAACTGATGCCGCTCCCCATCAGCCTCGCCCACAAGCTCATGGAAGAAATTCAGAACCTCCGCGAAAAGGGCAAGATCAAGTGGCTCCGCCCCGACGCCAAGTCCCAGGTGACCGTTGAATACGACGAAAACGACAAGCCTGTCCGCGTAGACACCGTGGTGATTTCCACCCAGCACGAAGAAAAGTTTAACGGCAAGGAACTGAAGCACAGCCAGATCGAAAAGGAAATCATCGAAAAGCTGGTGAAGAAGGTGATCCCTGCAAAGCTCTTGGACAAGAAGACCCGTTACCTCATCAACCCCACCGGCAAGTTTGTGGTTGGCGGTCCTCACGGCGACTGCGGCCTTACCGGTCGTAAGATCATCGTGGACACCTATGGTGGCATGGGTCGTCATGGTGGTGGCGCATTCTCCGGCAAGGATCCTTCCAAGGTGGACCGTTCCGGCGCATACGCCGCACGCTACGTTGCAAAGAACATCGTGGCAGCAGGCCTCGCCCGCCGTTGCGAAGTCCAGGTTGCATATGCCATCGGTTACTCCAAGCCTGTTTCCGTTCTGGTGAACACCTTCGGTACCGGTAAGATCGACGACCGCAAGATCGAAGCTCTGGTTGCAGACCACTTCGACTTGTCTCCGGCAGGCCTCAACAAGATGCTTGACCTGAAGAAGCCCGGTTACATCGCTACTGCCGCCCTCGGTCACTTCGGTCGCGAAGGCAAGCGCTTCACCTGGGAAAAGACCGACAAGGCAAACGCCCTGAAGGCCGCCGCCGCTAAGATTAAGTAATCAAGTTCTAGCATGCGGCTGTTATCAGCCTATGAAAAATCCCCGGTTCTGCCGGGGATTTTTTGCAATTCCTTTCAATTTTAGTTACAACACAAAGAGCGCCAAGCCAACAATCAGTGCAGCAAAGATGACGACAAACACACTGAGGAACCTGACACAATAAAAGGCGACCTTCAAATTCCACCAGGCAAGTTTGCGGTGGCCCTGTTTTGTGGATTGCATGTTTTCCTGACATTCACGGCAAATATTGCCTACCTTATTACGGTAGCGGATAGCCAAATTGCTTTCCATGGGAGCCATGCCAGCCTTTTCCGTAAAGGATTTTTCGCAGATAGAACACTTACACTGTTGCATACGTCTAATATAAAAATATGCCGACTATTTCTTCTTAATGGCAAGAACAATAACCGACGCAAGGACAAATAGAATACCCAAGGAAAGTCGGGTCGTCAGTTTTTCATCAAACACGCAAACGCCAATCAACACCGCCGTCAATGGTTCCAAGCCGCCCATAATCGCGGTGGGAGTAGATCCCACAATTTTTACGGCCTTCGTCATCAGCACCAGGGAAAGAACCGTAGGCACAAACCCAAGCATAAAAGCCCAGCCCCAAGAGCATACTGAAGTCAAAAGAGGAGGTAATCCAGAACCAAGGGTGACAGAATAAATCAACAAACAAAGAAGGCAGAAAATCATCACATAGAAAGTGAGTTTCAGGGATCCCATCTGCAAATCAGACTTATTTACATAGACAATGTAAATGGCGTAAGTCAGGGAAGAAAGGATAACAAGAACAAGGCCAACTGTACTTAAGGCAGTTCCCCCTTCCCCACCTCTATACAGAAGCGTAATGCCACCAAGAGACAACGCAATGGCAACAACAGTCCTTGCAGTCAACCGCTCCTTGAAGAATAACGCCATGATTAGTGCAACTTCCAAAGGATAAAGGAAAAGCAAGGTAGATGCAAGCCCCGCATCCATGTAGTTGAATGCGGCATATAGAGCTAGAGCGCAAAATGCAAAAAGAAATCCAAGAATCGCCAGAGGGACAAGTTCCTGCACCTTGACTTTGAAGGATTCTCTATTTACAAGCATCAGCAGTGCCAAAAAAGCGATAGCCAAAGCAAACCGATAGCAAAGAACTGATTCCGGAGTAAGCCCATCGCGATAAAGGAACAGCGCACCGAGCGGATTCGTTCCGTAGCAAATGGCAGCAGCACAGCCATAAAAGATTCCCTTTAAGGAACTATTCGGGAAATTCATTAGTAGCCTTTAGCGTGAGCGGTTTTGCGTGAGCCTCAAGCGGCACATACAAATGTGCCGTGGAGGCGAGAGCGAACGCCAACAGGATATTCATTGGTAGCCTTAGCGTGAGCGGTCTTGCGTGAGCCTCAAGCGGCACATACAAATGTGCCGTGGAGGCGAGAGCGAACGCCAACGGGAAATTCATTAGTAGCCTTTAGCGTGAGCGGTTTTGCGTGATCGGTCTTAAATCGCGAACTTGGTAGCATCGGCCAGCTGAACGCTTGCAATGCGAGAAATACCCTTAATTTCCTGAGTCACACCGTAAAGCATGTCGGCTTCAGCCATGGTTCGCTTGTTATGGGTCACCACGATGAACAAGGTCTGCTTACTGAATTCGCGCAGGAGAGCCATGAAACGGCCAACGTTAGCATCATCCAACGGGCCGTCCACTTCGTCCAGCACGCAGTACGGAGATGGTTTTTCCATGTAGATAGCGAAGAGCAGGGCCGTTGCGGTAAGAGCATGTTCACCACCGGAAAGAGCCTTGATGCCGCGCATCTTCTTACCCGTCGGGCGGACGTTGATTTCAATGTCTGCATCCAGCACATCCATGGGCTTGCCATTTTCGTCCAGTTTTTCCACCAGGCTCATCTTGGTTTCGCCGTTCAGGAACAGCTTACTGAACACAAACTGGAAGTTCTTCTGAATGCGGCCGAAGGTGTCCAGGTAACGGGAGCGGGCAATATCGTCCAACTTTGTGATGGTGCGGTCCAGAGAGGCGCGAGCCTTGTCCAGATCGTTAAACTGAGCTTCAACTTCTTCCAGACGTTTCTTTTCGTCTTCGAAGTCTTCCATCACATTCACGTTGAGAGGTCCAAGTTCCTTAATCTTTACGCGAAGATCATGAATTTCGCGGTCGGCCTCCGGCTGGCTGTATTCAATACGTTCCACATCACCGGGGTTTGCCAAATCGACTGAATGTTCATTGCTGATACGTTCCACAAGGCGGGCGACGTTCGCCTGCAGGGCTTCCTGACGGCGACCGACCTCGTTCAGTTCCTTCATCTTGTCGATCATGTCATCACGAAGACGGTCCAGTTCTCCACGCCATTCATTCAAGTCCCCGCTCACCACTTCATAGCGTTCACGAGCTACATCACGGCGTTCTTCAAGATCGCGAAGGGCGTTATCCTTCGTCTGGACCTGATCAGCATAGCCGTTTGCATCTTCTCCAGCCTTTTCAATGGCAATCGCATTCTTTTCAATATCAGCCTGACGGGCACGTTCCGTATTCGCGAGGAATTCTATCTGATCCGCGATATTGCGCAGGCGATCCATATTCTGAGCAAGCTTTGCTGTCTTGTTCTGGGCACTGCGTTCCAGTTCACGAACGTCCTCGTCCTTTTCGCGGAACACGAGTTCCTGTTCGGCAAGTTCCTCATTGACCCGACTATAGCTATCTTCTGCCTTTTCTGCAGCAGCCATGGCTTCTGTCAGTTCAGCATCGCTATTCTTGGAAGCTTGAGCGGCATCAATACGCTGTTGCGCAATGGAAACATCTCGTTCCAGTTGCTGCAGGCGACGGTCACAGCCATCCACAATATTCCTCTGGATCTGAATGCCAGCGGAACCACCTCGAAGAGCATCGTTCTTTTCGCGAAGGTCATCTACCAGGCCAGAAAGTATCTGAGTATATTCATCTACCAGATTCTGGATGCGTTCCACTTCAGATGCCTTCTGCTCATATTCTGCCAGAACATCTTCCAGAAGTTTATTGGCGTCAGCAATTTCATTCTTGCGGCTAAGGGTGCCGCTACCAGAGGCGCCACTGCTGATGAGTCCGCTGGTACGGACAATGGCATTGGGAGCCACAAAGCAAAGATCCTGGCTACGGAATTCCCTAGCCAGGGAAATTGCTGTCTGGAGAGAATCCACCACGAAGTAGCGGGAAAGGATTCCGGAAACGAAATCTGCTATTTCGGAATCGCAGGTCACGAACTGATTCAGGCAGCCAACAACACCGGTGCGGTCAATGGAACCACTATACTTTTCAGCAGACCCATTCACAAGAGCCATCAGGGCCTTGCCCACATTCTCACCGTTCAGTGCATCAACAATTTCTACAGCGGCACTGTCATTGGTTACCACGACGGCATCCAGAAGATCGCCAAGGGCAGCTTCTACCAGGGAAGCATATTCAGGAGCAGCCTCAATCTTTTCGGAAAGAAGGCCGGAAACCAGACTTGCCTTGTTTTCCTTCAGCCAGCGGCTAGCATCAGTACCGTCATTAGCCACACTCTGCAAAACATCAATACGGGACTGCAAGCGAGTTTCTTCGTTCTTTAAATTCTGCAAGGCCTTTTGGACATCAGCCAGATCCTGACGTTCCTGTTCCAGACGCTCTTCGCGCGTGGACTTCTGCTCTTCCAGCATTTCAATTTCACGACGGGCTTCATCCATGCCGTTCTGGATATCTGCCATAGCCGCTTCAGCATCAGCTTTCTGACCACGAAGGCCTTCAATTTCTGTATTCCATTTTTCCAGGTTGCCGCGAAGCATGTCGGATTCGGCATCCATGCGTTCGAAACGGCCCTTCAGGGAATTCACCTTGTTTGCAGCCTGGAGACGTTCATTAGAAAGTTCGCGGGACTGGGAACGCAGATCGTCAAGCTTATCTCGCATGACTTGCAAAGTTTCACGTTCACGTTCCAGCAAAGCGTTCATTTCATCCACTTCGCTGTCACTGCCCAGAACAGCATTTTCCTCTTCCAGACGGTTGCGTTCACCTTCAAGTTCTGCAACCTTTGCCTGGCTACGTTCAATTTCTGCTCGAGCCTTCTCGTTGGCATCTTCCAATGCAGTAATGGAATCGTGTAAGCGAACAATGTTGTTGTTCAAGTCGTTCAGGGCAATGGTAGCCTGCTGAACTTCACGTTCCAGGTCCCTGAAATTATTTTCGTCTTCACTAATGGCCAGCTGCTTTTCCGCAATTTTGGCCTGCAGCTCTGTTCCGCGGGTCTTGGCTGTTTCCACCTCATGGTTCATGCGGCGGCTGGTGGTATCAAGCGTTGCAAGGCTATCCTTGAAATCTTCATACTTGTCCAGGCTGACGGAAAGGTCCAGTTCACGAAGGCGCTTGCTCAGTCGCTTGTATTCGTTGACCTTTTCTGCCTGGGTTTCATACATGCGAACGGAACGACGGACAGCACGGAGGTTGTCTTCCACACGTTCCATATCCTGCTGGACACGTTCCAGCTGACGAACAGCCTCCTTACGCTGCTGGCGGTACTTGCTAACACCTGCAGCTTCTTCAAAAAGCACACGACGGTCATCTGCCTTGTCTGAGAGAACAGACTTGATCATGTCCGCGTTCATCTGGGAATACGTGCTGGAACCAAGACCGGAGTCGAAAAGCAAAGCGTGAACATCACGAAGACGGCATTCCTGGTTGTTAATCAGGTATTCGCCAGAACCATCGCGATGAACACGACGGGTAACGATAACTTCGGAATATTCGGAAGCAAGGGTGCCATCGCTGTTGTCGATGACAATGGAAACTTCTGCAAGGCTCATGGCGGCGCGTTCTTCCGTACCGCTGAAAATCACGTCCTGCATTTTGCCCATACGGAGGGCTGCGGCCTTCTGTTCGCCCAAAACCCAACGGATAGCATCCGTAATGTTGGACTTGCCACAGCCGTTCGGCCCCACGACAGCCGTAAGGCCCTTGGTGGGGAAATTGATTTCAGTCCTCTGAGCAAAGGACTTAAATCCAAAAATCTTTAGCTTAGTTATCTGCACTGGTTAAAAAGATAGTTTTTTATTTCTCTTTGACCCGGATTTCGCCATCTTCAGTTTCGCTAATAACCAGATAAATGCTGCCTCCATCCAATTCGATGGACTTCATGATGATAAGGGAGGATCCCTGGTGGCTTTGCTCAATAATCAAAGTAAAATCACCGACCCAGTCTCTTTCCACCACGCGGCTTCGTTCACCGGGTTCCACCGTTTCAGCAATCCACGACTTGGCTCCAGCCTTAACATCACTTTTAAGAATGTCCACACAGGTGCTGGTGTCCTTGTTTTCCTTGCAGGCGCCATAACCACGCACAACTTCTGCATTGCGGTCCATGACATACACACCAGTAATGGGCAAATCCGTCTGGTTTTCAATCTGCAAACGAGTCGTCCCTTCCAGGAACCAATGACTGAGACAGCCGGTTAGACAGAAGACTACCAAGGCAAGCATTGAAAGTCTAGTCAGGAGGAAAAACTTTCTCATCTTTTACCTCCATTATCCTTTTCGTAGCGGACACCCTTGGCTTCCAGGACCTTATCGGTCCCCTTTTCCATCAGCCCCTTACCCTCAGGCGGAGTATCCTTATTCTTCTTTTCAAGCCTCAAAGTTTCCATAGGAGCAGACTGAGGTGCGCCACGTCCAAAGAGGGCGCCATCCAGGGTTCCCAGGCTGAACTTCAGTTCGGCAACAACAGTTCCCTTGGCATTGAACAGGTGCTCATACTCATAGGCGGAGTTATAGGCAATGCGAACAAACAGCAGGTCAATAGCGCCACCCCAGAGCAACTTCTTGGAGCCATTGGGTTCATTACGGCGAAGGCAGGTTGCCTCAAAGGCAATCATACGGGACGGATCCGGGTAATACTTCAGGGCTGCGGAATGGAAATCGTTATTGGTGATATCGTAAGCCAATTCACCATAAAGACGTTGTTCAAAAAGGTTCTGTTCCCAGATAACACGAAGTGAATCGTCATCATCACCACCATTATAGAGAGCCACATCAATATTGGGCAAATAAGTAGAAAGGCCACTGCTTCGGCCACCATAAACCGCACGGGATTCCAGATCCAGTGAACCGCGGAAGCTTCTCCAGTCAGCCTTGTAGAAATTTCCCTGAACACTGACTTTGCCCCAACGCAGGTGTGCCCAGCTATACAAAAGAGAATCCTGTTCCGCAGGGTAAATATCGCCCTTATGTTCCATGTTTTCATGCTGCATACCGGCAGCAACCGTCATATCCATAGCCGACTGGGTATAGACAAGGCCCCAGGTTGTGACAGAGCGATTCATGGCAAAAGCATTGTACTGCGGGAAGAAGAAGAAATCCTCCCCATCCCAGCCGGAACGTTCCAGCCACAGGAGAACACCTAAATGCTTACTGGGAGAAATTTCGCCTGTACCGAAAGCTGCAGCATGGTGCCTAAAGGCAAAACCATCGTGTTCACCAAACTGGCTTTTTAGAGGGGTCTGGCTTGGCAACGGCATATAGTTCAAGCCGATATCCACGTAACCGCCACGACCGCCACGAAGAACGTCCCTAATTTCACGCAGCTGATTATCCCGCATGACAGCGCCGCCATTGGCAAGGGCATTCATAGACACCGCATCAGCGAAAGCCACTCCCGCCAAGAGCGAAAGGGCGCACGCAAAAGTCTTGATCATACGAGTAAACTGCATGGTACTAATATACATTCCTGGTTTTAGAAAACCACCAGATCGTTCTTGTGGATCAGTTCGTCGGGAACCTTTTCGCCCAGAATTTCGTGAACCTGGCTGGTCTTCTTACGAAGAACAAGTTTCAGAGTTTCGCTATCAAAGCCTGCAACACCGCGAGCGATGGCATTCTTATTTTCATCGAGAACTTCAATAAGGTCGCCCTTGTCAAAGTGTTTCTGTACGGCAACAACGCCAACAGGCAAGAGACTGGAATGCTTTTCCTGCAGGGCCTTGGCACCACCATTGTCCACAATGACACTTCCGCGGGGAGTGGTGATGAAACTGAGCCAGCGCTGACGGCTATTCAGTTTCTTCTTGGAGCCAACAAACAGGGTACCGTCGGCATTCTCAAAGAACACCTGATGAGGCAATACCTTCATGCCGCTTGCAAGGAATGCGTTAGCGCCACTGCGGGTCACATTGCGGATGGCTTCCAGCTTGCTACGCATGCCACCGGTGCTTACTGCAGAGCCGGCTTCACCGGGCTTGCCCGCAAGAGCGAGAATGGCAGGAGTAATTTCGGGAACAAAACGGAGAAGACGTGCGTTGGGATTCTTCTTCGGATTGTCATCAAAGAGGCCGTCTTCATCCGTAAAGATCAAAAGCAAATCTGCATCAAGGAACAAGGCCACGTCAGAAGACAGTTTGTCATTATCGCCCACCTTGATTTCTGCAACAGCAAGAGAGTCGTTTTCATTGATGATGGGAACGATCTTTCGGGCAAGCATGGCCTTGATGGTGTTCTGCAGATTCTTGTAACGGGCACGATCGCGGAAGTCATCTGCTGAAAGAAGAATCTGGCCCACAGAAAGTTGAACCCAGCGGAACATTTCGCGATAGGCGTACATCAAGTCGATCTGGCCAACAGCGGCACAAGCCTGTTTCTCTGCAATAACCGTAGGTTTTTCCTTGTAGCCCAGTTCGGACATGCCGGTACCCACAGCACCGCTGGTCACAATCACCACTTCCTTGCCAGCTTCCATAAGGCGTGCTACGGAATCGGCCAGCTTTTGTATGTAACGGGTGCGAACACCACCTCGTTCGGAATCAACCAGAATGCGGGAACCAATCTTCACCACAATGCGGCGTGCTTCATCCAAAATGTTCTTTCTTAATTCACTCATATTCAGGTCGCACCATTGGTGCTTTCAGTTTTCAGGTCGCTCACTACGTTCGCTTTGAGGTATCAGATTGCTCGCGTCGTTCGCTTTCAGGTTAAATTACAAATCTCTTTATACTTCTCTTGATGTTCTATCCCGCTTGTCTCATACCTCAGAGGGCCGCAGGCCCGACCTCATTCCTCATACCTATTATCGGCAGACCAGAAGGCGGATGGCATCCAGGCGAAGCTGCGGATTTGCCACCACCTTGCGACGATCCCCCACATTCTTACGGAGTTGCTGCAGTTCAGCATTGCCACCGGCCTTACCGCGAATGGTAAGCAAGTGGTTCATACGCTGGTATTCCTGCTCGGAACGAATTTCCACAAGGTCCGCAGCCTTTTCCGCATATTCCTTTGCGGTGGCAGCCACAGCCATACGAGCCTTAGCCAAACCTTCCTTGGCAAAGAAGCGCAAGGTTGCATCTACGGCCTTATTGCCCTGAGGTACGTTCACATCACGGAGTGTTGCCTTGGCAAGAGCATCCAGGTTTACGCTCTGGTCATTGCCTGCAGCATCTACGAGGGCCGTCACATAAAGAGGTCCCACCAGATCGCTCATGCCCCATTCTTCGGGCACAGGCAATTCAATGGAGAAACTGTACTGCATCATCAGGCCCTTAAGACCAGATTCAGGCCAAATGCAGCAAGCCACCATACCATGGTTGTTGCTGGTTTCAAAGTCAATCATGCCCTGAGCCAGCGGATGTTCCAGGCTGAGGAAGTCCACTTCATCGTGAACCATGGCCACATTGCGGTCAAAGGTTGCAGTCAGGGAAATGCTATCGGTTCCCTGTTCCTCTTCTTCACTCTGGGCAGCCACCATGCCGCGACTGGGCATACCGGCAATGGTTCCCTCTTCAATCTGAGGACCCATGGTAATGACTTCACAACCGGCAATGGCACTCTTATCGATATCCAGGCCACGGGCGCGGAGAGATTCAAACAGCAAGTCCTGCAGTTCCTTTTCTGCATCGATGCGTTCGATTTCGTCCGTAATTTCCTTGGCTTTTTCGGGATTGCGGGAGTTAAATTCCAACAGACGGTCACGACCCTTTTCAATGTTCTTGCGCATCTGTTCGCAATCTTTCTTCACCTGGGGAATGGTTTCCTTGATGAAATCCTTCAGATAATGACGAGGATCAGCCAAAGCCTCAATGAGACTATCAGTATACTTAAGGAACAGTTCACCACCACTCATCAGAGGTGCGCCAAAGGCATTCAGGCCTTCGTGGTACCAACGGAACATGACTTCCTGACCAGAACCCTTCACATAGGGTACGTGGACAATGATGTCCTGAGTCTGGCCAATGCGGTCCAAACGGCCAATTCGCTGTTCCACAAGTGCAGCGTCCAGCGGCAGGTCAAACAAGACCAGATGATGAGAGAACTGGAAGTTACGACCTTCAGAACCAATTTCAGAAGCAATGAGCAGGTTTGCTCCATTAGGCTTACTGAAGTTAGCTGCAGCCTTATCGCGGGCCATGATGGTCATGTCCTCGTGGAACATGGAGAACGCACCTTCTCCCAGGAAATCTGTCAGCAGGGATTCCAGAGCGAGAACCACATTGATGGATTCGCAAATCAGAAGAATCTTGTCATCCCTGTGTTCCTTCAGGAAGGACTTCAACCAGACGAAACGTTCATCCAGAGCCCATGCATCGGAATAGCGAGTGCAGAGAAGACCATTTTCCTGAATGTCCGTGGACATTTCCAGATCACGTTCGGCAGCCACTTCCACCATTTCACGATAAGTCGGATCCGGTTCCAGGCAGACTTCGTCCAGGACGCGCTTGGGGAAACCGCCCACACCCTTACGGGTATTACGGAACACCACAGAACCAGTGCCCATACCATCCACAATGCGGCGCATCCATTCGCCAGCGGTCATGGACTTGGAATTTTCCTGTTCCAGCCAGGGACGAATCTTGGAATTCTTCGGCACACATTCGTACAGGTCATCCCAGCTCATCTGGTGGTTCGGATCTGTAGGCAACTTGCTCAGGTCATTCACCAACTTGCGATAGGCTTCCTGATCCTTGATAAATGCATTATAGTCTGCAAAGCGTGCGGGATCCAGCATCTTCAGACGGTTGAACTGGGATTCCGGATGAAGCTGCAGCGGAGTACCGGTCAAAAGCAGTACGCCCCTGGACTTGGCAAGAACGGCGTTGGCCAGCATGTACTCATGGCTAGTAAAGCCATCTTCGCAAACCAGGTGGTGCGCTTCATCGATAATGGTCATGTCCCAAGTACACTTGAGTACATCCTCGATCAAGGCAGGCTGGCCCATCAAAAATTCAATGGAAACGATGATATCGTTGCTCTGCAGGAAGGGGTTCGGCTTCGTTTCGTCCTTTGCCACACCCACAAACAAGCCACGAATGTAACCTTCATCCACCAGAGTGAACAGCTGGTTGAAACGACGCTTCATTTCAATCATCCACTGGTGCTTCAAAGTTTCAGGAACGATAATCAGGGTACGCTGCACACGGCCACGAGCCTTCATGGCATGCCAAATCATACCAGCTTCAATGGTCTTACCGAGACCGACTTCGTCACTGAGCATCAGACGAGGCAAGGCAGAAGAAGAACAGGCACGGTGGCACAGGTAGTACTGGTGCGGAATCATGCTTACGCGAGGACCGATCATGCCACGGACAGGAGAAGACTGCCACTTGCAGGAAAGTTCCATGGCTCGGCGACGGCGTTCAAAAGCCTTGGCGGATACATCCTTGCCCTGATCCTTGCTATTATCCTCTGTACCGATCTTGGTCAATTCACGGAACAAGTCGGAGGGACGGGCCATCTGCTTGGAGGTAAGGTCGGCCTCCTTCATTTCGCGACCGCCACGACCTACGTAAATCACCAGGTCATCGGCTTCACGAACGGATTCCACCACGAAGGAAACGCCTTTCTCATTCTTGGCGGTTTCGCCCGCCTGCAAGATAAAACGATCAACAGGAGCATTATCCGTACGGTAGAGGCGAACCTGCCCCACCAACGGAAAGTTAAACTTAACGGTACGGCCCTGGACTTCGGATACGACTCCAAGACCCAAATCAGGTTCAGACTGGCTGACAAAACGCTGGCCCGGCTTAAAATTTCTCATAGCACCATAATTTAGATAATTTTTGACTTCGGCGTTGTCTCACATTTTTCTATTTTAGCCCCTGTATGAAATGGTTTTTTATTGACGAAAGCATTACTGAGGGCGACCGCCGTCAGGGGCCTTTCTCTATCGATGAAATTCGCGAATTTGTAAACTCCGAGAAAATCACCGGAGAAACTTTGGTATGGCATTCCGGCATGGAAAGCTGGGTTCACTGGAATGAAACCGAAGAGTCCAGGCAAATGGACATGGACCAGGAAGAACTGCTGAAGAATACCATCCAGGCCCTCCTGGACGAACGTCGTGCCGTAAAGCGTTTCGCAGGTTTTGGTCTCCGTGCAGGAGCCTTCCTCATAGACAACATCATCCTCGGTGTCGTTGGTGCCATAGTCTTCTACATACTTGGAAGTACCGGAATCGTTGACCTGGCAGCAGCCCAGGAACTGATGAACGCTTACGTAGAAGACCCCACCAACGCAGAAGCCCTTGAAAAGCTCATGGGCGGAGAAGGCATGGGTCCCTTCGTCTCTTTCTACACCATCGTGCAGACTGCCTACTTTGTGATTTTTCACGCCATTCTTTCTGCAACTCCCGGCAAGCTGATTTTCCACATCCATGTGGAAACCCAGCAGGGAGAACGCCTCACCTGGGGTGGTTCCATTGCCCGCTACCTCTGCAGCGTACTGACGCAGTTCACAACCGTTTTTTACGGGATCGGCTATTTGATTGTATGCCTGGATCCCAAGCGAAGGGCTCTCCATGACTGGATTGCACGAACCTTCGTTGTTTGCGACCGTAAGGAGAAATAGTTTATATGTATCGTTTTGAAGTTCACCAGGTAAACAAGCCTCTGGAAGGTGAAGTAGAAATTTCCGGCGCAAAGAATGCCGTCCTTGCAGTGATGGCTGCAGCCCTTCTGGCTGACGGTGTTTCCGAAATTACCAACGTGCCACATCTGAAGGACATGAAGACCATGTCCGACGTGCTCCGCGTCATTGGCTGCCGCATCAGTGGCGAATCCCACCAGCTGAAAATCGATACCCGCGGTGCAGACCATCTGGAAGCACCTTACGAACTAGTAAAGACTATGCGCGCCAGCTTCTACGTGCTTGGCCCTCTGGTAGCACGTTTTGGACGTTGCCGCGTTTCTCTCCCTGGCGGATGCGCCTGGGGCCCTCGCCCGGTGGACCTTCACCTGAAGGGACTGGAAGCACTTGGCGCAAAGATTACTCTTACCCGCGGCTACGTGGAAGCCACCTGCGAAGGACGCCTTCCCGGCGGTAATTTCAATTTCCCCATTTCCAGCGTTGGCGCCACCGTTAACGTATTGATGGCAGCAACCCTCGCCAAGGGCACCAGCGTTCTCCAGAATGCCGCCCTGGAACCTGAAATTGACAATCTGGTAGACTTCCTGAACTCCATGGGTGCCAAGATCCAGGGACGCGGCACCCGCACCCTTACCGTGCAGGGCGTTGAAAGTCTCCGTCCAGGCAAGTGCTTCACCATTCCAGACCGTATCGAGGCAGGCACATTCCTTTGCGCAGCCGCAATCACCCGCGGATGCATCAAGGTCACCAAAGTTTTCCCCGAACATATCGCCAGCACTTTGGATGCCTTCCGCGACATGGGCTGCAAGGTAGAAGTAGGCAATGACTGGGCCCAGGTTGACGCCCGAGGCGTTGAACTGAAACCGATCAACGTCACCACCCTTCCCTACCCAGGCTACCCCACCGACATGCAGGCTCCCCTCATGGCAACCCTGGTTTCCATTCCGGGCAACAGCACCATCCAGGATACGGTCTACAATGACCGCTTCAAGCATGTAGCTGAACTCCAGCGTCTTGGCGCAGACATCCAGGTGAATGGCAATACGGCCATCATCAAGGGCGGCACTAAGCTGGAAGGTACCGACATCATGGGTAGCGATCTTCGCGCCACCGCAGCCCTGGTTCTTGCCGCATTCATTTCCGAAGGAGAAAGCACCGTCAGCCGAGTGTACCACCTGGACCGCGGTTACGAAGACTTTGAAAACAAGGTTGCAAAAATCGGCGGCGTCGTAATTCGTCACTCCGACGACGAAGAAGACGACGTGCTGTAGTGATGTAGGGGTTCTCCCCTAGACCTCAAACATATAAAAGTCTGTTCGCTATTACAAAAAAGACCGTTCGTGTTTAACGAACGGTCTTTCCTATTTGATCTAAATGGTGAAATTCAGACAAATTACTGTTTCACATTCACAACAGGCCTTACATGACTTACATGAGTTCGAATCGTTTGGCCTGTGGACCCCTTACAATTATAGGACGCGCTCCCTATAAAATCTACACGTCCATTGAATGTCACATACTCAACATCCTGCCAGTCAACCGAACCTACTTCTAGACTGTGATCGGAAACGCACATGCACTTGGAAGTTTCCGTGACGTCTGCATATCTAACATGCAAGGTATCACGGAACACACGATATTCTACAGATGCGGTAACACCGCAGTAGTCATCTACATTCGACAGTTTGACGACGCATTTATCGCACTCGCAATCCAACTGAGCCTCGCCAGCAACAGCGTCCTTATCTTCCGAACATTCTCCCATGGCAATTTCCACAGGCTTATTAGAAATCATGTGCCAGCCATTGGAACCTGCCGATGAAGAGTCATCGGAACAGGCTAGCATAAGGAACGGGATCAATCCCAATAGAAAATTTTTTTTCATAGCTTAAATATAGATAAAATGAAATTTATCCATTTTCATTCCGCGGCATAAACAAAAGCTCTGCTAGGCGTAAACGTGCGCTTAGCAAATAAGTTGTAATTTGTAAGCCCGTTGGCCTGCTGTATTATTACTGCACAAATGTAACTTATAACCTGCCCTGTCGGTTCGTTTCACAAGCATTTTTACAGTAATTTCGCAGCTTAGGCGCCACGCAAGTAGTTATCCAGCAGAGCTTTATACAAAAGGCTATGTTCTTTCAAAGTGTAGACCTAATATAACTAAGTAAAATATCACACCCTATATAATACTGAGATTTACCTACCTAAAAACTGTATCTTAGATACTTGGTCTAACCTAATTTTTGTTGGTTTAGACCATTTTTTAGTAAATTCAACATAAAATGGCAGTCCTACGCAATGGTAGAACAGAGCCATACAAAAAAAGCCCGCCGGCACTAAAACCAGCGGGCTCTTGAGAATTAAACAGTTATTCTTCTTTATCCTTTACGCAACGGATGGATATTCCAAAATCTGTCTTAGTTTCACCAAAAAACATTTTTTCTGTATCAGGGTCATCATTAGCATAGTCAAAAGACAAGGTGGTATACGTTCTTGATGCCACCGGATCAGCCGTCCAGAATGCCGTATACTTGTCAGGATTCCAACAATCGGTCGTTCCACAATTACCTGCGGGAACGACACTGAATCCCAGTTCATCAGTTCCGTCCCATGTCGTGGATCTCAAAACTTCGGACGGATCGCCGGTTCCCCCACATGTGGCACGAGCGATTAGATCCTCAAAATCAGCTTTCGACGGCAAACGCCAACCCTCAGGGCAAACACCATCTACACCGTAATAAACCAGTTGTCCACCGTCAGTATGTACTTTTGTCTTGACGGAAGAAGCACTATATTGAATGTTTTCAGCAAACCATGTCCGATCACCGATGGTCACTGTCTTGTATTCATGATTATCGCGAGTATCGATATAGGTACCCTTAACAGTCTCTTCACAGGAGGGGGCTGCACCGCTGGAGGTTATCGGAGCGGCCGCGCTGGAGCTAGGAGCAGCTTCGCTAGAATAGGATGCGCTGGAGGTTGCTGTGCTGGAGGCAGTATTTTGAATAAGTTCACCGTCGCCAAAGCAAATCCATTTTTCCGGATCATAGGGAGTGCTTCCGCACATGGGCTCTTTGAGATTGACGGAATTGTCACCGCAGATAAGTTTCACGACACCATTGCCTTTGTCACTGATGCTGCAGCTGGTACCATCCTTACCGTCATTCACCACATATTCGGCAGATTCGCCTTCGGCGGTTTCGCAAGTGATGGTCGTCGTCTTCGTGCCATCATTATTTTCGATCTGCGATGCAGAGCAGGAATGGCCATCTTCGCCCTTATCACCCTTCAGGCTGGCAAGCCAGTCTTCCAAGGACAATTCGGATTCAGCCAGTTCGAAGGCGCTCTTGCCGTTCCTGAGGGTGTCTAGGACTTCGCCATCGCAGCTAACTTCGATGCCTTCATTAATGATTTCGGCTGTACAGCTGGTGCCGTTGTCGCCATTGTCGCCCTTATCACCCTTGTCACCTTTCTTGCCGTCTTCGCCGTTCTTGCCGTTTTCGCCGTCTTCACCATTCTTGCCGTCTTCACCATTCTTGATGGTGCCTACGACTTTGCCATTGCAGCTAACTTCGACGCCGTCATCAACGACCTTGGCAGTACAGCTTGCGCCATTCTGGCCATCCTTGCCGTCCTTACCATCCTTGCCGTCTTCGCCATCCTGGCCCTTCAGGGGAACCCATTTCCCATCAGCACAGAAATACAGGGCAGCGGAATCAGTCACATAGGCCATTGCGCCCTGGTTGCTTTCGCTGCATTCACCAAGCTTCTCGTCAAGAATCGAGACGTTAGATCCTCCGTCAGATACGGTAGATTCATCACCGCAAGCAGACAATCCCAAAATAACAGCAGATGCAACTACTGCATATTTACCAAACTGAGCACTCATACTCACTCCTTTAAAAAAAAAAACGCGATAAATGTAAGAAAAAAAAACCGATTTTGTCTACAAAAAGTAAGTTTATGTTTTTTCAGACAAACAAAATTTTTATTTATTACTTCCTGCATAAAAAGGAACCCACCGGCTGGGGAGGTTCATTTTATACAAAGCTCTGCTAGGCGTAAACGTGCGCTTAGCAAATAAGTTGTAATTTGTAAGCCCGTTGGCCTACTGTATTATTACTGCACAAATGTAACTTATGACCTGCCCTGTCGGTTCGTTTCACAAGCATTTTTACAGTAATTTCGCAGCTTAGGCGCCACGCAAGTAGTTATCCAGCAGAGCTTAAACAAAAAACCGCCAGCATAACGCTGACGGCATTTTTTGAAAATTTCTATTCCGAAATTACGGAGCGGGAGCGGCAGGTGCCACCGGAGTAGCTGCAGGAGCAGGCTGTGCAGCAGCGGGCTGCGGCGCAACAGCAGGAGTTGCAGGTGCAGCAGATGTGGCAGGAGCAGGCTGTGCAGCAGGTGCGTGCTGTTCCGTAGAAGTTTCAGTCTGAGGTGCAGCAGACTGTTCTTCCGGAGCGGGACCAACAACCGTTACTGTACAGGTTTCAACCGGTTCGCCGGCGGCCTTCTTCTCTTCCATTTCAAGAATTTCCTGAAGGATTTCTGCAGCCTGTTCAAATTCGCCAGAAGCAGAGCAGGTCTTGCTATTCAGGATTTTCTGCAGGTACTGCTTCTGCATATCAATGTTGCATTCTGTCTTGTAGATTGCAGCAAGCTTGAACATGGTAGAGCAGGTCTTCTGTCCGTTGGGGAATGCTTCAGCCAGACTTGCAAAGACCTTCTTGGCCTTTTCCACCTGGTTTGCATCAATCAGGCAGAGAGCCATCCAGTACAGGGAATTTTCACCCAGTTCACCAGTCTTCATCTGTTCATAGACCTGCTTGAAGCCAGCGTAAGCAAGCTTATATTCGCCACGGTGGTAATCGGAGCGAGCGGTATTGAACATGGCTTCTGCTTCGACCAACTTTTCAGCTTCGCGTTCCAGGCTATCCATGGACATGGGAGCCGGAGCACCGCTAACCACCACCTTCTTGGCAAGAATCTTGTCGGACTTGCCCAGAAGCATATCGAGGCGGTAGATGATTTCTTCCTGGCGGGAATCATTACGTTCGGATTCATCTCCCATACGGCGAGAGAGCATGGTGATTTCAGCCATCATGCGCTTCTGCATAAGGGCGGAAGCATCCAGACGAGCCTGCAGAGAATCAATCCTTGCACGGAGAGAATCGTTTTGAGCAGAGAGATCCTGAACGGCAGTATCAAGATTGCTGAGCACAGAAACCTGCACGTCGTTACCCACGGCCTGCATTTCTTCGGTACGGAGCATGGTGATCTTGGAACAGCCCGTAAGAGCAAACGTCAAAACGACCAGGCAAATTGCCAACCGTTTCATATTCACTATTAACCTCTAGTTTACTAGTTGTTCAAATTACTTCTTGATGTTCACGCGGAAGTTTGCGCGACGGTTCTGGGAATAGGCTTCTTCGTTCTCGCCCTGAACCTTCGGCTTTTCCTTACCGTAACTGACGGATTCCATACGTTCATTTTCAATGCCATAGGCGCCGAGGAATTCCTTAACCTTCATGGCACGCTTTGCACCGAGAGTGAAGTTGTAGTCTTCAGTACCGCGGTCATCGGTATGGCCTTCGATGGTCAAGGTGAAACGAGTTTCCTTGATCAGAAGTTCACCAACCTGAGCCAGCAATTCCTTAGCCTTTTCGGTCAGTTCAGAACGGTCAAAGTCGAAGTAAACATCTTCACTCATGATCTGGTTGATGAGAGCTTCCAGGCGAGCGCGTTCGGCTTCCAGACGTTCAGCTTCCAGGCGAGCCTGTTCAGCAGCAAGGGAGTCAGCGTTGACAGGAGCCTGTTCTTCAACAGGTGCTGCAACTTCTGCGGGAGCAGCTTCTGCAGCAGGTTCAGTCTTAGGAGGTTCCTTCTTGGAGCAGCCAACCAAGGCAAGGCAGGCAGCGCAAGAAATAATGGCGATCTTAGTGAAGTTTTTCATTTTGCACCTTCTTTTGTTTGTTGTTTATTAATCTCTTTATTTTTCATCGTAGAACCAGGACCATGTAGGCGAAGTGTTTTCGCCGGCCTTGGTAATGCGGGTCACGTTTGCGCCATCAAAGCGCATGATGTAAATCTGGTATGTTCCACTGCGGTCACTGGAGAAGGCAATGAGTTTGCCGTCGGGTGACCAGGACGGGTGAACGTTGTTGCCAGCATTGCTTGTAAGCTGGATAATATCGCTGCCGTCCAGAGCGCAGGTATAGATATTCATCTTGCCGTTATCCATGGAGGTGTAGGCAATGCGATCTCCGCTGGGAGACCAGCTGGCACGTTCATTATAGCGACCCATGAAAGTCACACGACGCATGTCGCTTCCATCCTTGCCCATGACAAAAATCTGGGGACCACCGCCACGGTCGCTAGTGAACAGCACTTCCGAGGCAAAGGGGCTCCACGCAGGGCTGGTCTGGTTGGACTTCAGGTAGGCGAATTTATGAGCCTTACCAGTTTCCATATTGCCGAGATAAAGATCGGTCTTACCATCCTTCGTGCTGGAGAACAGAAGTTCACCCGTACGAGGATTCACAGCCGGGCTGTAAGTCTGGTCCAGCTGCTGGAACAGCGGCTTTTCAGAACCGCCAAAATTCTTGGTGTAGAGACGAGGACGGTTGGTCTTGAAGTTCACATAGACAAGGCCCTTGTTACCGAGGGTCCACACAGGCATCATGCTGATGGTTGTATCGCGGGTAATCTGGGAACGGAGGAATCCGTCGTAGTCCGAAACCACCACCTGCTTGATTCCATCAATCTTGGAAACATAGGCAAGACGTGTACTTGCCACACCACGTTCACCGCAAATATGCTTGGTCACCTTGTCAAAGAAGGAATGCATTGCACGACGAAGATCCTTCTGGGAAATGGTATAGCTTTCGCCCAAAAGCAGAGACTTCGTCTTGGAAGCATGCAGGTAGCATTCCACGCGGAGACGACCATCAGTCTGAGGCTGAACCTTACCGGTTACATAGTATTCCGCATGGTTACGGCTGAAGAGAGCCAGGTTAAACTTGTCCGAGGCAATCACATCGAAACGACCAGAAAGATTGGCATCTCGAGTCACGATCAGGTGCGGCTGTTCTTCAGTCCATTCCACCTTAGAAGTTTCCGTAAAGGGAATCACACCGATGGGCGTAGTCTTGTAAACGGAAATGCCCACATCCACTGCAATGGTATCGATTGCAGCAAAGGAACTTACAGGCATGAACATGCTTGCAAGAAGAGCAAGCAGAACCAGGCCAAGCTTATTCAATTTCAGTTTCATCAGATTCATCTTACTAGTTCGGAGTAAAGTTAAAGTTCAGCACAAGGCTTGGAGCACGATAGTTAGGCGGCAGTTCAGGCACCTTGGAAATCTGGATGGCGCGCACCGACAGGTGGTCCCAGGTCTTGTTACCGGAAGAACGCTTGAGAGTCACAGCCGTGATTCCCCCAAAACGGTCCACCGTAAACTGGACGGAGGTCTTTGCACTGCGCTCCACCTTCAGGTCCTTAGGCGGCTTAAAATTGCCCATGATAATCTTTTTCAGTTGCTCCAGATAGACCTGCATCAACGGGTCCATGTCCACAGAACCCACGGGATCCAGACTGGGTGCCTCAATGGCTGTCGGCAAATCCATGTCGTCCACAGGGAAATCGTCCACAGGTTCCTGGGGTGCCGGCTCCGGTTCGGGAGCAGGTTCTTCATGTACTTCTTCTGGTTTTTCTTCAGGCTCGGGCTTAATGTCCGGCGGCAGTTCCTTATTCACCTTCGGCTTTGGCTTAGGCTTCGGTTCCTTGGGCTTGGGCTCGTTCTTCGGCGGTTCAGGAGGGGCCGGCGGAGGAGGCTGCGTCCTTGGAGGAGAAGGAGGCTTCATATCCGGCATTTTCACCATTTCGAACACGGGAATCTTTTCCGGTTCAGGCTTAATGTTCACGTAGTGAAATGCAATGCATATACCGGCAACAAGAGCATGGAAGATTACTGCACAGACAATAATCTTCAACAGCGTAGAATCCACGCCCGAAGCAAAGTACTTTATTCTTTCTTCGTCTTTTCTCATGTACCCGGTTTTTCTTTCGGATTAAGTGTGAGGAAGCCAAGTTTGGTAACACCCAGTTTTTGGACCTGGGTCACCACCTTCATCACGAGGCCATAATTCACTTCTTCATCAGCATTGATCACAACCGCCATTTCCCCATTCCACAGGGACTTGAACACGTTGTTGAAACTGCTGAAATCCACCATCATGTCGGCGATATAGATTTCCTCATTCTTGGTGATGGAAACCTTCAACATCTTTTCCTGCTCCATGGTCGGGGCTTCGGCCTTCGGCAGATCCACCTTGACCCCCTGACTCATGAGAGGCGCAGAAATAATGAACACGATCAAGATGGCGAACACGATGTCGATCATGTTCGTCAGGTTCATTTCCTGCTTAAGTTCTTTTCCGCGGCTACGCTTCACCTAAGCCTCCTAGCCGGCAACTTCTTCCAGAGCAAGCAGGTCACCACGCTTGAACAAGCTGAGGACCTGGGAACCGAAGTTGAAGTAGGAAATTTCGTTCTGGCCATTGCAGCTGGTAAAGTAGTTATAACCAGCAGATGCAGGAATTGCAACCACAAGACCACCCACAGTAGTAATCAAGGCCATTGCGATACCCGGAGCCACAACGGAAAGGTCTGCAGAACCGTGCTGGCCTATCTGGAAGAAGGCAACCATGATGCCCCAAACAGTACCGAGAAGACCGAAGAAGGGAGCCAGGTTAGAACTTGTAGCGAGGAAGTTCAGGAACTTGTCTTCTGTCAGGCGGAGGCCTTCAATGGAGCGCTGGATCGTGTCTTCCAGAAGGGAGGCACGATGCTGGATGGAGTCGTAGCTCACGAAGTTACTGAACTTGGAAGCTTCCTTCAGCACTTCGGCCGTCAGGCGGCGAAGGGCGCTGTCGTCACCGATTTCGCAAAGGCCCTGAAGCTGCACGAACTGAGTGACGGTACTAAACTTGCGGTAAAATTCGGCATTGGCGCGCTTATTTCTGCGATAAGTCACGTACTTCACGATGATAATGCCCCAGGAACCCAGGGACATGACGGCCAGGATGCAAAGCACAATAATGGTGGCAATGTCAGACTGCATCACCATTTGGACAATAGGAATGGAATTATTCAAAAGATCCTCCTTAAAATACCTTATAGCATAAGCCAAAAATTACAAATTCAATCTAGCAAATTTGCAATAAGGAGAAAAGCAATCTTTTGAAAAGAGATACCCTTTAAAGGGGCAATTCCAGCTGGAGACTCTTGGGATGGAAACTCTGCCGATGTTCGGGAGTTTGTCCTAAACGGCGAATGGCATCCAGATGAGCCTTGGTACCGTAACCCGCGTGTTTGTCAAATCCATAACCGGGATACGTCTTTTCCAGATCATCCATATAGCGATCACGGAATACCTTGGCCAGAATGGAAGCCGCAGAAATACTGGCGATGCGGCCATCACCCTTCACAATGGGAATCTGAATTTCCTGCGGAAGTCCATGGATTTTCAGATTGCCGTCTACAGCGATGAGAACCTTGACATCCTTCAAATCGTGAGCTCCGGCCACATCCGCGAAGGATCCATTCACCTCGATGGGAATTTCCGGAGCGGATTCTTCAATACCAGGCATTCCAAGAGCCTGGAGGGCCCGGCGCATGGCCAGAAAGTCCGCCTCGAGAATGTTGATTTTGTCGATTTCAGCCACACTTGCACTAGCGATGGCATAGCAGGCACAGGCATCCTTCACTGCATCAAACATGGCTTCACGCTTGGGGCGTGTCAGTTTCTTGGAGTCATTCAAGGTCAGCAAGGCATCGGGAGATTTCAGTACCGCGGCACAGGCCACCACAGGGCCAGCCAAGGGACCTCGCCCCACTTCATCAATTCCCACTACAATGGTCGTCTCAGAAGTCTGAGAATTTCCCTCTGCGAACTTACGGATGGCCTCCTCCCCTTCTACGGGAGATTCAATGCCTTCCAAAAATGCAGGAACCTTGAACTTCAACCTTTAAACCTAAACCTTTATACTTTAAACTTTAAGCTTTACGCTAATCCCTCACCATATTCCTTGATGACACGCCAGTACAGGTCATGTTCCTGCTCCAGTACTCGCGCAGCAAGGACCTCGGGTGTATCACCTTCCAGCACAGGAACCTTGCGCTGTCCCAAGATACGGCCTGCATCAATTTCTTCAGAAACCAGGTGCACCGTGGGACCAGATTCCTTTTCGCCTGCTGCAAGAACAGCCTCGTGAACAAAGTGACCATAAAAGCCCTTACCTCCGAATTTCGGCAGCAGGGACGGATGAATGTTCAAAATACGATCTGGCAGACGCTTCAAGACACATGTGGGAATGGCCTTCATGTAGCCGGCCAAGATTAACAAATCGATATCGAACTTGTTAATTACATCCAGAAGGGCAGCCTCATAGGCCGCAACGTCGGGATGTGTTTTTCCGGAAATATGAAAAACGGGAACACCATAAGTCGCAGCATGCTGAGTTGCGCCACAATTTGCATTATTGGTGATAAGGAATTTGCACTGGGCTTCCAGGTCGCCTTCACCAATACGGTCGATAATCGCCTTAAAGTTGCTTCCACCACCGGAAGCCATCACACCTATCTTAAACATGACCCAATAATAGTATTTTTGCGACTATTCGCGATGGTCGATTCCAGGAGGAGTGCGCAGATAATAGATGACGCAGGGAACCACCACACTCAGAACATAGACGAAAAAACTGAGGTACACAAACCAGGAAGTGTATGCCGTATCGGGACTTACGAAGAATTCCCTGAAGAAGGTGAACAGAATCATCACCAAAACACCAGGAATCAGATAGGACAGTAGTTTACTCATGAAAACAAAAGATAAATCAATATAGGCCCCTTGCGATGAAAAATAATCTAAACTTAACATCGTCCTAGTTATCAGTTACTACCTTTTAGACTGAAACTTAACCTCCACAAAATGGAAAAATATATGAGCATTAAAGAATACCTTGCCGGCGCCAAGATGGCCGGTTCCGTCCAGAAGCTTATGACCCCGGGTCTTGCCGTGGAATTCATCCAGCCCTGGTATACCCCGCTTTTTACCACTCCGTCTACCACCGGTATCGCAGTGGGCGGCATTGGTTCTACCTTTACTGCAACTCCCGCAGGCACCACTCCCGTAATGAACGTGATGCCGGGCGTGCAGGTTCGCACCGAAAAAGCTTCCGACCTTCGCTTCAACAACTTCTTCTTCCGCGAAGCAGTGATCAGCGACAAGGCTCAGCTGGTTATTTACAACTTTGCAGCATTCACCACCTACCTGGGTAAGTTCAAGCTGGTGGACGCCAAGGGCGCCGCCCTCTTCACCGAAACCGATCAGAAGAAGGCCGAAGCAAAGCTGAACAAGATTCTTTCCGATAAGGAATTCCTGAAGAACAACATGGCCGCATTCGAACGCTGGCACATCCAGTGGAGCGACCGTACAGCAGCTCTCCTCGCCAAGAAGGGCGCTAAGGTTGAAGAAGTGAACCGTGCAGTGGTTATCGACTTCTTCGACGGTGTGGTTGGTGAAAAGATTGCTCGTCAGGGCGCCCTGACCGCCGCATGGGCAGACGACAAGACTTTCCTCGGCCAGGAAGGCTACGACGCTGCCAAGATGCAGTACACCGCCCTCTACCCCGTCGCCGAAACCAAGTACGAAGGCAAGGGCGTTCAGATTACTAAGACCCAGTCCAGCTACGTGACTCCGGGTGACGAACGCCTCTCCAGCCTGCCGGTAAACGCAACCGTATTCACCTTGGAAAACACCACCAAGGAAACCCGCGAAGTGACCATCGTCCAGGTTCAGGACAGCCTCTGCGGCTACTACGCCCGCAAGGACCGTCAGGGCGTGCAGGACTCCAGCTTCGTTCTGGTTCCCATGGCCAAGAACCCCAAGGCAGTAAGCTTCAGCATGGAAGCAGCCGACGGCCGCGAAGTCCGCGGTATTGAATTCTACAACGAAGAACTGCAGCCCGCTTCTGACTTTAACGGCTGCATGGGCATTTCCGTTGCATGGAACAAGAAGGACAACCTGAACGTTTCCGTGAAGCCCATGTTCTACCAGGACGACGCTGCAGCTACCGTGAAGGCAGCTCTCCAGAGCGGTCGCGTCAACAACATTTTCGTGAAGAACGTCTACAGCGGCCGCGAAACTATCGCCGGTGCAATCGCTGTGACCGTCGTTCTCAAGCCCAAGCAGAAGGTTTCCTTCCAGTTCAACATGGTTCTGGACTTCCCGGAAATCAAGCTTGTGAAGCTCACCAGCCAGAAGAAGTACACCGCATTCTACCCGGAAGCTTATGGCCGCGTTGGCGCCATCCTTGACGAAGCTCTCGCAGCCGACAAGACCATGGATGCTCGCCTCAAGGCTTTCGAAGCTCTCGTGCCGAAGGCCAAGGTTGCAAAGATCTATAAGGAAGCAAAGAAGCAGGTGGAATTTAAGAGCCTCGCTATCAATACCTTGAGCTTCCTTGCCGAAGCAACCGTATGGGACAAGGAAGACCGCTTCCTGGTTCGTGAATGCGCTGACTATCCGTTCTTCAACTCCCTGGACGTTTACTTCTACGGTAGCTTCAGCCTGCTGGCTTTGATGCCGCGCCTGGACGGTGTTGTGATGAAGCGTTTCGGTGACGCCATCCTCGCCATTAACGAAAACCGCCGCCGCCATCACGAATACGTGAACCTGCCCTTTGCTGATCTTCCGGATCCGAAGCTGGAAGGCCCCCGCGCTGTTCGCGGCGCCGTGATTCACGACCTGGGTAGCCCCTTCGATGCTGAACCGGATGCCTACGACTGGCACAACGTGAAGGAATGGAAGGATCTTGCTCCCAAGTACGTTTTGATGGTTCTCCGCCACTACGTGACCACCAAGAACCTCAATGTTCTGAAGGAATGCAAGGACGCAGTCTACGCCGCCATGGAATATCTGGAAAAGATGGTGAATGAAGGCGAAAACTTCCCGCTGACCCACGGTACCGACGACACCTTCGACAACCTCAGCTCTCACGGTATTTCCGTTTACTGCGGTTCTCTCTGGATTGCTGGCCTCCGCGCAGCAGCAAAGATTGCTGAACTCCTGGGCGACAAGGATCAGGCTGCCAAGTGGAATGAAAAGTCCGTTGCCGCCAACAAGGAATTCGACGAAGCTCTGTGGGACGAAAATGAAGGTTACTACCACTTCTTCGTGACCCCCATGGAAATGAAGGACGTGAACGTTGAAAAGTACGCCGCCCTCCGCGAAGCCGTGAAGGAATCCATTGAACTTCCGGAATGCCCGAAGGCTGGCGTTGCCGCCATCAACGCTTGGCTCAACGCTGGCGAAATTCCGTCCGACGTTGAACTTTCCAAGTCTGAACTCCGCGGTCTGAAGAAGGCATGGATCACCGCACAGTGCAAGGACGCCTTCACCGCTTCCTGGTCTGCAAAGGTTTCCAACGATTGCGACGACGTGTTCGTTGACACTCTGCTGGCAGACACCTACCTGCGCATGCTGGGCCTGAAGCCCATCTGCGACGAAGCCAAGGCCAAGAAGAACTTGCTGAAGGTATTCAACACCAACTACAAGGCAAACAGCCCGCTGATTGGTGCAGCAAACCTCGTTCACAAGGACGGTTCCCCGCTGGATGAATTCAACTTCCAGGCTCACGACGTTTGGATTGGTATTCAGTACAGCGTCATGACCGCTTGCATGATGCACGGCCTTGTGAAGGAAGCTGCTGACCTGGGCGACTCCATGACCCGTAACCTCTACGACGAAGCAAAGGTTCCCTTCGCTGCACCGGAAGGTTTCAACGGTTCTTGCCGCCTGCACGCTGCCGCTCTGGTTTCCGCCTTCGGTCTCAGCCAGGCTGCCGCCGACAAGATGCACAAGGCTTTGCTTGCCAAGGGCGCTCTCCTTGCAGATAGCCGCATTAGCCCGAAGCTGCCCCGCAACGTGGCTGCATTCACCAAGGCTTACGGCGCTATTGCCAAGGACGCCAAGGTCGATGCAGAAAAGCTGTTCACCCTCATGCACAGCACTGCGCTGAAGTACACCGCTGGTAAGTACTTCCGTCCTGGTATGGTGTTCGCTTTGCTCTATAAGTAATTTTGGTTTTGAATCGGCATGGTAAATCCTACGTGAACACGGACTCACCTTCGGTTTCGAGTGTTCACTTTAGAATTTACCAGCCTCATTTAAAAGATAAAGTTCTCTTATATCGCTACGTTTTGCGGAGTTCGCTCTGCTCTATAAATAATCTTCGTTCCTCAAGGTAAGCTCGGACGTTCACAGGTCCTCGCCCCTTTGGGGCTGCGGAAAAGCGTTCAAGGCGAATATCGTAAAGATGAGTTAACTCATCTTTATGATTGAGCCGTAGAGCGGACGCCGTAGGCGTCAATGTTTGGCTTACCGACTTACCTTGCTCCACTACGAACTATTTATATCGTTCGCTATTGTGAAAGAACATCAAGAAGCGTCTGGTTTCAGGCGCTTCTTTTTGTTTTAGGCAATCTTTTTCTACTTTGTTCTCGAGGGTTATTATGAAAAAGATTTTCTCTGGTTTTGCTTTATTAGGTCTTGGCATTTTTACCGCTTGTGGAGGCGATTCGGGATCATCTTCTGATGTTGTTGACAATGTGGAAATTTCTTCAATTGCAGAAGTTAGTAGTAGTGACAAGGCGGATGATGCATTGTCTTCGGCAATGCAGTCTTCTTCAAGCACCGTAGATAGTACAGCCGTTTCTAGCAGCAATGAATCCGATGTAGCATCAAGTGATTCTAATGTTCTTGATACAAATAGCGGTAGTTCATCCAGCGATTTCTCAGAAAACAAGGATTCTCTTGATACCGAGATTTCGGCTGGTTGGAGTTGGGACGTTTCCAAGGAAAAACGACTCAATAAGAATATCAAGTACGGTACATTTACAGATGGCCGCGATTTCAAGACTTATAAGTACGTCACCATTGGATCGGGATCTGATGCACAACTTTGGATGGCAGAAAACTTAAACTATACGGATAACGGCAGTGTTTGCTGGTCTCGTAAACAGGAGTACTGCAACGTGGCGGGAGCGCTGTATACATGGAGCATGGCCATTGATTCTGCTGCATTAACCAAAAGTACTTCGATCAAGTGTGGTTCAAACATTGCATGCGACATGCCCGAAAAAATTCAAGGTGTTTGCCCCAATGGATGGCACTTGCCTAGCAAGGAAGAATGGGAAAACCTATACACAGCTGTTGGCGGAAAAGCGATTGCCGGCAAAGTATTGAAGGCCACCTCCGGCTGGAACAACAAAGGAAATGGAACTGATGAATTCGGCTTTTCTGCCTTGCCTGCAGGAAGCGCCATCAACATTCCTGGTTTAGGTCTAGCCTTCGGCGAAGTGGGAAGTCGCACCGATTTCTGGACCAGCACTCCTTACAACATCAGCCCCACTCAAGCCTACGCGGCACGCTTTGTATCCGAAAAGGACAACGGCATCATGGATTATCTTGAAAAAATCGAGTTATTTTCCGTCCGTTGCGTGACCGACGCCGCTACATTCTCTACAACGCCAGTCCCTGTACAGATAAAGGAATGGAGTTGGGACGATTCTAAGGATGACTACATCAATAAATCCTTTAATTACGGGACTTTGACAGACTCCCGCGACGGCAAGAAGTACCGCACCATTGAAATCGGCGAAGGCACAATGAAACAAACTTGGATGGCAGAGAACCTGAATTACTATGACGAAGATAAAATGCCCATCCTAAAGAAACATTCCTGGTGCTTTGACAACGAAGAAAAGAATTGTGAACTAGCAGGTAGACTCTATGGTTGGTCTGCTGCCGTTGATTCTGCAGCACTTGCAAACAGAGACAAGCCCATTACTTGCGGTAACGGAATTGAGAAGTGCGGTTTACCCTTCCCCTTAAAAGGAATATGTCCTGATGGATGGCGTATTCCTAGTTACTCCGACTGGGAAAAACTTTTCTTAATCATCGAAACCGAAGGGAAACAAAATGGAGGGTTAAAACTCAAGTCTGAAACGGGATGGTACAAGCAGGGAAACGGTCTTGATGTTTATGGATTTTCTGTATTACCTGTTGGCCATTATCAACAAGGCTGGTTCATGGATGCTGGCAGAGACTCCCATTTCTGGAGCGCATACGAGCATAGCGGAAACGCTGGCGAAACGAGATTCTTCCAATTTGACCATGAATACGCCCCTAGAAGTTCACTTTCAAAGACGAATGGAGGCGCTTCTGTTCGCTGCATTATGAATCCAGTGGGCGAAGCCGCATGGGACATCTGGAGCTGGGATGTACCAAAGGAATCCCGAATGAATTCCAAGATCAATTACGGATCCCTGAAAGACCCCCGCGACGGGAAAATTTATAAGACTGTCACTATTGGCGAAGGCGACTCTCAAACCTGGATGGCCGAGAACTTGAACTACTACGACGAAGCCTCCATGACAGAACACAACTCCTGGTGTCCCGGGAATGAGCCAGCCCATTGCGACGTAGGCGGAAGATTCTATTCATGGGCGGTCGCCATCGATTCAACGAAATTGACCGGTGACGAAACCATTGTGCAAGGAATCTGCCCCGACGGGTGGCACCTGCCTTCAATGGAAGAAGCAGAACTTCTGCTACAGAACGCCAACTGTATGAAAAGTTTCGAAACATGCCGTTCCTTAAAATCAACAACAGGTTGGACAGAAGCCAACTACTACGGCAATGGCACCGATGAATACGGATTCTCGGTTCTCCCCATCGGTTTATCCCAAAAAGCTGACGATTTAAACTATGAAGGAAAGCTATCCTACTTTTGGACATCAACCAAGCACGACCGATCAAACGCAAAGGTTTTGACATTCAGCAACGCAACAATTGCAGGTGTACTTTCTCGAAGCAATACATACGGAGCTTCCATTCGCTGCATTAAGAACAAATAGGAAGCTGCCCGCAATTTGAAAAGTGACCCACCGGCGAAGCCGGTGGTTCTTCATATACGGGCGTAGCCCTAGGATACTAGCCGCGTGCAAGGGCACGCACGGAAATCTGCCACCTGCGGGAGTCCTTACTTGGTCGCCCGTAAACGAGCACTACCTGCCGAACATAGATATTTGTTCGCCCAACTTATCCTCTTCCAACTGTTGTCGAATATACGCCTTTATCCGTTCGGTGTTTTTTCCTGTCGTGTCAACATAGTAGCCTCGGCACCAAAACTCCCGATTCCGGAACCGGTTTTTCAGTTCTTGGATCGTATCGTACAATTCCAGGCCGCTCTTTCCCTTCAGGTACCCCATAAAACTCGATACCGAAAGTTTCGGAGGTATGGCGACAAGCATGTGAATATGGTCGGGGCAAATTTCCGCTTCCAAAATTTCTACACCCTTCCACTCACAAAGCTTTCTAAGTATTCGTCCCACAATTTCCCTTTTCTGGGCATAGAGGATTTCCCTCCTGAACTTCGGTGCGAACACAATATGGCACTTGCAGTTCCAGGTGGTGTGTGCGGTTGATTTATTT
>JAZLHK010000068.1:0-7685 GCA_045616805.1 Fibrobacter sp.
CCGGCCATTTCGTACAGGCGGCGGCTGCAGAGGTCCAGGAACTCGTTGTTTTCAGCGGCCTTGACGTAGTCGATGGCTGCCTTGAACTTGTCGTCCATAGCCTTTGCGCGGGCCTTGAGTGCTTCGAATTCCGGTGCAACAGCGGCTGCTTCCAGTTCGTCGAGCATGGAAGTGTAGGTGCCGGTGGTGATGTGCGGAAGTGCTGCCACAACCTGGAGCTGGGTAGTACCTTCGTAGATGGAGGTAATACGAGCGTCGCGGTAGAGGCGCTGGCAAGCGTATTCCAGCATGTAACCGGAACCGCCGTGAACCTGGATGCTGTCGTAGCTGTTGATGTTGGAGTATTCGGCATTCATACCCTTGGTGAGCTTATGATGGTGGGGGGAAGTCTCCCCCTCGCTGCAGCCCCGGCCCCGCCCTTACAATCATTCCCTTCGAGAATAAAGTTCCAAAACCCACCCAGCCGGGTCTTCCGCTACCCCCTCTGCGGGGCTCAATCGCCGCCCCGCAACGCCCTGCTTGTCCTCCCGCACCAAAGTAGTGCCGTTATTAACCCGCTTTCTGTTTCCAAAGTAGCCCGCGTAAAACATGTAAGAAAACGGAAGTATTTGTAATATTTATTGTACATAAACCGCACATTTTTAGTTATCTTTATGAAAAATAGAGTTTTTGCTCTTGTTCTCTAAGTGAAATCTGCAAATTTCAAAAGAACGGGGACAAGGCAAGCGCTCACGCAAGCATGCTGCATTTTTGCAGTATGTTTCAGTTTGTCGTGCCGGCTTTTTCAAGCTGGTCTTTTGGCTGTACAAGCCATGGGCAACAGCCCTTTCGGGGCGTGGGTCGTTTGCGTTTATCGTTCTTAGGCTTTGCAGAGCCTCACTTAGGTAAATGTCGCGACCCACGTCCTTTCTATACGAATTGACGCACTACATTGTTGAACAAGACTGAACTCCATAGGATTTTAATCGATGGAGGCTGTTATGGCTTGGAAAAAGAATGCGGAAATGAAGCGCATCGTAACGAACTTGCTGAAAGTAGGTGCCGCCATTTTGAGTGCTGCGGCTTTGTTCGCTTGCGGTGATGATTCCGGCAATTCGTCAAAGGCGGATAACGAGGATGATGGTCGCGAAGTGGCTACTCTTGTTGAAATGGGACGCTGCACTAGCGAGCGCGAAGGCGATACCGTTTATGTTGCCGAAAAACTGACAGACTACCTTTGCAGAAACGGTTCCTGGATCGACCTCTCTAAATCGGATGATTCTGATGACAATCCGAGATCCAGTAGTTCCGCAGTTCCCGGTTCCTCAAGTGTCATTCCGAGCGATAGCGAGGAATCTAGCAGTTCGGCAGTTCCTGGTTCCTCCAGCCAAGGCAATAACACCTCAGATACTCTTGTGGTCAAGAAACGTTCCATCCTGGGTGTGGCACAAAAGGGCCCTTTCAAGTTTGGTTCTCCGGTTTATCTGAGGGAACTTTCCGAAGAAACTCTGGACCCGACTGGAATGGTTTACGAAGACGAAATCAGCAGTAACAAGGGCGACTTCGTTATTCCCAATGTGAACTTGATTTCTCCCTATGCCGGCGTGGAAGTTCGTGGCCAGTACAGGAATGAGGTCACTGGCGAATACTCCAAGGATTCCATCAGTTTGTTCGTTCTCACCGATTTGAAAACGGATTCTCGCACCAAGGTAAATATAAACCTGTTGACTCACTTGGAATACAAGCGCGCTATGTATCTGGTCCGTAAGGGTTATAGTGTTTATGCCGCAAAGAAGCAGGCTGATCAGGAAATCATGACGGCCTTTGAAGTGCCCACCACAGTCAAGTATAGCGAAGACTTGAGCGTATTCGAAGATAGCGAAGACGACAATGTGGACTACGCCAACGCAAGCCTCATGATGTTGAACCTGCTGTTTTTGGGCAATCGGTCCGATACGGAAATCAAAATCGCCATAGATCGTTTTATTGCGGATATCGAAAAGGACGGTTCCTGGGAAGATGATTCTACCAAGGCCGTGATGGCTGACTTTGCTACCGAAATTGATGGTGATGAAATCCGCGCCAATGTGAAGTCCTGGAATATTCTGGATGTTCCGAGGTTTGAGGCTCAGGTGGAAATGTTCTGGAACAATGTGTACGGTCTGGGCGGCTGCACCAGTGTCCGCTCCGGAGTCATCGCACAGAATAAAAATAAGTACAGCAAGAATGTCAATAGCTATTACCTCTGCAAATCTTCAAGCTGGAAAAAGATTACGAATCTGGAGGCCGATACCTACGGCTGGGATGCAGGCGAAACCGGCGAAGTCAAGAAGGGAACCTATACAGAGGCCAAGTATGTGTATCGTGGCGGAGCCTGGACTGAGGTAAATCCCGTCGAGGATGCCTTGGGCTCCTGCACAGCATCTAAATCTGGAACCGTGGACAAGACGGGCAATGTATATTACATCTGCAAATCTAACATCTGGGAAAAGGCTGCGACCATAGAGTACGATACCTATGGCTGGTCTGCTGGAGCAGTCGGCGAGGTGAAGAAGGGCGATGTTACAGATGCTTGGTATGTATACCGTGACGGAGCCTGGGCTGAGGCAACTGTATTGGAATATGATACTTATGGTTATTCCTGTACTGAGAATGGGACAATCATTAGTGGAGCGGTTGAACTGGACAATAAGTATGTGTGTGATGCTAGTTCTTTTAGAATTGCGACAACCGAAGAGGTTGAGTTGAATCTTGGTTGCACAAGCTATACGCAGGGTGAATCGGTTGTTGTACAAGCCGTTATTTGGAGATGTATGAATGAATGGACTTTTATCAAGGATGGTAGCGTGTACGATGCTTCCACAAAAACGCTGGAAGATTTACGCGATGGACGAACCTATAGGACGGTGACTATCGGTTCTCAAACTTGGATGGCTGAGAACTTAAACTATGATTATAACGAGGGAACTGCCAAAAGTTATTGCCTCTACGGTAAAGCGGACTCTTGTGCCAAGTATGGCCGTCTGTATCAATGGTCTGCGGCAATGGATTCGGCGGCGGTATTCTCTACTGCAGGAAAAGGATGTGGCTATGGTAAAACTTGTAGTGTTAGTGGGATGGTTCGTGGCGTATGCCCTGGGGGCTGGCATTTGCCGACAATAGATGAATGGAGTACTTTGCTCACTACGGTTGGCGGGGAATCTGTCGCAGGAACAAAACTAAAATCTAGTAATGGCTGGAGAAGCGGCGGTAACGGTACTGACGATTACGGTTTCTCCGCGCTCCCCGGTGGTCGCAGGAGCAACGATGGCAATTTCTACAACGAGGGCGACTACGCTTACTTCTGGTCATCGGGCGAGTACGATAGCTACGACGCCTTCTACTTGTACCTGTACTACAGCAACGACAACGCGCGCCTCTCCTGGTTCTACAAGAACTACGCAAGGTCGGTTCGCTGTCTTCAGGACTCTAACTAGGCACCCCACGGTCAGAGGGTAGCTTAGCGGCGGGGCTGCATAGCGCCCCCGCCAAAAACCGCCGCCAAGCCGCAAGGCCAGGCGGCCCTGTCTAAAATAATCGTAATAATGAAGGATTACATGTGCAAAATGTCTGATGCAAATAATGAAAATTACACCATAACCGCAATTGTCACTAAGATTATCTCCGAAGGTAAGGTCGTTCTCAACGGCGTTGGCAAACATCGTTACGAAAAGTCAAAGGATGAAATTCTTAATCTTTTGGAAAATAACGGAAATGTCGAAAATTCCAAACTGTTGGAACTTGGCAAACCGTATTCAATTAAAACCGATTGTGAAATCGCAAGAATTCTCCTTGCCATGGCGATGCTCAACAAGAAACCGTTAAAACTGACGATTGAAGGGTGCATTGCCCAAGGAAAATCCGAACCTGAATATTCAATCACGGAAGTAGAGGTTCCTTGATGTCTGCTTATTACGACATCTATTCTGTAGCCGATTACCTAGAAGTGCTAAAAACCTTTACGCGCTATGGTGTAGAGGGATATCGCGAAGATGTTCAACTCTATTTTCGTGGTGAGCCTCAGGATTATGGGGCGTCAGCGGGAACGCCGGGGATTGCGCGAGATGGCTGGCTACAAGGCAATAGGGAATCTACGCTATTCCGGGAATGCGAACGCAGGTTGGCTCATGAATTTGCAGGCTGCTCCACGACTTTTGAAAAGCTTTCCTTGATGCAGCATTATGGAATTCGCACCCGTTTGCTGGATGTTTCTTTGGATTCTCTGCAATCCTTGTTCTTCGCTCTTTATAATGATCCGAAGTCTCAGGTGGGTGATAATTGCGATTCTGTCGTACTCGTTTATGAAATTCACAAGGATTCTGTTCGCAACTGGCATTCCGATGTAGTGAGCGTGATTTCAAATATTGCGGTTTACAATTATGATAACCTTGATATAAGGCATTTGTCCGGTTCCACAGAGGAGGCAGCACGCACCGCATTTAACGAAGACGATAGTATCAAACATCTGTTGCATGAAATAAGGGCGGAAAAATCGTATTTTGGACCATGGATAAAAAAGGATAATATGGAGTCCATTTATTGCGTTCATCCGCTTTTGGATAATCCAAGAATCAAGTCGCAGCAGGGGGCCTTCCTTCTCTTTGGCATAGATGGTGACAAGACTCATCTGGCCACTCTAGAATCTAACAAAGGTACTGAAATTCGCCTTGCCAAAATCCGTATCCCGTATAGTGCAAAAACAAGAATTCGTGAAGAGCTGAATTTACTTGGGAAGACCGTTGATACTGTTTACCCTGATTGGAATGGCGTTTCCGATTACTTTAACCGATTCTACGGAAAAACACCTGAAGAGTATTACAGGTAGTTTTGCTGCAAAAAAATCACACCTGCCTTATCGCCTCCAAAGAGTTTCCGCTATTATCGGTAACAAGGAATGCGTGTGCCTTGTGCTGTGTCTGATAATATTGTATATTGAGTGGTGAGGTATTTCTATGGAAATGACAACTGTTCAGCTTCAGGTTCCCGTGGCGATGGAACCATATATTACGAGCGAGTCGGGTGATGGACTTGTTCAGTTAGCGATGATGTTGCATCCGTTTATAAAGAACCTTACCATATCCCATGGTCGAGCTGCCGAAATTCTTGGCATCACAAAGTGGGAACTCATTGAACTGTACGCCAAGGAAGGTATTCCTTATATTGATATGGCCTGGAGCGAGGTTGAGGAAGATGTTGCCACATACGAGCGCCTTGTTGCAAAAGAGGCCGCTCAAGTATGATAGTTGTATCTGATACGACTCCTCTTATAACGCTTCTTAAAATCAACCGATTAGATTTGCTTCAAAAACTTTTTGGGGTTGTTTATATCCCTCAAGGTGTATTTGCTGAGCTGACGAGTAATTCCGATTTTTATGAAGAAGCGAATGAAGTCCGAGGCTGTGAATTCATTCGAATTCAGGATGTCAATCCGGATGAGGTTTCTCTTTTTAGACGTACTACAGGGCTTGATCTCGGTGAAAGCGAAGCCTTGATTCTTACGGATCGAATAAAGGCTGACCTTGTGCTTCTGGATGAAGTTCGTGCTCGGCAAATTGCAAAAAATATCGGCTTCAACATAATGGGAACAATCGGTATATTTCGCGCAGCCTACAAAAAGAGTTTTATTTCTGCAGATGAAATCCGCGGTGTTGTAGATGCTCTGCGTTCTAGCGGACGACATATTGGCGAACAGCTTTTTAATGATTTGCTTGATTCGTTATAACTAACTATCTATCGAAAAAAGACCCCGACTCATGTGAGTCGAGGTCTTTTAACTTCCGTTACGCTGCCCGTAATCTCGCCGGCTTTGTAGCATTCTGAATAACGAACGATCCAATGAAACTTTAATTTATGTCTATTAGTTTCTGTCGAATCAACGACCAAACGTCTAAAAATGGCAGGTCTTCTTTCCACTTGATTTTTCGGAGAAATGAAGTCCATAGTTTGTTTAATGTTGGGTTGGTTGCGAAATCTTCTTGGAACACATCGTTCTCGGGATTGCGAATTGTTCCACGATTTTCAAAGGTCCGACGAATGGCTTCTGAAAGAGAACTTTCATTTACGGGATGGTTCTTCAAAATCCTGTAAATGTCAAAATAGTCCTTCATTCGTGTATTTCTACCGGCAAGGTCGATAATGCATTGGAACTTTTCTGCAATTACAGATTCAAGGGGGTAAGTGCTGATTTTCGCGCAGGGCATATCTTCCAAAAGATTAGGATAGCTAATCACATTGGGTGACGGATATATTTCGTCGCCGAATCCAAAATCCATAGAGATGTTCTGACTGATCGATTGCAGCTTCGCGTTTAGATGAATTCTGACTCCGTGATAATCCTTGAATTCCGTGATGATTTCGCTGGTTATATTCTTGTCGTCAAAAACAACACCGTCTTCCGGGCAGGCGATTTTGCAAATTTCTGCCACAGCCTCGCAAATAATGTTTATGTCGTTATTGATTTTATCTGCACGAAAATCTACATCCATGGTGGGCCTTGCCAAGAACTTTTCGTATGCGTAAAGTAACGCGCCTCCCTTTAAGCAGAAAAGTTCACGATATTTGCTTTGGGAGAGCCTGAATAGGAAACGTTCATGGAAATACCGAATCAAGATGACCTGGTAATCTGTGTTTTGCGATTTTGCTATGTTGAGCAATTTCTCACGAATGGAATGTCCCAGATTCTTCGTATTCACTATGTCCCCATGGTTATATACATTTCCAGAATTTTGCTTACGCGTAGTGTTTTTGCGTAATTCATAAGCTTGGAAAGATTTCGGTCCTTGCGTTTTAGATAGCTCTTCACAATTTCGGTGCAAACATCCAGACCGATTTTATTTCTGAACTTGACTGCATCGCAGACAGATTTTTCTATGTCGAAAATTTTCACCTCGTACCCAGAAATTATCGCGCTTGTTACACCTGTGTCAAGAACAGAATCTGTTAGATTGTGGACGGAAAATGAGGGGTATTGCGGGAGCGTCACTTTCCGACCCCTTTTGATAGCGACGTCGTATTGCTGAGGAACTTGAGTTGTTAGTCCGTAGTAGGACCATGCCGAATACATACAGAGAATTCCTCCGGGAATTATTTTCTCGATATCGACCATGACGTTGGCCAGGTCGTCGGGTTTTGCGAATACGCCTCTTTTCACTCGCACAAGAGTTCCCTCCTGAACTTTTTGGAGCGTTGCGTAATATTCCGCACGACTTTCTGCACAGATCGTGTTTGTTGTAAAGAACTTTTCTTTTTTCATTGTACAAACCTACTACAAATATAAATAATTGTAGTAGGTTTATGATTCGTAGTTTGCAAAAAAAGACCCCGACTCTTGCGAGTCGAGGTCTTTTTAAGTTTTTTTGGAGATCCCGGGTCAAGTCCGGGATGACACGCACGCGGTTGCCCGCGCGGTTCCATTCAGCGATAAGCAACTTCGTTGCTTTGATAACCGGCTCGGAAATGACTAAATAAATTTAGTCGCTTCACTCGCCTTAGTTATCAATTAAGCCTGCTTATAATCAGCAATCTGATCTGCAGTCAGGTTCATGATGAAGTTGGAGTGCTTCATCACTTCTGCTTCAGCAAGGTTCAGGTAAACCTTGGCGCTCTTGCCGAACAGTTCTGCGTTTGCAGAAGCGTCGCAGATAAGGAGCTGAGCCATGACGCAGTTG
>JAZLHK010000069.1:0-21801 GCA_045616805.1 Fibrobacter sp.
CGACGATGTAATGAGCCTTCAGGGCCGCAATCCACGGAATGTCCGTGAAGAAGCGGAGGACGAGAGGTGCAGCTGCTTCATCTGCGGGAGCGCCGCTGAGGGCGTAGACGCGATAGGTCAGGTAGCAGACGATGGCCAGCACGACGGTAACGGAAACTGCGTGAATGGACTTCAGCAACTTTTCGCGGGCTGCGGGAACGGGCACGCAGACCAATACCGTCAGGAGGGGAAGAATCCAGATTAGGTTAAAGAGAATATTATCCATATCTAAACCTACAGGGGAAGTTGTCCAAGGAATCGCCACAGGAGAATGCCCACGACGAGGGTTCCTACATAGAACGGTAAGTAACCAGCCTGTGCTGTGCGGACCAGTCCACCCAACTTGTGGACGAACCAGACTACAAATGCCAGGATTCCTTCAATGACCACATCTTGAATGAGACGTGCTACGCGGGCGATGCCGCCGATAACAAACTGACGAACTACGCAGTAGTACATTTCATCGAAGTAGAACTTGTGATAAATGACCTTGTAGAGGCCGGAACGGTTTGTGTCGTCCAGGGCCTTAGCAATCTTTGCCTTGGGACTTGCGTAAAGAATCCAGGCCAGAAGCAATGCCACAACGGCTATGGCTACAGCGACCACGGGAATCCATTCCGCGTGCTCCAACTTCAATAGTTGAGGTACATGTAACTTGCCAGGCACGAAGTACTCTGCAAAGAATCCCTTGGAGAGAATACCGCTCAGCAGTGCCGGAATGGCAAGGATCACGATGGGAAGTGTCATTGCCTTGTCTTCGTGAACATGGCCTGCCTTCACGCTTTCAGAGCGTGGGGCTCCGTGGAAAGCCAGGAAGAACATTCTAAACATGTAGAAGGTGGTAAGGCCACTGGTAAAGAGGGCGAGACCCATGACCACGTAATGGTGACCCTGGAAGGCTGCCATGATGATTTCGTCCTTGGAGAAGAATCCGGAGAAGGGCGGAATACCAGAAATGGCCAGCACGGAAATCAGGGTGCAGATATAGGTCAGAGGCATCTTCTTGCGGAGGCCGCCCATGGCATCCAGATCGTTTGTGTGGACCTGATGGATGAGGGAGCCTGCGATAAGGAACAGGCTGCACTTGAAGAATGCATGGGTGAAAATATGGAAGGTAGATGCAGTCCAACCGGTAACAGCCACCACGCTGCCCATCTTGCAGGCGCCCAGGGAGAACATCATGTAACCCAGCTGGGAGAGGGTGGAGTAGGCGAGGATGCGCTTGATATCCTTCTGGGTGCAGGCGATGATTGCCGCAAATACCATGGTGAATGCGCCCACCCACATGATGAGGGTAAGAGTATTGCCACAGATGGCGAAGAAGGGGAACAGACGGGCTACCAGGTAAACGCCAGCCACCACCATGGTTGCACTATGGATAATGGAGGATACGGGGGTAGGACCTTCCATGGCGTTGGGAAGCCAGATGTGCATGGGGAACATGGCTGACTTGCCCCAGCCACCGGTGAAAATCAGCACGGATCCAACAATCAGCGCATCTGCGCTGCTGACCGTCATAAGGCCAAGGTTGACGGTGGAACTCTTGAAGGCGGCAAGACCCAGGGAATTTAGGGTGCCGAAATCAAAACTGCCAACCACAAAACTTACCAGCACAATGCCCAGCAGGAAGAAACTGTCTGCAAAGCGGGTAAGGATGAATGCCTGCTTACTGGCGCTAACTGCAGAAGGCTTGTGGTACCAGAAGCCAATCAGCAAGTAACTGGAGACGCCTACAAGTTCCCAGAAGACGAACATCTGGAAAAGGTTGGTTGCAGCCACCAGGCCAAGCATGCTGAAGCTGAACAGGGAGAGAAGAGCAAAGAAACGACCCTTGGCGCGGTCCCCGTGCATGTAGCCAATGCTGTAGATGTTCACCATGACGCTGATGAAGGTGACCACCACAAGCATCATGATGGAAAGCGGATCCAGGAGAAGTCCGATATTTGCCTTCAGACTTTCGGAGAAGGAAAGGAAGGAATGTTCAAAGAGAACAATCTTCTTTGGAGCTAGCCCGGAAGAGAAGTAGTGAACTGCAAGGGTGATGGCGCTTGCGGAGGCAATGCCATTACAGATGACGGCGAATGCTGCTGCAGCCTTGTCGGAACGTTTGCCAAGGAAAAGTCCGTTCACTACGAAGGTGAGGAGTGGCAGCAGGAAGATGAGATAGCCGAGAGTAACGTCGTTAGTCATGGAGATCCCTCAACTGTTCTACGTCAAGGCTCTTGTGGCGGCGATACATGGAAACGATGATGGCGAGAGCCACAGCCATTTCGCAAGCCGTTACAGCGATGACAAAAATACCGAAGATTGCGCCTGCCGTGCTATCCTTAGCAGAGAAGTAGGCGAATGAAATGAAGTTGATGTTTGCTGCATTCAGCATCAGTTCCGTGGAAATGAGCATGCCGATAAGGTGACGACGGCGGAGCAAGCCCCAGACGCCAATACCGAACAGCAGGAAGGCTAGAATCAAACAATTAATCAAAGTCATTTGCTTGCCTCCTTTTCTTCCTCATCTTCGCTCTTGCGGGCAACAGTGATGGCGCCTACCAGAGTAGCGAGAAGGAGAATACTGATGATTTCAAAGGGCAATACAAAACCGTCCTGGGTGTAACTGAGAAGTCTCAGGGCGAATGCCTGGAGGGATCCGTAGCCTTCAGGAGCAACCGCAGTGACGGTCTTCAAGGATTCCACCGGCAGTACGCACTTTACCATCACCAGAATAAAGGCGATGGAAATGACGGATGCCGCAAAAAGACGAGGAATCCTTGTGGCGAAGGTATCTTCGCCCAGGTGGCTGGTGAGCAAAATGGTGAACACCACGAAAATCACCACACCGCCAATGTATACCATAATCTGCGCCATTGCGTTAAAATCGGCCTGGAGCAGCAGGTAGAGAATGGCGGTTGCCACAAAGGAGAATACCAGGAAGATGGCGCTCTTCAAAACGTTCTTCACAGCTACCGTACAGACTGCCGTGAGAATCATGATGAAGGCTACCGCATAGAAAGCAATGTCGATTCCGCCCAGGGGGAATGCGAGAGGCATTGCGGGTAATGCGAAATTCGGGAACATTAGCCTTGTCCCTCCTTCTTGTTCAAGATCATTTCCAGGGAGTTGATGTCGGTTGTGGCGACTTCAAATTCCTGGCTCATTGTAATTGCTCCAAAGGGGCATGCCTCCACGCACTGGCCACACTGAGTACAGCTGGCGAAGTGGTAGATGTATTTGCCCAGCACCTTCTTGCCTGCAATGTTCTTCGTGGGAAGTACATTGATGGAGGCGTTGGGACAACTGCGTTCGCACATGCCACAGGCGGTGCAGTGGTTATTTCCATCTGCGTCCTCCACCATGGAGAGGCGGCCGCGGTAGCGGGGGTGCATCTTGAGCGTTGCCCTATTTTCGGGGTACTGTTCTGTGACGATGCGCTTGGGACTAAAGAAATACTTCAGCGTAACGGAGAGGCCGCACATGAGACTCCAGGGACCCGTGATGCAGCGGCTCAGGTAACGCTTGATATACTGAATAGATGAAATTTTTTCTGCCATAGTAACCTTCCTAGCCTACGAATACCACGTAGATGGCGCCAAGAACTAGCAGGACCAGGTTGACGGGTAACATAAATTTCCATTCAAGGGCCATGAGCTGGTCAACGCGAGGACGAACAAATGTCCAGCGCAGCATCATATAGACCCAGATCATGAAGAAAACCTTGGCAAAGAACCAGATGACGCCAGGAACCATGGTGAGGATTCCGTCTACAGCGGCAATGCCGATGCAGGGGGCGTGGAAACCGCCCAGGAAGCAGGTTGTGGCGAGAGAGGAGTTGGTGACCAAGGCGATGTATTCTGCAAGGTAGAACATGGCGAAGGGGGTACCAGTATATTCCGTATGGTAACCACCTGTCAATTCCTGTTCAGATTCCGCAATGTCGAAGGGGGCGCGGTTCATTTCCGCAGTGGAGGACATGAGGAACAGAATGAAGGCTACGATGCCGAGAACTGGAACTCTGAAGATTGTCCAGCTCAGAATGGTGCCGTCCTGGCTCTGTGTAATGTCCAGCAGGTTGGTGGAGCCGGAAATCATCACCACGAACAGGAGAATCATGGCGAAGGAGATTTCGTAACTGATCATCTGGGCGCCACTGCGAAGGGCTCCAAGCAGAGAGTACTTGTTGTTGCTGCTCCAGCCACCTACGAGGATGCCCAGGACGCCGAAGCCGTTGATTGCAATAATCAGGGGAATGCCCAGATCAACGTTTGCCACCAGCAGGCCTTCACCAAAGGGGATCAGGGCTGCAATCATGAAGGGGGCAATCAGCACGATAAGCGGTGCAAGGTAGAAGAGAACCTTGTCCACTCCACCGGGATTGTAGACTTCCTTGAAGAGCATCTTGAGAACGTCTGCAATAGTCTGGATGGTTCCGTGCCAGCCAAGGCGCATGGGGCCCAAGCGGCACTGCACGTGAGCGCAGACCTTACGCTCCATGTAGATGAGAATCGGTGCAGAACCGATGTTCACCAGGCATACGCCAATAACGCAGATAACTGCGTTGATGAGGAAGGCAACGATGCTATCCAGGGTTTCGGACTGGATGGCGGCAGGCAGGTAGGCGGAAAGCCTAGGTACCCATTCGCGAACGAAGTCGCCTACAGGATTTGTGATTTCAGGTACAAACATAGACTACCTATCAATTTCGGGAATCACCGGGTCAAGGGTTGCCATGATGGTCACCAAGTCGGAAATCTTTCCGCCCTGAGCCATCTTGTTCAGCACGCCAATGTGGGGGAAGCTGGGGCCGCGGGTATGAATGCGGTAGGGCTTATCACCTGCTGCAGCCACCACGTAGGTACCGTAAAGGCCCTTTGCGGTTTCGATTTCGCTATAGTAGCGACCTGGATTCAACTTCACAGGCTTTTCCTTGCTGCGGTACGGACCTTCCTTGGGGAACTTGTCAATGCACTGGCGCAGGATCTTCATGGATTCATGAATTTCAGCGATACGCACATTGTAACGGTCGTAGCAGTCTCCGTTATAGGCCACGGGAACTTCAAAGTCCAGCTGGCTATAGATGCTGTACGGATTGTTGCGGCGGACGTCAAAGTTCACGCCACTGGCTCGGAGCACTGGGCCAGAGCAGCCATAAGCGATGGCGTCTTCCTTGGAGAGAACGCCAATGCCTATGCTACGGTCTCGTACAACAATATTCTTGGAAAGGAATCGTTCGTAATCCTTCATGGTGTCGACCATGTGATCCAGGAATGCCTTCACGCGGGGAATGAATGTTTCAGGAACGTCGAAGCGGCTTCCACCGGGGCGGAAGAAATTCATGGTCAGGCGAGATCCTGTGACTTCCTCAAGAATGTCGTGAATCATTTCACGTTCCTTGAAGCCGAAGAGAAGTACGGTTTGGCCGCCAAGGTCTCCGCCGAAGCAGCCGAAGAACACCAGGTGGCTTGCAATACGGCCCAGTTCCTGGAGCATGACGCGAATGTATTCGCCCTTTTCGGGAACGCCTACGTTCATGCCCTTTTCGTATGCCATGGCAACGCCAAGGTTGTTCTGGATGGCGGTCAGGTAGTCCTGACGGTCCGACATGCCGAAGTACTGGAGATAGGCCATGGATTCGGCCTGCTTTTCCATGCCGCGGTGGATATAGCCAAAGTGGGGGACAATTTCAATGATGGTTTCACCATCCATGCGTAGAGCCAGGCGGAGAGCGCCGTGGGTACTGGGATGCTGAGGACCCATATTGATGAAGAATTCATCAGTGTCTGTTTCCCGGGTGATTTTGAATCCCGGAGGGAGCTGTGTCATACTCATACCGGCCTCTTGATCATGTTGGGGTGAGTGAAGTCCTTGCGGAGGGGGTAGCCTACAAATTCCTTGTCTAGGAAGATGCGGCGCATGTCGTCATGTCCTTCAAAGCGGATGCCGAACATGTCATAGACTTCGCGTTCCTTCAGATTAGCTGCAGGATACAGATGGCTTACGGAAGGAATCTTTGCAAGGATGGAGGTGGCGCGCTTTTCTTCGGGGATGGATTCATCCTTGGCGAGGGGCACGCAGAAGAATACCTTGTGGGAAAGTTCCAGGCTGCGAAGCATGGTGATAACTTCGAAGTGGTCCGGATAGTCAATGGCAGTAACGTCAATGAGGTAGTCCATCTTCATTTCGGACTTCACGTATTCCACGGCGGCCAGGTAATCGGCTGCATCAATGGAAATTTCCACGGGGCTTTCACTTGTGGCCGCCGTGAGGGTTGCTTCCAGAGCGTCTTCGGCAATGCCCTGAATACCTGCGCTCGGGAACTTGGCCTTGATCTTCTTGAAGATTTCTGCCTGGGAAAGTTCGCCTGCGGTAAGTGCAGCGGGGGCGGGGCGTTCCACTTCGGGGAAAGCTTCCTTTGCTACACGGACAGGCTTGAAGGCGCTCTTGTAGTCAGGATTTTCTTCCTTGAACTTGGCGCGGGCTTCTGCCATTTCCTCGTCCTTGATCTTTTCAAGTTCTGCCCAGGCCTTGGCTGCTTCACGATAGCGTTCCAGATTGGAAACGTCCTTGGTTTCGCCTTCATGCCAGGGATTACGGCAGGTTTCCTTCAGGATCTTTTCACGCAGCGTCAAAAGACCATGGAAAAGAGCTTCGGGGCGCGGCGGGCATCCGGGAACGAATACGTCCACGGGAATCACGTTCTGGGCGCCACGGACGACGGCGTAGTTGTCATAGACGAAGGGGCCACCACTCAAAGTGCAGGCGCCCATGGCCAAAACGTACTTGGGACCAGGCATCTGTTCCCACAGCATCTGCAGGGCCGGAGCCATGCGGTGGGTGATGGTGCCTGCGATAATGAACAGGTCTGCCTGACGGGGAGAGGCACGGAACACTTCGGAACCGAAGCGGGCAATGTCGTAACGGGCCATGGAACTGCTCATCATTTCGATGGCGCAGCAGCTGGTGCCGTAGGTCAGGGGCCAAATGGAGTTGGCTCGGGCCCAGTTGACCACGTAGTCAATGGCATTCACGACGTACTTGCCGCCGGGAATGGGGTCCAGAATCTTAGGTGCAAAGTTTACTATTCCCATTTGAGAATTCCTTTCTTCCAAGCATAGGCCAGGCCCGCAACGAGAATTGCGAGGAAGACCACCAAGTCAATAACAACGACCACGGGAGAAAGTGCCGTGTGTCCAGCCATGATTTCCTTGAAGTTCGACATGACGGGGAACAGGAAAAGGGCTTCAATATCAAAGACCAGGAAAAGGAGGGCAAATACGTAGTAGCCCACCTTGAACTGAATACGGGCGTTGCCGTAGGTTTCCATGCCGCATTCGTAGGGCAGCATCTTATTTTTTGTTTTCTTGGTGCGATAGCCTAGAAGCAGACCCACCACTGTGGCCGCCGCCGCTATGAACGCGCCTAGGAAAAGAAATATGGATAGAATTATGTATTCAGACATTTTTTTGCTTATCCTCTAATCATCAATCATCAATTAATAAAAGTTCTGTAGTTCCTGGACAGTTCCAAATAAAGTGTTACTGATCTGGAATCGTTCCAGCACATGCTTTAGCACATCCTTGAATTCGTCAATGGTGGCTGCGTTCATGGCATTCAGTTTTTCCTGAATGGAGCTGACGAAGCCGGATTCTACAGGTTTTGCCTTCATATCTTGCATGGAACTGTTCCAGTCCTGGAGCATCACGTCAGTGTCAATTCTGGCAATGATGTAGCGGATTGTTGATAACAACTCCTGCAAAAAGTGTACCAAGAAGATTTCCTCCTGGAGAATACCCCAGCGCTTATCCTTGGAATAGAGGGTGGCATAGTCTGCCTTACCATAAAAAATGGCTGCCTGGGCATATTCCAGGCAGGTGGTAATCAGATGCTCGTAGTGGCGTACTTCCTGGTTCAGGTGTTCAAACCAGGCTGAATCCATGCCCGAACCTGTAGAACTTGCGGAAGAGTCACTAGGCAACAGGGCTCTGAAAGCGTAGTACACTTCCTCGTAGTAACGATTTCGCATGCGGCAGTTGAACGCACGGTTTTTTAAGGTGTAATCGCTATGGTTCAGTGGAGTAATCATGCTTTTTGTACCTCGCGAACGCCTGAAATTTTACGGATTCTGCTCATGACGGAGTCCACCTGCTCCTTTCGGAACGCCTTAAATTCCATACGGATTCGGCCGGAGTACTGGACACTTGCTACGCTGAGTCTTTCCAGAATCAGGTTTGCGTTTTTCAATTCCTGTAATACGTCCAAAGTAATGTTTCTGCGGTTGTCCGCAGTGATGGTAAGGTGGGTGGTAAAGGGCTTGGAAACGTCTGCACTCCAGTCCACAGGAATCTTCTGGTTAGCGGGGAAGTCCTTCAGGCAGCTGCAGGTCACGTTATGAACCTCGATACCGATCTTGGGACGCATGACGCCTACGATCTTATCGCCGGGTACGGGGCCACAGCAGCTGGCGAAGTGGATCATCAGACTGGTTTCCTGGCCAATCATCAGTGGCATGTCGTCGCGGTTGGAACTCTTCAGGTCCTTGCCGAAGGTGGGGAAGAACCTCAGGGAGGCTTCTTCTGGAGCCGAAGACTCTCCCGTCAGAAAACGGTGGATGTCCTGCAGTGGCAGTTCGCCCTGTCCCACGCGCTCAAAGAAGTCGTCAATGGTGGGACCACCGAAATACTTGATGATTTCCTCATCCTTGGGACGCTTGTCCTTTTCAATTTTTGCCAGGCGCAGTTCGCGAATCCAGATTTCCTTGCCCAGGTCCCTGGACTGCTGGACAATGCTGGATCGCATCCACTTGCGGAGTTCCTGCTTTGCCTTAACGGTCTTCACCAGTTCAAGCCATTCGGGGCTTGGTTCCTGGTGGGGGCTCTTCAAGATCTGGATGGTGGCGCCGTGGGGAACTTCCTTGTCCAGGCTCACCACCTGTTCATTGATGCGGGCTCCAATGCAGTGGAGACCCAGTTCCGTGTGGACGGCAAAGGCGAAGTCCAGGACGATGGCGCCTTCTGGCAGTTCCACTGAAGCTCCCTTTGGGGTAAAGACGGTCATGCCTTCCGGCTTCAGGTCCACCTTCAGGAAGTCAAGATATTCCTTGGAGTCCGAAATTTCGGACTGTAGCTTGACCATATGGTCGAGCCAGGCCAGCTCCTCGCCTTCGTGCTGGGTTTCCATCTTGTAGGCCCAGTGGGCGGCGAACCCCTTTTCTGCGGTCTGGTCCATATCCTTGGTGCGGATCTGGACTTCCACCATCTTGTTTTCGGGACCGATGACGGTGGTATGGATACTCTGGTAAAGGTTGGGTTTTGGTGTGGCGATGTAATCCTTGAAACGGCTCTGGAGAGGCGTCCATAGGTTATGCACGTAGCCCAGTGCCAAATAGCATTCCGGAATGGTTTCTACGACAATCCTTATGGCGAAAATGTCGAAGATGTCCTCGAATCCGCAGCCACGGGAGAGCATCTTGTTGTAGATGCTGTAAATGTTCTTGGTGCGCCCCTGGATGGTGCAGTCGAAGTCTTCCAGGGCCATCTTGATCTGGAGCGGACCAATGACAGACTGAACGTATTTTTCGCGGATTTCCTTGTTTTCGATCAAGGCATCAACCAGTTTCTGGTATTCCACCGGATTGACGTACTTGAAGCTCAGGTCCTCCAGTTCGGTCTTCAGCTTGTAGAGACCGAATCTGTGGGTGAGCGGCACATAGATGTCCAGGGTTTCCTGGGCGATAATCCGGCGCTTTTCGGGCTTCATGTATTGCATGGTTCGCATGTTGTGGATGCGGTCTGCAATCTTGATCATGATGACTCGGGGATCCTTGGCCATGGCCGTTATCAGCTTACGGTAAGTGCCGGCTTTCTGGGCGGTCTTGCTGGATTCCTGAACAGCGGTAATCTTGGTAACAGCGTCCACCATGAAGGCGGTGTCTTCGCCGAACATTTCGGAAAGTTCGCTTAGGGTGTGGGGTGTATCTTCCACCACGTCGTGCAGGAGGCCTGCAAGAACAGTTGCCTGGTCCTGTTTCAGATCGGCAAGGATCTTTGCAACTTCATAAGGGTGCTCGGTGTAGGGCATTCCGCTTTTGCGGTACTGCCCGTCGTGGGCATCGGCAATAAAGGCAATAGCCTTGCGTAATCCCGCCTCGTTGAGCTCGGGATTTTTCTTCAGAAGCACGCTGATAATGTGCTCTTCGTTCGTTGTCAGTTGAGGCTGTTCCATCAATAACAAGTATATGTAATAAATGGGTCAAATGTATACCCAAAATGGCGAAAATAAGCGAAAAATAAGGGTTTCACTACACCTCGTCTATTCCAATTTGGAATAGAGGCTTCGGCGTTTCCTGCATGCGAAAATTAATCCTTTACTGAACCATCCCAAGCCTCATCTATGACGCCTTGGATATAATTGCGGATCAAATCTGCTCGTTCCTTGTAAAGCGCTGTAATTTCTTCGGTGCCATCGGAACAGGTTGTGTTCTTGAAAACTCGGCCTTCAAAATAAATTTCGTTATAAATTCTCGCTTTTTCCCCATCCGTGGTGAACATCATGTCTCCATTAGGGATGTGGTTTCCGTTTTCGTCTCGGAGGTAGGTGTCATCCCATGTTAAGGTTTTTACCTTCAGGACTTCGTTTTCACGGTCAAGGAAACTTTCCAGAACAGCTCTTTTATCAGCGGTGAGCAGGTTTCCATCGCTATCCAGTTCTTGGAGCAATTCTTGGTACATTTCCGCCTTTACGACATCGAATAATTGCTCATAGTTAAGGATGTTCTCGTGATTGCAAGTTACGGGAGGCGGTTCTGAAGAACTGGATTCTATGGGAGTTTCGCTAGAGCTGGAACTGCTAGAGAATTTTTCTTTGTATTCTTCGCTTGTATAAAGTGTCTTGTCGCGCAGCCACATTTCATTGGAAGAGTAGATTTTCCCGTTGTCGCAGACATATTTTGTAATGGTCCTGGTCCCATGGGTGCATACGGGAACTCCGTAAGCGGGGGCGAGGTAATTGTCTAGATTGCAGTTAAGCAACTCTTTTTCTAGACGCTGGACGCTTTCGTCTCTTAAGGTGTCTGGCATTATGAGTGCGTTACGAACGTCTTCGCAGGGGTTGCTGGATTTACTGGAAGGACAGTCGTAAAATTCCTGACGGGTGACGGATGTGTCACAGGAAACGGTTGGGTCTGATGCCAACTTGAATGGATTTTCGTGGCTAGAACTGGAGGCTGCGTTTTGTTGTGTGCTGGAACTGCTGATCATGTTTTCACAGTTTTCATCGCAGCTGTCGGAACTGCTGATTGCTCCAGAGCTGGAGTCAATGATAGGTGCAACACCATACAGGGCAATCATGCCTCCGCCGCATGCGGACGAAACGTCTGTGGCGTCGTCGCAGTTGTCTCCTGCAATGGGGATGGAGACGATGGGCGATTCGCTTCCATTGTCGCTAGAACAGCTTGCCCAGAAGAAGGCTGTTGCCGATAGACAGATCTTTTTCCAATGCTTACGAATGTTCATCTGTAACTCCTAACCTTTTCTGTATTCCTGATTGAGCTCGTGTGGCAAGTGCTGGTTTCTGTCATGTCCAAGTTTTTCTTGGTCGTGACTCTCTCCTTGCGCATTTGTCGTCGCTGCTTAAGCTCCCGCATCCTCAAGACGCTTTACGTGACAGTATGCAAGTTCCTTTGTCTTCTCGTCGCGGAGATGGAGGCTGGAACCTTCGCAGTAGCGCCAGTACTTGCAGGTCTTGCAGTCGCCTAGGCGGGTCCACTTGCGGTCGCGCATGATCTGGTACTTGTTCTGCCAAACATCCCAGATGTCATCCCTGTAGATGTTTCCCTGGATGTAGTCCCCGCGGAGGCTTGGGCATGCGGAAATGTCTCCGTTGGCAAGAACGGATCCTACGTTCACTCCGGCGCGGCAGAAGAATGGGTAATTGCGGGCTTCCTTCTCGTAGCTGCCCAGGAATCCTTCGCAGCCGTAGTTCACATTGATGATGCCCATCCTCTTGGTTTCGCGGATAAAGTCAAAGACCTGCTTAAATTCCCTGTTGGTCAGTTGGAACAGGGGATTGTCCTTGGCGCGGCCCTTGGGGAATACGGTTGCGATACGCCAGCGCTTGACGCCCATTTTTACTAGCATGTCGCGGATTTCTGGAAGCTCCGGCAGGTTCTGCTTATTGACGCAGGTCATGGTGTCGAAGGTAAGGCTCGGTGTGTGGGCCGCCATGTTGATGGCGCGAATGGCGTTGTCGAAACTGTTGGGACTGCCGCGGAAATGGTTGTGGCTGTCGTGGAGACCGTCAAGGCTGATGGTCAAGGAACGAAGGCCTGCGTTCAGCAAGTCAACGAACTTTTGTGGAGTCATGGCGAGAGCGTTGCTGACCATGCCCCAGGGGTAGCCACGTTTCTTGATTTCCTGACCGCATTCTACCAGGTCCTGGCGCATCAGCGGTTCGCCGCCGGTAATGACCACCATAAAGTGCCTGGGATCGATGTGGGGTGCCAGGTGGTCAAGCACAGCCATAAAGTCATCACGAGGCATGTCGGGAATGGCGTCCTTCAGACAGTCGCTACCGCAGTGCAGACAGTGCAGGTTACAGCGCAGGGTACATTCCCAGAAGAAATATGTCAGCGGATGAGTCTTGATTTCGTTATGGCGATAAAGACGGTAGAATTCCAGTGCCAGACGCTTTTTCAAGCCAAGCTTCATCGGAACTACTCCTTTTCCTCTGTGCTGGGAACGTCATTGCATGTCCCATTGAAATAGCAGGGAGGTCCGTAAACTGCAGGCTGATTGAAGAAGGTTGTATCCAGTATGAATGGGGATTCGTCAATGCCCATGGAACTGCTGGAATTTTCTTCGTTGGAATTATTCTGTTTATCTACGTTGCCGGGATTGCATTCTCTTGCTGCATCAGCATCAACATTAAAGAGGTCAGAAAATTGTTCAAGGGTGTAGGAACTGCCGTCACTGCAGTCACAGCCTTCCGTTTCTACAATTTCTACGCCATAATCTGGACAAATCTCGTCGTAGCAAGGGGGAATGTTATAGCTTTCGACCATGGATGGCTTGCAGGCCTGCGGCAGTAATGGCTCCTGTACCACTCCATACAGCGGTACAATTTGAGGAATGGAGGAACTGCTTGACGGGAGAAGTTCATTTCTACTGTCGCTGGATGCCGGAACCATTTCGCTGCTGGAATTAGGGACGGTCTCGCTGGAGTTGGGGGTGCCTTCGCTGAAGCTGGACGTTGTTGCGTCGGAACTTGAGGTTGGTTCTTCGTAGACTGGCTGCGAAGATGATTCTGAATCACTGCAGCTGGCCCAGAAACTGGCGAACGATGCAATGATGAACTTTTGCCAATGCTTCTTTAATAAACTCATTTTACATCTCCTAATCTTTTACCTCTAAATATACATCTTCGAATCAGTTTTCAAAAATCATATGAGATCCAAATCTGTAAAATGGTATAAAGAAAAACCCTCCAGCAGACGCTGAAGGGCCTATATGATACGCTTTGTTCTATGAAACTACAGAGTGTCCTGGAACTGGTGGAATTTTTCCAGAAGTTCGGCGTAGGTCTTTGTAGACTCAAGCTGAGGGAACTGGGCTACGATGGAGTCCGGTGCGCAGAAGAAGCAACCCTTGTCGGCCTGCTTCAGCATGCCTGTGTCGTTGAAGGAGTCGCCGCTGGCGAAAACTTTGAAGTTCAAGTCCTGCAGGGACTTGACCACCTTGGTCTTCTGGTCGTTGAGACGCAGGTGATAGCCCTTGATCATGTCGTTTTCCACCACCAGGTTGTGGCAGAAGATTGTGGGCATGCCCAGGTTCTGCATGATGGGGTAGGCGAATTCCTGGAAAGTATCGCTGAGGATGATTACCTGGGCTTCGTCGCGGAGAGTGTCCATGAAATCTCGGGCACCTTCCAGGAGGCCCAGGTTGCGGATCACGTCCTGGATGGTGGAAAGCTTAAGGCCTTCGCGTTCCATGATCTTGATACGGCCCTTCATCAAAACGTCATAGTCGGGAATGTCGCGGGTGGTGAGGCGCAGGTCTTCGATGCCGGTCTTTTCGGCTACGGCAATCCAGATTTCGGGAGCGAGAACACCTTCCAGGTCAAGAGTGACGACACATTGCTTAGTAAACATAGGGATCCTATTTCTTTCGATCTGCGATGATTTCGCGAAGATCGTTCAGGGTAATCTTGTACTTGTTGCGGCAGAAGTCGCAGGTGACATCCAGGTCTTCGCCTTCCTTTTCCAGGTCCTGCAGGTCTGCCAGCGGGAGAGTGGAAATGGAATTGACCATGCGCTCGTGGCTGCAGGGGCAGAAGGGCTTGGGGTCAAGTTCCTTCACAATATCGATGTCGTAGGGGCCGCGAAGCTGGTCCAGCAATTCGTCCAGGTCAAAGCCTTCTGCCTTGTACATGTCTGCGAACTTGGGCAGGTTCAGGACGATGACTTCAATAAGGTTGATGTCCTTTTCTTCCAGATCGGGGAAGGCTTCGATGTAGAAACCTGCAGCGTAGTCCAGCTTGCTTGGGTCTTCCTTGTTGAACCTTGCCTCAATGCCCACTGCGGAACGGACCTGTTCGGATTGGAGCAGGTAGGTGGCCAGGTTCTGGCCCATGGAGACGGAGGGAGCTTCGATCACACTTTCGTGGACTCGCTTGCCGTATTCGTTCAATTTCACCACGCTGACACTCTGGGGAATCAGGGCCGGTTCATTGCCGCCGATGGCCAGAAGTTCGCTGTGGGGAATCATGCTGCGCACCAAACCCTGGGGAGTGGTGTCCGACTGGATAAGGGAAATTTCACCGTTGAAACGGGTGGTGTAGCTTACGGTGCCGGGAAACTTGAGACCTGCACTGAGGAAAAGGCTGGCAAGGGCGTTTTCTGCAAGCAATTTCAGGGCGAAGCCCTGTGCTTCATGTTTCTTGCCGATTTCGTTCATGGTTGCAGTTAGGTCAGCAACGATTAGACGGAAGGGGGTCTTCTGTCCGGTGGCACGAATAATGCGATCTTTAAAATTCATGGCGCGAAATATAGAAAAAAAGCATAGTGCCCATAGTGTGAAGCCCTAAAGAAGGGGATTATCCCTGTACTCTTTTCCTTAACCACCAAACTTTTTTATAATTCATCAAAAAAGGAACGCATTATGCAAATTTTATTCCTGATGGCAGATGGTTTTGAAGAAACCGAATTTGTTACCCCCTTTGACTACTGGCAGCGTGCAGGTTTCCAGGTAACTATGGCATCCATTTCCGATAGCCTGCAGGTGACTGGTGGACATGGCTTGCCGGTGACTGCAGATGCACTGCTGAAAGAACTTGCCCTAGATGCTTTTGATGCCGTCTGCCTACCTGGTGGAGGCCTCGGAGTGAAGAATCTTTCTGCATCCGAAGAAGTGGCAAATGTGGTTCGTGATTTTAATCAGAAGGGTAAGTTTGTCTTTGCCATCTGTGCTGCACCGTTGGTGCTTAGCAAGGCTGGCATTCTTGTGGACCGCAAGGTAACTTGTTTCCCTGGCTGTGAAGTGGACATGAACTGCAAGGAGTTCCTGGAAGACCGAGTTGTTGTGGATGGTAAGTTGGTCACCAGTCGTGGTGCCGGTACAGCTGAGGAATTTGCTTTCGAATGCATTGCACAGATGGGTGGTCGCGAACTGTCTGAAAAGATTCGCAATCAGGTTGTCGCCAGATAATTTCTAGGGTTAATTTTATATATTAAGGGTAAAAATAAGGAATTTATTTATGAAACTTACCTATGCTCTTCTATTGGCTAGCTCTCTCGCATTTATGGCTTGCGGTGATGATGATGACGATAAGTCTCCAGCATCTCCTTCTAAAGCTGAATACGACTGCACCGTAACTGGAGGCACCAAGATCCTTTACCCCGCTGGTGGTGAAACTTTCCATATTGGTGACAAGGTCAAGGTTGTTTACGCTTCTGACCTGGATGATTCCGGCTACGTTCTTGAATTCAAGAAGGATGCAGATTCCAAGGGCAAGGCTCTGGTTGACGGATCCGTCGGTGTTGATGGCAAGGCAGAAAGCGGCAAATGCTATGAAGAAGAAGTTGTACTTTCTGAAGATGTCGTTGAAACTTCCAAAAACGCAGTTATTCGTATTAAGCCCTACGTCAACACATCTAAGGGCGCCAACTCTGGTGAATTCACTGTTGTAGAATAATCTTGCAGGATTTTTCGTTACAGTTTAATGACTCCTCTATCACCGTAGCCGTTGTGGGCTGCGGTGGTTTTATTGGTAGCCATTTGCTGGATGCTATACTTTGCCGAACTAAATGGCGTGTATTTGCCGTGGATTTGGAATTCTATCGTGTTCAGCAGCATTTAAAGAACGACCGTTGCGAATTCATGAGTGCGGACATCTCTGACCGTTCTGTGGCAAGGAAGATTGCCGCATTTCCTGTGGTCATCAATCTTGCGGCTATCTGTACGCCAAGTCGATATATGGCTGAGGCTGCGGAGGTTATTCGCAGTAATTACAACCATCCGGCAGTTTTGGCAGAAGAGTGTGCCAAGGCCGGTAGCTGGCTGATACATTTTTCCACATCTGAAGTCTATGGCAGGACTACAGCAGATTCCGGTGTCTTGCTTGAGGATGAAACTCCTTTGACGTTTGGCCCGGTTACAGCCAGCCGCTGGAGCTATGCTACGGCAAAACTCCTGACGGAACGTTTTATTGCCGGACTTGAAAATCTCAAATGGACTGTGGTTCGGCCATTCAATTTTGTTGGACCGTTCATGGATTATATGCCTGGCGTTGATGGGGAGGGAATTCCCCGAGTTCTTGCAAATTTCTCCTCCGCTCTGGTCCGTGGGGAATCCTTGAAGTTGGTGAATGGTGGTGTTGCCAAGCGAACCTTCACAAGTGTCTTTGATGCTGTAGATTTTGTATTTGCGGTATTGGCTGCGGGTTCTAAGGCCTATTCTCAGGCGTTTAATGTGGGTAACCCTGATAATGAAGTCTCCATTGCAGAGTTGGCCGAAAAGATGCGCCAAATCTATGCTGAAATCCAAAATGTTTCTGTAGACGATCTGCCGGAACCTGAATTTGTTTCAGGGGAAGATTATTATGGAACGGGTTACGAAGATTCCGAACGCCGAATGCCCTCCGTTGAAAAGGCTGAAAAAATTTTGGGCTTTAGGGCGACTACTCCTCTGGATGTGGTTCTAAAGGAGTCTTTGGACTGGTTTGTCGGTCACTATGCCTAGAAATTCAAAGGACATATTCATTTTTGTTCCGGCCTACAATGTTCAAAAAACATTGGCGGATGTCCTTGAAAAAATTGATCCTGATGTTTGCTGCCGGTCTAATGTGCTGGTAATTGACGATGGATCCTCTGACAATACGATAGGTGCGTTCAACTCCTTTTTTAAAAAACTTCATTTGACAAAGGAATTGCGCAAGGATTCTTTTCATTACTGCCGTTACGAAAAGAATCGTGGGTATGGTGCCGTAGTTAAGTACGGTCTGGATGCAGGCTTAAAAAGTGGCGCCAGGTATGTGGTCTGTCTTCATGGGGATGGTCAGTATCCTGCAGAAAAACTGGGCGAATTCATTGCTGAATTTGAACGTAGGGATGTTGAACTTGCAAGTGATGCAGCACATGTAGATTCCCGAAATTTGCGACAGACTGCGCTTCTTCAGGGGAGTCGCCGTGCTATTGCCGGTGATGCCCGCAAAGGCGGTATGCCCCTGCATAAACGCATTGGTGGTGCAGTCCTTACCTGGATCGAAAATAGGGTGTTCTCCTATAAGTTGACGGATCGCCATAGTGGCTTTATCGTGTATTCTGCTGAATTTTTAAAGACCGTGGATTTGAGTAGGCTGAGCCCCAGTTTTGATATTGATCTGGAACTTATATCCATTGCGGATGGTGCTGGATTTGCTCTTGGCGAACTTCCAATTCCCACTCGCTATGCAGGAGAAAAATCTAACCTTAATGTGGTAACTTATGGCTTGCGGGTGCTGAAGCAAACTTTTAAGCGGATTCTGAAAGGGTAAAAGAAAAGGTCTCCGAATTATCGGAGCCTTTACTGTTAGGTGAAAAATCTTTTGAATTATTTATCCTTGCAGCAGCATTCGCCTTCACCCTTGCCGCCACACTTGCAATCACCTTCGCCGTTGCATTCGCATTCGCCGTCTCCATTACCACCGCAGCATTCGCCTTCACCCTTGCCGCACTTGCACTGGTGCGGCTGGAAAGGCTTCAGTTCTTCTTCAGTTGCTTCACGGACAGAAACAACTTCGATAGCGAAGTTCAGGTTCTTGCCAGCAAGTTCGTGGTTTGCATCGATGACAGCCTTGTCGCCGTTGACAGACTTGATGCGAATGGGCATGGGTCCCATGGGAGTCTGTGCGTAGAATGTCATGCCGGGTTCAACCTTGTCCACGCCCTGGAATACAGTGGTGGGAACTTCCTGAGTCATGCGTTCGTCATAGATGCCGTAGCCTTCTTCAGGAATGACCTTCACGTCAAACTTGTCGCCAACTTCGTGATCAACCATTGCTTTTTCAAGACCAACCACGATCATGTGGGCGCCCTGGATGTACTGGAGCGGTTCGCGGCCAGCGGAGGAATCGATAACCTGTCCTTCGTCGGAGGTGAGGGTGTAGTGCATCTGGACTACGGTCTTGTCTGCAATTTTCATAATGATCCTTTTGTGGGATTGTTTTGTTTTTTACAAATTTAATTTTTTTTGCGGTCTTGCCAGGTGCTTTCATTGAAAAGCTGGCCTTCGCTGAGACCGTATTTTTCCTGGACGCCTGCCAGGCGAATTGCTGTATCCACCTCAATCTTTCCACGGATGGCCTGGGTGTAGACTTGAACTTTTCTTCTAACCATGTCAGGTTCCTCGTCAAGGAGTTCTATACGGAACAGGTTCACGCCATAGTTTTTGAGACGGGAAAGAAGTTTCAGGGCGGATTGGGGTTTGCCTACAAACAGGGTGTTGCGGCATTCCGCGTCGGATTGCAGGAAATGGCGTTCCCCCTTGTGGTCAAGAATTTCAACCTTGTGCCTGGTGCAGATCTTGTCGCATTCCGGGAAACGTCTTCCGTTGGTGAGGCTGCGGGCAAAGGCGCAGTATTCGGAGTGGAAGGCGGGCATATACTGATGGAGGCTCAGTTCCAGCTTACTTCCGTCAATGCTATCCAGTAAATCAAACAATTGAGTGCTGTTTAAATCCCAGGAGGGGTGCAGGGATTCCAGGCCCTGGTTTAGGAGCCAATCGTAACTAGCGCTGTTGGCTGCATTGAGACTGTAGTCTCCCTTCAGCGGAATGCCGTTATCCTTTAGAATGGCAAGCGCGCCCAGGCTTCGAACTAGTGCAAAATCCGGAGCCAGTCGCAGGATGTTCTTGATGTAGTGATTTTCTCCGGGTTTATGAATGCGGAGGGTGGCCATGCCGGCCTTGAATCCCAATTCGCGAATAAGGGCGAGTGAGTCATCGTATTTGACGCCCCAGTCAAAGTCCATGATCACGTTGTCGATGTCCAGACCGCGGAGTGCCTCAATCTGATCGGGGCGACGGACCAGGACAGAAATTTTTGAAGCGTTGTGACTGTCTAATTTCTTGACGGCTCCATTTGATGCTGTTTGGCGAATCTCTGTCAGGAATTTCTTGCCATTGATAGCGCTTTCGTTCAGTACGGGCCATTCTGTGCGAACGCAGTCCAGCTGTTCTACAGCTTTCTGACGTAGAGTGCGCAGGAGTTTTCCCGGAAGGAATGCTGTGGAGTCCACCTTTACGACGAGATTTGTCAACTTGTAGGCGGTGGCGCTGAGTGCGGAAAGCTCCTTCTGGGCTAGTTCCTGAATTCGGCTGCTCGGTGATGAATTTCCCGTGGAGTCGTTGTCGGACGAATTACGTGCTGCTTCAAGAATTTGGTCGCTGTCCACTTGAATCTTTCTGTCGCCATCGTCGAAAGCGGTTAAGCGCAATGGCTCGCCAATTTTTCCGAAGAGAACCATTTTTATGGGAATGCGCTTGGCCTGCTCTCTGTCTGTGAAGGTTCTGTGCAGCTCTTTTTCAAGGGTGGGGGAGTCGTTACGGTAGACCTTCATGCCCAGGGCAATTTTGCCTAGATTTACTTCCTTGCCGAAGGTTAAGTGCATCATACCTCGGGCATTTTCAATGGAGTAAAGGCGTCCTCCGATGCTCGTTCCGAAAACGGTATTTTCGAAGAGAATGCCATCGCCGGGACGGGGAGGCATTTCCTGGAAATCAATGTAGACTCCATTGCGGTCCACTCTGCGAACTTCTCCGAGGAATTCTCCGTGGTGATTGCTGAAGGTCCCGTCCACCAGTTCCTGGTGGTTTACGCCATCTAGCCAGCCGGTGCTGAGTCCTCGGCTGAAAAGAACTTCAAGAGGCTCTCTGTCTGCGGGCGTTAAACTTTCTGCGGAATGGCTGTCCAGTGCCTTGCGGTAGGCCCTGGCAACGGCGGCCACGTATTCAGGACTTTTTAGACGGCCTTCCACTTTCAGGGACTCAATGCCTATGTCCATGAACTCCTCAATGCGAGGAATTGCGCACAGGTCATGGGTGCTGAAAAGGTACTGGGCATCTGTCTTGGTGTATTCCTTGCCGTCAACAAAAATGCGGTAGGGTAGGCGGCAACTCTGGGCGCATTGGCCTCGGTTGGCGGAGCGTCCGCCAAAGTTCTCGCTGGTGAGACATTGGCCAGAATAGCTGACACAAAGTGCTCCGTGAATAAAAACTTCCAGCTCAAGATTAGTTGCCTCCTTGATGGAGGCTATCTGCTTCAAGCTCAGCTCGCGGGCGAGAACGGCGCGGTTGTAGCCCAGCTGGGACACGAGATTTACGGCTTCTGCGCTGGCCAGGGTCATCTGGGTGCTGGCATGGATTTCCTGCTCCGGAGCGATGGCTCGAATCAGTCGGGCAAGACCAATATCCTGGATGATGAATGCGTCTGGTTTTAGGCTAATGACCTTTTCCAAAAATTCAGGCAGTTCCTGCAGTTCTCTTTCAAATACGAGGACGTTCATGGCAAGGAAGGTTCGCACGCCGCGAATACGTGCGTATCGGATCATCTCTCCAACGTCTTCAAGGCTAAAGTCTTCCGTGCGGCCGCGGGCGTTCCAGTGGGGAACTCCCATGTAGATCGCGTCTGCACCATTATGGATGGCTGCTTCCAGCATCTCCCTGGTGCCAACAGGCATCAGGAGCTCAGATGATTTCGTCATCTTTATAACCGAACTTTACGATGGCTCCGCTTTCCTTCACGATGAGTGCCTTCCTATGGGCCAAGCCTTCAAGTACAGCCTGATCAAGAGCTTCGGCTGCATTACCTGCAAAACTGACCACGGGCAGGGCGGACTTGTCGCCTTTGAAACCTGCAGTAATGACACAGACCTTGGTGTAGTCCGGATCCAGACCATAAATAGCTTCGTGAATCATGGAATCGTCTTCGGGGGATGAACTTTTTTCAGCGAAGAGAACCTGGTCTTCTTCACCCTGTTTGCGTACAGATACAGAACCCGAATAATTGGCCTTTCTGAATTGTTCCCAAAGTTCATCTATCATAATAATGAGCCCCCGAATGAAGGTGTTTCGTATAAATATAAAGTTTTTATCAACGGAAAATATGGCTCTTCATCAACATGTGTGGGTGGCTTCGCCACCCTTTTTCGTTGACTTTCGCCTAAATTAAACAAAAAATGGGCTATTTTCTAAAATTTAATCGCCAAAAAAAACAGAAGAAAAAGCCCATGTCAAAATTATACAA
>JAZLHK010000070.1:0-77948 GCA_045616805.1 Fibrobacter sp.
GCCCCATATTTTGATGGGGCTTTTCTATATAATTTGCAGAAATATCTATCTTGTAAACCGTAAAATTTAATAGGAGTTTTTATGTCCGTACAAGTAATGGTAAATGGTATTCCGGGAAACATGGGCAAGATTGTGGCCGAAACCTGCGTCAAGCGCGGTTTGGGACTGGTCCCGTATTCCCTGACTGGTGAAATTATCGTCGAAAATGAATCTGAAGTGGCTGGCAAGACCATCCAGCTTCTGAAGCCCAGCAACCGCGAAGAACGCATCGGTGAAGTTCTCGCCAAGTACCCGAACCTCATCTGCGTGGACTACACTCATCCCACTGCCGTGAACGACAACGCCGCTTTCTACGTAAAGCACAAGATTCCGTTCGTGATGGGTACCACCGGCGGTGACCGCGACGCTCTCCTGAAGCTGGTTGCCGATGCAAACCATCCCAGCGTGATTGCTCCCAACATGAGCAAGCAGATTGTTGCCTTCCAGACCATGATCGAATGGCTGGCTACTGAATTCCCCACAGCCTTTAGTGGTTACAAGCTTTCTGTAGTGGAAAGCCACCAGAAGACCAAGGCTGACACTAGCGGTACTGCACGTGCCGTGGTAGGCTCCTTCCAGAAGATGGGCTTCAGCTACACTCCGGACGATATCGAAAAGGTCCGCGTCGAAAGCGAACAGATGGAACGTATGGGCGTGCCCGAAGAATACCTGGGTGGTCATGCATTCCACACCTACAGCCTGGACAGCGAAGACGGAACCGTCCACTTCGAATTCCAGCACAACGTGTGCGGCCGTAAGATCTACGCTGAAGGTACCGTTGACGCCGTGAACTTCCTGGCAGAACAGATTGCCGCCGGCACTGCAAAGCCCTTCAACATGATGGACGTCCTCCGCTCCGGTAAGATGAGATAGCTTTGAGTATTGAGTGATGAGCCATGAGTTTCAGTTAGATGGCTTCGCCATGATTGCGTTGACTCACAGCTCACAGCTCATAGCTCACAGCTCATAGCCCATATGCGTTCCTATATCCTTAGACGTTTGCTGCTGATGGTCCCGACTCTCATCGGGATTTCATTGGTATGCTTCATCCTGATTCAGCTGCTGCCCGGTGGCCCCGTGGAAGAAATGATTTCCCGTGCCCAGCAGGCCGCAGCCATGAAGGGAGGGGTAGATGCGTCCAAGGCGCTGTCGCCAGACCAGATTGCACAGATACAGGCCTACTTCGGCTTTGACCAGCCTGCATGGAAGCGTTATTTGACGTGGCTCTGGAACGTTCTCCATCTGGATTTAGGTAACAGCTACACTTACGGCCTGCCTGTCTGGGATGTGATTACCAGCCGTTTTCCCATTTCGCTGTTTTTCGGTTTTACCTCCTTCTTCCTCAGCTACCTGATTTGCATTCCTCTGGGGTTGTGGAAGGCGGTCCATCATGGAAGCAAGCTCGATTCTCTTAGCAGCGGCGTGATTTTCTCCGGCTATGTGATGCCTGGTTACGCCCTGGGTATTTTGCTGATTATCTTTTTGGCGGGCGGCTCCTATCTGGATATTTTCCCCCTAGGTGGTTTGACCTCCGACGAATTCGAGGATTTTACGTTCTTTGAAAAGATCGCGGATTTGGCTCACCATCTGGTGCTGCCCATTTTCTGCTACATGATTAGCGAGTTTGCGTTCCTGACTTTCCTGATGAAGAACTCCGCCTTGGAGGAACTGGGCCGCGACTATATGCGCACGGCTCTCGCCAAGGGCATGAGTTTTAACCAGGCCCTGGCTCGACATGCCCTGCGAAACGCACTGATTCCTATTGCAACCCGCCTGAGCGAAATTTGTACTCTCATGTTCGCCGGAGCCCTTTTGATCGAAAAGGTTTTCGATATCGATGGCATGGGCCTTCTGTTCTATAATTCCATGGTGAACCGCGATTACAATGTGGTGATGGGCGTAATTTTCTTGAGCAGCCTGATGGCCATGATTGGACGCCTGTTCAGTGATATCCTTTACACCATGGTAGACCCTAGAATTAAGTTCTCGTAATTTTTTTTGCTGTAGTGCGGAGAGTTCGCTTATTTAAATGTGGCGAATATGTTGGTCGCTGTCAATTGGGATGGAAGGCCTTTTAAAACAGGAAAGCCGCAGCTTTTTGCTGCGGCTTCTGCGTTAATAAGTCGATTAGGCTTACTTCACGGTAACGGTCTGGATCTTGCTGCCGACCTTCACCAGGTAGTTGCCTGCGCGAGGAACCATAACGTTTGCCATGGAGGAACTTGCGCGAGAAGTAGTGATGATTCTGCCCTGCAAGTCAAGGACGGCGATGTTGCTGCCTGCCTTGATGCCGGAGATAAGAATGTTGTTTTTGACTACGTTGACATGGAACGCATCAAGTGTGCTGCCGAGAACGATGGATTCCTTCTCTCCGTTGTCATTTTCTTTGTAGTTTGGATTTTCTTTAAGATATACAACCACCTTCACGTTTTCATGAGGCATGGTAAATCGTGCTTTGTTTACAAAGTAATTTACGGAAATGTATGATAACAGCGAGTCGTTTGTGTCATAGATTTCGGTGCTTGCATAGTAGTATTTTTCCCCTGCATCAACACTAAACGAAACCTCTGATCTGTATTTTGCAGAGTCCGGCAATCCCTTGATTTTTACGTCATCTATGGCTGTGTACTTAATGTCACCATTCTCGTCTTCGGTTCTAAGAATAACTGAAGATGACAAAGAATAGGACTTAAAACTTGTTTGGCAAGTACAGGTCACGTCAGATTCCGGCATTAAGAATTTGGAGTATTGAGGAGAGTCTTCGTTTTCACTCCAACGAGTCGGTTCTGTTAGTTCTATGGGATTGTTGTCCTTGTCCTTACATTCCATTTTTTCAAACACCGTTCCCATGTATAGATTAGCTCGAATTGAGACTGAATCTTCAGCAGCGATATCTGGGGAATCGAAATCAGGGAATGCATCTAAGCTGCAGGAACCTTTGGCGATTTCCGCCATTAACTCAGTTTGTGTTTGAGGAAATGGTACTTTCACCTCATAGATCTTATTGAAGTTTAGTTTGATGTGACGGTCATAACTAAGCATTTCAAAAGGACATTGATAATTGTCATCTTTTTCCTCGCAGGCAAATAAACCGTATTTCCAGCACGTTTCAACCCCTTGATCGTCGGTATTGCATACGTCGTAACTGAATTTGTAGCCTTCCTTTGGCTTTACTGTAAATTTGATCACATCTCCATAGGTTGCTTCTTTCGTTTCTGCGGTGAAGGTACCGTTTTTGGATGTGGCGGTGTATGTGATTGTGTGTACGTTTTTCTTAGCAATGCAGCCGCATGTAACGCTGGATGCTGGCATGGTAAAACTGCTTTCCATTCGGCTAGTCAAAATCTCCGTTTCATCTAAATCAATGTCATTTCCCTCTTCGTCTTTACATTCAAATTTTTCGAGTTGAGAGTCGTCGACAATGGTGTATCCTACCAAAGTAATTTTCTTTCCTTCGTTCGCAATTGTAGGGTAAATACCGAAACTGCACAGGTCTTCTTCAGTTTGGGCAGAACTTAATTTGTAGGCGGTATCCAGGGTTGCCACAATGTCATAATCTTTCTTTATATACGTGTATTTGTAATCGTAATGTTCCGAATTGTAGGGGATTCCGAATTCTTCATAGTAACGGCCTGTTGTTCCGTCAGAGGCATTGAACTCATAGGTTTTGAAGGCGTGGTTTTCATCAATCGGGGCGACTACAATGGTATCAAAGTAGGTGGTCCTTGTAATCGTTGTCTTAGGGTCCAAAACGTTGTAGACGCGAACATTTGCCTTGTCATAGGTAAGTGTGATTGAATCCGGGGCTATAGTGGCTGTCAGTGTTACAGGCGTTGCGGGCATTTCAAACAGGATTTTCTTCTTGTCGGAGGTCTGCTTGCTGGCGATTTGCTTGTTGCTTGCATCCTTAATATCAAATTTGCTGAATGTGGCGGGCTTGTCTATTATGATTTCGACTGTATCCTTTTCTGCGATATCGCATTCTTTTTCGGAACAGGCGAGATTGCTGTAGGTTTTACTCCTGGAAGTGATGCTATATAAGCTGTCAAATGGCGAAGTGATGTTTACCTTAAGGGCGTTGACGTTCTGTCTATAGAGGGCTGTTATGGCAGTGTCGCCGAATATCCAAATTTCCGTTTTTGGCTGAGAGTTTATACACTCATTTTTACTGTTAGCCCAGCATGCGAACTCATAGTCCTTGTTTGGTGTTGCTGCGAAAGATTCCTTCGTGCCGTAGAGAACTTCTTTTTTTGCTGCATTTGTTGTGGTTCCGTTTTCTGTGGATGAGACTTCTAGCAGGACGGTGTAGAGGGCGGATAGTTCGTTCTTGGAATAGACGGTGTCGCTTGCTCCGCTCTTTGTTGCAGATGGGGTGATTAGAGCAAGCTTCATTTCAGAATTTTTGAGTAAATCTATTCTTGCCTTGAATGAGCCTTCGTATTTTTTTGTGCCTTTAGCTATGCTGATTTCTTCGGCGATGCAGTAATTCTTGTCTAGATCAATTTCTCCGAGCATGTCGCTTGTGTTACAGGTGTATTCCCATGTGGAAATGTCATTGTCGGCGTAGTATCTTGAAATTGAGTCTCTACGCAGAACCAGCAATTTGGCGTCCTGGTCCGCCGTTATTTCTGCTGTGAAATCAGAAGATTTCTTGTAGTTGAATACAGCTGTGTCGGAGTAGTCCTTTTCTGCAATGTCTTTACCGTCAATTGAGGTCCAGTACAGTTTGTCAATGGAAGCTGCGGAAGCCTGTCCGCAAATGCCAAGAGCTATGGCAACCGGCAGCATAAGTGCTTTTTTCATGGTAACATCCTCATTTTATTTTTGTAGAAAAATAACAAAATAAAAATGTTTTTGTGTTTTTTTGTAAGTTTCTGGTCCTTTTTTATAAAAATGTTGGGACGCTTCAAAATCCCCTTTTTTCCACCCTTTTTCACGTTGTTTTTATATATTCACGCATATGAGTAACGAAACCTTGCAAATTTCTTCTAAGATTAGGGAATTCCTGTTTACCCACGGGTATTCAGAAAACTTTACGGTGTCCAACATTGCCGGTGCTGGCTCGGGTCGTAAGTATTACCGCATTTCTGAAGGCGAACGCTCTTGTGTCCTTCAGGTTTGCGCTTCCATAGATGACGATTTCAAGCGGTTCGTTGACTATTCCGTTACCTTCCGTGAATATGGTCTGCCGGTTCCCAGGGTCTATATCGTAGACGAAGAGGCCTGCTCTGTTCTCCAGGAAGATCTCGGTGCCCACAATTTGCTGGATGAAATTGTTCCTTCCACGCAGAACCGTAAGTCCGGAAATGTTCGCATTCTTTACCCGGTGGTTATTGACGCATTGGTCAAGTGGCAGGAAGTTTCCCGCTCCCTGTTCAGTTCCCATTCCGACATTTGGCTCCGTCGATTTGACTTTGCCGCCCTTAAGTGGGAAACGGATTATTTCACCGAAAACTTCCTAAAGGCTCATAAGGGTATTCAGGAAATTCCAGAATCAGTCCGCAATTTCTTCTCTGTTCTGGCGATTTCAGTGGATGCTCAGCCCAAGGTTCTGATGCATCGTGATTTCCAGAGCCAGAACATTATGGTGAAGCCCGATGCCGAAGTTGCGTTCGTAGATTATCAGGGGGCCCGTCGTGGTTCCATGTTCTATGATTTGGCAAGTCTCCTGTGGGATCCCTATGTGAGCCTTTCTCTGGATGAAATCAAGGATTTCTTTGAATACTGGCGTACGTCCTTCCGCGAGACGAAGACTTATACCAGTGAAGATGCCTGGGAGGCCTTTATTCACGCAAGTCTTCAGCGCGTGATGCAGGCCATGGGCGCTTACTGCTTCCTTTCCAAGGTGAAGGGCATCCAGAAGTTCGAACAGTACATTGAACCTGGTAAGGCTCAACTCCGTGTTCTGTTTGCGGAATTTAGGAAAGTGGCCAAGGTTACCAGTCCAGAGGTATTTGACTTTATGGAGAAGGCTCTGGCTTAATATTTACGATGAACGGCTGAAAGTGTGGCCGTTCATTTTTTTTATCATCGGGTGGGTTAGGAAAGTTCGCTTAGGTGATATATGGCTTTAGTTTATACGAAATTCTACGCTGGTGAGGAAACCTTTGGCCGAGCCTTGGGTTTTGCTTATGATGCTCTTGTTCACGGTCCCTGCGCCTTTGACGCCAATGCCACATGGAAGGGGATTGTTGAACGAGTGAAACAGGGCGTGTATATGGGCGAGGGGCTGCTTTTGCCCCATACCCGAGTTCCTGGACTTGCAGAACCTCTGATGGCGTTTGTTGTTTGCCCCGAAGGTCTGACAGGAATAGAGATTCGCGGAGGAGCCAAGGCTCAGTTCATGTGTGTGCTTCTTTCTCCGGCGGAATCTGCTACGGCCCATACTATGGTCATTGCGGATATGGCCAAGAAAATGCTGAATCCTGAATGGAAAGCCAAGGCGCTGCAAGTCAAGAGTGACGCTGAAATTAGGGCTTTGTTCGCGTAATTTTTTTAGTCGGGGCCCGACATGGTGGACCGCTTTTTATGAAGGCTGTACGATTGTACAGTCTTTTTTTTATTGGTAGGGCTTGAATTTTGCAAAATATTGTTTTATATTAATGGTTGAACAATTATTCAACTCTTCAATAAAAAGAACGTGTCATCCTGAGCGAAGCCCTTTAGGGCGAAGTCGAAGGATCTCGATGAGGTGTAAAATGGCTGAAAAGGAAATGGAATTCGAAGGTTCTGACTGCAGTGTCATTCACGAGGAAGTGGTGAAGGCCATTCGTCCCATGCTGCCTGAGGATGAATCTCTCATGGATCTGGCCGATACTTTCAAGATTTTCAGCGACTTTACCCGCGTGAAGATTCTTTGCGCCTTGATGAAGGCTGAAGACCACATGGCTGAACATTGTGATCACAGCAAGGTTACCAAGAAGCACGAATGTCACGGTGAATGCCATGGCAATGATTGCCGCCCGGAAATGTGCGTCAGCGATATTTCCGTTCTGCTGGGGATGACAAAGTCTTCCATCTCTCATCAGCTACGCATTCTCAAGCAGTCTAACTTGGTGAAGTATCGTAAGGAGGGAAGTGTGGTTTACTATTCCCTGGCGGATGAACATGTGAAGATGATTTTCAACCAGGGCATGGCCCATGTGCTGGAGGATTAATTTATGGAATATGTGAAGACCTTTCTTTCTGCATTAGTGGAACTTTTTGCAGAAATGGCGCCCTTCCTGTTGTTGGGCTTCTTTCTGGCTGGAGTCTTGCATGTGTGGGTTCCCCGTTCCTTCTATGTACCGAAAATTAGCAGACCTAATTTCAAGTCTGTTCTGCTTTCAGCCCTGTTTGGAATTCCGCTGCCCATCTGTAGCTGCGGCGTGATTCCTACTGCAGTGGCGTTACGTAAGGAAGGTGCAAGCAAAGGTGCCAGCGTTAGCTTCCTGATTTCTACGCCGGCCACAGGTGTGGATTCCATTTTGGCAACTTACTCCTTGCTGGGGTTGCCTTTTGCAATTCTTCGTCCGGTGGCGGCATTTGTTTCCTCGATGTTTGGCGGGCTGTTGACGAATGCGGTAACTCGCGGAGAGGCAAAGGAAGATCTTTCTAAAATCAATGTGCCTGAAAATGAATGTGGTTGCGGGGGCTGTGGCCATGAGGACCATGATCACGACGACGAACATGAATGCTGCGGTTGCGGTGGTGAACGTTGTCACGAGGACTGCTGTTGTGATGATGGCGACTGTGGTCATGAAGAACATGAGTGCTGTTGCTGTCACGAACATGTTGAACACGAAGGTCTCTGTCATGACGAACATGAAGAAAAGTGCGGATGTTGCTGCTGCCATGATGACGATGATTGCGATGCTGGGCTCAATAACGGGTTCGTGGGAAAATTGAAGGAAACTTTCGCCTATGGCTTCGGTGATCTGCTTCCTGAAATTACCCGCTGGCTTTTGGTGGGCCTGATTCTTGGAGCCATGATTGCAGCCTTTGTTCCGGATGAACTGTTCGTGTCCATTCGCGAGTATCCCATTCTCTGCATGTTTGCCGTGCTTTTGGTTTCCATGCCCATGTATACCTGCTCTACAGGCTCCATCCCTCTGGCCCTGGCCCTGATGGAAAAAGGCTTGCCTCCAGGTGCGGCCCTGGTACTTCTGATGGCAGGCCCAGCCACAAGCATTGCGTCCATGGTGGTTGTGGGCAAAACCTTTGGTAAACGCACTCTTTTTGCCTACCTGTTCAGCATTGCCGCTGGCGCCTTCTTCTTTGGATGGCTGGTAGATGCGTTCATGATGGATACCTTCCTGGGGGCCATTACGCAGAACGGCCTTCACGGACACTGCGAAGGCCTTGGATGGTTTGATTATGGCTGTGCTGCTGTTCTTGCGCTTTTGATTGTAGTTGGCTTGATTCCCAGGAAGAAATCAAGATGCTGCGATGACTAGGTTTACCACTGCAAGGAACCGATGGCGGTAGCGCGGTAGCCTTCATAATCGCCAAAGAAGCGAGAATAGCCTGCGCGGATATTCATCCAGCAGAAGGGGACAAATTCAAGACGGCCGCCAATTTCGTAATAGTTCAGGGTGGTTGCATCTGCAAGGAACTTCTTGTCTGTGGCATCGTCTGGACCGTGCATGTCCGTGATGTTACCGCCAAAGGCAGTGTCCTTTGAAACTGCACTTGCAAGCAAGGTTCCGCGGATTAGGGCTTCCTTAAGCAGTCCAGATTCTATGCGGTAACTTCCGCTTAATTCTGTATAGATTTCCTGGCTGTTGGGACCAAGGTCTGCCCCCATGCTCTGTGCGTAACTGGCGTAGGTGTATCCGCCTCCCTTATGATGGGTGTAGACCCAGGGCTCAATGCGGGTGTATTCGCCGTACCAGTTCCAGAGTGTCTTGCCGATGTGAAGGCTGTCTCTGGCGATGCCGACGGAAGCTGCCCATTTGTTGCCCCACCATCCGTCATCAAACATGCTGGTAGGGGACTTCATGTCGTCCCAGAGAAGTTCGCCATAGACTTCCCAATGGCGAATGGTCTTGATGCTTAGATCAAAGGCGAGGCCGATGTTGTCCTGGTCTCCCTGCAGGTGCTCCTGGAAAACGTAGGGAACAAAGGGAATCATGTAGGCCCACTCAAAATCACGCCCAGTGCTATCTGCATCCACGTTGGGGTTTGTACCGGCGGCTTCCACGGTGGTGCCGTAAAGTGCCGTTTCAGAAAGGCCTAAAGTGACGTTGGCAGGGAGATTCAAGTCCAGTCGGTGAACGTGAAGGTATTTGCCTTCGCCTTTCTTCTCGAAAAGTTTCATGCCATATTGAGAATAGACTACGGGACCGATTTCAAATTCGTATCCGAAATACGGTGTTGGTGCTGCGTCGTAAATGCGGCTGCTGCTATCCTGCCAGGGACGATAATTGTTCTGTTCCCCGCGGAGAATGACATGATTATGGCGGGCGGGGCCCATTTCCAGATAGTCAAATCCGCCCATCAACTTTACTGCGGAAAGTTGGTAACTTGCGTTGGCAGCGAACAGGTCCCAGGTGCGCTTGGTTTCGCTCTGCTTGTTGTAGGGAATTCCTTCGTTTGGATTGTAGTAATTGAAGGGAATGTCCCTATTTGTGTAGTCCGTGCTGACCTTTACGCGGGCATTGAACTTGAATGCGTCTGTAAATTGTCCATCTAGGAACAGACGAATGGACATGGAATTATCATAGTGGGTGGGGTTGTTTCCCTGTCCAGCAAATTCATCAAAGTTGGTGACGGCAACGGAATCCGCCAGCTGGCCTTTTATATTTACCTGGTAATTCCTGGCAGAGTCCTGAATGGAAAAATGGGTGACCTGGGGGTCTCCGTAGCCGTGGGCCATGGAGAATACGGAACCACAGAACAGGGTGATGATGGCTGCAAAAAACTTGTTCTGTATCATTGCTTACCTGTCAGTGTGATGTCGCTCAGGGTATTTTTCTTCAGCTTGCTCAGTAGAATGGCTGCTTCTCTTTTGGCATCCAGTTCCTTTCTCTTTTTCCATAGGGGAGAGAACGTCTGGAAATGTGTTAGCATAAAGCTCAGGGTCCTTGTGAATCCAAAACTTTTATAGAGAACTTGCGCCAGGGGAATGACTGAGTATTCCCTAGATAGGAGTGTGTCCGCCGTTTCTAAAAAATCTTGTTTCAGGCTTGAGACCAGGAAGGGCAAACTGAACATTTTTCCTCCGGCGTGATACATGCGGAGGGTGTAGTCTACCAGAGATTCCTCAATTGGAAAGTCCTGGTCCACCCGTCCTGTGCGCTGAATGATGCGTCGGGAGTATGCGGCTATCAGAGGGTGAGGGGACGCGACAAACTGGAGAGTGGCGTCTTCGCCAAGCATGGTGAGTCCGTGCCTGCCAAATAGCTTGAAGCCGCTGTAGAACTTTTCGCCATTCTTGATTCGGGGGGCGAAGGCGTCTACCATGGGGTAGCCCTCTACTGCCTGGGCCAAATCGTTCAGAAAATTGCGATCAATGTTTATGGACTTGTGGGCGATGACAATCCATTCGGCGTCCGTCCTTGCAAGGCTTTCGTTGAGGTCGTTGCCGAAAAACCAGCCCAGTGCAGGATCTGTGAAGGCTGGTTCTGGGATAGGTTCGGATTCCGAGTAGCCCCAAACGATGACGTCAAACTGTCTCATTAGAAACCTACACGCAAGCCAATGCGGTGTTCCATTCCAAGACCTTGAGCCAGGTAGGAAAATGAGTAATCCACGGAGAACAGGCTACTGCTGTAACCCAGGCCGGCACTGACCATGCGGGCTTCGTTAGACTCGCTGGGGCGGTCGTTGGATGCGGTCAGTTCCTTGAAATCGCGGGAGAGGTCAATCCAGGTGCGGGTGAAACCGGCACGGACGGCGAAATGCTCGCCCAGGGCATATTCAGCGCCCAAGTTCAGGTCGGCGTCGGCAAATCTGGGAAAGTCGCTTTCCGCAAACATGGTCAGTCGACGGATACTGCGGGGACGGAGATAGCCCGCAAGCACGAAAGTCTGGCTCATGGGGTAGAAGTCGTCGACTCCGTCATCTACGTAGTCCTGCAGGAGACATCCGAAATCGCGGGCGACAATGCTGAAGCCGAAGCTGTTGCTGCTGGACTGCCATGCTATACCCCAGTCAAAGGCTGCGCCCATGGCAGTTCGGTCCCCTTCGTCTTCGGCCAGTTTGTCGCTGGCAAACTTGAGGGTTGCGCCGAACTGGATGTGCTTCAGCGGGAATGCAAATGTGGCCGTAGCCAGCTGGCTAAAGGGCTCGTATTCCTTGTGAGTTTCATTACCGTATTCGTCGTATCCGTCAATGGTTCCGTAGTCAAGCCAGTTGTAGCTGATCTGGAAAATGAATTTCCTGAAGGATTGGGTATAGTAAATGGAACCCTGATTCTCTGCTAGGTCTCCAGTTTGCCAGTGCATGGATGCCATGTGGTCCTGTTTTTCAGGAAGTCGCAGAGCTGCCGGGTTTAACTGGGAAATTGTCGGGTCTGTGGAGGGGGCTGCTGAGGCGGACTTTTCCAGTGCCGCATTTCGTGGGCTGTCGAAGGTGTTCATGAAGGAAAACACTTCGTCGCCGGCTTTGCCGTGCTCCAAATACGCAAAACAGGCCAACGGCGTAGCAAGGACTACGGAAGCCAGTGCAGATATTTTCCCGAGTAAACTCATGTTCTAAATGTATAAAAAGGAGTGTACCGTGTCCAAACAACTTGTGCTTAGGCGTGGTCGAGCCGCAATACATGCGAGCTTGCTTGCAAATTTATAAAAAAAGGATCAATGCCTTTACAAATTATTAAATGTTTCATATATTTGGGGCACTCGGGCTATTAGCTCAGTTGGTAGAGCAACGCCCTTTTAAGGCGTGGGTCGAAGGTTCGAGTCCTTCATAGCTCAGTGAAAAGCCGGTTCTCCTTTTGGAGAATCGGTTTTTTCCTTTTATGCAGGGGAAATTTCTACATTGCATAAAATGGAAAATCTTCAGGAATTTATCCAAGACGACTTGACCCCCTCCCTGTCCCTTTTTGCGGATGCGGGATCGGAGGCGATTCACGTAAACGGTGCTACCGTTCCCATGGCCTGCATGATGGCTGCCCGGCGCTTTTTCTGTGCTCCGGGCAATATGCTGGTGGTTTCCAGGGATTATAAGTCTGCAGAAACCTGGGTGGAGAATCTTCAAAGTCTGGTCGGGGATGATTACGTCCGTTTTTTCCCTTCAATTGGCTTGAAACCCTATGAGCAGAAGGTGCCTTTTGAAGGTGTTCTTGAAGAACGCCTGAAGTTTTTTAGGGATGCGGGAAATCCGCAAAAGCCCCTAATTGCGGTTTGTCCTCTTGATGCTCTCCTGATGCGTTTGCCTGCGCCGGGTGCACTTCAGGCAAAAGTCAAGTCTATAAAGGTGGGGGACGTGTTTGAACCGTCTGCCCTGAGACCCTGGTTTCTGGATCATGGTTTTGTGGAACAGCCCGTGGTGAGCGGTGTTGGGGAATTTTCCATTCGTGGGTGTATCGTTGACGTAAACTGTCTCCTGTATCCTCATCCTATACGTATTGAATTTTACGGAGATGAAATTGAGTCCATCCGTATGTTCGATATCTTTACCCAGAGGTCCATTGAAAACCTAAAGCAGATTACCCTGTTCCCCATGGGTGAGTTTACTCTGCCCGATGAGGAGGCTTCCAAGTTTGGTGGCGACCTTTCGGGCCTTTGGTGGCGCAGGCCAAAATACGAGAATCTGGACTCCAGCCTTTTGGATTATTTGCCGGGTTGCTCGCTAGTTTTTGATGAACTTTCCGGCCTCTCGGAGACTGCAGCAAGACTTTTTCAGAATTACGACGGAATGTATCAGGACTTGCGCTCCAGTTGTCCTGATGTGGTTCCTGCGTCCGATATCTGGTGGAAGATTGGTGAACTTTCCCGCAAGTTCCCGGGGAAGGCGTCTCTTGATATTACCCGTGTTGCGGCAGATGCCGGCAGTTGGCATAGTGTTACTGTAAAACCCCAGGATTTCTCTAGTGCTGGCACAGATGCGGTTGCCAAGCAGATAGAAGAGTTTGCTGCAACTGGTGGAAAGGTCTACGTGGTTGCTCCAACTCCGGGCGCATTGACGAGACTTCGCCATGTTTTTGAAGACCTTCCTGTTGAAGATTACTTTGTTGGTAATTTGACGGAGGGCTTCTGGCTGGAAGAAGATAAGATCGCCTTCCTGACGGAAACGAGAATTTTTAACCGACATGCCAATAAGCATCGCAAACGTCAGATTTCCGGTTCTGTAGCCAATGCCCTGTTGGTGGAATCCCTGAATCGTGGTGACTATGTTGCTCATGAGGATCACGGTGTGGGCCGCTATCTGGGCCTTGTCCGTGTGGAAGTCAATGGCGGTATGGTGGACTGCGCCTTGCTGGAATATGATGGTGGTGATCGTCTGAAATTCCCTGTTGCAGACCTCCGTAAAATTGACCGTTTGGATCCTCCCGAAGGACAGGAGCCGAAACTGGACAAACTGGGCGGTAAGGCCTGGGAAGCGGTCAAGAAGCGAGTCCAGAAGAAGGTGGTACAGATTGCCCGTGAACTGGTGGAACTGTACGCCAAGCGTGAACTGATTGAAGGTTTCGGCTTCCCGCCAGATGGAAAGTTGCAGGTAGAATTTGAGGACGCCTTTGAATTTGATCCCACACCAGACCAGGTGAAGGCTACTGCTGATATTAAACGCGATATGGAAAGCCGTAGGCCCATGGATCGCCTCATCTGCGGCGATGTTGGTTTTGGAAAGACGGAAGTGGCCATGCGTGCGGCCTTCAAGTGCGTGTGTGCTAAAAAGCAGGTGGCCATTCTGGTACCTACAACGATTCTCGCGGCTCAGCACTATGAAAATTTCAAGGAACGCTTCGCCGCGTTCCCCATAAACATCGCCTTGGTCAACCGTTATAAGACTGCCAAGGATAAGAAACTCATTGCCAAGGATTTGACGGACGGCAAAATCGATATCGTTGTGGGAACTCACTCTCTGCTTAGCGAGAAGAATCAGTTCAAGGATCTTGGCCTTCTTATTATTGACGAGGAACAGAAGTTTGGCGTGAAGCAGAAGGAAAAACTTCGCGAGTTCCGTCTAGCTGTAGATACGCTTAGCATGAGCGCAACGCCGATTCCCCGTTCTCTCCATTTAAGTATGACGGGTGTTCGCGATATTAGCCTCATCAATACGCCTCCCGTAAATCGTCTCCCTGTGGAAACGAAACTTCTCAAGCGTGATGATGTGGTCTTGGCTGGTGCGGTAAAGGATGAACTTGCTCGCGGCGGTCAGGTGTTCATCGTCAATGACCGTGTTCACGATATTAATCAGCTGGCGGAAGATGTGGAAAGCTGGGTTCCGGAAGCACGCGTAGCTGTGGCTCATGGCCAATTGGAAGACCGGGAACTGGAACGTGTCATGAACGCCTTCCTAAGCCGCGAATTTGATATTCTTGTCAGTACGTCCATTATTGAATCTGGTTTGGATGTTCCGAATGCAAATACGATGATCATCATGAACGCCCATCACTTTGGTATCAGCCAGCTATACCAGATGCGCGGCCGCGTAGGACGCAGTAATGTGCTTGCCAAGGCTTTCCTGGTGATTCCTCCCAACAATTCCATCTCCGCGGATTCCATGCGTCGTTTGAAGGCCATGGAGCAGTATTCCGATTTGGGAAGTGGCTATCAGCTGGCCATGCACGATCTGGAAATTCGTGGGGCAGGAAACTTGCTTGGTCAGGAGCAGCACGGCTTCATTGCGGAAGTCGGTTTTGAGACGTATATCCGCCTGGTTCGCGAGGCCGTGGAACAGCTCCGCGGGGCACCTACGGATAAGCCTGTGCAGCCCCGTGTGGAATTGGGTGTGGACGCCTACTTGCCCGAAGATTATATCGAGGATGGTCTTACCAGAATTTCTCTGTATCAGCGAATTGCACGAGTAGCTTCCTCGGATGAGGTGGAAAGCATTCGCCAGGAGCTGGAAGACCGTTTTGGTCCAGTGCCGGCCCCTGCATCCATGCTCATGATGGTGACGGAAATCGCGTTGCTTGCTGGCCGTCTCCGCGTGCAGGGACTTCTCCAGCGCAACGGTCGTCTGGCGGTGACTTTCTCCGAAAATCCCTCTCCGGATCCACGAAAATTGCTGGTTTTGCCCACTGTAGCCCCGTATCCCATGCGTCTTTTGAATGTGACTCCTGTTCAGGCGGTCGTCGAACTTGGTACAAGCGATCCTGAAAAGGTGGCATCTAGGGCCTTGGAGTGCTTTAGGGAGTTCTCTAAACTGCCTAAATAAATGAAATTTGCTAAATTGTTGGCCGAAAAATTTCAAAAAAGAAGGATATTTGAAATGAATAAGAAAATCGTTGCTCTTGGTGCATGCGCCCTCGCTTTGGCTGCTTGCAATACAAATGGTTCTAAGACAGCTTCTATCAATGCCAATACTACTGATGACCAGAAGTTTGCCTACATGCTGGGTGCTCAGTTTGGTGGTCAGAATTTCCTTATGATTCCCAAGCAGGTGGGTGAGGAATTGAACCAGGATGTGGTTATTCAGGCTATTCTTGATAATGCAAAGGCTCAGAAGGATTCCAACTTTAAACTTCAGATTCCTGAAGATTCCCTGAATGCTGTTGGCGGTATCTATAATGGCAAGGCTCGTGCCCGCTTTGAAGCAACTCGTCCGGATAGTGCAACTTTCGCTTCTTTCGGTGGTGACCAGGCTAAGGTTCGTGCTTACATGGATTCCGTTTCCAAGACTCTGGCCATTGTGGGCGCACCTGTGGCAACAGACGCTCCTGTAACTTTGAGTGCTACACCTTCCGATAACGAAAAGTTCTCCTACCTTCTTGGTGTTCAGTTCTGCAATCAGTTCCTGAGCATTGGTTCCCAGTTCAACACGGAATTTGATGTCAATTACTTCGTTCTCGGCGTAAAGGATGCCGCTAAGAAGAATCGCGACTCCAGCTTCGTGATGCCGCTGCCCGATGATTCCCTGAAGGCTGTGGGTGAACGTTACAACGAAAAGATGAAGACCATCCGTGAAGAAGCCATGAAGAAGCAGCAGGAAGAACAGGAAAAGCTGAAGGCTGAAGTTGCTGCTCTTAAGGGCGACACTCTTTCTAACGGTATGCCGGCAAAGATGAATTTCTCTGTGAAGGCTACTGGCATCACCCTGAAGGTCGAAGACCTTTCCTCCTTCAGTGGCAAGCCCCTCCTGATTTCCTACTTCTCCGCCACATGTGGCCATTGCGCCCATGCAGCACCTCAGGTTGTTGAAATGGCCAAGGAATTTGTACCTCAGGGTCTGACCGCACTTACTGTGTTCAGTGGTGGCAATAACAAGTCCGGCATCCGTAAGTTCATGGACAACGCCAAGTACGATGATAACGTTTCCGTTGTCTGGGACGAATCTCGCCAGTTTGGTGAACTTTACAGCGATGGCTACGTTCCCAAGATTTACCTCGTAAACCCGGATGGCACATACAAGCTGTATGGTTCTTTCGAATCCGAAAAGGAAACTTTGAAGGCTGAAATTGCTGAATTGCTGAAGGGCAAGAATGTGGAATGGAAGCTTGAAGCTCCGGCTGCAGTTGATACTCTGAAGCCTGCCGCTGCACAGAATGCTCCGGCCGCTCCTGCTGCGAACAAGTAGTAAATGAATGTTTAGGGCGCGTCAATGCTGGCGCGCCTTGTTTTTTGAGTGTTGTATGAGTTCAGTTCTTGCGGAATATGATGTAGTTGTTGTCGGTGGTGGCCACGCAGGAATCGAGGCTACCCACGCCGCCTGGAAATTAGGTGTAAAGACAGCAATGCTGACCATGGATGTTAATGCCATTGGTCGTATGAGCTGTAACCCGGCCGTTGGTGGCGTTGCCAAGGGACAGATCGTTCGAGACATTGATGCTCTCGGTGGCCTGATGGGCCTTTTGACCGATAAGGCCGGTATTCAATTCCGTATGCTGAACATGAGCAAGGGGCCTGCTGTATGGGGCCCTCGTGCTCAGTGCGACATGAAGTACTATAGCGAGGTCGCCCGCGAGGTGATTACTTCCTTGCCCGGCTTGAGCGTCATTCAGGGTGAACTTGCAAATTTTGATCGTCTGGCTGACGATCGCCTTGAAATTACCTTGCTGAATGGAGATCGCTATATCACCAAGTCTATCGTGGTGACTAGCGGAACATTCCTTGCTTCCAAGATGTTCACGGGTTTGGATACAAGCATTGGTGGGCGAGTGGGAGAACCCAGTTCCGATAAACTCTCGGAATGCCTTCAACGTTTTGGAGTTCGTCTTCGCCGCCTGAAAACGGGTACTCCAAGCCGTCTGGATCCAGATTCCATTGATTTTGGCGAATGCGATGTGCAGCACGGGGATGATGCTCCCTGGCCTATGAGTGATCGTCATAATGACAATTTGGGCTTGGGTCGTGATGCGGACTATTTCTGGGGTGATTCCACGAACAAGTTTATCCGTAATGATTGCGTTTGCTGGATTACCCGCACCAATATAAAGACTCACGATATTCTACGCAGCGGCTTTAAGGATAGTCCCATGTTCAGTGGACGAATCCACGGCAAGGGTCCTCGCTATTGCCCCAGTATCGAAGACAAGATTAACCGCTTTGGGGACCGTGATGGTCACCAGCTGTTCCTTGAACCGGAACAGGCGGATATTGGTCGCGTCTACATAAACGGTTTCAGCAGCAGTTTGCCGGCAGATATTCAGTTGGCAGCAATTCATACCATTCCTGGGCTTACCCGTGCAAGAGTTTTGCAGATTGGCTATGCAGTGGAATACGATTCTGTGGACGCCACTCAGCTGTATCCGACATTCGAGTGTAAGAATGTGCCTGGTCTCTATTTTGCTGGTCAGGTTTGTGGTACCAGTGGATACGAAGAAGCTGCAGGCCAGGGCCTCATGGCGGGTATCAATGCTGCACTCAAGGTGAAGGGGGAGGAACCCCTGATTCTTGGACGTTCTGAGAGTTACCTGGGTGTCATGGTGGATGACCTTGTCAATGTACTTCTGGATGAACCTTACCGTATGTTCACTAGCCGTGCCGAATACCGTCTGTTCCTCCGTAGCGATAATGCGGAAGCCCGTTTGAAGGAACATGCTCGTCGTATTGGCATGCTGACGGACACGGATTACGAAGACTGGATCCGTCGTAGGCAGCTGATTTCTGATATTAAGGCTAGATTGGCTGCGGAATCTGCAGCTCCTGAGGCTGCAAACCTGATTTTGGCTGCTGGTGGCCAGGCTTTGGCAAACGAGCGCACCCGCTGGATCAATGTTTTGCGCCGTCCGGGCATAGATCCCGAAACATTTTTTAGGGTTGCTGTGCCGGATGTGGTTTTGACCCGCCGTGATCAGTGGTTTATGTATGCCGAAGAAATTTATGCAGGCTTTTTTGATCGCCAATCCCGTGAAATTGACGATCAGAAGAAGATGGAATGCGTAAAATTGGACCCGAATTTGGATTATATGGCCATTTCTGCGATTAGCATTGAAAGCCGCCAGCGTTTGAATGCACAAAAACCACTTACTTTGGGCCAGGCTAGTCGAATTCCCGGTGTCCGCCCTGCTGATATTACGGTCTTGGCTCATTGGCTTGAAAACCGCACATAGACAACAGGTCGTTTTTTTACTATCTTTGGCCCGTTCATTAACAATATTTTCAAGAGGTATATCATGGCAGAAGAAAAAGTCGAAGAAGTTAAGGTTGAAGCCGCTGCAGAAGCTAAGGTTGAAGCTAAGGAAGAAGTGAAGACTGCCGACAAGAAGAAGGCTCCCTTTAAGAAGGGTGGCAAGCGTCCGTTCAATGGCAAGCGTGGTGGTAAGTTCGGTGGCAAGCCGGCTGCTCCCAAGGCTCCTGCCGTGTTCAGCGATTCTCTCGAAGACCGTTTCCCCGCTCTCGCTGCAAAGCTGAAGAAGCAGATTGAAGATGGCATCAAGCAGAAGATCAAGGACGCTCAGAAGGATCCGAAGGTTGCTGCCGCCTCTAAGAAGTTTGCTGACAAGTAATTCTTGAAATTATCGGTTTGAAGACGTCCCTGTCATCAGGGGCGTTTTTTTATATTTAGCCCTGTACTAATAACCAAAGACTATTCATGATCAGTATTACCAAACTTTTGATGGACGCCCCGAACTACGGGGATCAGTTGCGTTACACTCCTAAGGCTCATGAGGCCAAGAACGGCGTTTCCGAAGGCCGCGGCCCGGTGGTGGTATGGAACTGCACCAAGACCTGTAACCTGAAATGCGTGCACTGCTATGCCCGTTCCGAGGCCATCAAGTATCAGAATGAACTGACTCATGAAGAAGGCTTGGCCCTGATTGACCAGCTGGCGGAATTCAAGGTCCCGGTGATCCTGTTCAGCGGTGGTGAACCGCTGCTGCGCCCCGACTTCTTTGAGCTGGCGAACTATGCGGCTAGCAAGGGCATTCGCCCGACGATTTCTACCAACGGAACCTGCATTACTCCCGAAGTGGCAGAAAAGCTGAAGGCCATGGGCGTGGGCTATGTGGGCATTAGCCTTGATGGTAATGAGGAAACTCACGACAAGTTCCGCGGCAAGGAAGGAGCCTACAAGCTTGCCATCCGCGGTATCCGTAACTGTGTTGCTACCGGCCAGAAGGTTGGTCTTCGCTTTACCATTACCAAGGATAACTATCGCGACCTCAATTCTATTTTCGACCTCATCGAGTCCGAGAATATCGACCGCGCCTGCTTCTACCATCTGGTCTATAGCGGCCGCGGCAGTGGCATTGTGGATCACGACTTGAGTCACGAAGAAAGTCGCCAGGTTATGGACCTGATTATCGACCGCGTTCTCGACTTTAAGAAGCGTGGTTTGAACAAGGAAATCCTGACGGTGGATAACCACGCCGATGCTGTGTACCTGTATCAGCGTATGAAGCGTGAAGATCCGGAACGTGCCAAGAAGATTCTGGAACTGATCCAGAGCAATGGCGGCAATCGTAGCGGCATGGCCTTCGGTAACATCGATAGCATTGGCAATGTTCATCCTGACCAGTTCACCCAGTACATTACCCTGGGTAACGTTCGTGAACGCAAGTTCGGCGATATCTGGACTGACATTTCCAACCCGATCATGGCTGGCCTCAAGGATCGCAAGCCCCTGCTGAAGGGTCGTTGCCCCAAGTGCGCCTTCCTGAACCTTTGTAACGGTAACTTCCGTACCCGCGCCGAGGCTGTGACGGGCGACTTCTGGGAAATGGATCCGGCCTGCTACCTGACCGACGAAGAAATTAATGAATGATTGATGATGGATGATTGATAATAATCATCAATCGTCAATTAAATTGTCATGACTGAATTAGAACAGCGAATTCTTGATATCATTCAGGATGGTTTTCCTATTGTGGAACGCCCCTATGCTGCTATTGCCGAACAGCTTGGCGGCGTTACTGAACAGCAGGTTTTTGAAGTCGTAGAAAACCTTTGCACTTCTGGCGTGATTCGCCGCATTGGCGGTGTCTACGATACTAAGCGATTGGGCTTGGTAAGTCGCCTGTGTGCAGGTCGTGTGCCGGAAACTGATTTCGATTTTGATGGAACGACGGATCATCCGCAGACAGAACTTGAAAAGTTTGCCGCAGCCGTGATGGATGTTCCTGCCATAACCCACAACTACGTTCGTTCCCACGAATACAACGTTTGGTTTACGGTCATTGCCGAAAATGAAACAGCCTTGCAGTCTATTATAGATAAATTAACTAAGATGACCGCACTGCACGATGTTCATTCCATGCCGGCAAAGAAGATGTTCAAGATCAATACGGTAATGGGGAAGGCCGCTGGCTCTAAGCAGGGAGCTGACGAAAAAATAGAACGTCACGGAATGGGTGGCGAATCTGCTGGAAAGGCCGTGCCACTTTCGGAATCGGATAAGGCCCGCATCCGTATGCTGAGCGGAGACTTGCCTCATTCTTTGACACCCTTTGCTGATTTATTCCAAGGTGTCATTCTGAGCGGAGCGAAGAATCTAGAGACCATTCTTGGTGAGGCACGCGCAGATCTTACTTCAAAGCGCATGCGTCGTTTTGGAGCAGTACTTCGCCATCAGCAGGCAGGTTTCCCTTGCAATGCCATGGTCTGCTTTGATATTGGAACATCTGGCGAATTTTCCATGGATGCTTCCGCAGCAGGCGCAGTTCTTGCGGCAAATCCTCATGTTTCTCATTGCTACGAACGTCCTGCATTTGAAGGCTTCCCGTACAATGTTTACGGAATGTTCCATGCTCAAAGCGACGAAGAGCTAAGTCAGTTTGTGACCGAGGCCGCCGCAACTCTTGGAAATCCGAAGTATGCTGTTCTTCATTCTGTTCGTGAATTGAAGAAGACCAGTTACAAGTATTTTACGGAATAGAATTCTTTTTTCTAAATTTTCTGCCATGCGAAAGATTTACATGGCAGGAATGAGTCATAAGGTGGCAGAAATTGCCATCCGTGAAAAGTTCTACATCACGATGGAAATGAAGGCCGAGGCTCTTCAGCATTCCAACTTTGATGAACTTTTGATTCTTGCTACTTGCAACCGCACCGAAGTCTATGTGGCCAGTGATCGCCCCTTGGAAGAAGGCGAACTGGTTCGCTATGTGTGCGGCCTTGCTCACCAGAAATACGAAGATTTTGCCCAGTTCTTCTATAGTTACGAAGGAGATGCGGTTGTTCATCATGTGATGAATGTTTGCGCGGGCCTTGATTCTGTGGCGGTAGGCGAGGACCAGATTTTGCATCAGATTGGCCGAGCCTATGAAACCGCTCACCAGGCTGGTACAACAGGCATTAGCCTGAATAAACTTTTCCAGGGTGCAATTCACACCACCAAGCGTATCAAGACAGAAACAAACTTGAGTAAGCTCAGTTGCAACATTCCGTTCCTGGCCATGAAACAGGTCCAGAAAACTTTTGATGATCTGGAAAATCGTTCCGTGTACATCGTTGGTCTTGGTGAAATGGGTTCCCTGATGTTAAAGTACGTTCAGGAAAATACCACTAGGATTTTTGCCTCCAGTCGCACGTTTGCCAATGCCCAAAAGTTTGAGGATGTGCTGACTCCGGTACGTTTTGAAGAACGCTATAGTGTTATGGGCAAGGCGGATGTGATGATTCTTTGCAGTGCTTGCCAGGAGCCAATTGTAACGAAGAATGAATACGCTAAAGTTTTGCTGAAGGTCACGGAGGATTCGCATGATGGTTCCGCCGGCCATCATCAGGATGGTTCCGCCCCGCGTCTGGTTATAGACCTGGGTAGCCCTCGCAATGCAGAAGCGTCTATCGGGGAACTTCCCGGTGTTCAGTACGTTTGCGTAGATGACCTGGAAAAGATTGTTTCTGAAAATCGCCGCCTTCGCATGATTGAACTGGAGGCAGCCCAGAAGATCCTTCAGGAAGGTATCGAGGAATTTTTGCAGTGGTACCGCATGGACGATGTGGCAAAGCGAATTAACGTTCTTGCTGGCCAGATGGTGACCACTGCGGAAGATGAATGCGAAAAGTTGTTGCGTTCCATGCCGGATTTGTCTCAGGAAGATTCCGATCGCATTCAGATGATGTATGTCCGTTTCGCAAAGAAAATGGCCAACGATTATCTGTACAAGGTGAAAGCAGAAAATTCTGCAGAGGATGTGCAGAAGTATTTGGAATGTTTATCGAAGGCGTCTTCCTGATGACATGTGAGCAGAACCATCATAGTGTCATCCTGAGAGGCGAAGCCGCGAAGGATCCAGCAAGAAGGTCTTGTGATGAAACTTAGAATTGCAACTCGTAAAAGCGCTTTGGCTCTTGCCCAGACTACTATGGCTGCCGACGAAATTGTCGCGGCCAACACCGACCTCAGTTACGAACTGGTATCCATGACTACAGAGGGTGACCGCCGTCTGGACAAGTCCCTCGCCAGCTTTGGCTGTAAAGGCGTCTTCATTAAGGAACTTGAAGTTGCTCTGCTTGAAGGTCGAGCTGATATCGCCATCCATAGCCTGAAGGATATGCCTGCAGAAGTGTTGCCGGAATTCAAACTGGCTGCGGTTCTCAAGCGCGAGGATCCGCGAGATGCGTTCCTTGCCCGTGGCGGTAAGGATGGCTGCCGTTTTATGGATCTGCCTGCAGGAGCGAAGGTGGGTACAGGAAGTATCCGTCGTGTGGTCCAGCTGAAGGCCTTGCGTCCGGATCTGGAATACGTGCCTATCCGCGGGAATATTCAGACCCGCATTTCCAAGTTGGCTGAATTGGACGGCGTCGTTCTGGCTGCCGCTGGCCTCAAGCGCATGGGCCTTGCAGACCAGGTAACGGAATATTTCGACACCGACAAGATGCTTCCTGCAAGCGGCCAGGGAATTCTTGCCATTGAGACGCTGAGTCATTCCTTCGACAAACTCAGGGCAGGCTTTGAGGGTATGGTTGCGTGTCATCCTGATTCCCGTAGGGGAGAAGGATCTAGCCTTCCTACAGACGCAATTCTCGATCGAGTTAACCACAAAGAAACTTACTGCATTGCCGTTGCAGAAATGGCTTTCCTCAAGGCTCTTGATGCAGGCTGCCAGTTCCCGGTGGCAAGTTTCGCAGAATTCGTGGATGCGGGTGTCGATGCCGCGGATGTGCCAACCAGCGAATGTGCAGGCAATCGCACGCTTAGGATTCGCGGTATCTATTGGGACGAAGCTTCCAAGCGCCTGCTTCGTGCAGAAAACTCGGCAGCCTTCGATGTGGCCGATGCAGAATCCGTGCAGAAGGCTAAACAGCTGGGTGTATCCCTTGCGGAACTCATCAAAAAGCAACTCAATCCGTAGAAATCAAAATAGCCAATCTGCATAAATTCTAAATTTCATAACGAAATGAAGAATTTTGGTAAAGTTTATTTGATTGGCGCTGGTCCTGGTGACCCGGGGCTTTTTACTTTGAAGGGCAAGTTCATTTTGGAGAAGGCCGACGTGGTCGTTTATGACCGCCTGGTTTCTCCTGCGATTTTAGCCATGAGTAATGAGAAGGCTCAGATGGTGGATGTGGGCAAGATGCCGACCCATCACAAGGTAAAACAGTCCGAAATCAATAAACTGCTAGTAAAGTTTGCCCAGGAAAATCCGGGTGCAACAATCGCTCGCCTCAAGGGTGGTGATCCCTTCGTCTTTGGACGCGGCGGTGAAGAATGCCTGGAACTTGTAGAGGCCGGAATTGAATTTGAAGTCATTCCTGGCGTAACTGCTGGAATTTCTGTGCCCGCCTATGCAGGAATTCCTGTAACCCATCGAGGCATCGCAACAAGTTTGCACATCATTACCGGACACGAGAAGCAGGAATCGCCCTCGAGTCATCCTGAACAGGATCGGTCCGTAATGTGTCATCCTGAGCGAAGCGAAGGATCCAGTGTCTCTGGCTTGGATTTTCCGGCTCTAGCCAAATGCCCAGGAACCTTGGTGTTCTACATGGGTATTGCCAACATGGATTTTATTGCTCGCCGTTTGATGGAATGTGGCAAGGATCCCAAGACTCCTCTGGCATTCATCGAAAAGGGAACTACGCCTTACCAGCGTACGGTCGCCTGCACCTTGGAAACGGCGGGGGAGACCATCCTCCGTGAAAACGTGACCGCGCCCGCCATTACCATTATGGGTGATGTGGTGGATCTAGGCAAGTCTCTCGCTTGGCGTAAGGATTTGCCGCTGTCCGGTAAGCGTCTGGTGATTACTCGTGCAGCAAAGCAGGCCGGGGGAATTGCTTCTCGCCTTACAGCCCTCGGTGCCGAAGTCATTGAAACTCCCATGATCGAAACTCGCGTGTTGGAAAGTCCATTTGTGTGTCATTCTGAGCGAAGCACGAAGTGCAAAGTCGAAGAATCTAGTAAGGTGAATTTCGCAGACCTCGCAAACTTTGATGTTCTTGCCTTCACCAGCACCAATGGGGTGGACTCCTTCTTTGAATCCCTCTTTAAGGCAGGCCTGGATATTCGCGTTCTTGCCGGCAAGAAAATTGCATCCGTCGGAAAGATTACCGAAAAGAAGTTGCTGGAACGCGGCGTCCGCTGTGACTACGTTCCCGAGGACCATACCGGCGAAGGCTTGGGCAAACTGCTTGCCGCCATGTGTCGTTTTGAACAAGAACAGCCTGAGTGTCATCCTGAGCTATACGAAACTAAGAACTTTAGTTCTCAAGTTGAGTTATGCCCTTTGGGTAGAAGCGCGGAGCGCGAAGTCGAAGGATCCAGTCTTGACGGATCCCGCATCCTCCTTCTTCAAGGCAACCTTGCCGACGAAACCATCTTGAAGTTGCTTCCTGCGGCAACCCGCTGGGTAGTATACGAAACGCTACCTGCAGCATCCATGCCCGACTGGAAACGTGAAGCTGTCGCCGGAGCCGACGCTGTGGTGTTCGCTAGTTCCAGTGCCGTAGAAAACTTTGCAAAATGCTTAGATATTCCAGTTGCAGTTGCTGAACCGGAATTCATGAGTCAGAAACCGGGAATGCCAAATCAGGTACCTGGAGCCCGGAGCCTCGCGCCTCGAACCTCGTTCTCCATCGGTCGCCTCACAACTGCCACCGCCAAGAAGTATGGCTTCGAAGTTGTGGAAAGTGAAGAAACTACCATGGACTCCCTGGTCAAAAAAATTGCGGAGTATTACTCTGTATGAAAGTCGTTCTGATTATTGCCCATAACTGCATCCGTCCGGGAGCCTACAGTGCCTTTGAAGTGGTATTGGACCGCCTGCGCCACGACATGCCTGACGCCCGCATTGCAAGTACAAGCCTGCTGGATTTGGACAATGACCTGCGCGCCCTTTTGCGTGAGGATGTGGAGTCGGTGACTTTGCTTCCGTACCTGCTTTTGAGCGGTCAGCATTCCAAGGGCGACATTCCCGCTATTGTGGCGAACGCCCAGAAGGATTTCCCGCAGATTCCGTTGACCTTGTTGCCGCCTCTTGGCGAATGGAATGGTTTTGCCGACATGGTGGTGGCTGGAGTCAAAGGCGCTCAGAAAACCAGAAAGACCGCTGAGACTTCGACGCATTTTAATTCCAGCATGTTGGCTATTGAGGTTAAGCTGGAAGGTAAGAGCGTCCTGGTCGTGGGCGGTGGCCGCATTGCCTTGCGCAAGGTAAAGACCTTGTTGCCTACTGGAGCCCGCATTACGGTGGTTGCCCCGCAGTTCGATCCCGAGTTTGCAAGTCTGCAGATTCCCGAGGGTTCTATGACCATGCTGAATCTGGTGGAACATCCATACGATTCTATGGATCTGCGTGGCGTTTCCATGGTGTACATTTGCACGGACCAGCCGGCTGTAAACGCACAGGTCAGCAATGACGCCCGTGCTCGCCGCATTATGGTGAACAACGCCTGTGATTATCTGGATGGAGATTTTATTGTTCCCGCCCGAATGGACTTTGGGGAAAACATTACCGTCACCGTTTCTACCCGCGGTCGCGCACCCAGTCTCGCCAAAAAACTAAAACAGAAAATCCAGACCGATTGGGCCGAAGAACTTGAACAACTTGAAAAGAATTTCCTCGACCCTACAACCGTGTCATAGTTTTTTCGCGTTTAAAAAATCTAAACTCAATACTCAATACTCAAAACTCAATACTCATTATGCTCGTTCGTCCTCGTCGTTTACGTCAGAATACCACCATCCGCAATATGATTGCGGAAACTTCCGTCAGCCCCGATAGCCTCGTTTACCCTATGTTTGTAGTAGAAGGGGAGGGCGTCAAGGAAGAAATCTCCAGCATGCCGGGCCAGTTCCGTTTCAGCATCGATGAACTGCTGAAGGAGCTCGAAACCTTCGGACCGCTGGGTCTCAAGTCTGTGCTGCTTTTCGGCATTCCCGACCATAAGGATGAAATGGCTACGGAAGCTTATGACGATGATGGCATTGTTCAGCGTGCCGTTCGCGCCATCAAGGCTAAGTTCCCGGAAATCTATGTTATCTGCGACGTGTGCCTCTGCGAATACATGAGTCACGGCCATTGCGGTATCATCAAGGATCACGATGTGGATAACGACTCCACTCTGGAACTCTTGGCTAAGACCGCTGTTTCTCAGGTGGCTGCCGGTGCTGACATGGTTGCTCCCAGCGACATGATGGATGGTCACATTACCGCTATCCGTGAAGCCCTCGACGAAGCTGGCTTTACCAATACGCCGATTATGGGGTACAGCGCCAAGTTCGCCAGCGCCTACTACGGTCCCTTCCGCGATGCCGCTGATTCCGCTCCTCATTTTGGCAACCGCAAGACTTATCAGATGGATGTTCGCAATGGTCGCGAAGCTATGCACGAAGTGGAATTGGATCTGGAAGAAGGTGCCGATATCGTCATGGTGAAGCCGGGTCTCGCTTTCCTGGATGTGCTCCGCGGTGCTGCCGAAATCAGCAACGTTCCCGTGGCCGTCTATAACGTCAGCGGCGAATACTCCATGGTAAAGGCCGCCGGTAAGATGGGCTGGATCGACGAAGACGCCATCATCCGCGAAAACATGATCGCCTTCAAGCGCGCCGGTGCCGACATCATCATTACCTACCACGCCAAGGAAATTTTGGAAAAGAATTTGCTCTAGTAAATTCTCAATTTTGAAAAGAGTGGTCTGTTAAAGTAATTTACAGATTTTTAACAAAGTAACCCTTTACAAAATAACCCTCGTTTCTATATTCCTTCCCGAGCGTTACGAATAGTCTCCTGAACACCTGATGAAAAATCAGGTGTTTTTTTTTCAAAAAAAAGGAGATGCTATGCCTGCAAAAAATCCAATTGCGTTAAAAAAAGAATACTCTACATTTCTTCGGGATATTAAGGATAAAATCCGCTGTTCTCAATACGAAGCGATGAAAGTTGTAAACCAGCAGACAATTGCTCTGTACTGGGAAATTGGTAAAAAAATTAACGAAAAAAGGGAACTGTCGGGATGGGGTAAATCCATCGTTGAAACTCTTTCAAAGGATATTCAGAAGGAATTTCCTGGAATTCAGGGCTTTGGAACATCTAATCTCTGGTATATGGCTCAATGGCAAGCCGAATATAACGGAAATGAAATTCTCCAACCATTGGTTGGAGAAATTAGTTGGACAAAGCATATCGTTATTTTGACAAAATGCAAAGATGTCCTTGAACGTCGATTTTACATCCAGGCGACAAAAAAGTTTGGATGGACTAAGGATGTTTTGATTCATAAAATAGAACAGAAAACCTTTGAAAAAATCCTACTTGGTCAAACAAATTTTGAAGAAACTCTTTCAGAAAAAGTGAAAAATCAGGCTGTTCTCGCAATTCAGGATGAATACAACCTGAGTTATACCGGGTTAGATTCGGACCATAGTGAAGAAGACCTTGAACTATCTCTCATAAAAAATATTAGGGCATTCTTGATGGATTTTGGGGCGGATATGTGTTTCATTGGAAATCAATATCGCATTGCTGTGAGTGGAACAGAATACTTTGTTGATTTGATGCTGTATCACCGCCAGTTGCGTTCGTTGATTGCGATTGAATTGAAAATTGGTGATTTTAAACCGGAATACAAAGGGAAAATGGAATTCTATTTGAATGTGTTGAACGATACCGTCAAGAGGCAGGATGAGAACCCTTCTGTTGGCATTATTATCTGTAAATCAAAGGATCGCACCACAGTTGATTACGCTTTGCGTTCTTCTAATATGCCGATTGGCGTTTCGACATACAGTCTTACAAATGAATTGCCTATAGATTACAAAAAATTTTTGCCAGAGGGAGCTGAAATTGCAAAGAAGTTGGATTTTCTTTTCTCAAAAGCAGTTGACTAAACAAAAAAAACAATTCACCTCAAAAATAGGAGAAAAAATGGCAGAATCTGCTGTATTGTGTCAAAATAGCTTGCAAAATGTAAGCGAATGTATTACATTGTCGGAAAATGGAGGTATAGCTATGGCTCTTTCTACAATTTCCGCACGAATCGAAACCAAGGACAAGGAACGTTTCGACAAGTTCTGTAAAGAGGTAGGGCTATCCACATCCTCTGCCCTCAACTTGTTCGTCAAGGCGGTCCTGAGAGAGAACCGCATTCCTTTCGACGTCGCCGCTCCGGACCCATTCTACAGCGAAAGCAATATGAAGTTCCTGGAAGAAGGTGCTGCCGCCATCAAGGCAGGGAAAGGTGTTGTGCATGAACTGATTGAAGTAGGGGGTGACGATGAAGAAGAACTGGTTTGATAAGGCCTGGGATGATTATCTCTACTGGCAGTCCCAAGACAAGAAGACTCTCAAGCGCATCAATCAGCTCTTGAAAGATGTGGAGCGAAGCGCCGAAGACGGCATCGGCAAACCTGAGCCCTTGAAAGGGAATCTTGTTGGATTCTGGAGTCGTCGAATCGACGATGCCAACCGCCTGGTCTATCGGGTCAACGGAGACGTTATCGACGTGATTTCCTGCAAGGGCCATTACGAAGGTTAGCGGATGGAAAAGAACACCTGATATATGTCAGGTGTTTTTTGCTAGTGAAAAATCTCTGACGTAATCTAATTATGCAATTACAATGGGTTGCATGGCTCGGTGCTGGAAAAATCTCTTTCCAGGCTTTTTGTGTATATTTAAAACAAATTACGTCAATATCGGAGTTTTTTATGAAACGCGTGATTCGAAAGTTTGGCTTATCCCTGGTGCCTGCAATGGCGCTGGCTGCCCTGTTTACCGCCTGCGGTGACGATAGCGGCAGCAACGGCGACGAAAAGGATTCCGTCGTAACGGTACCATCCGACATCAAGCTGGCGGACGGCAACAAGGTGGTCTGCGACGAAGACATGGAAGGCGTGGTGGCCGCCACCGCGGATGCGGGCTACCGCAAGTGCCATGACGGTCAGTGGGAGAAGGTCTCCAGGAAGGAGGCCCTGACGGCAGACAAGATCATCGGCGAAGTGGACGAGGCGCCTGACGAAGACCTTGATGAAAATCCCGACGTCGACCAGGACGGCGACGAGGAAGAAGGCTTTACCTTCCCGAGCTGCACCAGCCGCAAGGAAGGCAGTACCCTTAATAACCCCGACGACGGCAAGACCTACCGCTGCGAAGACGGCCAGTGGGTCGTTGTGAAGAAAACCGGCAGCTCCTCCTCCAGCGCCGCCCCCGATGTTGACCCGGATACCGACCCCGATGTCACCCCGGGCACCGTCCCGGGGTCAAACTCCTCCACCGGCGAAGGTGATGAAGGCTCGTCCCCCAGTGTCACCCCGGGTACCGTCCCGGGGTCGAACTCCTCTTCCAGCGAAGGTGGTGAAGGCTCGTCCCCCAGTGTCACCCCGGGTACCGTCCCGGGGTCGAACTCCTCCACCGGCGAAGAGGAAGGTCCCTCCGACGAGCTTTACTACTGTGAAGCGGACGGGGAACTGTACATGTATCCCGAAAACTGCACGAGCTACGTAGGATCCTCTGCCAGCGAAAGCGACGAAGGCTCTTCCCCCAGCGTCAATCCGGGTACCGACCCCGATGTCACCCCGGACCCCGTTCCGGGGTCAAACGCTTGGGACTACCTGAATCAGGATATGCTTGCTGCTGGTAAGTATGGCGAGTTTACTGACACCCGCGATGGCCAGGTTTACAAGACCATCAAGATTTGCGACGAGGACAATAAGAACTGCCAGACCTGGATGGCCCAGAACCTGAACTACGGTGATGTACGGAGCTGGTGCGGTGGCGGCAGCGGCACAACTGAAGGAGATTGCTCCAAGTACGGTCGCCTGTACACCTGGAAAGTCGCCATGGACAAGGCCGATTGCGGAGCTGGAAACTATTGCAACAATAGCTACGAAGGTACCCAGGGCGTTTGCCCAACCGGCTGGCACCTGCCAAGTGATGCGGATTGGCGCACCCTCTTTGAAAATGTGGGTGGAGATGGTTCCGCAGGTCAGAAGTTGAAGGCTAACACCAGCCTGTGGACTTCGTATAGCGGTGTGACTAATGATGATTCCTTTGGCTTCGCTGTTCTGCCGGCGGGCTACCGCCGCTACGACCGTGTCTATTTCAACTACGAGGGCGAACGCGCGTACTTCTGGAGTTCTACTGAGTCCTATAGCGACCTCGCGTTCAGTTGGTTCTTCGGCTTCAACTCTGGCAACGTGGGCGACGGTTGGAACGACAAGGACTACGCGTTCTCCGTTCGTTGTGTCCAGAACTCTCCCGACCAGGGCAGCGAAGGCGACGACCCCGATGTCACCCCGGGCACCGACCCGGGGTCAAACTCCTCCACCGGCGAAGGTGAAGGCTCGTCCCCAAGTGTCACCCCGGGCTCTTCCCCCTCCGTCACTCCGAGTTGCAGCAGTGTCAGCGAAGAGGAAGTCTCTTCCCCCAGTGTCACCCCGGGCACCGTCCCGGGGGCAAACTCCTCCACCGGCGAAGGTGAAGGCTCGTCCCCCAGTGTCACCCCGGACCCCGTTCCGGGGTCAAACTCCTCCACCGGAGAAGAGGATGTCCAGCCCGACGGTTTCTACAGCAACAGCTCAAACTGCCCCGAAGGCCTCACCTGCAAGTACGCCACAACAACGGATTACCTGAACTCATCCAAGACCTATGGCGAAATTCTTGACACCCGCGACGGCCAGGTTTACAAGACCATTGAGATCTGCGACGAGGACAACAAGAACTGCCAGATCTGGATGGCCCAGAACCTGAACTACGCCTACACCGGCGTGAAGTTCAACTATGCTGGTTACACCTCCGACTCCACCAGTTGGTGCTATGGCAATGATCCAAGTAACTGCGCTACCTACGGTCGCTTGTACACCTGGGCCGCAGCCGTTGACTCTGTGGCTATTTACAAGAACTACAGTGAGGAATGTGGCTATGGCAAGTTGTGTACGCGCTTCAGTGCTACTGCATTGGCTACATCGCCAGTCCGTGGCGTTTGCCCCAGCGGCTGGCACCTGCCGAGCAGTGCTGAATGGAGCGCCCTCTATACGAATGTGGGTGGTACTGACTATGCCGGTCAGAAGCTGAAGGCCAACACAAGCCTGTGGACCCCCTATAGCGGTGTAACCAATGACGATTCCTTTGGTTTCTCGGTTCTCCCTGCCGGTGGCCGCAGCCGCAGCGGTGATTTCGACCGTCAAGGCTACGGCGCTTACTTCTGGAGTTCTACTGAGCTCGAGGGCAGCAGCTACAGCGCGTGGAACCAGCGCTTCTACTATGTCAGCGACTACGTGGGCCAGGACTACGACGGCTACAAGAACAAAGGGTTCTCTGTTCGTTGCCTAAAGGACTAAAGCTTTTACCAAACATTTACAATTCGACCCTTTACAAAAAATCCATATAAACTATAGTTTGTCCCGAGCGTTACGAATAGTCTCCAGACACCTGAGTAAAAATCAGGTGTTTTTTGTTGAAAAAAAACGCTTTTTAAAAGTGCATATTGTGTATAAAATAAAATGGAGGCTAAAATGAATCGTAAACGTGAAATTCCCGAAATATTCGAGAGCAAGACGTTTTTGGACCCGACTTATGAACCTGGCTTTCGTGAGGTTTTCAAGGATGCCGATACCATTAGGGATTTCCTAAACAGTGTATTGCATCTTGACGGAAATCGTGAAATCGATTCGCTAAGTTTTGAATACGAAGATAGAATCAAGTTTAAGATGCCGTCAGCGAGGTCTGTAGTGCTGGATATCCATGCCTGGACAAGGGACCATCGCTGTGTGGATATCGAAATCCAGCGTTGCAGCCATCCGTTCTTTGTTGACCGGGTCTTGCTATATAGCTTCTTTTTGGCAATTAAGGGCAAGCAGAAAATGGACAAGTCTCCTGAGTTTCGGTTGCTTCCCGAATATGAACGTAAGCGTCGAAGGTACGAACTTCCTGAAGTGGTTTCCATCTGGATTTGCAATTTTCATCCTCTTGGAAAGGCCCGTGATTACCGTGAAGAATGGAATCTATTTAGCGATTATGATTTGAAGAAGGGCGATGTCTTGCCGGTTTCTAAGAAAATGAATTATATTTTGTTTGACTTGCGTTGCTTTACGAAAAAGCCTGAAGAGTTGAAATCTAAGGAAGACCAGTGGCTGTACCTGCTTTCCAAGGCGGGTGACAACAACGAACTTCCTGATTTTGACGATGACTATGTTGCCCGGGCTGTGGATCGTCTTCGTATTGACAATGCAAGCGATGAACTTATTCACGCGCAGGAGCAGAAGATGATGTCACAGGATGAGATTGATTGCCGCATTGGCGATGGCGTTGCTCGTGGTGTTGAACAAGGAATTCAACAAGGAATACATCAAGGCATTCAACAGGGTATTCGGCAAGGCGAGAATAATGTACTTGACGTGGCAAGGTCTTTAGGTGTTTCCGAAGAAGTCCTTGATCAAATTAGACAAAAACTTGTTGAAAATAAACAATAGATGTAAGGCGGAGTTATTCCGCCTTTTCTATCTTTGCGGGCATGAATCATTCTGTTAGTGAAAAACTGTTTGCTGAAGCAAAGTCCCTGATGCCTGGTGGCGTCAACAGTCCTGTTCGTGCGTTTGGTAACGTGGGGGCAACGCCTCCCTTCATTGCTCGGGCCAAGGGCAGCCACATCTACGATGTAGATGGCAATGACTATGTGGACTATGTAGGTTCCTGGGGTCCCATGATGTTGGGACATGCCCATGATTCCGTCATCAAGGCGGTGGCAGAAACGGCACAGAACGGTTTGAGCTTTGGCGCACCCTGCGGTTTGGAATCGGAACTTGCAAAGCTGGTGATGCAGTTGGTGCCCAGCATCCAGATGATTCGTATGGTGAACTCCGGTACCGAAGCTACCATGAGCGCTATCCGTGCGGCCCGAGGCTTTACCGGTCGCGACAAGATTATCAAGTTTGAAGGTTGCTATCACGGTCACAGCGACAGCTTGCTGATTAAGGCCGGCTCCGGCATGTTGACCACCGGCAAGCCTAGCAGCAAGGGCGTCCCTGCAGATCTTGCCAAGTACACCTTGACTTTGCAGTATAACGATGTGGCTCTGGTCCGCGAAACTTTCGACAAGATCGGTGATGAAATCGCTGGTGTCATCGTGGAACCTGTGGCTGGCAACATGGGCGTTGTGCCCGCTTCCAAGGAATTCCTCCAGACCCTTTCCGACGAAACCAAGAAACATGGCGCTCTCCTGATTGTGGATGAAGTCATGACCGGTTTCCGCGTGGGCATTCACTGCGCCCAGGGGCTGTACGGCATTACTCCGGATCTTACTACCTTCGGTAAGATTATCGGTGGAGGCATGCCTGTGGGTGCTTACGGCGGCCGCCTGGATGTGATGCAGCAGATTGCGCCCTTGGGCGGAATCTATCAGGCTGGCACCTTGTCTGGTAATCCCGTGGCTATGGCTGCAGGCCTTGCCACCATGCGAGAACTCAGCGGCAAACCTGAACATTATGTTCGCGCCGAAGCTAGCACCACAAAGCTCCTTGCTGGCTTGAAGGCTGCCGCAGACGAGGCTGGCCTTCCCATGACTACCAATCAGGTTGGCTCCATGGGTTGCGTCTTCTTTACGCCCGGTCCCGTGAACTGCTTTGCTGATGTGCAAAAGTCCGACTTGGAATTGTTCCGCAAGTACTTCCTGGGAATGCTTGACGAGGGCATCTATCTGGCTCCCAGCCAGTTCGAGGCCATCTTTGTGAGCTCCGCCCATACGGATGACGACATCGAAAAGACTATCACTGCCGCCCGCAAGGTTTTGAAGAACTTGTAGCTCTTCTGCTGACGGTGTCTCGGCTTTTTCGCTCTGTCGCCATTCTCGCGGGAGCGAGAATTCTGTAGTTTATAGCCCGTGACTATTACATGTCTTAAAATAATTATATACCTGCAATAGCCTTGAACGACTTCAGGGCTATTTCTATTTTGTGTGCCAAATTTAGAACAAAGTGTAATGTATATGGAAAAGAGAACAAGCATTTTTACCAATGGCATCATCTGGTTTGGCGTTGCCATTTCCGTTTCCGAAATTGTCTGCGGCATAGAAATCGGCGAAGCCGCCAAGCTGGAAAACATTTGGTTACCCCTGATTCTGGGACATGTCCTGGGCGGCATCATGCTGTACTTTGTGGGCCTTATCGGGGCGAAGGTTCGCCTAAACGCCATGGAGACGACGGCTTCCACTTTCGGTAAATACGGGTCCAAGTTTTTTGCTTCCTTGAACCTTTTGCAGCTCATTGGCTGGATTGCGGTCTTGAACGCTCAGGGGGCCACGGCTTTGGCTGGCCTGAAATTGCCCATTTCTTTCCCTTTGACCTGCGTGCTGTTGGCTGTGCTGATTGCCGCCTGGGTCTTTGTGGGTCTCCGTAAGACGGCAAAGATTACTACGGTGGTCATGTGCCTTTTGACTATTCTTCTGGTGATTTTGACGGCAAAACTTTTCGGGGTAGATCCTGCCGCAGTGGCATCCGATGCTGCGACTTCCCAGGCCGCCCACCAGTTTGGCTTCTGGACCATTTTTGAAATTTCCATCGCTATGCCTCTTTCCTGGCTGCCGGTCATATCCGACTATACCAAAGATGTGGAAAAGCCTGTCCCTGCAACGGCCGCTTCCGCCATTGCCTATACCTTGGCTAGCCTTTGGATGTACTTCATCGGTTTGCAGATTGCTGGCCTCGGCCTGGGTGTAGAAAAGGGTATTGCCGAAGCGATTCTTTTGGCTGGAATTGGTATTCCGGGCATTATCATCGTGGCTCTTTCTACGGTGACCACCAACTTCCTGGCGGCAAATTCTGCTGGGGAATCTGCCAAGGCCATCTTTAGTAAACTGAATCCTAAAATTGCAGGCGTTGTTGTTTGTGGTCTTAGTACCGTCTTGGCAATTTGGGGTATTGTGGATCACTATATCGGTTTTCTCTATCTTATTGCTGCTGTTTTTGCTCCTATGGCTGCTGTACTTCTGGTTTCTTTCTTCTTTGTGAAGGAACATCTAGAAAAGAATGGATTTTGGATCTGGAACCTGTTTGCATGGGCTGTTGGCTTCACTGTCTATGAAATTGCTGTGAACACTGGCGTAGAATTTATCGGCCCAACCATCCTGGCTGTAGTCATTTCTGCAGCTTTGACCTTTGCTGCAAAAATCAAGAAGTAGTTTTTTTGATATTTTTATCGATGATGAAAAAATATTTCATTGTTATATTTTAGGAAAGAAATTTTCAAAATCTTTAGGAGGATAAATGAAAAAGTTCTTTATGATTCTTGCTTCTCTGGGCATTGCTGCTACTTTCTCCGCTTGCGGTGATGATTCTTCTTCGTCTGCATCTAACGGCGGAAACAAGTCCGGCAAGGCATGCCTAAACACTTTCAAGGATGGTGAAATTCGTTGCTTTACCCACGAGTCTGTGGAGTTCCTTTGCGGCGGTTCTAGCACGGACCTGGAATCATCTGTTCTTGTAGATGCCTGCCCGGATGGTTATACCATGGAATGTCCCGATATTGTGGGTGATGGCGTAACCTATTTTTATCGAGAAGGCATGACGGACTGCCATAAGTTCTAATCAGACATTATTTGTAATTGATAACTAAGGCGAGTGAAGCGACCATGCTTGCATGGGCATTTCCGAGCCGATAATCAAAAATAACGAAGTTATTAATTGATATGGAAATGGAAATCCAAACTGAGGTTTTCCATTTTTTATATTTGAATCGAATAATGAGAGGATAATCATGATCGTTTCTTGGATGACCACCAATAAGTGTAACTTGACTTGTAAGCATTGCTACCAGAACGCTGGTGGCACCAGGGACCGTGAATTGACAACCGCCGAAGGTCATAAACTTATTGATGAAATTACCAAGGCCGGTTTCAAGATCATGATTTTCAGCGGTGGCGAACCTATGACCCGCCCGGACATCCTGGAACTGGTGGAACATGCGTCCAGGAACGGTCTCCGTCCTGTATTCGGTACCAATGGTACCATGATTACTGCAGAATTGGCTCAGGGCCTTAAGAAGGCCGGTGCCATGGCCATGGGTATTAGCATCGACAGCATCGATCCTAAGCGTCATAATGATTTTCGCGGATTGGACAACGCCTTTGAACTGACTATGGCTGGCATCGAAAACTGCAAGGCCGCAGGTCTCCCTTTCCAGATCCATACTACCATCATGGACTGGAACCAGGGCGAAATCTTTGACATCATGGATTGGGTCAAGAGCATCGGTGCGGTAAACCATCAGATTTTCTTCCTGGTACCCGTGGGACGCGGCAAGGAAATTGCGGATCATGCATTGAAGGTGGCCGAATACGAAAAACTTCTCCGTGGCATCATGGAAAAGAGCCGCACCCTGGGCATTCCCGTAAAGCCCACTTGCGCACCCCAGTTCCTGCGCATTGCAGACCAGCTGGATATCAAGACGCGCTACACCCGCGGTTGCCTCGCGGGCCTCGACTATTGCATTATCAACCCAGTGGGCATTGTTCGCCCCTGCGCCTACATGCTGGAAGATGCCGGTGACGTCCATGATACTCCCTTTGATGAAATCTGGGCCAATGCCGACGTGTTCAAGAAGCTTCGTACCAAGGAGTACAAGGGTTCTTGCGGTAGCTGCAAGTTCAATGATCGTTGTGGCGGTTGCCGTGCCCGTGCAGCCTATTATCACGACGGCGACTACATGAACGAAGACAACAACTGCGCGTACGGTCGTGGCATCAAGTAGTTTTCTGCTTGCAATTTGAAAAGGCCTGTAAGCCGAAATGCAGAAATATGCCTAAAGTGGAATATTATGGCTGAACTTGACGAAAATACCCTGGAAATTGCACGTCGTCTCCTGGCGGAAGAAGATGAACGTTTTATGCGTATGGCTCTCCGTGAGGCGGAAAGGGCCTTCGATGAAAAGGAAATTCCCATCGGTTGCGTCATCGTGAAGGATGGCGCTGTCATAGGGAAGGGACATGACCAGATCGAGATGCTTAAGGATGCGACCGCTCACGCGGAAATTCTTGCCATTGGAACTGCAGCCAACGCCTTGGATAACTGGCGTCTGGAAGGGTGTACTTTGTATGTAACTTTGGAGCCTTGTCCCATGTGTGCGGGCGCTATTTTGAACAGCCGTATTTCCCGAGTGGTGTACGGGTCTCCCGATACGCGTTTTGGTGGTTGTGGGACAACCATTGACGTGATTTCCAATAACGCCCTGAATAGGGTGGTTCCTGTGACTGGTGGAATCCTTGCTGACGAATGTCTTGGCATTTTGAAGGCTTTTTTTCAGAGAATGCGCCTTGAAAAGGGCGATTCTGGAGCAAAACCCCAAGGTACCTAATTGCTCTTTACTAAATTAGGGGCATGAATTTTATCAAGTTTTGCGCTTCTACTGCTGCGCTCGCTTTTTTGTGCTCTTGCGATAGCAATGATGTTTCCCTGGCATTTAACACACAGAATGCCCCTGTTCAAAAATATACCCTTGAAGCATCCCTGAATGTGTTTGCTCCTCAGGATTCCATGAATGTGACTCCGGAATCCATGGAAACGCGTCTGAATGCCCGCTCCACCTTGACTCAGACGGTTTCTTTCGATAACGGTACTGCCCGCTTCGAAATGAAGATTGATACGGTTGACTATAAGAGCGACAAGCGATCTGTGGAAGAATACAGGTACATTGAAAATTATCTGTCTTCCCAGCATTTCCAGTTCAAGATGGCCAGCGATGGCGCCATCAGCGATCCTTCTGTGGAAGATGCTGCTCTGCAGCCTGGTACGGAAGAATTGAACTTGATGAAGCTCTTTATGAAGATCCAGCCGGTGCTTCCGGGTGGTCCGGTGAAAGTCGGGGAAACCTGGGAACGTCCGGTGGAAATTCCGAACAATGGAATGATCCAGACGGTGTACAAGTCCTTCACCTTGCAGGATGTTTATCTGCACGATGGCGTTCAGATGGCCAAGATCAACATGAATGTGAAGTATAAGGAAGTTGCCGACACTACTTCTAATGTTCGCATGGAAAGCGACGGCTTCATTGTCGGTTCCGGTACGATTCTCTTTGATATTACTCACGGTGTGATTTCTTCGGGTTCTGTTGAACTTTCTGGCCATCTGAATATCAATGATATTGTGGCCGCCCAGATTTTCCCGAATATGCACGTGATTCAAAAGATTAAACTGAGGAGTGAACTTGATTAAGTTCCGTAATAAAGCCTTTTGGGGAGCTCTTCTTCTGACAGCTTTTGCTTCCTTCGCTGGGGCTGGTGAAATGCCGTTCCCCCAGGTGGAAAATGGCAAGGTCCAGCTGTTTGAAAAGGATAGTCCGTATATTTTGGAACAGGGTATGGTGCTCAGTTCCACCGACACCTTTGTGGTGGATCCTGGCGTAACGGTTCTTATGGGCCAGTACGCTAAACTTATGATTCGCGGCCCTGTAAAGATTACGGGTACGGAATCCAAGCCTATTGTGTTCCGCAGTGCAACCGGTGGTGAAAGCTGGAATGGTGTGCATTTTGTTTCTGGAAGCAAGCCTTTTGAGGTGAAGTACCTTTCTGTGGAAAACGCTTTCCGCAACACGGTGTTCCGTTCCCGTGGTATTTTTGAAAACGTAAGGTTTGTGAATAACTATTACGGCTTGTGGGTGGATGATGCTCCGGAAGTGTTCCTTTCCCGTTGCGAATTTTCCCGTAACCGCTTTGCGCTTTCCGTACGTGCAGGCAAGGTCCTTGCTGCCGATACCAAGATTAGCAGCAATGTCTATGGCCTGTATCTGGAAGCCGGCGGCGTCTTTGACGGAGACAAGTCCTTGATTAAGGACAATCTGGAATCGGATGTCCGCAAGGAAAATGAAGAAATGGCTGGCCAGGGCAAGCGTGTAAGCCGCAGTGTTTGGCAGCGCATTGAAACTGGATTCTAAGGGGTAGATTGTGGAAGAAACTTTTCGACGCGCCATACGCAAGATGACGGGCACCAGTGTCCGTCTGTCGGCACGCCCGAATCGTACGGCCATGGTGGCCACCCTTTCCCAGTCCATGATGGTGACATGGTCCATTGCCCTGTTTGAACATCTGGATGCCATGCTGAATAACCGCGACGAAGCGGTGGGCGGTTCTGAACTGATCAGCTATAGCGAAACTGCATGGAAACTGTGTGATTCTGGCTTCCCCCAGATTAAGCAGGATGCCAACAAGCTTTACGATGAGTTCCGCGCCAAGTGGATGCAGCGCTTCTCCACCGAAGAAGTTTTACGTCTTCTTTTGGAGGGCGGGGATTTCCTTCATCATGATGATGAGAAGGGCTGGGCCCTGACGGTGAAGAATAACAAGCAGGATATCAATGCTTTCTATTCAGCAACCATCCACCTTCTGGTAAGCGATGCTGAACCTCTGTTTGTCCGCATGCACGGGCGTGTCATGCAGCTGCAGGAAAAACTGACCAAGTACTGGCTGGATGAAAGTGCGGTAGATGCGGTAAGCAAGTTGCTGCCCTGTCTGGAATCCAGTCTTCGCGAAAAGGAAAACGCCATGGTCGTTTCCCTTCGAATGTCCTTGAACCAGCTGGCCAAGAAGCGCTTTGCCGCGGCATTTGCTTCCAAGGCTCCTACACGTTATTTTGCATCGGCTGCAGGTTGCGCCCGTAATGTGGGTCGCTACTGGAATCCGCATTATGCTTATGAAAACGGCTTCCTTGCCTTTACTGATGATTTCTGCGATTATGCCCGTGGCTTGACTCTCCAGATTATTGACTGGTACCAGAGCAAGTGGGCTCTGTTCCTCCGCGGTTTTAACCGGGGACAACTTAACTTATTTGAAACAATGGTCCCCAACAGGACCCAAACCAATTCTTAAGGTAGACTATGAAGAACGCATATATCTCCGTCTTATTGCTCACTGTGGTGGGCTTTGCCGCATTGCTGGCAGGCTCCATCTACTTTGGCGCACCGCTCTTCGGTTGGATTATCATGATCGCCATCTTTGCCGTGTTCGTCGTGGAACAGGTGCTGGCTCTCAAGAAACTTAAGCAGATTGGTGCTGAAGAAGAAATTATGGATACTTGCGAAAGCCGCAGGTCCTATGTGGTGAGTGGGGATGGCGTGGTGGCCAGTCGTCTAAAGCTCGCTCGCGATCTGGTGTCCAAGGGCATTCGCCTGGATTCTCCCATTGCTTTCGAGGTTCTTTCAGGAAGTACGGGCGTGAATGTTCCTCGCAGTTCCAGCGGTACTGTGATTCTCCTTGGCCTGATGGGAACCTTCTTCGGTCTTATGTCATCTGTCGCCACTGCAGGTGGTGCCATTGACAATTCTACCACACAGGGAACTCTTGACACCATCCAGAGCCTGTTCCAGGGCATGAAGGGCATTTTCGGTACTAGCCTTTGTGGCTTGTTTGCAGCTCTCGTTCTGAATGCAACCCGTAACCTGCTTGTTTCCAGGCGAGATTCCTTTGCTACCCGTCTTGATGCTCTTACCTTGAATCTTCAGGGGGAATCCGCAAACGAAGTGGAACAGAACAAGACTGAACTGGAACGTCTCTTTGATTCTGTGGAAAAGAATTTGGTGAAGGTGACTTCCGAGGTTCAGTCTAGTCTCGCTTCTGTGGTGACGAAGGTGGGTGACGAAATTTCTGCCACTACCGCTAAACTGGATAGCGCTCTTGCTTCTGCTGTGAGTGGAATGAATCAGTCCGTACAGAACCTGGGAAGTGCCGTTTCCAATTCCCTTTCTGGAGCCTTCTCTCCTATGGAATCCAGTGTGAAGGCTTTGGCTTCTTCTGTGGAATCTATCCCGAGCAAGCTGGATGAAAAGCTGAATGGTCTTTCCGAAAATATGCAGAATGCTCTGGCTAAGGTTTCTACTGATGTGAAGTCTAGTCTTGATGGCGTTGCCGCCGACGTGAAATCCGGTCTTGATGGGGTTGCTTCTGACGTGAAGTCTGGCTTGGATGGCGTTGCCGCCGCATCTTCTGCTGCAATGTCTGGTACCACGGAATCCATTGGTGCTTCCGTTGCAGAACAGGTGAAACAGTCCAACGCTCAGTGGAATGAATTCATGCAGCGTCTGGAAGAACGAGCAACATCCAATGTGGATGCCCAGCGTGAAGGTCTTGAAACTCTGAAGAACGTTGCCCTGCAAGTTGCCGAAAAGGCTCAGGCCGGTTCTGCTGAACTTTCCGCTTCTGTTTCCGAAAAACTGGGTGCTCTCTCTACAGACATTCTTGGAGCCTTCCAGAAACTTTCTGAAACTTCAGCCGTACTGCTTGAAGCCCAGAAGGCTCTCACCGTAAGTATTGACGAACGCGTTGTGAAGGAAAAGGAAGCAACGGACGCTCTTGGCGGAAACATCGTTGAAACCGCAGAACTCATGCGTGTGAACCAGTCCGAACTTAGTGCCAACCTGGAAATGCTTCGCAGCGGTCTTGAGACGATTCTCGAAAAACTCAGTGGCGATACTGCAGAACAGGCTGAAGAGGATAACTTTGTGGAACGCCTCAACCAGTCTCTGGAAGCCTTCCATGAACGCGCCAGCGAAGTGCTTATGGAAAATGCTGTCAAGACTCAGGAAATCCTCCTGGAAGTCATGGAACAGACCCAGAGAGTTTCTGCACAGTCCATTCCTCAGCAGCCTAAGGTGGAGGGCTAATCTATGCGACTGCGTCGCGAAGATAACAACAATCCCTGGATGGCCTACACGGACCTGGGCATCGCCCTTGTGTCCCTGTTTATCCTTGCGTTTGTGGCTATGGCAACCCTTAAGGAGCAGAAGGCGGAAGACCTTACCCGTACGGAAGAGGAAGTCCTGAGCTGTCAGGAAGAAATGCGCAAGATTGCTGCAGAACGTAACGCCCTTCTCTCCAAGAGCCTCCAGACTTCCATTGAGGCTGGCCTTATTGCTCTTGAAGATGGCAAGATCCAGATTCAGGCGAGTTTCCTTTTTCCCATTAATGGTGCTGACCTGACCCAGGAAGGTGTCGGTGTGATTAAGGGCATCAGCAAGGGCCTTCTGGAATCCCTGGATTCCACGGATGTTATCATGGTCAGCGGTTTTACGGATGATACGCCTGTGAAGTCCAAGACCTATACCAACTGGAATCTTTCTACGGAACGTGCCGTGAATGTGGTGAAAACCCTGATTGCTCAGGGATTTCCGCCGGAACGCCTGTTTGCTGCCGGTTTTGGCGAACACCAGCCGAAGTATCCTAACGATAGCGAAGAACATCGCCGTTTGAACCGTCGTGTAGAAATTGGTGTAACGCCGCTTTCTACCGCAAGTTTGAAGGCCGAGGCAAAGAACGGAAAGTAGGTCTGATGCAGAATCGTATTGACAACATTCGCCAGAGTATCGATGGCATTCGCAAGACGGGCAAGCTCCCGCACTGGCGAATGGTTTATGCGGATACCTTGCTGAATCGTGCTCAGGAATACGTTTGTGTGGATCGCCTGCCAGAAGCCGGTCTGGTATTGGATAAACTGGATCGTTGGATTTCCACTCATACTCCGAAGGATGACAATTCTTCTGCAAGTGATATTCAGCCCATGGTCTTCTGGAATGGTGACCTGCTGAAAAATGTGGCGGATCAGATTCGCAAGACCTTGGCCGCCAAGGGACTTCTTGTTCCTGCAACGGAACGCGAAGCCATTAACCGTCGCCTGAAACTTGTGGAACAGTGGATTGAAGAATCCAAATTCCTTGAGGCTCACAACGAGCTGTTGTCGCTACGTTCTTCGTTGATTGCGCGCTTGCGCCGTAGTTACCGTGCCCGCCTGGCTACGTCGACATACCGTCAGGGGGCTGGTTATAGTCAACCTGCAGGAAGCCTCGTGGGTCTATATAATTCCCAACACACCTTGGAAGAAACCTTCCATATTGTGGGTGAACGAGATCCTATCTGGATTGAGGATTTCCTGGAAATTTACAACGACCTATTCCACATTGTGGAACGCCTTGTCCCCCAGGATAAGAAGTAGAAATCAGCTAAAAGATAAGAAAGCCTCTGTTATGGGGGCTTTTTTTCCAAAAAAAACTATATTAGGACGTGGAGGTTAGGTATGAACAAAATTTTGTTCGTTATTTGTCTTTTGTCCGCATTTGCTTTCGCGCAGGAAGCCGAAGGCGACTTTTCTGAAAATAGTACATCAGCACCTGTTGCTGAAGCGGTTGTTGCTCCCGATCCGAATAATGTGGTCCAGTATGTGGTTGTTCCTACTCAGGCCGATATGTCTAGGCAGGAATCTGTTTATGCTGTAAACGCAGTTCCCCGTGCCGAAAAAAATGAAAAGCCCAGACAACGTATTTGGACAAAGATTGTGACAGGGGCCATTTTTGTGGAAGCGATCGCTGCTGCGTATTTGTTTGATGTTGCTGCTGAGGCGGAAGTGGATGACTTCAGCCCCTACTATAGGGAAGAATACCGGGATGCCAGGGATAATGTGAAATTCTTCCAGAACGGAAGGAATATTAGCCTTGCTATTGCCGCGATTTCCGCTGCCTTATTTGTTTACTGTGTTGCATTTTAGGGGAGGGAATTCGGATGAAAAAGTTTTTTGCTCTTGCTGCTGGTCTTCTCGCTTTTACTGCCTGTACCGACTACCTTGATGAATTAGACGATAAGTTTGATAAATACCAGGAAGGTCACGTCATTAAGGATGGTAAGTTTAAGGATTCCCGCGACGGAAAGGTTTACCGAGTCGTAGAAATTGATGGTGATTTGTGGTTTGCTGAGAATCTGCGCTATGTGGATAGCTCTGCCACGAAAAACCTCAGGGGTAACGTCTGGTGCTATGATAATAACAAGGACAACTGTGAAAAATATGGCCCTCTGTATTCCTGGTATGCGGCCATGGATAAAGATCCTGAAACATACTCAGGTTTATACTGTTATGGTTGCAGTGGAATTTGTCCAGATGGTTGGCGCCTTCCTAGCGAATCCGACTGGAGTAGCTTGGCCAAATACGTGGACCAAAAAAATGCGGCCGAAGGTGTTGGTACCAGTTTGAAGTCTACAGCGGACTGGCAGAATGAATATGGTGTTCATGATGGCGTAAATCGTTTTGGTTTCAATGCCTTGCCTGCAGGTCGTCGAAATGCAGATGATGATGGATTCCTGGAGAATCATAAGTATGCATTCTTCTGGACCAGTAACGATATTTCGAGCATCAAGGCTAATGCATTTACATTAATCAGTGCCAATGACACCATAGACATAGGTGAGTACTACAAGGATCATGGGATGTCTATTCGCTGTGTAACTAGTGGGTACAATTTTGAATTGGATACAACGAAGAATTTTGTGCCGGATCCTGTTCCTGAACTGGATTTCGGATACGATTCAGTATACCATGAAGGCCGTTATTATAAGTATGTGACGATTGAGGGCCGAGATTGGTTTGCCGAAAATCTGGCTGTAGATATGGAAGGATCCTATTGCTATAAGGATAATGCGGATACTTGTAAAAAGTACGGAAGACTCTATACATATGAAGCCGCAGTGAAGGCTTGCCCGGAAGGCTGGAGTATTCCCGACTACTCTGATGTAAGCTATTTGAGAAATTACATGGGTTGGTTTTATAGGTATGGTCGTGATGACGGCTGGGAAGGTATTACTAACGACGCGTATGGATTTAAGTTATTGCCAGCTGGAGGCTTCGATGGCGTTCACTACTACGACTTGGGACGTAGTGCCTACTTCTGGATGTATGGTGGTGTAAGCGCATTTATTGATAATGCGGGTGATTTCACAGAACATCAGGAACCCGTAGGAACTGCGGTATCAGTAAGGTGTTCTCGCTATAACCCCGAATATTATTGGTAATTAAAAAGATTAAAAAAAAGCCGTTCGAAAAAACTCGAACGGCCTTTTTTGTCGTATAATCATTAGCCCTTGCGGAACTTTTTAAGCAGTGCTTCTGCCTTTACGAACTGCTGCTTCACGGACTTGGGACCGGTACCGCCTTCGATGTTACGACGGCTGACGCTGTATTCGAAGGTGAGGGTCTTCTTCATGCGGGCGACGTCGGGAACGCCGGCGGCTGCCCAGGATTCGTCGGACAGGTCCGTGAATTCCTTGCCCTGGCGGGCGGCTTCGCCGACCAGGCTACCGACCACGTGATGTGCGTCGCGGAACGGAACGCCAGCTTCAACCAGCAAGTCTGCCAGGTCGGTAGCCAGCAGCGCCGGCAGCATCTTGGCCTGCATCTTGTCGAAGTTGAAGCGTGCGGTTTCCAGAGCTTCCTTCATGACGCGGAGGATGACTTTTACGTTGTGGACGCTGTCGAAGACCGGTTCCTTGTCTTCCTGCAGGTCGCGGCTGTAGGAAAGGGGAGCGCCTTTCACCAGAGTGTACATGGCGCTGAAGTTACCCAGCATACGACCAGACTTACCGCGGATCAGTTCCATGGAGTCGGGGTTCTTCTTCTGGGGCATCATGGAAGAGCCACTGCTGAAGGCATCGTGCAAGGTGAGGAAGCCAAATTCGCTGGTGCTCCAGTTCACGAAATCTTCGGCGTAACGGCTCATGGTGTTTGCGATGATGGCGAGGTCGGCATTGAATTCCAGCATCATGTCGCGATGGCTTACGGCGTCGATGGAGTTGGGGCTCACATCCTTGAAGCCTAGTTCCTTTGCAACCAATGCGCGCTGGTAGGGGAATGCGGACCCAGCCATGGCGCCGCTACCCAGAGGCAGCTGGGAGTGCAGTTCCAGGAAGTTGTCCAGGCGCTTTACGTCGCGGCTCACTGCAAAGAACATGCTCATGAGGTAATGGCTGAAGTAGATGGGCTGTGCCTGCTGCAGGTGGGTGTAGCCCGGCATCAGCTTGCCGAAGTACTTCTTGGAAAGGTCCAGGACCACGTCCATCAATTCCACTTCGAGTGCGCGGATTTCTGCAGCGCGGTGACGCATGTAAAGCTTGAAGTCGGTGCAGACCTGGTCATTGCGGCTACGGCCGGTGTGGATCTTCTTGCCCAAAGCGCCAATGCGTTCGGTAAGCACGCGTTCTACGGCCATGTGGATGTCTTCGTCGGAAGGCTGCCACAGGTTCTTGCCCGCGTGGTAATCGTCGAGAATAGTCTTGAGGCCATCGCAAATCTTCTTGTATTCAGCCTTGGTCAAAACGCCGGATTCCACCAGACCCTTGCCGTGACCGATGCTGCCTTCGATATCTTCTTCGATGAGTTCTGCGTCGAACTGGAGACTGAAGGACAGGTCCACCATGGACTGTGCCATGCCGCTGGCGAAACGGCCGGTCCACATGTTGGTCTGGGTTCCCTTCTTGGAATCTTTCTTTGCAGCGGGCTTTGCTGCAGCCTTAGAAGTCTTTGCCATAAAACATTCCTCTGAAATGAATGGTCGTAAAATTATACGCTATAAATATAAAAATCAATTTGGCTAATTCAATAAAAAAGCGAGCCGTAGGGCTCGCCATTTTAGAATTTATTTCGTGATAGAAATTATTCTGCGTCGTCAGCTTCGTTGTCATCTGCAGCAGCTTCTGCTTCGCTGACAGCTTCACCCTGGGGTGCTGCGTTCTGTGCGTTTGCCTGCATGCACTGTTCCAGCGGAGTGCGGGTTTTCTTGCCACCGGCCAAGCAGGTGGTCTTCTTTTCCTGGTCCTTGCCGAACTTGGACTTTGCAACCAGATTGCCGTTGACAGTGAAGGTGAAGTTGCCATGCTTGCGGCCTTTCTTACAAGTACCAACGACATCAACAGTCTGGCCGAAGTCATCGGTGAAGTGCCACTGGGCACCACGCATATGGAGGCCTGCGCAGCTCATGGGCTGTGCCTGCTGCTCCGGAGTCTGGCGCTTGGAGTAGCCACCGCAGGAGGTGAGAAGAATTGCACAGAGGCTGAGGATGATGAGTAGGGATGCTTTTTTCATTTGTTCTCCTTTGAATGTTCCTTTTCAAGAATACTTTTCATTTTTTCGGTAAGTTTAATTGCACTTTTGCTCATTGGCATGTCTTCATATTCGTCAACGGGTATTTCAGGCAAAACTTTGAGATTGTAGATGTAAGGTTCTGTTGGATGAAATTGTAGCATTTTGTCGTGCTTGCGAAGACCGATTTTTTCATTTCCGCCGAAATAAATAGGGATAATATTGTTTTTTGAATAAAGAGCGAATCGCGCTGCACCCTTTTTGAATTCCCAGGGCTCCTCAGATTTGGAACGGGTACCTTCGGGGAAAATAATTAGATTGTTTCCTTCCTCCATGGATTGCCTGGCACGTTCCAGCTGTTCGTCAAAGGATATGCTGTTGGGAATGTATAGGTTTCGAACAATTAAGGAAAGAAATTTGTTTTCGATGAGGGCGCCCTTTACGATGCAGTCTGCATTTGGTACCAACGAAAATAGAATGACTACGTCCAGAAGGGACGGGTGATTGGCGATGACCACCTTGGATTTGATGCCTGCCAGCTGTTCCTTGTTTTCAACTTGAACCTTGATCGCCCTGATTGCCTTCATGACGGCAACAAAGAGGTTGAAATACCAGTAGTTGAATCGCCGTGCGATGACCTTGAACCTTTTTTCGGAAAAACCAGCCAAGAGATGCATGATGGGAAAAATTCCCATTCCAAGTCCCAGACTGCAACTACCGAAAAATGCAAAACAAAAAAGTTTTGCAACAATTCGATATATGTACAGGATTCTGGTCATGAATTTTTATAAAGCAAGTGCACCCAGGAAGGCTATCGCTTCTTCTGCGGCCGTGGAGAAATTACCCTTAAGGAATTTCATGTTCTGCAAAAGTAAGTTCAGGTCAAAGTCCCTATAATGCTTGTCGGCTTTCGATTCGTCCTTGGTCAAGCGGAGTGCAACCGCGCAGACGGCATTGGGATAGGGAACGCCAGCAATGGGGGCGTAGGTTTCTGGAATAAGTTCGTCGGCGAAAATGAAACTGCGATCAACTGCGGATTCAATCTGCATGGCTGCAAGGCAATCGGCCAGTCCGTCACAAAATGCGTTTCTGCCGCCGTAGACTGCAGAGTAGCCTGCAGTATTCTTCTCAAGAATGGTTGCGTTTGCAACTGGAGTATTGAAAACGGAGGAACTGAAATGTGATGGGGAGACTTTTCCGGTGTCAATCAGGATTTCTGCAATTTTTAGCTGCTGGGCAATTTCGCCATACTGGGAGGCGAAGGTGACCTTGCAGGGAGGCAAAATGTTTCCGTTATCGTCCCTGGAAATCTTGTCGCTTGTATAAACCACCATACGAGACAGGCTGCTTAAACGTCTACGGGTAAGCATGGGGACGAAGGATACGTCTGGCTTAGGCATGGCCTCAGTCGGGACGAAACTTGCAAATCGTTCAATGTAGACTTTTGTCATAATCCGAGCGAATTCTTTAGGGGCAAGTCCTATTTAGTGCGGAAACGCAATAGGGAGTATGCGTTGATGCCTACGTTGTGGTGGGCTTCCTTCAGCTCGAAACCAGCCACTTCGATTGCCTTCTTCAGTTCTTCAAAACGGTACATCTTGCTGTTGCCGTTGGCAATGCAAGTGAAGTACAGAGATGTTGCCTGTAAGGAGTAGGCGGCAGCTTCAAAGCGCTGCTTGTCCCACAGTGGTTCCAGAACGTATACGTCGGTGTCCGGTGCTGCAGCGGTGCGGATTTTCTTGAGAATCTTTGTGATTTCTTCAAGAGAGAAACAGTCCAGGAACTGGCTCATCCAGACGGCGTTGGCGCCTTCCGGGAACTGGGTGGTTTCATCTAGAACGTTGCAGGGGAGCGTATTGATGCGTTCGGCGAAACCTGCTGCTGCAGCGTTCTTTTCGGCAACGGCTGTCTGGCCCGGTAGATCAATGATGGAAACCTTCACATCGGGATTGAACTTGCAGCAGGCAATGGCCCATTTTGCGGTATTGCCGCCAATGTCAAAGAGGCGACCCACGGGCTTTTCAAAAACGATGGGCAGTGCTTCGGGGAATGCCAAGTCGGAGTAGAAGTGGTCAAAACCGAACCAGCTCTTCTTTTGCTGATCAGTAAGCTGAGAGAGACCTTCGTAAACGGTTTTCCAGTTGCCTAGGTGGGGGAGACCGGCTGGCTTGCCCTGACGGATGGATTCTTCAAGATTTTCGGCACCGCGGTAGCAGATGTCCTGGGAGAAGTCCATGTTGACCTGAGTCATTTCGTCCTTCAGGAGGAAAAAACCAATTTTGCCAAGAGTCAGGCGGAGGTCGTCTTCTGCGGAGTCGGGATGAACCTTGAGAGCACCCATGCCGAGGCCCATTTCTGTAAGAACGCCTACGCCATATAGGGATATATTCAGCTGTTTTGAAATCTCGGAAATGGTGATGCCCTTTTTGCGGGAGTCGCTAATCAATTCAAGTATGCCCATGTCGCGAAGGGCGCGTGCAGCCTGGAAACTGAGAGGGGCGAAAGCGATTTTTTGGGCCTCAAACTTAGCATCGATAGCAGAAATATTGTCGTTGATATAAAAGTCGAACATAAATGACTCTGGTTGATTTTTGCCGAAAATATAGTTTTTTTGTGTTTATTAATTCAAAAGAATGTGGGGAACTTTACAATAATGTCGCTTTTTGTTATTTTTTGTAAAATCAGTTTGTAAAGGTAAATAATGTCCGATTTGAATAACAAGATTAAGGAACTTTTGATCAAGTCCTTGGAACTGGAAGACATCACTCCTGCAGATATCGTTGACGATGCACCGATTTTCGGCAAGAATGAAAAGGGAGAAGGTCTCGGCCTTGATTCCATCGATGCTTTGGAACTGGGCATTGCCATTAAGGATGCTTTCGGCGTTTCCTTTGCTGTGCAGAACGATGAAACCAAGAAGCATTTTGCTTCTGTAAGCGCTCTCGCTGCATACGTCTCTGCAAATCAAAAGTAATCAGTGCTATTTGGAATTTTTTATGGATAAACAGCAAATTTTTGAAAAGATGAAGTCTGCCCTGGTGGAGGATTTTGAACTGGACGAAGCAAAGATCACTCCCGAAGCCCGACTCTACGAAGATCTGGAACTGGACAGCATCGATGCCGTTGACCTGATTGTCAAGCTGAAGTCTATTCTTCCCCGTAATATTGATCCTGAGGTTTTCAAGACTGTTCGCACCATGCAGGACGTGGTGGACGCAATCTATAACCTCATCCAGGAATCGGAATCCAAGTAAGAATCTTATGGCGGGAAAGATTATCTTTACCGCGCTGAGCGTACTTTACCCAGTTCTTGTTTACTGCGGTCTCACTTTTTGGGGACTGTCGCCCAGGCGCCTGAGCATATTGCTTTTGGCGCTTGCTTTTTATCAGTTTTTGAACCTGACTCGTTCCAGGAAAGCTGATGCTTCCGATGCAGATGCAAAAAAAGCGAACAGGGCAAAGAACTGCGCCTTGGTCGGTTTGATGACCATTTGTGGCTCCGTAGCTCTTTTTGCTGATAGCCTGCTGTTCCTCAAGTTCTATCCGGTTCTTGTGAATTTGAGCCTGCTTCTTTTCTTTGGCTTTACCCTTTGGAAAAAGCCCAGCTTTGTTTTTCGTATGGCAAATCTTGGGGATAAAAACATTAAAAATTCCCCCAGTAGAAACTATGTTGAAAAATATTGCGACAAGGTGACTTTCTGCTGGTGTGTATTCTTTGTGCTGAATGCCTGCGCTGCCGCTGTCACCGTGTTTGTAGGTTCAGACAGACTTTGGTCCTTGTACAACGGCTTTATTTCCTACATTTTAATAGGTCTGTTCTTTACTGTTGAATTTGTTGTTCGGAAGGTGATGCAGGGTAAGTTGCAATCTTATGTTCCCGTTAGCGAACTGGAATCGAGTTCCCGCCCCGATGGCGCGAAGTTCTGCTTTGACGATTCCTCTACTCGCACCTGGAAGGACTTTGTTGCTGACGTTTCCAAGGTCCGAATCTTTTTGGAATCAAGGGAAAACATTCCCTGGATTCTTCATTGCGAAGATGTTTATTTCTTTCTGGTGGCATTTGTGGCCATGCTCCAGAGTGGTCGCAAGGCCTTGGTGACGGCCAACCGCCAGGAAGCATTTATCAAGGAAATCCAGAAGGAAAATTGCGGTTTCATTACCGATGAACCCTTTGCTCCCGGTGGCGCCACCTTGATTCAAGATCTGCTGAAGGTGGAAACCGACGAAATTCGCTTTGGCAAGTTTGATGTGAACAACGCCGAAATTGTTGTGTATACTTCCGGAACAACAGGAAAGCCAAAAGCCGTTTTCAAGAAATTTTCCCAGCTGGAAAATGAAGTTCAGCAACAGGTGAAGTTTTTTGGCAATCAGTGGTTGAATCGTGAAATCTATAGCACGGTAAATCATCATCATATGTTTGGCTTGCCTTTTGCCGTGATTTTTCCTCTGGCGGCAGGTATTCCCTTCCGCAGGCGCCGTTTCGATTTTCCATCGGAACTTGCAAAGATTACGGACCAGGAGGCTGTAGTGGTTTCCAGTCCGGCTTTCTTGAAACGTTTGGTTGTTGATTTGGATCGTCCCTTGCAATTCAGGACCGCTCCCGTTATTCTTTCTGCAGGTGGTGTTCTGCCAGAGGATGTTGCCCAGAAAACTCATGAGCTTACCCAGTGCTGGACTACCGAAATTTACGGCAGCACCGAAACAGGAATTATAGCCCACAGGCAGAGTGGTACTGGGGCAGTCTGGATACCCTTTGATTTTTGCAAATTGAGCCTTGCCGAAAACGGCTGCCTGAACATAAAGTCTCCTACTGTTTTGGAACCTGAAGGTTTTACTTCGGGTGACCTTGTGGAACTTTCCGCAGATGGAAGTTTTGTGCTGAAGGGACGCGCCGATTCCATCGTGAAAATCGAAGAAAAGCGAATTGCACTGCCGGAAGTAGAAATGCGTCTCAAGTCAACAGGCTTGGTGCACGACGTCCGTGTGGTTCCAATGGTGGGAAAGCGTCAGTACCTGGCTGCAGCCCTTGTGCTTAACGATGAGGGCCGTGAAAAGTTTGCCGATAGTCCAAAATTGAAAATCAATGAATTCTTTAAGGATTTCCTGTGCCAGTATCTGGAGAATACGGTGACGCCCAAAAAATGGCGTTACCTGGAGGAACTGCCCCAGGATCTTATGGGAAAAGTCAAAATGCGCGATATTCAGGATCTCTTTAGTTTGCAGGAAAGCCCTAATTTCAAGGTTTTGAAACTGCAACATGATGGAAATGCCTTTACTGCAAAACTATTGTTCCCTGCAACCAGCGATTTCTATGATGGACATTTCCCGGAATTTAAGTTGCTGCCTGCCGTGGTTCAGGTAAACATGGTTCTGTTGCTGGCACGAACCTTCTTGAAGGTTCCAGACGAAATTCTCAAAATTAATCGTACCAAGTTTACGAATCCCATTTTCCCGGATGTTCCCGTGGAACTTAAGATGAGCTACGATGAGGAAAAGGGAAAACTGTCTTTTGGATTTACGGATGAAGCTGGTACCAAGGCACTTTCCTCGGGTTCCATCGCTATGAAACTTGTAGAAAATCCCGCCTCCAACATGTCACCCCGAGCCTGATCCGGAATCTCCCCTCGATTATGAATAATATGTCTGAACAAAAATTTTGCGCTGTCGTTCCTGTGTATCGTCACGAGGCTGCAAGCCGCCATGTGGCTGAAGCTCTTTCCAGGGAAGGTCTTGCTGTAATTCTCGTGGATGATGGTAACGCTCCCGAAGGTCATGCCATTCTTGAAAACATTGCCAAGGAAGTTCCTAATACGTATTTGGTTACCCATGAGGTAAACAGGGGAAAGGGCGGTGCCGTTGTTTCGGGCCTTATTGAAGGAGCTCGCCTGGGCTTTACTCATGCCTTGCAGATTGATGCCGATGGCCAGCACGATGTAAACGCTATTCCCTTCTTTATCAAGGCGTCAAGGAAGCATCCTCAAAATCTGATTTCTGCATTCCCCCAGTACGACGGGACTGTTCCCAAGGCTCGCGAGCAGGGGCGCAAGATTACCAATTTCTGGGTGTACGTAGAAACTCTTTCCACATCTATTCCCGATACAATGTGCGGTTGCCGAGTGTATCCCCTGGATAAGGTTATTCCCATTGCAAGGAAGATGACTAACTTGCGAATGGGTTTTGACATCGAAATTATGGTTCGAATGTCCTGGGCTGGAATCAAGATGAATTTCTATCCGATTCACGTGACCTACCCGGAAGATGGTGTTTCCAATTTCCGCGCCCTTCACGATAATATCGCTATTTCTGCAACACACGCTAAGCTCTGCTGTGGCATGATTTTGCGCTTGCCCCTGTTGCTGCTTCGTAAAATCAGACATTCCTAGGCGGTTTAGGTTTGGCTGAAAATGTAAAAGATACCCATTGGTCTGAAGTTAAGGAAGTGGGCGGAAGCCTCTGGCACTTCCGTTTCATGCTGTGGGTGGTGTGCCATTTGCCCTTGCGCCTGGTGGAAATTTTAACGGCAGTAATCTGTTTTTTCTTCTGGATTGGGGCCATGCCTGTGCGCAAGCGTTCCAGAGTTTACCTGGATCATTTGGCTAAGGTCAAGAATTCGCATGTAGAAATTCTTGGAACCTACAAGCACATTCTTTCTTTTGCACTTTCAATGATGGAAAAATTGTTGGGTTGGAGAGGTGCCATCAAGTTGAATCAGCTGGAAACGCAAAACGATGACCTGGACATGTTGGTAAAGCAAATTGAAAATGGGGAAGGCACTTTCCTCCTTTGTTCTCATCTAGGCAATATGGAAATGCTTCGTTCACTTACGGGGTATGGTGAAAGGCATACCAGGAATGACTTTAAGGTTTTTCCTGTGGTGGATTTTTCGGGAACATCAAAGTTTAACGCTCTGCTTCGTGAACTGAATCCTGAATTGATGGATCAGGTGGTTGACGCCAATTCCATTGGCGTAGATTCCGCCGTATGGATGAAGGAGCGTATTGCCGAAGGAAACCTTGTAGTTATCGCCGGTGATAGAACCTCCGCCAACTCCAGAAATAGAAATGTGGAAACAGAATTTCTGGGGGAGACTGCGAATTTTCCGGAGGGTTCCTTTACTCTTGCTGGGGTGTTGAATGCTCCCATCTATTTTGTATTCGCCATCCGCAAAAAAGATTTCGATATTCGCTCGCCCTACGAAATGCATGTAGTCCGCGCCACTACGGAATTAGGCGGCCCTCGCAAGGAACGCCCTGCCAAGATAAAGCAACTTTTGCAGGAATACACCCGTTTGCTGGAAAAACATTGCTTGAATCATCCGTACCAGTGGTATAATTTCTACAATTTTTGGGATAAGTCTGTAGGTTAGCGGTTTGGCAAAGAATATGATTAAGGAAACTGTTGAATTTCAGGTTGAATTTTATGATGTGGATTCCATGCAGGTTGCCTGGCATGGTAATTACGTGAAGTTTATGGAAGTAGCCCGCTGCGCTCTTCTCCGTAAGATCAAGTATGATTATTATGAAATGGAAAAGAGTGGCTATGCCTGGCCTGTGGTGGATCTGCACATCAAGTATATGCGTCCTATGACTTTCTTACAGAAGATCCGTTGCGAAGTCACGTTGGTGGAATACGAAATAGGCATGAAACTTTCTTACAAGTTTATGGATGCAGAAACGGGTAAGGTTTTGACGAAGGCCGAAAGCACTCAAATGGCTCTAGATATTGCCAAGAAGGAATCTCTTTTTGGCAGCCCCAAGTGCTTCGTGGATCGAGTTCGCGCTTGTGAGGCTCTTGAAAATGCTGAATAGAATTTGCTTGTTTCTTTTGGTGTCTTTCTTGACGACAGCAGTTTTTGCTGCGCCCAATGCTGGTGCAAAGGCAGACCTGGTCAGTGCCATGTCCACTATGACAGCTCATCAAGTGACCCAGGGAAACTTTAAGCAAATCAAGACCATCAAGAGGTTGAATCGTGAATTTGTCTCTACAGGAACCTTCAAGATTACTAATGGCGAAGGCATCCAGTGGAATGTGGAAAAACCTTTTCCCAGCAAGCTGACTATTTCTGGCGATAAGATGATTCAGGAATCCGCCAATGGTAAAAAAACAGAAATGGCAGCCAAGGATAATGCGGTCTTTGCAGAATTTTCCAAGACCATTCAGTCTGTGTTTTCGGGCAAGATGGATGAACTGGAAAAACTTTTCGAAGTTTCTTTCAAAAAGTCCGGCAAGTCCTATGTGGTAAATCTTGTTCCTCGTGAAGCCGCGATTCGCGCTGTCATCGCAAGCATGGTACTGGAGGCTACCGCAGAATTGGACAAGGTTTCCCTGATTGATGGGGAAGGCAATACCACTGTTTATGAATTCTCTAATCACAGCCATTAAGCGTAAACCGATTTGCATTGGAATTTGGGTGGCTCTCCATGCCATCCTTTTTGTGCTTGGTGTGCTGAGTCCGTGGAATGTGGAAACGGATTTGTATTCCGTTTTGCCGGATTCCAATGAGCTGAAGTCGGTTAGTTCTGCTGAAAAAGTTCTCAGTGAACGGACTATGGGAAATATTTCCGTACTATTTGGTCACGAAAATTTTGAGGTGGCCAAAAAGGCTGCGGTCATTCTAGATTCCGCTTTCGCTACGGATTCCAGCTTTGAAGAAACACGCCTGCGTGTAGATGTAAATGCCATGCGGGAATCTCGTCAGTTCCTTTTTGAAAATCGCTATGTGCTGCAGAGCCCGGAAGTGCGCGCACTCCTGGATAGCGGAAACCTGCAACAGCTGCAGGATAATGCCCTCCAGAAGATTTATGGTGCTTTTGGAATAGCTGATTTGAGTAATCTTGATGCAGATCCTCTACTTCTTGGAGAGCAGAGCTTTGATTACTTCACCTTGAAATCTCCTCTTATGTCAGGAAAGTTCTCTCTGCGTGATGATGTGCTGGCAGCAAAGGATACGTCGGGTATCACCTATGTCATGTGGAGTGCTGTTCTTTCCTCGAAAACATCTGCCATGGCCGCAGACGGTCATGTTCTGGAACGCTTGAATAATGCCTTAGACTCTTTGCAGCATGCTGCTCCGGGTTTAAAGATAGCCAAGTCTGGCGTTCCGTTCCATAGTTTTAAAAGTTCCCGCAACGCGCAGATGGAAGTTGCATGGATTTCCGTAATTTCCATGATGCTGATTCTGATTTTACTGTTGGGTGCATTCCGTTCCCCTTTACCCATTCTTTGTACTTTAGCATCGATTGGTATGTCTGCGGCTGCGGCGCTCTCTGGCACTTGGCTTGTATTCGGGTCTATCCATATTTTCACTTTTGTTTTTGGAACAAGTATCATTGGTGTCAGCATTGACTATGCAATCCATTTCTTTACGGACTGGAAGAATTCGGCAGGTTCCCTGAAAAGCGGTTTTGATGTTCGTCGCCATATTTTCAAGGGCTTGTTGCTAGGCTTTTTGACCACGGAACTGAGCTATCTGGCGCTGACCTTTGCTGGCTTTGACCTGTTAAGGCAAATGGCTGTTTTCTCCATGATTGGCCTTGCCAGTTCCTTTGCAACAATTCTGCTTATTTTCCCAAATATTCCTGTTCAGAAAAAACAGGCCAGGCTTCCATTGACCTTGCCCTCGGCATTCCTGAACATTTATGAATTGGCCCTGGGAACAGAAAAGAAAAGATCCTGGTTGCAGCCTACGGTACTTGCAATTTTTGTGATTGTGCTACTTCCCGGCATTTACATGCTGAACGTGGAAACGGATATGCGTGCGCTCTACACCATGAGTGAAGAACTGAAACAATCTGAAGCGTTGAGTGCCCGCCTGAACAATCTGGGTATTTCTCCTAACTACTTTATTGTTGAAGGGGAGTCCGCGGAACAGGTTCTGTCATTGGAAGAAAAATTGAGACAGTCCCTGGATAAGGCTGTAGCAAATTCCTCCATGAAAGGGTATCTGTCCACCTCTTCCCTTGTGCCTTCTGGTAAAACTCAGGGGGAAACTTTTGAAAAGTTGCGTCAATTGGTGTTTGCGTCAGATTTCAATGCGTACTTGAGTTCCATTGGCGTTAATAATGATTCGGCGTTCATCAATAGCCTTGCGCAAAATCCTACTTTCCTGACTCCAGAAAGCGAAATGCCGGCAACCTTTAAATCGCTTCTTAAAATGCTGTGGATTGGAAATGTGAACGGCAAGTATTATAGTGCAGTTCTTCCTCTCCATGTGAGTCATGACTTTGACATTCACAAGATTGCATCTGATTTGCCGAACGTATATGCCGTGAACAAAATGGAAAATATTAACGCTACCTTGACAAGCCTGTCCCGCATGACGTTGATGCTTGTAGCTATGGCATATCTTGTTGTTTTCTTTATCTTGATTGCTGTTTATGGTTTCAGGGCTGCAGTCCGCGTCATTCGTGCGCCTGTTATTGCCTGCCTTTTCCTGGCGGCTGTATTTGGATACTGTGGCATAACTTTTAATTTCTTTGCCATTACAGGTGTGATTTTGACCTTGGGAATAGGTATTGACTATTCCCTGTTCTTTAAGGAAGGCGGTCGCAAAAATTTGATTACGACGCTTGCCGTTATGCTTTCTGCCGCAACAACTATAATCTCCTTCGGTAGCCTTGCCTTTAGCAGCTTTACTCCTGTAGCTACCTTTGGACTGGCTGTTCTTCTTGGAATTTTATGCTGTTTTGCTTTGTCGCCTCTAAGCAGAAATCAATAAATTTCTAAGTTTGGCGCGAAATGAAATGGGTCGCTTTCGTTATTATCAGTGCAGTTTTCCTTATGGCTTGTAACCATTCCATGGTGAAGCCTGGGATGACTCCTGTCTTTTATTCTGATTCCCGTTCTGTGACACTTCTGCCGACTCATGCTATGACTTCGTCTATTGATGGACCTCAGCATCTGGAGGGAACATTCACCAAAGCCGATGGAACGGAATCCAGGTTTGAAGGAGATTCCTGGGTTCAGGCCAACGATACAATCCTTACGGTGATGCTGTTTAGCGGTTTTGGAACTACCATAGCGGAGTTGACTTACGCGAAGGATTCCGTCTCTTTTTCCAGTTCTGTCATGAATGTGGAAAAGATGAAGGCTGAATATGTGCTGGCGGATTTTCAAACCTGTTTCTATCCCTATGAGTCGTTACGGAAAAATTTTGAACGTTCAGGCTTTGAATTTGAAGAACGTAGGAATGGAGACGATTTCGTAAGAACCCTTTCCGAAAACGGCACGACTATTTTGAAGGTGGAGAAGAAGGGTTCTGAAATTATTCTGGTTAATGAACTTCGCCATTACAATTATCATATCACGTTAGGAACCAATTGATGAAGCGTCCTTTATACATAAATGACTTTGGCTTCTACTGCATTTTAGGTGGTGACAAAAAAACTGTCCTGGAAAAACTTTCTCGTGGAGAGCGGGGCGAGTTCAGCTACCTTGATGTTGATGGCGTAATGCGCCCCGCAGCTGTCATTGATATGAACTCCTTGCCTAAGGTGGGTAATCCCAAGTTTGACTATCGTGTCAATCGTCTTAGCAACGCTGCACTTGCCGATATTGACGATTCTGTTCGCAAGATGGTGGACATGTTCGGCGCAGACCGTGTGGGCATTTTTATGGGGTCCTGTGACAATGGTTCTGAAGCCTCTCTGCAGGCTTTAAGATGTCTCAAGGAAACGGGAGCTTTTCCTGAGGGCTATTCTTTAAATTACCAGAGTGTGGAGTTCCCTGCCCAGTATATTGCCGAACGTTACGGAATCCATGGCATGATGGAGGTTCATTCCACTGCATGCGCGTCAAGTGTAAGTGCCTTTGTTTCTGCTCGCAATAACCTTTATTCCGGAAATTGCGATGCAGCCATCGTTGGTGGGGTGGATATTGCTGCCTTGCCGGTTATTCTAGGATTTGCATCCCTGGAAGCCATGAGTGACAAGCCCACTAATCCCTTTAGCGCAAATCGGTCCGGACTTACTCTGGGAGATGCTGCCGCCTACTTTGTCATTACTCGCGAACCCTGCGATGCGCTTTGTACGGAAGAATGCAGGGGCCTTATGGTGGAAGGCTTTGGTGAAAGTGCCGACGCTGACCATATTACTGCACCCCGCGCCGATGGGGAAGGGGCTTACCAGGCAATGAAGGCTGCTCTTGAAGATGCGGAACTGAATCCGGCTGATATTGACTATGTAAATCTTCATGGAACAGGTACTCGTCTGAACGATGCCATGGAAGGTCTTGCCGTCAACAGGCTTCTGGGAGAAAATGTCCCCATCAGTTCTACCAAGGCATTGACTGGACATACTCTGGGTGCTGCGGGTGCTCTTGAAACAGCATTCTGCTGCATGGCCCTAAAGAATCAGATTTTGCCAGCTCATCTCTATGATGGGGTTGCAGACCCTGAAATGCCAAAGGTTCATCTGGTTGCTCCAGGTGAAACGGCTAACCGCATGAAGCGCTGCCTCAGCAACTCTTTTGCCTTCGGCGGTTGCAATGCAAGTTTGGTGATTACGAATAGTCTGGAATAAGAATATGCTTGAAATTGATTTGGACTTGAACAAGAAAAGTGATCTGGAACAGTTGGTTCCCCATAAGGGAAAAATGTTTCTCCTGGATCGAGTCAAGAAGTACGATTTGGAAACCATTACTATTGAGACTCAGGTGGATATAGACGAGTTCAACCTGTTCTATGACGAAAAACTGGGTGGCGTTCCTGTGTGGATTTCCTTTGAGTATATGGCCCAAAGCATTTCGTTGATGTCTGGAATTTTTGGACGTGCACATAACGAATCTCCCAAGGTGGGGTTCATCATGAGCGTTACCAGTTTTAATTCCCATGTTCCCGTGTTCAAGAAAGGAGACGTAGTTACCCTTAGGGTGCACCAGACCATCCGAATGGATATGGCTGTTACTTTTGAGGGAACGGCTTTTGTTGGGGATTGCGAAACAGGAATCCTTGCCGCAGATGGAACCTTGAATACTGTGGAAGTTCCCGATCCTCAAAAGTCTCTGGGACTTTAGGTCTTTTTCCTGCGTTTAAATAAATAATTCTAAATTTTGCAGTATATGGAAAATCAGGTTTTAATTACAGGCGCCAGTGGCGGAATTGGTCAGGCTATTGCCAAGGCCGTTGCTCAGGCTGGTTATACTGTTGTTGCTCACTATAACAAGAATGCTGCACCCGTAGAAGCTCTGGCTGAAGAAATTCGTGCTGCAGGTGGTAATATTCGTACATTGCAATTCAACCTTCGCGACCGCGAACAGTGCCGTGAAGTGATTGAAAAGGACATTGCCGAAAATGGCGTGTACTATGGCGTTGTGACTAATGCAGGTGTCTGCGCTGATATGGCTTTCCCTGCTATGACTGACGAATATTGGGACAAGGTCATTGATACCAATCTGAATGGTTTCTATAACGTGGTTTTTCCCATTGTGATGCCCATGTGCCGTAAGAAGCGCGGTCGTATCATTACCATGTCCTCTGTTTCTGGCGTTATCGGTAACCGTGGTCAGGTGAACTACAGTGCCTCCAAGGCAGGTCTCATTGGTGCCACCAAGGCTCTTGCTACGGAACTTGCCAGCCGTAACATCACCGTGAACAGCATTGCTCCCGGTGCAATAGATACGGAAATGGTGAAGGATGCTCCCCTGGACATGATCCTGCCTGCAATTCCCATGAAGCGCCTGGGCAAGCCCGAGGAAGTGGCCGCCACGGTTGTTTTCTTGCTTTCTGAAGGTGCGGCCTACATTACCCGTCAGGTTATATCTGTGAATGGAGGTCTCGCATGACCCGTAGAGTTGTTGTTACTGGTGGATCCTGTCTTTCTTCCCTGGGTCAGGAAGTCGATGAATGCTTCGATAGCCTGAAGGCTCTGAAGAATAAAATTGTCCGTATGGATGAATGGGATGTGTACACCCAGATGAACACTCGTCTTGCTGGCCCCATTACTTATCCGCTTCCAGAATATCCTCGCAAGAAAATTCGCGGCTGCGGTCGTGTCGCGATGATGGCTCTTGCTTCTGCAGACAAGGCCATGCGGGTAGCTGGCCTTACCGATGACAAGGATCTCCTGAAGTCCGGCCGTGTAGGCGTAGCCTACGGATCCTGCATGGGTAGTATTGATGCTTTGGTAGACTTTTTTTCCATGCTGAAGACCTATGACTGTTCTGGCATTACGGCTACAAGTTATATCCGTTCCATGCCCCAGACTTGTGCTGTTAATATCAGCGTGTTCTTTGGCTTGACGGGACGAATCATCACCACCAATACAGCTTGTACCAGCGGAAGCCTTTCTATCGGTCAGGCTTACGAAAATATCAAGTACGGTATGCAGGATGTGATGATTGCAGGCGGTGCAGAAGAATTGAATCCGACAGAATCTGCTGTATTCGATACTTTATTTGCAACCAGCGTGAAAAACGATCATCCGGAACTTTCTCCCGCATCTTACGACAAGGACCGTGACGGTCTTGTAATCGGTGAAGGTGCTGGAACTCTGATTCTTGAAGAGTATGAACATGCAAAGGCTCGTGGTGCCCACATCTATGCTGAACTGGTTGGATTCGGTAACAATACTGATGGCGATCATATTACTCAGCCCAAGAAGGAAACCATGCAGCAGGCGCTGGAAATTGCCATGAAGGATGCCGGCATTTCTCCGGATGCCATCGGTTATGTCAATGGTCATGGAACTGCTACACGACAGGGTGACCAGGCAGAAAGCTGGGCTACCTACAATGCCTTGCAGCAGCGAGCTGTTCCAATTTCTTCTCTTAAGAGTTATGTTGGTCATACATTGGGTGCCTGCGGCGGTATTGAAGCCTGGCTTGCCATTCACATGATGAACCGAGGCTGGTTCAGTCCCAATCTGAATTTGAAGACCGTAGATCCGGAGTGTGCTCCTCTGGATTACATTACGGGTTCCGGCCGCGAAATGGATGTGGAATACATCATGTCCAATAATTTTGCTTTCGGTGGCGTAAATACATCCCTGATCTTCAAAAAAGTATAGGTGTTGTTTTTATGACAAAAAATCCCCCGGTGAATGCCGAGGGATTTTTTTGTAGATGCCTTAGGTCTTATTGCGGATCTAGGCGATCTAGGATCTTTTCTACTTCAGTAATGATTCGGTCTCGTTCTCCGCACCAGTTGGGAGCGATGAGCATTTCGCTGGGGCTTTCTCCACTGAAACGCTCGATGGCGGTGTTCACTCCGATGATCTTGATCATTTCGGCTACAGCATTGCAGTATTGCTCAAAGGAGAGGAGGGTGATGAGGCCATCGTTGTAATCCTTTGCCATGTCTGTGCCCACCACAATATGCAGGGGGTGGATCTTCACTGCGGACAAATGCAAGTCGCGGACCACTTCTGCGGTGTGCTTGAAATCATCCATGGTTTCGCCAGGAAGGCCCACGATTACATGGGTAGTAACAACTAGACCTGCGGCCTTGCAGCGGGCTACGGCATCTTCAAATTCTGCAACGGTATGCCTGCGGTTGATGCCTGCTAGAGTCAGGTCGTTTGCGGTCTGTAGACCGATTTCCACGATGATGGGCTTGGCCTTGTTTTTTTCGGCCAGGTAATTCACTTTATCCTGCTGGAGGCAATCGGGGCGGGTGCCGATGGCTAGGCCAGCTATTTCGTCGTCTCTCAGGATGGTGTCTACGATTTCTCGTAGAGTTTCCAGAGGGGCGTGTGTATTTGTATAAGGCTGAAGATAGGCCAGAATCCCTGCGTTGGGATACTTTTCGCGAATCTTAGGGATGAATTTGTCCATCTGTTCGCGGATGCTGACTGATGCCTGGTCGTACACTGGGCTGAAACTACGGTTGTTGCAGTAACTGCAGCCGGAGTAGCCCTTGGTTCCGTCAAGGTTGGGGCAGCTCATGCCGCCGTTTAGGGGCATCTTGCGAACTTTCAGGTAGTTCGGAAAAAGTCTGGAAAGCAATTCTCTATAAGGGGTATAATGCATAGTCATAAACTATAAAAAAAAACATGCTTATGCGAATTGATCCCTATCGAATTTGGAATTGATGTTATAGATGTTTTCTATTGCGGAGTATAAAAAGGTATTATTGGACAATAATCAAAAACAATTGTATCTTTGACTTGAAAACATAGTGGTTTAATAGGGATTTGACTGGCATTAGATGTGGTTGAATCCAGTGAGGTTGCATGACTCTTCAACAATTAAGATACGTCATTGGGATTGCCAAGGTCGGTTCTTTTAACAAGGCGGCAGAAACTCTGTTCATTTCGCAGCCCTCCCTAACAAGTGCCATCCACGATCTTGAAGACGAAATTGGCATTGTCATCTTTAACCGATCCAGTCGTGGTGTGACCCTCACTCCAGAAGGTGAAGAATTTGTGGCCCAGGCAAGCCAGCTTTACCATCATTACGAGACTGTCGTTGAACGCTACAACAAGGTGGAAAAGCAGAAGAAAAAATTTGCTGTTTCTACGCAGCATTATTCCTTTGCCGTGAAGTCTTTCGTGGAAATGGTGAAGAAGTTCAATCTCGACGAATATGAATTTGCCCTTCGCGAAACAAAGACCAAGGAAGTTATTGATGATGTTTCCTCCCTTCGCAGTGAAGTGGGAATCCTGTACATGAGCGATTTCAATCGCAAGTATATTACCTATATGCTGAAGGAACGTGATCTGGAATTCCATCCGCTGATTGACTGCCAGGCGTACGCATATCTGTACCGCGGACATCCTCTGGCAGGCAAGAAGTACTTAACCCTGGATGACCTGGCTGCCTATCCTTGTCTTTCCTTTGAACAGGGGGAAAGCGGTAGTTACTATTTTGCTGAAGAGATTCTCAGTACAAACGAGTATCATAGAACTATCAAGGCTAACGACCGTGCAACCATGCTTAACCTGATGGTGGGTTTAAATGGCTATACGCTCTGCTCTGGTATCATCAGTGAGGAACTGAATGGTTCCGACTACGTGGCAGTACCTTTCCGCGATGCCAATGGCGAAGCGGACCGTACCATGGAAATTGGCTACATCACCAAGAAAAACTTCATGCTTAGCACAATCTGTCGCATCTATATTGAAGAGGTAAGGCAATATCTGCAAGTGTATACTTCAGAACATAAGAGCGAAACATAATGTTGTGGCGGCGAAAGCCGCCGTCCTTTTTTATATTTCTTTCCATGGAAACTGAAAATAGAATTGCCCTGATCATTGACTGTGATAATGTGGCCGCCGATGCTATCGACGGTATTATGGAAGAACTTTCCAAGTACGGTGAAACCAGCATTCGCCGTGCCTATGGTAACTGGGAAAATAATTCCCTGTGGAAGAATGTTCTCCATCCCTTCGCTATCCAGCCGGTGCAGCAGTTTCCTTACACCAAGGGTAAGAATGCGACAGACCTGGCCATGACTATTGATGTCATGGACCTTCTCTACACGGAAAATGTGGATGTATTTGCTCTGGCCAGCAGCGATTCTGACTTTACCCCCCTTGCCATGAAGCTTCGCGCCAAGGGCAAGACTGTTATCGGCTTTGGCGAGGAGAAAACTCCTTCCGCATTTATCTATTCCTGCAATCTTTTCATTTTTACGGATAAGTTTAAGAATGCGGACCTGAATGGGGAGGTGACGGGAGATGCTTCTGCCAATGTGGCTCGCTATGACAAGAACCGTCTCCGTTGCGATACTCGCCTAATGAATGCTATTCGTCAGGCTATTCAGGAAATCCAGGATGAGGATGGCTGGGCTTTGGCTGCCAATGTATCTCAGCAGGTTTCACGCCTGATTGTTCATTCTCCGAAGAATTTTGGTTATGCCAGCTGGCCTAAACTGATTCATGCCACGGAATATTTTGAGGAATCAAAGAATTCTAAGGATCAGCTGGTCTTTAGAATCAAGAAGAAGCAGGGCAATTAGGTCGCGGCAATAGTCGTGTTCAAAGAATCAAAGAAAATGCGCGGTCCTTGAACCGCGCTTTTTTGTATAGAATGAGCAGAGTAAAGTTGCGCCTTTTTGTTTATAAGGACGTAACTAGAATTTGAGTTTCAGTTTCTTCTGATTATAGATGGACTGGCCGCCGTTGCATACGTAGGCAATGACGCATACAATGAAGAACATGGGGGTATATTCTGGTCCGAAAACTTCTGCACCAATAAGGATGGGAGCCCACAAGGTATTGCTTGCGCTTCCAAAGACAGCGGCGTAGCCTAGGGCTGCAGCAAGGGGGAGGGGGAGTCCCATCAGTGTTGCTGAAACTGTTCCTAGGGTTGCGCCGATACTGAAGAGGGGCGTCACTTCTCCGCCCTGGAAACCTGCTGCAAGGGTGACGATGGTGAAGGCAATTTTCAGAATCCAGTCAAAGTTGTTGATGGCGAACGTGGCTGCAGCGCTGCCGGCGTCACCGGTGGCGGCGATGGGGCTGAAACAGGCTTCGATGAGGTTGGTGCCCAGGCCGGAATAACGTCCTTGCCAGCAGAGAAGAAGAAGGGCGCTGAGGCCCACGCCCAGAATGGCAATTCTCTTTACAGGATCGGGGAATTTCTTTGCGGCAAATTCCTTGGCGAGGCCCAGTAGTTTTGCAAAGCCGCCGCCAACGATACCGAAGACTACGCCCAGAATGGCGAGTTTCAGAACGGAATCCATGTTCAGTGCTCCGTTTGCAAGGAGGCTGAAGTTTGCGCCTGTATTGGTGAGCAATGCGTCCAGGTCTACGCTGAACTTTTCAAGGCCGAGTAGGCTAGAAATCTTACAGGCGGTGAAGGCGGCTACTGCAGCGGGTAACAGGGCTGCAAGTTCCAGGTGACCGACGATAAGTACTTCCAGGGCGAAGGCGGTGGCTGCCATGGGAACTTGGAAAAGACCTGCGAAACCGGCAGCCATGCCGGCCACAAGCATGATGTGGCCCGCATTCTCAAATGGCAGTTTCTTGCTCATGTTGTGGCCGAGGGCGGCGCCTATCTGCACCGCCACGCCTTCGCGTCCGGCGCTACCGCCAAACAGATGGGTTGCCCATGTGGTTACTGCAACCATGGGAATCAAGCGCAGGGGAACGTTGTTTTCCTTTCCCTGGCCTACTGCAAAAATCAATCCCATGCCACGTTCAGATCCCTTTCCCCATTTCCTGTATGCAAGGACTATGCCTATACCTGCTAAGGCCAATGCAGGAATGAAATACAGCGGATGGCCGTCACGCAGGGCGCCTGCGGCAAGCAGTACCTGGCCAAAAAATGCGGTAAGTGCACCAATGGCTGCTCCCATGACCGCAGCGACTAAAGTTAAAACAGGAAGGGAGAACCATTTCTTGAAAAATCCTCCAATGCGGATTTTCATCTGTTCCTTCGCCATCTTCATCATCTGCTCCTTCATTTCGGGAGACATGCCGGCGAACTGTTCCTTGAACTGATTGTATTTTCCAAAGTCGTTGAAATTCATAAAAAAACTCGCGAATTAATTCGCGAGCAAATTTAGAAAAAAGCGGGGATAGCTTCAAAGCACATGCGCAATAAGAAAAGTCCAACGGAAATGCTCCGCTGGACTATTTTAATGTTGGATTCCCGCTAATGTGGAAATGGCTTTTGTTGTTACAGTCCGCTCAGTTCGCGGGCCTTGGCTTCCACGCCTGCGGTGTCCTTCGGGTCCTTCAGCATGATGTTCACGAATACGGAACCTGCCACCACTGCGTGCACGTGCTTGCAGAGAACCTTGGACTGTTCGCCGGTACGAATACCGAAACCGCCAAGAACCTTGGCGCCGCCCTTGCCCACGGTATCTAGGAAGTCGAGGGTTGCCTGGTCAATGACGGTCTGGGAGCCGGTAGTACCTGCGCGGAGAGCTGCATAGATGTACTTGAATCCCTTGGAGGCCATTTCTTCGAGACGCTTCTGGGTCATGCTGGGGGCTGCCACCGGAATGTTTTCGAGACCGTACTTTGCGCAAGCGGCGGTAAGGCCTTCGTCGTTGTCGAAGGGAAGGTCTGGAATAATGCAAGCGCTAACGCCTGCGTCCTTGCACATCTTCACGAAGTTTTCCACGCCCGGAGTAAATGCCAGGGAGCCGTAGGTCATGATGTAGATGGGGGTGTCCGGATGCATGTCGTGAATCTTCTTCACGATTTCAAGCCCCTGCTTGGTGGAGTAGCCCTTTTCCAGAGCAACGGTAGAAGCAGTCTGGATCGCGGGACCGTCGGCGCTGGGGTCGCTGAAGGCCAGCTGGATTTCGAGAATGGATGCGCCGCCCTTTACGAGAGCGTCTGCAATTGCCACGGAAGTTTCGCCATCAGGGAAACCGGCAATCAAATGGGACATTAAACGGATAGGTGCGTTCATAATTTAGCTCGCGGCTTTGCCGCTTTCAGTTTTGAGTTTTGAGGTCGCTCGTTTTACTCGCGTTGAGGTTGACCTCTGGCCTCATGTTTTAAGATTTTTGCTCACTGCTCATCGCTCATTGCTCAGAGCGCGAAGCGCGACCTTACTTATTCATAATCTCTGCGTCGTGGATGTCTTCATTGTTGTTCAGACGCTTCAGTTCTGCTGCCAGGAATTCCTTCCACTTTTCGGGGCGGAACACGGGGCTGGTAATGAAGATGTCCTTGTCGCCGCGGCCACTCATGTTGATGATGATAGCCTTGTCCTTGGGGAATTCCTTGGCTATCTTCATGGCGGCGGCACCGGCGTGGGAACTTTCAAGAGCGAAGAGGATGCCTTCGTTCTTGGCGAAGAAGTTCACTGCTTCCAAAGCTTCCTTGTCCAGGATGCTGGTGAATTCCACGCGGCCACATTCACCGAGGGCGGCAAGCTGCGGGCCAATGCCCATGTAGTCAAGACCTGCGGAAATGGAGCGGGTGGGCTGGGACTGACCGTCGTCATCAACCAGGAACTTACTCTTGTAACCCTGAACGATGCCCACCTTAGCGGCATTGCCTACCATGCGGGATGCGTTTTCGCCCAGCTTCGGACCTACGCCACCGGCTTCTGCTCCGATAAGACGAACGTTCGGATTTTCGATAAACGGAGTGAACACGCCGATGGAGTTGGAACCACCGCCTACGCAAGCCACGATGGCAGCAATGTCGATGTTGCGTTCTGCAGCCTGGCGCTTTACTTCTTCACCGATGATGCTCTGGAAAGTACGGACGATATCGGGGAACGGTGCGGGGCCGAGGGCGGATCCCAGAACGTAGTGGGTGGTAGCAAAGTTGGTTGCCCAGTCGCGCATGGCTTCGTTCACCGCATCCTTCAAGGTGCGGCTACCGCTGGTGACAGGCACCACCTTGGCGCCGTAAAGTTCCATGGTGGCAACGTTGGGCTGCTGACGACGAACGTCCACTTCGCCCATGTAAACGATGCATTCAAGACCAAGCTTTGCGCAAGCTGCTGCAGTGGCGAGACCGTGCTGACCAGCGCCTGTTTCTGCGATAATGCGGGTCTTGCCCATCTTCTTTGCCAAGAGGCACTGACCGATGGCGTTGTTAATCTTGTGGGCGCCGGTGTTGGCGAGACCTTCAAGCTTGATGTAGATCTGAGCGCCGCCCAGGAGTTCTGTTGCGGTGGGGGCGTAGTACAGCGGAGTTTCGCGGCCAATGTAGTCGCGCTGGATAATGCGCAATTCTTCCAGGAATTCCGGATCCTTGATGTACTTGTTGAATGCTTCTTCAAGATCGTCCAGAGGGCGACGGATGATTTCGGCTACATACTTGCCGCCGAACTTGTCGAAAAAGCCGTTATCTGATTCTACCAGAGATTTTGCCATATTCAGGTCTTCAGGTTTCAGGTCGTTCGCTTCACTCTCTTCGAGGTCGGCCTTCGGCCTTTGAGGTTAAGGTTGCGCGGCACAGCCGCTGTTTTAAACGCCGTAAAAATAGTTTTTTTTAGGCGCAGGTCCTGGATTACCTGGAGAATTCTAAATGTCTTTGGGGAAAAATAAAAGCCTCCAGGGAGTCTGGAAGCCTTTTGCCTTGATCAACTATACTCGCAAAAACCAGACTCTATGTTAGAGCCCGCGCCACCATCGGCCGTCAAAGTTTTCGCAAAGCACGTTAATCATCTTCATGTGCCAAAATTTATGAATATCCCCAAAAATTGGCAAGGGAATGGGGGAGGATTATCGGGAAAAATTGCTGAAAATGAGTTGTAGGTTTTATTTGGTTCAAAAAGAACGCCTATAAGACAAACTCCTTCACCCTAAAGCTTTCGTAAAGCGGTAACATCAAGGTTTCGGTTTCTTCGACACTAGCGGTTCCCGCATTTTTCATGGAAAGTTTTAGACCTTTTTTCGACTTGAATTTTTTGCAGAACTGGTTATAGCTTTTGGCCTTAGTGTGCTTTTCGGCTTTGACTTCTACTGGAATCAGTTCATTCCTGACTTCAAGGAGAAAGTCCAGTTCGGCGGTGTTTTCTGAACGCCAGAAATAAGGATGGAAGTTCTGTTTTAGAAGTTCGTTTAGAACAAAGTTTTCTGTAAGCGCACCCTTGAAGGTGGCGTAAAGAGGTGTCTCGTTAAGGATTGTCTGCGGGTCCAGACCGGATTTTACACGAAGCAAACCTACATCGCTCATATAGACTTTGAAGATCGATCCTTCAGCGTTGTTTGAAAGCGGGAGTTCCGCGTTGGTAACGCACTCGAGCTTATGCAGCAGACCTGCGCTGAAAAGCCATTGCAAAGCGTCTTCCAGATCTGCGGCTCGCTTACCCGCCTTGACATGGGAGAAGACAAACTTGTTGTTGTCCTTTGCAAGTTGCTTTGGCACGGAATCCCAAATCAGGTGTAGCTTTGGAACATCGTGAATGGGGGCATGCTTTGAAAAGTCGTCGCTGTAATCCTGCAGGATGTTGGAAAGAACCTGGCTGACGGCTTCAAAGTCGTGAGTTTCAAAAAAGGTGGCTACGGCTTCGGGCATCCCTCCGACAATATAATAGTAGCGCAACAACTTTTCGAGAGGTTCCGCGAAAACTGTTCGTAGCGGTTCGCAAGCATCAGTGGACCTGGCTGCCTGCAAAAGAGTCTCGCCGTTTTCGCTAGCCATAACGAATTCCTCGAAACTCATGGGAAACATTTGCAGGCGTTCCACCTTGCCTACGGGGAATGAAATTTCTTGTTGCCGGATGACGACGCCGAGAAGTGAACCCGCGGCAATCACATGGAGTTCCGGCATGTTTTCGCAGAAGTATTTAAGGCTGGTGATGGCCTTGGGGCACGCCTGGATTTCATCAAAGAAAAGCAGGGTTTTGCCCGCTTCGATTTTTTGACCGGAATAAAGGGTAAGCTCGCGAACGATGCGCTTGACATCCAGATCGTAATCGAAAATGGATTTCAGGGCTTCGTTCCCTTCGAAATTGATGTAGGCGAAATTTGCAAATTCTAGCGTTCCAAATTCCTTGATGGCGTATGTTTTTCCGCACTGTCTGGCACCGGTTATTACCAGTGGCTTTCGCTTAGTTTTGTTTTTCCAATCTAAAAGTTGTTTGCTGATGGATCTCTTCATAGTACTGAAAATACATTTTTCCTATGAATTTTGCAAATATTGTTGCGTTTTTTATATGAATAATGCAGAAATGACGCTTTTTTTGGTTGTAGATTTTGCTTTGCGTTTTCCCCAAGTTCAAAAAGAACCCCTATAAGATGGAAAAATAGGCGTGAACGTTAAGTCTATTGCGAAAAATTGCGGAATTACGCAAAAATTTTCAATAGGCTGATGTTCGTTTTAGCCAGAAACTAAGTCAACTGCAAGTCTTGATTTTGCAACAGAAAATCAACAAGGTTGATGTGTGCGATTCCGTTTCGGCTCATGTTGACTTTGTCCAAAGAGATGACATATTTTGGGGAAGCATCGCGAATCGGGCTGAACGCGCCGAATTCGCGTTGAATTGTGCTTTCACTTGCCAACAGATAGGCTACCTGGATAAAGCATTTCTTGCCGTTCTTGATGGCGATGAAATCCACTTCGCCCTTGTATGTCTTTCCAATATGGACTGTGTAGCCTCTTTGGCGGAGTTCGTTGTAAACGATGTTCTCCAAAAAGAATGTGTCTTCGAAAATAACGGAATTCGTTTGAATGATTCTAAGGCCGGTATCGACTGCGTAGAATTTTTCCTTCGACTTTAAAGCTCGCTTTCCGAAAATGTCAAAGCGCTTGACCTTGTGGATTAAAAAGGCTCTTTCCAGGCGGTCCAGGTAATTACAAACTGTTTTCGAGGTTATTGTCTTTTTGCCTTTGGTGGCATGTTCTGCATTGTAGGTTTCCGCGATACTTTCAGCAGAAAAATCCCGCCCTGCGTTTGCCAGAATATAAAGGGAAATGTCTAGGAGCTGTTTCTTTTGAACGTTCCCGCCTGTTTTTAGAAGGTCGTTCCCGACAATGCCTGTGTACAGATTTTCGAGATAGCGCCTCGTAGATTCTTCTTCATAAAAATCGAAGCGCACCGGGAAACCGCCCCACTTGATGTAGTCGTAAATCAAATCCTCGGAAAATTTTCTTCCGTTCAGTTCAAAGTATTCCTTCATCTCGATGAAGGAGAACGGGAAAATCTCAAATTCAACGGTGCGTCCCGTGAGCAGTGTGGCAAGTTCGCCGGAGAGTAGCCTTGAATTGCTTCCGGTGACGAAGATGGAGGCGTTGAGTTTTGCACGGAGCGAGGCCAACGCCTTTTCGAAGTTTTCGACGTGCTGTATTTCGTCCAAAAAGATGTAGTGCTTTTCGTTCCCCTGTATGCGGCTCTTGATTTCCTTGTCCAGGTCGTTCGCTGTCTGAATGTATGAAAAATCAAGATCCTCGAGATTAATTGAAACGATCCTGCTCCCTGGAACGCCCTGTTGCTGCAATTCGCTTTTGATGGAATTTAACAGAACCGATTTCCCGGAACGACGAACTCCCGTCAAGACCTTGATCAGGTCTGATTCATAAAATGGGCGGATTTGCTCCAAATAGCGAGTTCTTGTTAAGTCCATACTTAGCCTTTTCCTTGTTTCTAAAATATATAAAATTTTGTTATTTTGGAAACGTTTTGTCAAAATAATTTCTAAAATTTAGATTTTTTTGATTTTTGAAAAAATTTAATAGAATTAGACGATTTTATTGCCAGAAACAAGCTGCTGGTACATTTTCAGAAGATTTCGGATTCGGTCGTGTTCTTGTTGATGTTTTCCCCAAGTTCAAAAAGAACCCCTATAAGATATCCTTTGGAAGGATTCCATCCCTTAAATGATTTGTTTCTCCCGAAAAAATCTTGAATGTCGAAATTTGTCATTTGTATAAATCTATCTTTTCTGGCGAAACGTCGCGCTTGTTAAAATTTTGAATTTGAAGCTTGTAGCGCGAAAGGAGTGAAAATGCCAAATTATGGTAAATATAGTTGCTTGTGTGAATACATCTTAAAAGAATGTATTGCAAATGTAAATACAAAGAGTTATATTCTGGGGGTGTAACATGGAGGTTGTCATGTCCGCATCTACCACGGTCACCTTTAGGATCGACCCCGAAGTCAAGAAGGGGGCAGAACAGGTTTTTGATTCCTTGGGAATGAACCTTTCTGTCGGTATCAACATGTTTCTGCGTCAGGTCGTGCGGGAACAGAAATACCCTTGCGCTCTGGATCTGGATATTGCGCAGTCCGCCAAAAGCACCTACACATCCAGCTTCTGGGATTTGTTCGGCGCAGGCAAGGACCTAGACATCGATGTGCCCGAAGAATTGGATTCTTCCCTAGATGCTTCCAGGGAGGAACTGTGAAATACTTCCTGGACACAAACATCATTGCCTATGCCGTAAAGGGAATGTTCCCGGAAATTCGAAAGCATTTTGAACGAGTCCCATCTACATCCATTGTGGTTCCGTCTGTTGTCTGCGCGGAGCTTGAATATGGCGCGCGGAAAAGCAACAATTACGAAAGGACCATTGCCCTGTATAATTCGTTCCTGCGGGAATTTCAAGTCGTGCCCTTCTCAAAATCCGAGGCTGCAGCGTATGGTGAAATCAGGCGTCAGCTTGAAACCGCCGGCGTTCCCATTGGTCCCAATGATTTGCTTATTGCGGCAAGTGCCTATAGGGGAGGTTGCCTCGTGACCCACAACGTGAAGGAATTCTCTCGCATTGAAGGTCTTGTCATTGAAGACTGGACTGTGGGGTGAGTTATCTTTCTTCTTTTCTAATAAAAGGTATTTTTGCAGTAGAATGAAACGCTATAATTTTTTTGAAAAATATTCTGCCCTGAGTAAATCTGTTTTGACTCTGGCTTTGGGATTCTTCGTTGCTTGCTCCGATTCGGGAACTTCATCCGATGAAAATGGAGGCTCAACTTCCGGAAATTCAAATGGTGGGGCATGCAGGGAATCGGCAAAGGAATGTCCTTTGTCTCTTGATGAAAATTCCATCTGCGATAGCCGTGATGGACAGGTGTACAAGACTGTAAAAATTGGCGATCAGGTTTGGCTTGCTGAGAATATGAATTTCTGCACTACAGAAAGCTGGTGCTACGAAGGACGCGAAGAGAATTGCCAAAAATATGGTCGTCTGTACAGCTGGTCTGCAGCCATGGACCTTGATAAATCCTACCAGCAAAAATATGCGAACTTGACGGGGAATGTCCAGGGCGCATGTCCAGAAGGGTTCCATGTTGCAAGTGTCGATGACTGGAATGAGCTGGAAGTTTTTGCAAAAACAGAAGCTAAGGCAAGCCAATCCGATGTCGGTGCGCTTCTCCGTTCTAACACCAATGACTGGCAGGTTGAATACAATGATGTGTTCGGCGAAATGGGTGGCCCGGGCAATGATGGGTTGGGCTTTGGCGCGCTCCCCGCAGGCGAGAAATGGTCTAGGGAATACAGGGATTTAGGTACTGTCGCCTATTTTTGGACTGCCAATGAGGATACAAACGAGCCTCCCATTGGAAGCCCGTCCAAAGCACTCATCCGCTCTCTGAAAAAGAACATCAATGATGTAGTGGGTTTTGGCTCGCTGTTGAAGGATGAAGGCCTTTCCCTTCGTTGTGTGAAGGATTAAGAAATATTGGATGAACGATTCCAAGTAGATCCGGTCTTTTTATTGTTCAGCCGCTTCGCGTCCCATCCACGCGGGCGGCGGCATCCCCTAAAGGGGACCATGGCCCACTAAGAGCAAAGCTCTACGTGGTTGCAGCCCTAACGCATGCGTTCTGTTGCAGAAAATGCTTTAGTCCTTGAGGCAACGGACAGAGAACGCGAAAGACTTACGGTACCCGTCAAGGTAAGTGTAGTCGCCGTTGTAGTTCAGGTACAAGGAGTAAGCGGTGTCGCGATCGTTCTCTGTAGAACTCCATAAGTTGGCGCTATAGCGCGCGCCGTTGACCCCCCCACTGCCGGAGAAAAAGCCGCCAGCAGAGAGCGCCGAGAAACCGTACTTGTCGGTACCGTTACCGCTTTCGAACCAGCCACTGGTGGATTTCAACAACGAACCTGCGGTAATGGGGATTGGCTTGACGAGCCCAAGAAAAGAAAAATAGGCAGGCTTCATCGCCGGCCCATTTCTTGGAGAACTTACGGAACAACCCTACGGAGCTTTTTTCAAGTTATGTCGAGCCTACAAATCCCTAAGACAGCGTACCGGATTTCTGCGAAACTTATCGTCCTTTACCATCACTGCGTCACGCCTTTTAGATCCAAATAATATTCCATAGCTATATACTTCATCCTGCTCAGTCATACTCCAATAGATACTTCTTTCGAACTGATCCGAGCACTTCGCCGAGAACCCCAGCCCATTTATTCCCGGAGCAAGCTCCTTCCATCCAATTGGAGCCTTAAGGACCCAACCCGCAATGGAATCTCCTGCCGCCGAGATAAGAGTTTCCCAATCCTCCTTACTCGGCAAGCGCCATCCGTTCGGACAAATCCCCTGTAACCTGGCCGGCAAATCACATCTTTCATTTTTACCACAAACAATACCTTTGCCATTATTGTAGAGGGCAACAGAGTCAATGGCGGCCGCCCAAGTATAAGTAGCGGTTCTCAGATCACGTTCCGGGTCGTCCCACGAATGGACACCCATTTTTTTCAAACTCGGAGTTTTCATACTATCAGCATAAATCAAGTTTTCTGCCATCCATTCCTGATTTCCGATTCTGATGGTCCTGTAGACATTACCATCGCGATTATCGGTCATCTTTCCCGGAACGACCGTCGAATCCCAATAAAAGCCTTTTATGCAACGAACAGGATAATAACTAAACCAATCTAATTTTTCAATAAATGCTTGTTCAAAAAAAGGTTGCATTCCTACACCAGCAGAAACATATTCACCAATAGAATCCAACCCCCAAAAAAAAGCAATGTTTCCTGCATAATAACTTTCAAAACTACCTGCAGCAATTGCTGAAAAACCTACATCATCCGTTCCAAATCTGAGAGTTTCATCTCCGTACGATCCAACTTTTTCACTCCAACCAGTCTGGGACCGAAGCGCAGTTGCCGCCACATCCTGCCCACCTACATAATCAAAGAGTTCCTTCCATTCATTGGTATCCGGCAAATGCCAACCAACAGGGCAGGCGTTCAAGGCTCCTTGATAAGTATAAAAGCTCCCTGCAACAGCACCATTTTCATCTTCTAAAGAGCTCTTGGAAATCTTAATAGACACTTTATCATCGCCCGGAAAATCGTAATTTATATTTTCCGCCAGCCACAATTGTTTCCCGATCTGTACAGTCTTGTACACTTTGCCATCACGGTCATCGGTCATTGTGCCGTATTTGATTTCCGGATTTAGGCGGGCTTCCTTAGGAACGTCCCAACTCCACGCCATAATGTTTTTCCACGTACTACTCGTACAATAGTACTTGTTTCCGGCATCGTCTTTAGCGACGCGACCTTCAACTTTTGCCGTACACATGGCCCCAAAAGCCTTTTCTATCGACGACGCCAAGCGAAATTTATCGCCGTCACACACATACACGCTATCCACATTTACCTTTCCGTGCACGACACGTTCGTCGATGCACTCTTCACCTTCTGTATCGACTTCTATAGTTGTGGAAATGCGGAACTTTCCGCCATCACAGGTATAGGCGCGATTCGTATTTATATTCCCCCAGACTACCGCGCCATCGACACATTCCTGCCCCTCGATATCCAATTCAAATGTTGTCGCGTTGCGGAACTTCCCTTTCTCACAAGTGTAGGCACGATTTTTATTTATTTTGCCGCGCACCATTCGTCCCTCGACGCATTCCTCGCCATCAGTATCTTTTTCCAAATCGGTCGCAGTCCGAAACACACCGCCATCACAAATGTAAGCCTTGCTCGTATCGACCTCGCCATACAACAAGCTGCCTTCAACACATTCCTTACCGTATGTATCGATTTCCATGTTCGAAGCATTGCGCCACTCGTCCGATTTGCAGATACGGTAAACAGAACCGTCCAGGCCTATATAACCTTCAATGTCCTTATTGCAGTCAGGCATCGTCCTTACAGAATCTTTCACACACGACATTACGGTATGTTCGTTCCCGCCGCCGTTCTTGCAAGTCGATTTTGCGGCATTGAATGCCATCTCCACGCCCGCTTCGGATTCCATATTATACATAGAATAAGTCTTAGAATCAGTCGAGCCGTCGGCACTCTTGATGGTCACGATAAGGTCCTTGCCGTCCACCGTGTAGGTGTATTCCGCATCGTCGCCGAAGTTGTCCTTGCGAACAAAGTGCCATGTGCTGATGTCGGTCTTGACCATGGCGTCGCAGGCGCCCACTTCGGTGCAGGTCTCGTTCACGGTGATTTCAGGTTCAAGGATTTCCGTCGGGCGCGAGCTGCTGGACTTCGCAGAACTGCTTGATGTCGTAGCGTCGCTGCTCAATGAACCGTCCTTATCAGAATTCTTGGAATCGCTGGACCCGTCGGACTTCTTGCTGCTCGACGACTTTGTAGAAGTAGAACTTGGCTTTGTCTGATCATAAGACTTGAACCACGCATCGCCATCGCATTCGTACAGAAGGTCCTCGCTTTCCACGAAAACCTTCTCGCCGATGACATCCATGCCGCACTCGTATGTCTCGAGTTCTTCCATGTCGGCCACTTCGACGGGGAGCCCCGTCCCTTTCGGTGAAGACGACCTGTCGTCCCCGCAACCGATAAACGCAGCACCAAGCACCCCCGCAAGGGTGCAAACCGTAAACTTTTTCGCGA
>JAZLHK010000071.1:0-11474 GCA_045616805.1 Fibrobacter sp.
GTGAGAGGTGTTAATCGTGATACCACGTGCCTTTTCTTCGGGAGCGTTGTCGATTTCATCGAAACGCTTTGCAGCAGCCAGGCCCTTAGCGGCGAGGGTGGTGCAGATTGCAGCGGTCAGAGTGGTCTTACCGTGGTCAACGTGGCCGATGGTGCCGATGTTGCAGTGCGGCTTACTTCTGTCAAAATGTTCTTTTGCCATGATTCTATCTCCAATTAGTGAGAGCCCAGATCGGGAGTCGGACCCGAGACCTCTTCCTTACCAAGGAAGTGCTCTACCACTGAGCTACCTGGGCATATCCTTGTGATGCGCTCTCTGGCATCACAAGGTGTTTCGTCGTGGGCCGTCGTGGTTTCGAACCACGGTAGGCGTAAGCCAACGGATTTACAGTCCGTCCCCTTTAACCACTCGGGCAACGACCCATATGTTCAAGCCAAAGATAGGAATCGAACCTACGACCGGCTGATTACAAATCAGCTGCTCTACCAGCTGAGCTACTTTGGCAAGTGCTCTTCTATCCGAAACGAGATATTAGAGTGTGCCAAATTTAATAAGATTCAGGGTGTTTTGTCAACGGGAAACGCGTTTTTTTCAAAAAAAATTAAAATTTTTAAAGATTTCTGTACACAATTTAGGGTAAATGGTGTGAATAGAGTGTGAATAGTTTCATAAGTTCCCTAAAATGCAACAGATAGAACAGTTAGCAAGGCTTTTTCCGTATCTCTAAAATTTCCCCTGTCTATTATGCATATCTTAATGTCCATGACTACAATTTTTGAAAAAATCGGAAAAAATCCCGCCCAGATTGAGGCAAAACTAAACGAAGCATTCAGCCAGCTTTTCGAGGGAGACCTCGAGAACGAACGCGTCTGCTTTAACAGAGGCACAGACGAAGCCTACATCGTGGATATCGGACATAATGACATCCGTTCGGAGGGAATGAGCTACGGTATGACCATCGCAGCCCTGCTCGAAAAGAAGGATCTGTTCGATAGGCTTTGGAACTTTTCAAGACGCCACATGAAAAATACGGAAGGTCCACTCGCCGGTTACTACGCATGGCAAGTATCTACCGCAGACTTCACCATGATGGACCCAGGCTCCGCACCCGACGGGGAAGAATATTTCGCTGCAGCCCTGCTTTACGCAGCCAGAAAATTCAACAGTGAAGATTACAGACAAGATGCGATAGAACTCATCAACGCCATGGCCCACAAGCCGGCAGAAGGTGACGTAAACACCATGGTGGACGTGAACGCAGGCCTGATCCGCTTCTCCCCCATGAAAGGCAATGACTTTACCGATCCTAGCTACAATACGGTTGCATTCTACAGAATGTACAGGGAAGCCACGGGTGACGTCATTTGGGACAAAGTAACAAACAATAGCATAGTCTACCTAAAAAAGGCAATCCATCCAGTAACAGGCATTGCCGCCGAGTACAGCGAATTTGACGGTACTCCCAAGAGCACTCCCTGGTACAGAGAAAGCGACTGCTTCTGCGGAGATGCATGGCGTGTAGTTTGGAACTTGGGCCTTGACGCAGCTACATTAAAAGGCGACGAAAACAAGGAAGTTCGCGAGTGGGAAATTTCCTCCATCAGAAAGTTGCTGAACTTCCTGAATGCAAGGCGCCCCTACCTTGCAGACATGCGCGTTGACGGCAGCGCCTTCCCAAGGGAACCCCGCCCTGCAACAGGCGGTCTCATCGCCATGAATGCTGCAGCAACCATCGCCCTCCCCGACGGAGACCCTCTCATCAAGCCCTTTGCAGAAGACTTGTGGAATATGGACATCCCCACCGGCACATGGCGCTACTACGACGGGCTTCTCTACATGCTGGGACTACTAGCATGCGCAGGAAAATTCAATTTCTAGATTTTCAAAAATGGCGGGGTTCAACCTCGTCATTTTTTTTCTACGACTCGACCAAGGGGAGCCTGCATCTGGCGTCTCTGTTCTGCATAGATAGTAGGCGCCACGATATGGTACAGCGCCTCGCGCACCATGGTTTCCACGTTGAACGCACAGGAATCAAAAACGTAGCGGTAGCTATCCACGGTGTCGTCAAAACCAATCACATACGGAATCGGCCTGTTTTTCGACTTGCACAGGTCGATTATTGTTGTAGCCACCCAATCATTCGAGCACACAAATTCGGAAAGCGAAGCATCATTCAGCAATTCTTCTACTAGTCTATTCATGTACTGCTGAATATCCTCACCAGCCTTCACTGCAGCATTCTTTACATCAAAGGGAGATGCGAAAAGATCTTTTACAAGAGGAACAACTTCTATCCCGGATTCCTCTACACCCTGCATACGGGCCTTGGACCAGAAACTTGCGTGATAGGGAGAAATGTAGTGGACTTTTCCCACCTTCTTTTTACGCAGAAAATCACCAACAATTTTGCCGGCTTCTTTACCAAACGCAACGTTGTAAAAGGCCCACTTCTTCTTGTTGCGAATGCTTACCGGAACTGTATCGGGAGCGTATTCCCACCACACAGAAATGGGGCTATCCAGCTTGGCAAAATGGGCGAACAGTCTTTGCGCATCGGCCACTAGCCAAGTGGACAGGAAAATTCCCAGACAGTTCTCATCGCCCTTCGCCACATAGGAAACCCCACTTGGAGAAATAAGCATATCAGAAGCTTCGTTATATCCCAAAAAACGGACCCCAATTTTTTGCTCCGCGGCAATACGCGTTAACGTACGGAACACTCCCGATTCACGTTCAGATTCAATCTTCATCTTGCCGAATTCGTCCGAACGGTGAACAAACAAGATGTAGTGAGTCGATTCCACGGAACGCTCCTCGTTAAAAAAGAAGCGGCGGCCGGACTGACGTAAAATTCCCTGTTCCACCTTGCGAAGCAAAAACTTCTTGACGATGTAAGGAGATACACTGTAACGGGAAGCCAGTTCATTGGCAGATGGAATAGGATCAAAAGCCCCAATATTCCCGCGGTCCAAATCCTGCAGGAAAAGGCGATCGACGGAAGAATATACATCTTCTTCCTGGCGAACTGTGATGGCCGGCACCTTACCCCAGAAACAACCCTTGCCCTGGACCAGCTTGATTGTTCCTTCGGCCGCCAATTCCCTATATGCCTTGTGAATTGTTGTCACAGACATATCCAGCTGCAGGGCCATCTTTCTTACGGACGGCATCTTGTCTCCATCCTTGAATCCAGCCGCGACAATGGACTTTTTTACTTCGTCAATCAGCATATCTTCACCACTCAAACTTTACTTCTTCACACAGCGAACAGACCGGGCATCAGTCTTCACAAAGGCATTCATTTTTGCCGCATCGCTGGAGAAATCTAGGAACATATAGTACGCCATATCATCCTCCCCTTCCGAGGAACTCCAAAAATAGGCGTAGCCACCAATGCCATCGAACTTTCCGGCTCCATTTTTGAACCCTGCGGGAAGGCCCGAAAAGTCGTAGCGATCATTGCCATTCCCTTTCTTGAACCAGCCACTACCGGATTTCAGAGCTGCGCCAGCGACAACTTCTCCGCCAACGTCATTTACGAGCTTCAGAAAATCATCCCTGGAAGGAAGACGCCAACCATCCGGGCAGATACCGAGGGCTTCGTTCCAGGCGTAAAGACGACCATATTTTTCACAATTTCGTTCATCCCCATCCGCACAGGAACTTTCTGCAGTTTTATAGTCCAGGTTCTCCCCCATCCAGGTTTGAGAACCGATTCTTGCAATTTTATAGGTCCTGCCATCACGGGCATCCGTAAAGGTTTCCGAACAACTCACAAATAACAAGGCGAGCAAAAGAGTGCTTGCAAATTTTAACATAGAACTCAATATATAAATAGGGACCTCCTTTCATTAGTTCACCATCCATATTTACCACCATAATGGCTTATTGTGTTTTCTGCAGGAAACACTTTTCTTTCTTTTTTTAGGGATTATTCACCTTTTGAGTTTTAATTTTTACGGCAAACAATAGGAAGAGATTATGAAAATTAAAACAAAGTTCTTTAAAGTCCTAACAATCGCAGCATCCACAATCGCAGTGCAACATTCCTTGGCCGCCACAGCCTTCCAGAATCAGGTGGGCTTTCTGACCAATGGTATCAAGCAGATGGCGGTTATAGGCGCAGCCGGAGAAACCATTTCCATAAAGGACGCCAATGGCACAGAGGCTCTTTCAGTCAAGGCTCCTGCAACGGCACCTTGGAAACCTGCTGGAGATACCGCAGCTTCCCTCGTTGATTTCTCTAAGCTTTCAAAGGCGGGAACATACCAAGCATATATGGGAGACCAGCCCATCGGCCATCCGATTATCGTTGACGACAAGGCATATGAAGAAATTACCAAGGCATCTCTTAAGTTCTTCTACTTTCAGCGAGCATCTATTGAACTGACTGAAGAGTTTGCCGGGAAATACGCAAGACCTGCAGGCCACCCGGATACAGAAGTAAAATATCATCCATCCACAGGAATTGACGACAACGTCGCAACCTTTAATGGATCCAAGGGCTGGTATGATGCAGGTGACTACGGCAAGTACATTGTAAACTCGGGCATCACTACATATACTCTTCTTCAGTTATATAAACTGAATCAGGAATACTTTAAGAAATTGAATCTCAACATTCCAGAAAGCACCAACGATGTACCCGACATCCTTGACGAAATCAGATGGAATCTGGAATGGATGCTGACCATGCAGGATCAGGATGGCGGCGTTTTTCATAAACTCACTACAAAGATGTTCTGTGGAGAAGCAATGCCTCACAAGGACACCGCTCCTCGCTATGCTATTGGAAAGTCAACTTCTGCAACATGGAATTTTACAGCCGTAATGGCACTGGCAGCGGACATTTACAAGCCGTATGACCCGGAATTCGCAGAAAAATGCGTCCGAGCCGCAGAAAAAGCTTATTACTGGGGCATCGTAAATCCGCGAGAACTCTTCGAACAACCTTCAGGTGTTAATACCGGAACCTACTCTGACAACTCCCCCACCGACGAACGTGTCTGGGCGGCAGCAGAACTATATAGAGTCTCTAAGAACGAAGATATAAAAGCAACAATGCAAGAAGTAAAAATGGTCCATGCAAGAACTTATTTGCCAACATGGTCAAACACCTTCATGCTTACCGCGTATACCGTTGCAACAAATCCGCTTTCTTACGATGAAGCCGACGTTGACTCCGCTAATTTCTTGGTTACCGCCCTTGCTGATAAGATTGTAGCACTTTTGGAAAATAACGGCTATGGAGTGGCAATGAACGCTGCCGACTTTAACTGGGGTTCCAACAGCTTTGCGGCAAACAAGGGCATGGCTCTCATTTATGCATATATCTTGACAAAGGATCAGAAATACCTTGATGCCGCTACAGGCCTTTTGGATTACCTGCTGGGTAGAAATCCCCTTGATCAATCCTATCTCACAGGCTATGGAGTCAAGCAAGTCATGCACCCCCACCATCGCCCCAGCACTGCTGACGAAATCGAAGAACCGGTGCCTGGCATGTTGGCAGGCGGTCCCAATCCTAGCGCAAATGACATTAACGCCTGCGGCAAGTTTGACTATCGCGACACTTCCGCCATAGCAAAATCCTACTATGACAACAAGTGTAGTTATGCAAGTAACGAAGTCGCCATCAACTGGAACGCACCCTTCGCTTTCCTTGCAGGAAGCCTCCAGGCCATCGCCAGCGAAGGCAAGGTTTACGACATCAAATCTGGCACCCCTGCAATCTACGAAGTCAGCAAGATAAGCAACCGAGTTGACAAGGCAAAGAATTTCTCCGCAGAAAGCAAACTAGTCTTCCGAAAGGGTGAAATCAATATTAAGAAAACCGATATTCACGGAAACGTGCGCTACTTCAATCTCAAGGGTAAGCAGGTTCGCTAAAAAAACTCCCATAAAATCAATGAAAGGCAGCACTCCCTACGGAATGCTGCTTTTTTTATTGGAAGACAAAAAATCCCCCTCAGCTTTTGGACTGAGGAGGATTTTGCAATTCAATGCATCCTAAAGGATGCATTCAGTAAAATTACTTCACGGTTACGCGCTGGGTCTGAGAACCAATGCGTACCAGGAAGCTGCCAGACTTGGCCATTTCAATAGCAAAGTTGGAGCTGTCCACAATGCCGGTCTTCATTACGCGACCCTGCATATCGAAGATAGCCACAGATGCGCCTACGCGAGCACCAGCAATCTGGAGGAATCGACCAGATACGGAGATCTTGTAAGAAGGAGCAACCTTTGCAATTTCGATTGTTTCAGTCTTAGAAGAGGAGCTTGCGGGCTTGTCTGTCTTAGAAGAAGAGCTTGCTGCAGAGCTGGAGCTTGCGGGCTTGTCTGCTTCAGAAGAAGAACTTGCTACAGAGCTGGAGCTTGCTTCAGAACTGCTGGATTCTTCAATCTTTTCGAAGTTTGCAGTAAGTTCAATGTCTTCCTTCACATTGAAAGTACGTGTATCATTGGCAACATCATCATTCCAGTTGGTGAACCTGTATCCATCGAGAGCAGTTGCAATCAGAGTTGCCACTTCATCATATTCGTAGATACCATCCTTTTTCAAGCCAGAAACTTTACCCATTTCCTTATTGAACTTAACCGTTACGGTGAATGTCTGGACTTCCATGGAATTTTTGCATGTAACATCCTTTGCAGGCATGGTGAACTTGCCTTCGCTGATAGTCACACTTTCGCCACAGTTCCAGCTTTCAACCAGCTTCATACCTTCAGGAACGATTTCTTCAGGAAGTACAACTTCCTCGCCGTATTTCTTTGCTTCTGTCTTATCACCTTCAGCAGTGTTGGACTTGAAAGTAACAGTAAAGGTCTTGGGACCAATCTTTTCATAGCATGCAACGTCCTTTGCGGGCATGATGAACTTGCCTTCTGTGATAACGATGTCACCATCGCAGTCCCAGCCTTCGAACATCAGTCCTTCATCTGCAGGGATTACTTCAGGCATCTTGACTTCTGAGCCAAATTCAACATCATTCTCAGAAACCTTATCTCCGGCCAGGTAGGAGAACTTATAGGAATTTGCAGTGAAGCTTGCTGTAAGCGTGACATTGTCTTCCACGTTAAATGAACGTTCGGCCTCTTCAACACCATCAGACCACTTCGTGAAAGTGAAGCCTTCAGCAGCATTGGCCTTGAGCGTTACAAGGGCGCCATATTGATATACACCATCGAAATTCAAGCCCTCAACAGAACCGCCCTTTTCAGGATTGCTGTTTACCGTTACCGTGAACGTCTTCATGGAGTTTTCAGCATAGCATGTAACGTCACTTGCAGGCATAGTGAACTTGCCATCCTCGATAGTCACATCACCGCAGTTCCAGCCTTTATTTACATTGCCATCAGGAATATCAACAAGGGAGAGGTCAACTTCAGATCCGAAGGCCACCGTCTCTTCAATGGGATCTACACCCCAGAACTTATAAGTAACCTTGTAGGACTTAGGACTTGTTGTTGCAGAACATTCAACATCCTTTGCAGGCATGGTGAACTTGCCTCCTGCGACAGCCACGCCTTCGCAGTTCCAAGCCGAGACGTTCATGCCTTCGATTTCCACAACAGTGAGTTCAACTTCGGAATTGAAGTTCACTGTTTCGGCTTCGCCATACACAACATCATCAATCTTGTAAGTGAGGTTATAGGAGTTTACAGTGAAGTTTGCAACCAGGTCAACAGCGTCTGTCACTGTAATTTCGCGTTCCGGCGCAATGGAAAGGTCACTCCAATTGCTGAATGAGTAACCTTCGTTAGCTTCGGCAGTAAAGGAAACCTTGTCACCATAGGAATAGATGCCATTTCCCTTGAAGCCGGTGATTTCACCCATCTTTTCGTCATTGACGGCAACGGACACTTCAAAGCTCTTCAAGACATATTCTGTATAGCACAAAACATCGTTATCAGGCATGACGATATAAATACGGGATTCACCATCTGCACTAGTCATGGTAGTCTGTTCCAGTACATCACCAGTTGCGAAATTACGGCAAACCCATTGAGGAATGTCATAACCTACGCGTTGATCAAGGTTTTCCACCTTAATCAGGAAAATATCCTCACCATAAGAATTTTTGTCATTTGAATGGATGATATGAGAATCAACCATATAAGCCACAGTATGCAGTTTATCTACATATTCGCCTTGAATGGTCATATCGCCCTGAACGTTGACAGGACCACCCGGCTTTCCAGTATGTTCACCATCGCTTTCTTTCCAAGACCATACCAGAGTCTTTCCTTTCCTAGGGAAATCAGCAAGGTTGTTGTCGCCCTGATCTACGATTCTTTCTTCCGTAGTTATTACACCGTCAATGTAAGGAACCATATAGGTCAATGTCCACTGCTTTTTAAATGAAGCCACATAAGAGGCAGGCCCGTAGATTTCGAAAGTGGTGACCTCGTTACCATGTTCATCCACCCAACCAACAAAGCGGTAGCCTTCCTTTGTAGGATCAGCAGGGATCTTTCCTTCCTCTTTAAGATTAGCGCCATATTCAATTTCGAATTCTGTTAGTTTTACACCTTCAGCACTAAATACTACACCATATTTGCGAAGGGTAGAATCATACACGGCTTCAAAACTATAATCTTTACCAATTACTTTAGGCAGGTCTTTCCAACCTTTGAATGTATAGTCATACTTTTCGGAACTGATCTTTGCCGGCGGAGTAATAGTAACCGACGTGTTTTCAATATGTCCAATTTCGCCAGAAATAATAATAGCACCTGTTTCATCTATTGTAACTTCAGCACCTTTCCTGACTTCAAGCTCTTGCCCCCACAGCTTCTTAATAGTGTTCCCATATTCATCCTTTGCATCGTAATAGAAAGCAACTCTAAAGGGATGTTCAGAGTCTGTCCACCACGTCGCTACCAAGCATACGTCTTTGTCAATAGAAGGCAACTCAGATACCTTTTCACCTACACCTTTAAGGAGCCAACCATCAAAGTGGGCCCAATCAGGAACATTACCCAAGCGATCTCTAACATCTTTTTCTTTCAAGAAGTTTACCTTACCCGCTGCATCAGAATATTCATAGAGGTAGGTAAGATTTCCATCCATTTCAAAGGTAACGCGGTAAGCCGGGAAATTTGTTTCGTCAGCAAATATCGGAAAACCATAATTGACGGAGCTAGCATAGGACCAAACACCAGAGTTGGCCGTGGTTCCATTGGTGGTATTCAACATCCACGCAAAACGGGCGGTCGTCATAAAATCGCGATCATAACTACGGAAGCTGGCTGTATCACTACTAGAACCCTTAAATGTACCCACATTGTTCAAAGCAACCTCATTAGGATTTCCACAAACATCCGTACCTGCACAATACTGATAATTGGGTACATCGTTAGTTTCAAAGTAGATGCCTTTAGCCTTGGACTTTTCCATATAACCAAAGGCTTTGCCCACATACCTTTCGGCCTTATCATCGGCATTGACCACCTTAACATAAGAAGCAGGACCAGGTTTAAAATAGGCATTGGTCATGACGGAGCCACCATTCAACTCACCGGCAATGAGACCATAGTACAGCTTATGGTTTTTATAATTTCCATATTTTGCAGAAACATTACCACTACCATAGACATTTTCCATAACAGGGGCTTTACCCTTGTTTTCGTTCATGCGGCCAACAATACCGCCAACCCAAGCAGTTGTCTTAAAACCATTGTCGCCGGCATCCGCGAATTCGGTATAAACTACACCCAAACTAGCAGAATGCTTTACGGAACCACCCATAAGGAGGGCCACAATACCACCCACCATGTGTTCGCCCCAGTCACTGCTCCTATAATGGTCGTATTCCACATCATAGTTATAGGGGTCTTTTTCATCACTAAAGTCATGGGTCCAAATTTTCCCCTGATTTTCGCTATTCAGAATATCGCCACCGATATTTTCGGCAACAATACCAGCAGCTTTCACATTGGTGCGATATTGGGAATCCCCATTGGAATTTGTAGCGGCACTTTCCACCCAACCAGTACCACTGTTGTAGCCACCGTCAACAACACCGTTGATGTTAGCGCCAGCAATACCTGCAGTAAAGACTGCGGCACGGGATGTGGCACCAAAAATGTGTCCCGTGTTCTTGCAATCCTTAACCAGGGAGCGCAGACTACCTTCAAGGCCGGTATCTTCGTTACGACCAACAATACCGCCCACATTGTGCTGTTTGGAATGATAATAAACACGGGCCTGGTCGTTAATTCTGCCATTATGGGTAGAATTCCTCACAACACCCGGTAAATTCTTCTGACCGTTAAGTCCTACAATACCACCGGTGTAAGCATTGTTGTCGAATGTAGAATAAACTACAATCCTGGAGTTTGAAGATACTTCACAACTATCCACGATACCGACGTTTACACCGGCAATATGGCCGGTATAGGCGTCGTCTTGAGAATTCTGATGATGGTAAATGGAGTCACCCTCCACTTTTACATTCTTTACAGTTCCATGTGCAGAGATATAGCCGAAAAGACCTGCGTAGGTCTTGAGTTCCACCTGCTTATCGCCCATGGTAACAGTACCGTTTCTAAAGAACATGTTCTTGATGACATGACCTTTACCATCAAAAGTGCCATTGAAAGGAGTTGCACTGCTTCGTCCGATGGGAACCCAGCGCAGCAAGCTGTCTTTTGGATTAAGGTCGATATCGGCACCGAGTACGGCATTAATGGTTACGTCTGGTTTAGCTGCGTTCACATGAGCAGCAAACCAAGCCAGGTTTTTGGCAGACTTGATAACATAGGCGCCACCAACCATTTCCTGCGGTTCATCTAAGTCCCACAGCCTACCAGTATCTACCTTTTTAGCGGCAAAAGCCATGGAAAACACTGCAGAAGCAGCGGCTATTGCAACCAATTTTTGGATATTTCCCATACGTTTGTTCCTTACATAAAAACCTATGAAAAAGAAAGGCATCATCAACATGTGTGGTAGCATTTAGGCAGCCTTGCTAGATGATTCTCTCGATTCCGATTCCCATTCGTAGGCTATCTTTACATCTACATAGGAACAGCTCAACATTATCAGCGACAGCATGTTGTTCATGTTCCTGAAGCCATAGGCAGTCCGTATCAGTAGCTTTATCTTGTTGTTCGTTGCCTCGATCCTTGCGTTTGACACGCCTAGCCTGATTGTGTTGAGGATTCCGTCGTAGTTGCGCTTGATCTTTGCGTACAGATCCTTTACTGAGCCGATGCGTGAGTGACTTGCCCGCCACAGCCACCTGTCCAGATTTTCCCTGGCATCGGCATAGCCCATCTTCAGGATGATGCGCAGTTCCTCCTTCAGCTGGTAGGCCCTGTAGAGACGCGGATAGCGGCTGGCTATGAGCTCTATTTTTCTCTGCTGGCTTTCGTTAAGGTTCTCTGGAGCCTTGCCCAGAGCGTACCTGGAGTTCTTTATCCCCTCCGCGGTGCGGTCCTTCGGGACGCTGTCCTTCGTGGGCCTG
>JAZLHK010000072.1:0-3523 GCA_045616805.1 Fibrobacter sp.
TACATGAAAATCATGGAAGGTGAACGCAAGGTGTTCCAGATGAAGATGCGAATGATGTAAAGTCGCTATTGCAAGCAATCTAAAAAATCGCGGGTCTTGGTGCTCGCGATTTTTTCTTTGGTGGATAAAAAAATTAGGAGATAAATTAGCGGTATATCTTGTGGCTCGTTATAAATTTCTTAAATTTATGCCGAATTTTTGCACATGGGGCTGTGAACCCCAGAGGGTCCTGTATGAATAGAACTTTAAAGTGTTCTCTGGCTGCCTCTTTGGCTTTTGTCGGGGCGTCTATGTTTGTTGCCTGTGGCGATGATTCTGGCAGCAACAGCAAGAAAAATGATTCTCATTCCAGCGTGAATGAATATGACGATCTTCCTGTTTGCGATTCTGCAAACGATGCGGAAAAGGCTACGAAGGGAGACGACGCTACTATCTATGTTTGTAAGGACGATAACTGGGAAATTTTTGATACCAGCTTTGTTGCTAACGATACTGCAAAGACTTTGGGTAGCATTCCCAACTGCGCCGATGAACAGAATGGAAATTCCTACTACATCGAAAATAGTGGAGTGAACTACATCTGCGAAAATGAACGCTGGGAAATCGTCATCGTGAAGAAGGAAGATGCCAAGTCCAGTTCCAGCGTTACCTCGGGCAAGGAAGATGGCAAGTTCAGCAGCAGCAAGGGCGATTCTAAGTCCAGCAGCAGTACTGCCAAGAGCAGTGCCTCTACAGCCAAGTCTAGCACTAGCAAGGACCCTGACGTCATTCCGGGCACCGACCCGGAACCTCAAGGCGGCACTTCCGCTTCCAGCGCCAGCAAGGATGATGGCAAGTCCAGCAGTAGTACGGCCAAATCTAGTGCCAGCAAGGACCCTGACGTCATTCCGGGCACCGACCCGGAACCTCAAGGCGGCACTTCCGCTTCCAGTGCCAGCAAGGATGATGGCAAGTCCAGTAATTCCGAAACTGAGGAACCTGTGGTAGATAAGAATAAGCTGCCCAACTGCGTTGCTGAAATTGCAGGTGAAGTCTATTACGTAGAAAGTGAAGATGCAAATTACGTTTGCGGCGAAGATCGTCGTTGGTACAAAACCGAGGTATGCGGAACTAAGGCTATCGATACTAAAACTCAGTTCTGCATTGATGGCGAGGTTTATGACCTGTGCGGAACCAGTGACTATGATCCGTCCAAGGAATTCTGCTCTGGAACAATCATTGAAAAACTTTGCGGAGGCAAGGTGTATGATCCTTCCTCTGAAAAGTGCATCAACGATCTTGTCCGCGAAATCAAGGAAGGTTTTGACACGCTTTATGTCTTCACGTATGAATATTCGTGGGCGAAGGGCGCTACATACTATTATACAGATGGAGAATCTGCATACATGGATGAAGTGGACTCATATGATTCTCAGAGAGGCTGTGTTAGTAATTCGTCTACGGCTTATGTAGTAGGAAAATATTACTCGTATGAATCTGCAGAACAGGCGAAGAATGAGAACTGCAGTGACGATGATTTTTCTGATTGCAAAATGCAGGTGTCCCTGTATTTCTTCTCGGTGAAAGATGGAACTCATAAGGATGCAAATACCTGTATGACGCCAATTGATGGTGGCTACAGGGTTGTAAAGAATTGGTGGGCTAAGTTCAACTCTGAGTTTACCTATGATGATTTTGTGAAGACCTATGCTCCGTCGTCTTGCAATGGGACTACCTACCATATTCAGGATGCCTTCTGCTACAATGGTGAAATTCTTGATCTTTGCTATGGCACATCCTACAATCCTGACAAGGAATTTTGTCATGATGGTAAATATGGTGGGGGAAGTGTGGTCCCGCTCTGTAAGGGTGAAAAATATGATGCGAATGAATTGTTCTGCTACAATGACGAACTTATGGAAGCGTGTGGCGGTGACCCTTATGATCCAGAAACGGAATTCTGCTTCTACAATGAAGAATATGACTACTATGATTTATATCCGCTATGTGATGGTAAGGAATATGATGCAACCAATTTATTCTGTTATGAAGGTGCAACCTATAGGTTTGAAGACTACCACTACGATTACGACGCAGGTGAGTACAACACAAAGTATCCGAAGGCAGACTACATTTATGTTTCGTACAATCTGTATGGGTGGGACGTAGGTTTCTATCCAAGATCAAAGTACGGTGAATGCAAGGAAAACCTTTTGTATGTACTTGGGGAAGAAGAATGCGTGGACGGCAATGTCGTGAAGATTGAAACGGCTCCTACCTGCGGTACTGAAACCTATGACCCTGCAAAGGAATTCTGCGCTGCTGACGAGATTTATAGACTATGTGGCGACGCAACTTACGATCCTGTAAACCAATTCTGCGCAGGAGACAAGGTTGTTGATCTTTGTGGCGGCGCAACTTATGACCCGGCAACGCAGTTCTGCTTTGAAGGCGATGCTTATGCAAACGATACCCACGCGCAATGCAACAATAAGATTGTGGATAAACTGGAAACCGGCGTGTGCTTAAGTGATGGTTCTTATATGGCAATGCCTGCAGAACTTTACATCGTTAATGATCTCGTGAAAATGAGCGCATATATTAAGCGGGGTTCTTTAGAAATATGGCATGGCAATGGAGTTTCAACGCCAGAGATTGCTGCTGGATTTGTAGACGCCCTGAAAAAATATGGCTATGAAGAAGGTGAGGCTTCTGATATCTATGACGGAAGCGATGCTGTTACATATGTAAAGACAGTTGGCTCAATTAAATATTCCTTTGCTCTTGTTATTCGCAATGAGAATGACCAGATAGCTACTGTTAAAGGCTATGTGGGGCAAGGCCCAGCCATTACGCTAGAATAAGGTGGCTTCGCCATAAAACAAATTGCCCCGCAAGTTCATCGACGGGGCTTTTTGTATATATTTAAAGCATGATCGATATCTATTCCCTTTCCAAAAATCCCCTGGTTTTTCAGAAGCAGCGTACAGTAACATCGGCGTACATTGATTCGTCGGGCAAGATCGGCATTGCCCAGACGGTGCTGATGATTCAGGATAATTTCACAGAGAATTTTGGCGCCATCAAGCAGGACAATTTTTTTGTAAAGGAGAAGGGAGGCTACTGGGTCATTACTAAAGCCAAGTTTAAGTTCATGAAACGTCCCTTCTGGCGTGACAAGGTGGTTACCACTTCCTATCCGGCAAGTAATGCTCTGATTCGCACCCACGAAAATACGATTATTTCCACGGTGGATGGGGAGCCCATTGTATATGCAGTTCAGGAAGCCTGTTGCCTGGATGTTGAACGTCACCGACCCATGAAACTGTCCGCAGTGGATTTCCCTACGGAAGGGTTTCCGGAACCTGTGATGGATGATTCCTTCGACAAGTTTAAGGATGAAGTTCTAGACTACAAGGAAGTTTACCAGCAGACAGTTCTGCCCCAGCATATTGACATGTCGCACCACATGAACAATATTGAATATGTGAAGTTGGCTCTAAATGTTTTTAGCATTGATGACCTGGAACAGTGTATGCCTTCT
>JAZLHK010000073.1:0-9102 GCA_045616805.1 Fibrobacter sp.
AGGCTGCCTAAATGCTACCACACATGTTGATGATGCCTCGAAAATATCTTAAATTTTTGACATGACATTGAAAAGACTTGTTTTGCTCGCAACTTTGTGCTCCGCTTTTTTGTGCGGATGCTCTGATTCCGAAAAGGAAGCCCAGATCGCTTCGCTGACTAGTGAAAATGTTCGCCTCTCTGCGGAAATCCAGACACTGAAGGCAACCCTGGATTCTCTCAATGAAATTGCCCAGGCAAAACAGAAATCTCTAAGTGACTTGGATATGGACGTTAAGTGACTTAAACGGTAGGGAAAAGATGAAAGTTTTTGTTACAGGTGTTGGTGGTCAGTTGGGCCATGATGTAATGAATGAACTTGCCAAGCGTGGTTATGAAGGTGTCGGCAGTGATATCGCTCCGTCCTACTCCGGTGTTGCTGATGGCAGTGCTGTTACCACAATGCCCTATGTGCAGATGGATATTACCGATGCTGCTTCTGTGGCTGCAACCATTGAATCGGTGAAACCCGATGTGGTTGTTCATTGCGCTGCCTGGACTGCAGTGGACCTTGCTGAAGATGAAGATAAGCAGGAAAAGGTTCGTGCCATTAATGCTCGCGGAACGGAAAATATCGCTAAAGTCTGCAAGTCCATTAATGCCAAGATGGTCTACATTAGCACCGACTATGTCTTTGATGGCCAGGGGACAGAGCCTTGGAAGCCTGACTGCAAGGATTACAAACCCCTGAATGTCTATGGCCAGACCAAACTGGAAGGCGAACAGGCTGTCAGCGGTAATCTGGAAAAGTATTTCATTGTCCGTATCGCCTGGGTCTTTGGCCTGAACGGGAAAAACTTCATCAAGACCATGCTCAATGTGGGCAAGTCTCACGATACTGTCCGTGTGGTGAATGACCAGGTTGGTACTCCCACCTATACGCTGGACTTGAGCCGCCTATTGGTAGATATGATTGAGACGGAAAAGTATGGCTACTATCATGCAACAAATGAGGGTGGCTATATTAGCTGGTTCGATTTTACTAGGGAAATCTATCGTCAGGCCGGTCTCTCTACCAATGTTCTTCCTGTGACTACTGCTGAATATGGCCTCAGCAAGGCTGCTCGTCCCTACAATAGCCGCCTAGACAAGAGCAAGCTGGTGGATGCAGGCTTTAAGCCGTTACCCACCTGGCAGGATGCGCTTTCCCGCTATCTCAAGGAAATCGGCGAAGTTTGATTCTTTGATGTTCGGTAATTACGGTAATGTTGGCTCTGTTACCGTAATTTCCCGTTCTGTTTCGGACAGAATGTCAATCTTGATAATGTGGGTGAGAATGCTGGTGTCGTCCAGACGTTCGGGCCACTCAATTAAACTAATTCCCTGGGCGAGATAATCTGGGTCCATTCCCACTTCATTGATGTCTGCTCCGCTTTCTAGACGGTACAGGTCAAAGTGGAAAATGGGCGGGTTGTTGGGGTATTCGTGAAGAATGGTGTAGGTGGGGGAACAGACTGCTCCGCCAAAGCCCAGGCTTTTGCAGATGCCGCGGCTGATAACAGTCTTGCCTGCACCCAGATTTCCGTACATGGCGACCTTGTCACCGGGCTTTAGGCTTTTTGCAAAGTCCATTGCCCAGTTGTAGGTTTCCTCTTCGCTGCAGAACTTCATACTAAAGCTTGTCCTTGAACTGTTCGTAGGTGAACTTGTGCAAAAGCTTGAAATTGCCGTCCATATCGAACATGCCGATGTTGGGGTGACGAACGCCGTTGAAGAATGTTGTCTTCACCATGGTGTAGTGGATCATGTCTTCAAAAATTAATTTGTCACCAATCTGCAGGGGCTGGTCAAAGGAAAAGTCTCCCAGTTGATCACCTGCCAAACAGGAATTGCCCGTTATCTTGTATGTATACTTCTTTTCGCCAGGTAACGCGGATCCTGTAATCATGGGACGGTAAGGCATTTCCAGACAGTCCGGCATGTGGGCGCTGATGCTTACGTTGAGAATTGCAATGTCTGTTTCGTTGTGAACGAGGTCAACAACTGTGGTGACCAGTTCGCCTGTTTGCCAGCCGATGGCTTCGCCGGGTTCCATGATGACTTTCAGGTGAGGATAGCGGGCCATGAAATCCTTGAGAATTTGCTCCAGCTGGTCTCTATGGTAGTCCTTGCGGGTAATGTGGTGGCCGCCGCCGAAGTTCACCCACTTCATCTGCGGGAGATACTTGCCGAATCGCTTTTCGAAGGCGGCGAGAACGCCCTCCAGTGCGTCGGCGTCCTGCTCGCAGAGAGCGTGGAAATGTAAGCCTTCTATGCCGTCGAGAAGTTCCGGCTTGAATTCGGCTTCCGTAACGCCAAGGCGGCTATATTTGCCGCAGGGGTTATACAGGTCTGTTTCTACTGTTGAAAACTGGGGGTTTACGCGGATGCCGCAGCTGACTCCTGCCTTCAGAGCCTTTTCGCGGTAGCGCATCCATTGGCTAAAACTGTTGAAGGTAATATGGTCGGCGCAGGCCAGAATCTGGTCAATTTCGTCCGGTTCGTAGGCGGGTGCGAATACGTGGACCTCTTTCTTCATTTCTTCCTTGGCCAGGCGAGCCTCATTCAGACTGCTGGCCGTAGCCCCTGGAAGATATTCTCCAATAATTGGGAAACTGCGCCAGAAACTGTAGCCTTTCAGGGCGCAAATGATGTTTACACCAGTTTTTTTCTGGATATCGTTGAGAATTTCCATGTTACGACGAAGACGGACCTCGTCAAGAACGTAACAGGGGCTGGGAATTACGGAATAATTAAGCATGTCCCAAATATATTTTTTCCCTTTTAAAAAATCTTTAACTAAATTTATTTGCGATGATTTGGTCTTATTCTAAGCGTATTTTTGCTTCTGTTTTGACCCTCGCCTTGGCAGGGGTTGCTTTTGCACAGACTTCTCCGGCCGCACCCGCACAGGCTCAGCCTGCTCCTGCGACTCAACCGGCTCCCGCGGCTCAACCTGCCCCTGCAGCTCAACCGGCTCCCGTGGCACAGCCTGCCCCCGCGGCCCAACCTGCTCCCGTGGCACAACCTGTCCCAGCTGCTCAACCTGCTCCTGCAGAACCGGTTAGCCCAGCTCAGGCTGCCGAAGCAGTTGTGACTCCTCGTGGTGCAACCACCACCCTGGACGAGATGATTCAGGCCAAGCTGGATTCCATGGACAACAGCAATGCCTCCAATATCAAGGTGAATTCCGACAGCCTGGCTAAGGCCAAGGCCGATAGCATTCGCAAGATGATCCAGGAAGGCAAGTACGTTCAGCGTGCTCGTTATGATAAGAGCAACTTCGATCATTGGAAGGTGGATACCGTTTTCCAGAAGGCCAAGAAGGAAATTGTTGCCGGCGTGTGGCGTACCCCCATTGTTTCTCATGGTCACGCATTCCGTGATGCAGAACTTCGTTTTGGTGCTAATGATACCCTCTATGGTGTGACACGCACTTATTCTGATTCTGGTCGCTACCAGATGACCGGCGAGTATGCCTACAAGGCTCGTTATCGCTTTGACAATGACTCGCTGCTGGTGACCCGTGAAGTGTTCAAGGACCGTCAGGTGATTCGCTGGGACTACGTGACCTTCCGTGTTAGCGGAGACACTCTCAAGCACAACTTGAAGAAGCTTGAATTCCGCGATCTGAACGATAACTGGCTCAATGCACTCCAGGGCTTCGAAAATATCCCGCCTGAAAATTACATCAGGGATAAGAAGGCTTCTGAGGAAATGGCCAAGGAAGAAAAGAACTCCAAAGCAAAGAAGTAGGGTCTCGTGACTCGAAATGCAGTTGGCCTCACTGCCTTGATTGCAGGGCTATTTCTGCTCACTCTCCTAACACTTATCGTAGGATCCGTTGATATTTCTATCGCGGGTCTTTTCCGTGCACTCGTCGAACCTCGGGGGGAGGACGTTGCTCAACGGATTCTCTGGGGCATTCGAATACCCAAGGCCTGCGCTGCAATTTTGGCCGGCTCTTCCCTTGCGGTGGCTGGCTTGAGCCTGCAGACAGTCTTCCGTAATCCACTTTGCGGCCCCTTTGTTTTGGGCATTAGCAGCGGTGCAAGTTTAGGGGTTGCTCTTGCCCTTTTGGCTGGTTTCAGCTTTGGCGCATTTGGGGTTCTGGGGGCAGCGACAGCTGGCGCCCTGATGGTGACTGCCGCCATCCTGGCGGTATCCTCTCGTTTTCGCAGGGCGTCTGTTTTGCTGATTGCGGGATTGCTGATTGGATATTTCATCGACGCTCTGGTTAGCATTCTTATTGCTGGATCTTCCGCGGAAAACCTGCGGGTCTATGTTGCCTGGGGAATGGGTAGTTTCTCCAGGCTTTCCCTGGATACCGCCTGGATGTTTGCAGGTTCTGTCCTTGTTGGGCTTCTTCTGATTGTGTGTTCCATGAGATATATGAATGCCGTTCGCATGGGGGATGAGTTCGCCCGCAACTTGGGAATTCGTGTAGAGCTTTCCCAACGTTGCGTCCTGTTTGGCGCTTGTCTCCTTGCTGGAGCGGCTACGGCTTTCTGTGGGCCTGTTGCCTTTATTGGTATTGCGGTTCCTCATCTGGCCTATATGCTTTTTCGTTCCACGAATCATCGCTTGTTAATTCCCGCTTCCGCCCTTTGCGGTGCGGATCTGGCTTTGATTGCTGGACTCTGTCCGGTAACGATTCCCTTGAATGCTGTACTGAGCATTGTTGGCGTTCCTGTTATTTTGTATGTACTCCTTAGTGGTGACAGGAAGGGAAATCCATTATGAGTGAATTGCTGAAGGCTTCCGGTTTGCAGTTTGGTTATGCTGGCAAGAAGGGTTTGCATTCTCTTGGAGAACCTTTTGATTTTTCCCTGCAGGCAGGCGAAGTTGTTGCACTGATGGGGGAGAACGGTTGCGGTAAGAGTACTCTGCTGAAAACTTTCGTAGGTTCACTTTCTCCGCTGGCGGGGACAATGGAACTTTGTGGAAAAAGCGTTGTTTCCGCTGGGGCCTGGTCTGCGCAGGAGCGGGCAAAAAGAATTGCCCTTGTTCGTATGGGTGTGCCAGCTCCCGATCGTATGACGGTTCGCGAGTTTGTTGGCCTTGGACGTATGCCCTACTCCGGAATGCTTGATGGCCGTTCTGCAGAAGATGAACTGGCTATAGACAAAGCCATGGCGCTGCTGGATGTATCTTCCTTTGCTGACCGTCAGGTTTCGGAATTGAGCGATGGAGAACGAAGCCGTGTCTATCTTGCGGAGGCCGTGGCCCAACAGGTGAAGGTACTTCTTCTTGATGAACCGAATGCATTCCTGGATGTACCCAGAAGTCATGCGTTGTTCCGTATGCTGAAGCAGTTGGCAAACGACCGACAGATGGGGATTGTTGTATCTACACATTCAGTGGAATATGCCGAACGCTATAGTGACCGCCTGATGGTTATTGTCGATAAGCGGGTTGAAATTGCAGCTACATCTCAGGCTCGTTCCGCTGGGTTGTTGGACTGGACGGAATTTAGATGAAAAAGGCATTGTTGATATTTTTTGCCCTAGGATTGTTTGTGTGGGGCTGTGCCGGAACAACTCCTGCAGAAAAATCGTCGCCAGCAGTTTCTTTTGAGCCTGTTTCTGAAACTGGCAAAATTCAGTCTTCCAAACATTTCTTCTGGAAGGTTTCCGACGAGAATTCCAGTGTGTGGCTTTTAGGAAGTGTTCATTTTGCGGATTCATCTTTTTATCCGCTGGATTCCGTCATTGAAAATGCATTTGTTGCTGCTGAGGAACTGGCTGTTGAAATCAATATTGGTGACGATTCTGTCAGCAATGATGTGGCCTCTCAGTCGCTACAGCAGGGCATGTTGCCGAAGGGACAGACTTTAAGTGAAGTGCTGCCTCGTAATGTGTGGAATTCCCTGGATAGCCTTTGCTCCGCCTGGAATTTTCCGGTGGTTCATTTGATGGGAATGCGTCCCTGGTTTGCTGCAACCACATTAAGCGTGATTGCCATTCAGCGGACGGGAATAGATCCAAGTTATGGTGTGGATGCAGTTCTTATTGATCGTGCCGCAACAGATGGAAAGGCTATCGTAAGTCTGGAAACTGCATCGGAGCAGGTGAATGCCCTGGCGGATACAAGCGATTCTGATTCTGCAGGCGTGTATTACCTGAAAACGACCTTGCGTGAAATTTCCATGTTGGATTCTATGGTTGCGCAGATGATGCGGGCCTGGAAAACTGGTGATGAAGATTTACTTAGAAAAGTGATGAATGAAGAAGAATGCAACGAAAGTGTCGATTGCTCCGATGGTGGTGATCAAACCATTAGGGAAAATATGGAGGAGAAAATCTATACCAGTCGCAATGTCAAAATGGCAGAATCCATTGCGGAATTTTTAAAGGAAGATCGGAATGTGTTTGTTGTAGTGGGGGCTGCTCACCTTGCTCTGGATAAGGACAATGTGGTGTCGCTTTTAGAAAAACGTGGCCTTAAGGTTGAACGTTTTTAATGTTCTTCACGTCAACGCCGATGCGGCTTAAGCGATTGTAGAGGGCCGTACGGATCATTCCCAGTTTCTGCGCTGTCTGGCTGATGGAACCGTTATTTTCCTGAATCTTTGCGATGAGGAATTTTCTTTCCTGATCCAGCTGCTTTTCGCGGAAGTCGTCGTAGGTGGTTGCATCTGTATTGTCTGATGCCAGAACTGAATTTGCCGGAACAGCGTCGTCAAACTGGAAGTCCTGTGCATGAAGTTCTCCAGGATTGGAAAAGCAGAGGGCTCTCTGAATAACATTTTCCAGTTCACGGATGTTTCCTGGCCAGCTATGATTTTGCAAAAAATCGATAGCGTCTTCAGATAGGGTGTAGTTTTCTCCGACACCCTGGTACTGCTGGATAAAGTAATTTGCCAGATCCTCGATGTCTTCCTTTCGTTCGCGAAGGGGAGAGAGCTTGAGGGGGATGACATTTAGGCGGTAATACAGGTCCTCACGGAATTTTCCTTCCTTGACTGCCTGCTTCAAGTTACGGTTTGTTGCCGCAATTATGCGCACATCTATATGCTTGCTCTTGTTGGCGCCAATGGGACGGATTTCCTTGTTCTGCAAGACTCTGAGGAGCTTTACCTGGGCATGGAGTGGCATGTCGCCGATTTCGTCCAGGAAGATGGCGCCTCCGTCGGCAGATTCAAAGAGACCAACGCGATCGCTGAGGGCTCCTGTAAATGCCCCGCGAGTGTGGCCGAACAGTTCTGATTCGAAAAGATTGTCAGGAATGGCACTGCAGTTGACGGTAATGAACTTGTCATAGACGCAGGCCACCGCTCTGGCGATGATTTCCTTGCCGACACCGGTTTCGCCTTGGATAAGAACGGGACCTGTGTGAACGATGGCTCGCATGATTGTCTTGCGCAACTGTTCTACGGCCTGGCTTTTCCCCACCAGATGAGACATTCTGTCGCGAAAGGTCTTTCTGGCTGCAACAATATCCTTCAGCTGTGATATTTTGCTCATCAGATGTACTCGGACCAGGGCCGCGTTCATGCTGATGTCGGCGTACTTGCTGCAGATGGTGGTGTAGGGTGCTATATCCTCAGCGTAGGCGAAAATTGTGGAATCTGGCTGGGCTAATCGGATGGTTTCCAGCATTCGCTCGTTTTGCGGAACGAATGAGTCCAGGTCCCAGATGACAATGGGCGCAAAATCCTTTTCGTCAAAAGCGGACTGCACTTGATTTTCGACAGCAGGGTCAAAGACCTTGATGTCGTAGTTCACAGAGGAGAGGACGTCCTGTACAAACAGGGACGTCTGTGATTCCTTTGTGAAAAAATCAATGAGCATGTGTATGATTGAGGATTGATGATTGAGGATTGATAATTGATGATTGATAATTAAAGATAATCGTGGCGGAGCCGTCAAACTAAATAATTATTCATTATCAATCATCAATAAAAGGAAATTTGCTCAGCAAACTACTTTCCCAGTTCCTTGGATCGGTCGGTTCCTGCAACGACTGCCTTGATAACTGTGCTGCGGAAAGCGCCTGCTTCAAGGGCGTCAATGCCTGCAATGGTTGTGCCTGCGGGAGAGCAGACCATGGCGCACAGGTCGCTGGGGCTCTTGCCGGACTGTTTTACCAGTTCTACGCTACCTTCGATGGTGCCCAGGGCGAGTTTCAACGCAACGTCACGAGTAAGGCCGGCCTTGACGCCGCCGCGGGTGAGCGCTTCAATGAATTCAAAGACGTAGGCGGGAGCGCTGCCCGAAAGACCGGTGACAGCATCCATAAGGGATTCAGCAACGCGACAGGTAACACCAATGTTGCCGAAGATCTTTTCTGCTGTGGCGAGGGTTGCTTCGGTGACTCCATCTGTGGCGAGGCCAACGGAGCCCTTGCCTACGGTGAGAGGAAGGTTGGGCATGACGCGGAGCACTTGATTCTTTGTGCCGAGAACGTCTGTAAGAGCCTTGCGGGTGACTCCTGCCATGATGCTGATGAAGGTCTTGGAAGTCTTGATTGCCTTTACGGCGTTTTTCCATTCGGTGGCGACCAGCTTAAAGATCTGGGGCTTAACGCATAGGAAGGTGACGTCGGCCTTCTTGACGCCTTCGGCGAAGTTCTTCACGCGAACGCAGCCGAGAGCAGAAACTTCTGCAGCAGCCTTGTCGCTTGGGTCAAAGAAGAAAATGCTTTTGGGATCGTTTCCAGCCTGAAGAAGGCCGCGGAGGATGGCGCCCCCCATGTTGCCAGTGCCTGCGAAGAAAATTTTTTCAGACATTTTTATACCTTGAAATTTTTATAACAATGTGTTTTTTGAAAACTAAATCTTTTTAGCCTTGCTCCAGAATTCAACGAGTTTGGCGTTGGTGTCGAACATGCGGCGCTTCTTGTTGGTCAGGGGATCCAGTTCGACCTTGGTCATCAACTTGATCAACTTGTCCATAACACCGTTTTCAGTTTCCAGCTGGTTACTTTCCTGACGGAAATTCCAGATGGCGTTTCGGCTAACCAGAGAAAGGAGCTTTTCTTCCTTACGGGTGCCTGACTTGAAAATGTCGATGGCGGGCCAGGTGCGCTTTTCTGCCAGACGGCGGTCCAGAACCAGTTCCATGTTGCCGGTGCCCTTGAATTC
>JAZLHK010000074.1:0-3153 GCA_045616805.1 Fibrobacter sp.
CTTGTCGCTAACCATTAATTTTTCTGCCAGCTGGGCCTGGGTAAGATTCTCTTTCTCGCGCAGACGTCTGATGACGTCCTTTGTAATGTATGTATTCATGGTTTCAACTCCCATCCAGGAAAAGCATACCGCGCCGGAGGCCCGCAATCAACCTACGCATCGTAGAGGCGCGGGCGCACGTTGATTCCTACTAGAATTGCAAAATAACGTTTCAGTCTGAAAAAAAGCAGACTGGATTGCCGTTTTCGTATTTTAGTCTGACATTTTTGGCAGACTAAAATCGCAAAGGGGTCATTTAGTGGGTTATTTTTTCAGACTGAATTGTCGTTTTGGCTGTTTGGTCTGTCGTTTTCTTCAGACTGAAATAGCGAACCTGTGTTTTAGTCTGCTTTTTTGAGCAGACTAAAATTGCAAATCGCCTGTTTAGTGGGTTATTTTTCAGATCAAAATCGCGATTTGGACTTTTGGTCTGCACCCCATGGGCGTGCTCACCCTCGCCGGCGCGCGTTTCGACGAACCTCTGGCGTGGTCACCCTCGGCGCGCCCCTTTTTGAGAGGCTTCCCGCCACCAGTGCCCTCGCCGCGCGCTCGCCCGCAGTTTTTGAGCGTTTGCCACTTTGGTTGTGCTTGATTTAATTTTGTGTTATGATATTTTCATTGAGAATAGAAAGTTAAGGAGGATTCCCTCATGACAATTATGGAAGTAATGAAAGCACGCCATTCCGTGCGCCAGTACGAAAGCAAAAAAATTGCCGATGAAATCAGAGCTGAGCTTGATGCTTGCTGTGCAAGCATCAATGCAGAGTCCGGCATGAATATACAGATCATCTATGATGAGCCGCGCTGCTTCGACAGCTTCATGGCACGTTATGGTAGCTTCAGCGGTGTAGAAAACTATATCTGCATCGTTGGTCCGAAAGGCAAAAATCTTGGGGAAAAAGCCGGCTACTATGGTGAGCAACTGGTGCTCAAAGCGCAGGAGCTCGGACTTAATACCTGCTGGGTAGCCCTGACCCACGGCAAGACCAGGTCGAAGGTGCAGCGCGGCGAAAAAGAAGTTATCGTCATCGCTCTAGGATACGGAGCGAATCATGGCCGCCCGCATAACAACAAGGATATTTCCGAACTTGCAGCCATCAGTCCGGACAGCCCTCAGTGGTACAAGGACGGAGTGAAGGCAGCCATGCTTGCACCAACAGCAGTAAATCAGCAAAAATTCTGCATAGAGCAGAACGGCGACCTCGCCGTGATCACCGCACCGAAGGGTATGAACACTCAGATTGACCCCGCCATCGTAAAATGCCATTTTGAAATGCCATCAGGCCACAAATGTAAATAACGCAAAAGAAAAAGGCGGTGCCCGGCAGGGCACCGCCTTTTTTAGTTGGGATTAAAAATATGGGTGCGTCGCCAGCACCGGCGCGCCTTTCGATGAACTTGGCAGGTCATTCGCCGGCGCGCCCCTTTTTGAGAGGCTTCCCGCCACCAGTGCCCTCGCCGCTCGCCCGGAATTCCGCACGGAATTGGATTTTGAATTTTTGTGCAGAAGTTTTGGGCGGATTTTGCTGGCGAATTCTGCACGAAAATGAGTTTTGCGTTTTTGTGCAGAAGTTTTGGGCGGATTTTGCCGGCGAATTCTGCACGAAAATGAGTTTTGCGTTTTTGTGCAGAAGATTTGGACGGTTTCTGCTGGAAAATTCTGCACGAAATCGAGTTTTGCGTTTTTGTGCAGAAGATTTGGGCGGATTTTGCTGACGAATTCTGCACGAAAACGGGTTTTGCAGTTTCGTGCAGAAGATTTGGGCGGATTTTGCTGGCGAATTCTGCACGAAAATGAGTTTTGCGTTTTTGTGCAGAAAAAATATGCGATTCTTAAGGAAAAAGTCTGCATAAACTGCGATTTTTTGATTCTGTGCAGAAATCTGCCTGGATTCCGGGAAAAAAACTCTGCACAAATTCCCATTTTTACATTTCGTGCAGAAACCGGCCCTAATTCCAGCCAAAAACTTCTGCACGAATCCCATTTTCCCCGCTCCGTGCGGAATTCCACCCCGGCTCGGGCGAAAAAAGGGCCTGCGGCAGCGAGATCATACCAGCAAGGGCTCGCGGGCGCGGTTTAAATTGAAATCGGGCCTGCGGCAGCTCCCTCCCCGCGGGCGCGGAACTAACAGCAACCAGCCCACCAGTGCGGAGTTGCAACCACCCCTGCGGCGAGGGAATTATAATAACAAAAGCCGGGAGCAACCCGCTCCCGGCTTTCTGACGGGGCTCCGCGCCCTCTTATTCCGATTTCTTCTTTCCGCCATAGAAGGCAACGCCGAGTATGGCTGATACAAGTAAACATCCAAAGAGCATCCATCCTACGAGAGTTGGTGTACCCATTGGCTTGAAAGTATCATAGTAGCCCTTGAAGTAAACCACGATGATAATTGCCGGCAGGATGTAAGTCATGTAAAACTTGAGCACTGCGCTCTTTGTGAGCTTCATGCCTGCACCGGTATTAACCTCTGCGATGAAGTTATCCCATCCCCAACCGTTCTTTCTAACGGAGAACAGTACGAATACCATTGAGCCGAGAGGAAGAAGATTGTAAGAAACAAGGAAGTCCTCAAGATCCATGATGCCTGATCCTGCGCCCATTGGCTGAATGCCTGAAAGCACGTTGAAGCCAAGTACGCATGGCATTGAAAGCACGCTGATAAGAACAATATTAAGTGCAACGGATTTCTTTCTTGACCAACCGAGGTAGTCCATGTAGAAAGAAACGATATTTTCGTAAACAGCGATGATTGTTGAAAGCGCTGCGAAAGACATAAATACGAAGAATGCTGTGCCCCAGATGCGGCCGCCTGCCATCTGATTAAATACATTTGGCAGTGTGATGAAGAGAAGTGATGGACCAGCGTCCGGCTCTACGCCATATGCGAAGCATCCAGGGATGATAATAAAGCCTGCCATGAGAGCAACAAATGTATCGAGGACGATTACATTCTTTGCCTCACCTGCGATAGTACGCTCTTTGGTGAGGTAGCTACCGAAGATTTCCATTGAACCAATACCTACGCTAAGTGTGAAAAATGCATGTGTCATAGCATCGAAGATGACCGGGCCAAGGCCACGTTCATGTACTGCATCGAGGCTTGGAACAAGGTA
>JAZLHK010000075.1:0-28756 GCA_045616805.1 Fibrobacter sp.
TCCATTTGCCTGAACTTCGGTACCGCCCAGAAGTTTGGTGGTTTCACCAACCTCCGCTTCGACGACACCAACCCCACCAAGGAAGACGTGGAGTACGTGGATTCCATCCGCGAAGACGTGAAGTGGCTGGGCTTCCAGTGGAAGGAAGAATTCTTCGCTTCTGATTACTACGATCAGATTTATGCATTCGCCGAAAAGATGATCGAAATGGGCAAGGCCTACGTTGAAGACCTGACCCGTGACGAAATGCAGGAATACCGCGGCAACGACGCCGGTAAGCCTTCCAAGCCGTCTCCGTACCGCGACCGTAGCGTTGAAGAAAACATGAAGCTGTTCCGCGAAATGCGTGACGGCAAGTACGCCGATGGCGAAAAGTGCCTCCGCGCAAAGGTGGACCTCTCTAGCCCCAACATGAATATGCGCGACCCGGTGATCTACCGTACCAAACACTGCACTCACCACCGCACTGGCGACAAGTGGTGCATCTACCCCATGTACGACTTCGCTCACCCCATCAGCGACTGGATCGAAGGCATTACCCACTCCATCTGTACTTTGGAATTTGAAGCCCATCGCCCGCTGTACGATTGGTTCCTCATTGAACTTGGTCTGGAGAACCGCCCCCAGCAGATTGAATTCTCCCGCCTGAACTTGACCTACACCATGATGAGTAAGCGAAAGCTCTTGGAGCTGGTGGAAACCAAGGCTGTCCTTGGCTGGAACGACCCCCGTATGCCTACGGTCTGTGGCTTCCGTCGTCGTGGCTTTACTCCTAGCTCCATTCGCGAATTCTGCAGCCGCATCGGCGTTTCCAAGGCAGAATCCATGGTGGACGTGAACCTGCTTTACTTCTGCATCCGCGAAGAGCTGAACCAGAGCGCCAAGCGTGCCATGGCAGTCATTGACCCGGTGAAGGTTGTCATCGACAACTGGGAAGACGGCAAGGTGGAAATGGTGGAAGTGGAAAACAACCCCAACGATCCTAACGCAGGCACCCGCATGGTACCGTTCTCCAAGGAACTGTACATCGAAGCCGAAGACTTCATGGAAGAACCTCCCAAGAAGTACTTCCGCCTGAAGCCGGAAGGCGAAGTTCGCCTGAAGGGCGCCTACTTCGTTACCTGCAAGAGTGTCGAAAAGGATGCCGACGGCAAGGTGACCGTTATCCACTGCGAATACGATCCGCTGTCCAAGGGTGGCGAATCTCCCGATGGCCGCAAGGTGAAGGGCACCATCCACTGGGTGAGCGCCGCTCACGCCGTGGACGCTGAAGTCCGCCTCATCGATAATTTGTTCACACTGGAAGACCCGTCCGATGTTCCCGAAGGCGAAGATTGGCACAGCTACCTGAATCCCGAATCCATGGTCATTAAGCAGGCCAAGCTGGAACCCAGCCTGGCTGACGCAAAGATGGAAGACCGCTTCCAGTTCCTGCGTCTCGGCTACTTCTGCCTGGATTCCGACGATTCCAAGCCGGGCCACCTGGTGTTCAACCGCACCGTCGGCCTGAAGGATTCCTTCAATCCCGCGAAGTAACCGGATTGCAGTGCGCTACCTTTGCGTAGCTTCTGGCAACCTTTAGAAAAGTCCCGCATAAGCGGGGCTTTTTCCTTTTTTTGCAACCCTGGAGTGGTTTCGGCTCTCTAATAAGATGTATTTTTGTAAAAATAGGAGGTTTTATATGAAAAAAGCATCCTCTAGAAAAAGTTTGATTCTGCACTTGATGCTGGTTATGGTGGCTCTGTTTATGATGCTGCCAGTTAGTGCGCGCGCCGCTGGCAATTACACACCATCGGAATTGGATACCCTGGTGGCGAATATCGCCCTGTATCCAGATCCGCTCTTGAATCACGTTTTGACGGCCTCCATGTATGGTGACCAGATTCCTGCCGCAAATCTTTGGGCTCAGTCCCATAGTGGTTTGAAGGGGCAGGCTCTCTCCGCGGAACTGGAACGCTCGAACCTGGATTATGACCCCAGTGTTTTGGCCTTGCTTCCGTTTCCTACGGTTCTCGCCATGATGGATAAGTATGCCTCCTGGTGTAACCAGCTGGGTGATGCGGTGGCCAATCAGGAGTCCGACGTATTGGAAGCTGTGCAGCGTATGCGCCAGTCTGCCAAGGATCATGGTCATCTGAAAAGTAATGATCAGGTGACGATCAAGGAAACCTCAAACACCATCGTGATTTCTCCGGTCCGCACCGAATACGTCTATGTGCCGGTCTATAACCCCCGTGTAGTTTATTATGTATATGCAGATGGGTATACTAGAATCAACTACAGCTATGGCGTCTGGATGGGTACCTGGTATGATGACTGGGGTTGGTATAGGCCTGCTCCCCGTCGCCCGCGTTATTACCATCACCATCATCACAATCCGCCTCCGCCTCACCATGGCCCTCACGCAAAGCCTGTAACCCATAGGCCACCCCCGCCAGCACCTCTGCCCAAGGCTGCTGCAGAACCTGTGTCCCGTACATCTTCGGCTCCCGCCCGACCGGATACTCGCGCAGCAGCGGCTAATGCAAAGCCCATTAGTCGCGCAACTGTCGCTCCCGCTCCGGCTGCAGCACCCGCACAGGCCTACTATGCTCCGGCACCGAAAAATACGTATCGCGATGAGTACGAAGACTCTCGTTATGATTCTAGAAGCGATAGCCGATCTGGCTCATCTTTTGGTAAGGCAACTAGCGGACGTTCCAGTCCTGCTCCCTCTAATTCGAATTCTGGCCGTAGTCGCTATGACGACCAGAGGGGCGGTAGCCAGCGTTCTTCTGGAGGCTTTGGCAAGGCAGTCCGCCGTTAGGCTACTCTACTTGACATAATTTTCGTTTAACCCAAGTTCGTTCCATTCATAGGTAAATATGCTCTGTACAGAAGTTCTCGGTACCACTCACCATGGCACTTATAAGAAAGTCATCGACGTCCTGTTTGAAAACAGGGAGCTGGGTGACCATACTTTCATGCGCATGGCAAAAGATGGCGTGGAACTGGATATTCGTGTAGATTGCGAATTGCAGGATGGCGATATTATTGCAGAAACGGAATTCTATGTCTACGCAGTGAAGGCTGTTGAAAAAATCCCGGTGAAGAAATCCTCCCAGGTTTTTGATCCCTACCTCTAAAGAGAAAATGGCCGCGTGAAGCGGCCTTTTTCGTGAAATTTCCTGTTCCGTTCTACACGACTTCTATACGACAGAAGTTCCGAAACTGTTACTTGGTGTCAAACTTGACGGTGGGGGCTGTACTTGCTGCAGCGTCTGCGCTGAATGCCACCTTCGGACTTGCTCCTGCAAAGCCTGCAATGAGACTGTTGGGGAACTGGCGGATGGTGGTGTTGAATTCCCTCACGATTTCGTTATAGCGCATACGTTCCGTGGCAATACGGTTTTCTGCGCCTTCCAGCTGGACGCGAAGTTCCTGGAAACTTGTGTTGCTCTTCAGGTCTGGATAGTTTTCACTGACGGCCATCAGACGTTGCAGTGCCCCACCCAATGTGGCCTGGGTTTCCTGGAAACGTTTCATGGCAACTTCGTCTCCCAGCATGGCTTCATCAACTTTTACCACGCCACCCATCTTGCTGCGCGCATCTACCACGGCACTGAGGGCGCTCTTTTCGAAATCGGCTTCCCCCTGTACGGTAGCAACCAGATTGGGTACCAGGTCAAAACGGCGCTGGTAGGTATTTTCAACTTGTGCCCATTGGGCCTTGACGCCCTCATCAAGGGCGATAATGTTGTTGTAGACGCTGACGGACTTGCCAATGATGACAAGGCCGAGAACGATGACGACCACGAGAATGGCGATTAGGGTCTTTTTCATTTTTCCTCCATGGAATCAACCTTGGTAACGATTCCTTCGATGGTTTTTATAAATGTTTCTGTTTGGATTTCGGCTAAGGCCGGGTATTGATTGAAAATCTGTTGGTGGTTCTCCGGATAGGAACCGTGTTCAAGGAAATGAACTCCATAAAGGATAGGCAACAGTGTATTTAGCATTTCCTTGTGGAAGGTGGAATCTTTCTTTCCTGCCTTGGTATAGGAGAATATCTTTCTCAGGTGAACCAGGATGCCGCGAAGTTCCCGTTCACATTCCAGACGTAAGGCTTTAATGTCGGGTACATATCCTGCCAGGGGCTGAATGCCGTACAGGACTTCATTACGATTGGCGATGTGGAGATATTCCAGAGGGAAGGTGTCCAGCGATGTGAGTATTTCGCTGGGACTGAAAAAATAGAGAAACTCGATATTTTCCCTGCCTGCCCTTGGGATCAATTCCTTGATTTTGGCGATGATTTCGGGAGAATTGTTTTTCAGAATGAAGCTGACGGTCCAGGGACAGTCAAAGGCGGAAAAGCCTTCCATAAGGCAGTTGCCGTGGAGAAATGCTGAAATCAAGTCGTCGCCGAAAATCTTTTGCAGGAGTTCTGGCCACTGGGATGTTTTCAATTCCTGAATGTTCAAAAGTTTCTTCATAGTCATTCCATGTTTTGGAAGCTACCAGCTTCCGCCACTGCCTCCTCCGCCAAAGTGTCCGCCGCCGAATCCACCACCGAATCCGCCACCCATGCCTCCGCCAAAACCTCCACCAAAGCCGCCACGGCCTCCACGATGGTTTCCGCTATTCATCATCATGCCGAGAAGGAACCAGAGTGCGCTATCGTCGTGGCGCCTGTTGCCGCCCCTTCTTCCTCCGCCTCTGCTTGCGAAAATGAGGAACAGGATGACCAGGAATATGAATATCCAGCTGCTGGCGGGGAAAGGCATTTCTTCCTGTGGCATGTCTCCTTGAATGTCTAGAACCACTCCCTTTTCCTTGGCTACGGTCTGGGCTAGATAGTAGGCCAGGGTAATAATCCCGTCGCCATATTTGCCCTGCCTGAAGGCGGGAACAAGCGCCTTTTGCTGGAGCCGTTCCACTAGCACGTCGGGGAGGTACCCTTCGGCGCCGTAGCCCACTTCTACGCTGCGGCGTTTCTGCTTGAGGGCTACGAATATCAGGATGCCTTCGTCGCTCTTGCCGCCGATACCCCAGGTGTGTGCAACGTTGGTGGCGTAGCTGCGGGGATCCTCGTGCCTGATGTCGTCCATCAGTGCGGCGGCAAGGCCTACTCCCGTCTTGCGGTAAAGCTCCTCTGCCAGCAGGTTGAAAAATTGCACTTGCTGGGCACTCAGGAGCCTGTCCTCGTCATAGACGTAGCTGTTGTGGGGACGTTCCGGCAGAGCTACCCGTCCGCCTAATGCTGCGGGCTTTGCCGCAATGGAAAAGGATATTGCTGCAAGAAGGACAACTAGAGCCCCGCGAAATCCCCATGTCAGTAAATTCCTCATTTCCGTTACTCGCAAGTATTTTCCATCTGCTTTTGCAGACTGGTGAAGTCTGTTTTCTGCAGGGCTTTGATGGTTGCATCTGTGAGGTTTTTACCGACACCCTTTGTGGTTGTCTGGAAATTGACATTTTCCCCTTTCAGGGAAATTGACATGTCGTAGGATTTTAGCTGATTCTTGCCTGCAGTGAGGCTGCCCTTTTCTGTTGAGGAAATGCTGAATTCAATTTCGGGAGCTGCAGTGTCCTTCACTGCAAAAATGGATTTCTTGCCCAGGGCTTCCTCAACGGAATTGCAGACGTTGGCGATTTGCCTGCATTGCAATCGAATGTTGCAACGTTTCTGATTTACCCTGTAGGAAATGCTTATGGGCTGCTCCAGGCCGGCAGCCTTAGCTACATCTCGAGGCAGGTTCGGAACCACATCAATAACGTAGGGACCAGATGAGAAATTAACATTTCTGAGCAGGAAGGTGGCGTATCCGTTTTCAGAGGTGCGTTTTTCCGCTAGAACCAGCTTGCCCTGCTTGACGATGAGCGGAAATTCGGGAAGGGGTCCCTGGTCATCGTAAACTCGGAGATTCCATTCGGGCATTTCGGGCTTTGTCAGTTCAAAATTCTCGGTGGGGCCTTCCATCTTTACCGCAGACAGTTTTGCGATAAGCATGGACTCAACTTCGGGTAGCTGGTGAACCAGTCTGTGACTGTCGTTGAGCGGGTAGACCAGGCTCAATTTGTAGACCAGTTTGTCGTAGTCTGGAAGAAGCTCTCTGGCGGCCTGCAGATTCTTTGCTGCGTTTCCGTAGCGACGATCCTTAAGGGCGCTCCTTGCGTCAGCTTCGAACTTGGCTACGTTCATCTTTATGGTCTTGATTTGAAACTGGATATCCGCCGTGAATTCGTCCATGTCCAACGTGGCGGTGGCCTTAAAGCTTTTCCCGTCAGTCTTAACGGGAATTACGGAAACGCCCTTTAGCTGAATATTGCTCTTGACATTGTTGCTTGAAAAAAACGTCTCGTCCAGGGAACTTTTCCCGTCCCTGGAAACTTCGGTCTTTGATGCAGCTTGACTTGCGTTGACTACAGAAACGATTTGTTTGGCAACTCCCGCCATGGCAGCATTGTTGGCATCTTCCTGAGACTCATTGGATGAGGCGGTGTACGTAATGACACGTCCGGCAAAAGCCGGAACCATCACCAGTAACATCAGCAAGAGCGCAATTCGATTCATTTCTTTCAACTTGTAAAAATTAACGAAGGTCCATCAAGATCATTTTCTTGGTAATGTTTATCTTCTTCGTTTCTGCCTGTCCCTTCAACAGCTGGCGGATTTGACTGTACACATCCTGAGCGTCAGTGTAGCGGCCTGGATCGGCGTAGACCACCAGGTCAATGGTCCTGTCCGTCATTACATTGACAGTGACGCTGTTGAAGTTCTTTCTTAGGCTTTGTACGGCAGCGTCGTGGATGTCCTCGATTTGACTGTCAGTGAATTCGCCCTTTAAGTTCATGACGACCTTATACTGGATGCCCTTTTGCAGGTCCAGTTTCCAGTAGGCGAGGATTTTCTGTTCCAGGTTAGGCATGGCCTTGCGGGCGGCAGACTGCACATTGGCTCGGAGGTTGGCCTGGTCCGTATGACCGTTGTTCTTGACTTCGGCAGTTTGGCTACCTAGGAGTCTGCCGGTGGATGTTTCGTAGGCGTTGACTTCCACGGTTGCATTTTCTGTGGTGACGGAACCGGAGAATTTCACATACACATCGGCACCAAGAGCGAGGCTTGCCAGATAGGAAAGGTCATCGTCCGTATTGGCAATGTCATTCTGCATCTTTACAACGTCTTCCAGCTGAGACTCCCCTTCCAGAGATTTGACGTTGTAGCGCTTCTGGGTCAGGTAGCTATTGATGGATTCCATCATGGCCTTGGACATGGGATTGTTGCTTACCACCTGCAGCTCGCTGGAACCCTTACCACTGTGGGCGGGCAGAACCATGATGGTGGGGAGGTTTTCGACGGCGCCTTCAGTTGCGGTAACCGCAGGTTCCTGGTGCATAGATGACTGGACAAGGGCTGACGAGGAGCCTGTTTCCTGGTCCAGGTCGTTATAGGCTGAGTTGGCCTTGCTGCGGGTGAGGCTTGGGTCCGGGGCATACTTGGGACCGGCACAGCCAATACAGGCTAGGGTAACGAGAAATGGGAAAACCAATTTAATATACTTCATACACGGGGAAAAGTTATTTTAAAGTCCAGTTAAAGTCAACTTTCATATTCCAAAATGTAAGGCTCATTACATAAAAAATACAAAACGAAGTTTTTTTATTAAAAGTGTTCCTTTTTGTATTGGGTGATATATCTTTTATTTGTCCTTAAATAAAAAGAAAGGTCTATATGTAGGAATTAATGGAGTCCAGCGGTATGAGCGAAAAGTGGCTTTGGTTGCCCGATTGGGCCTCGGACTTGTCCCTTTGGGAAGATGATCTGGTGAACGTAGATCCGTCCGCCGATCATGTTTTTGTACCATACGAAAAGATGGTGCAGAATCTAAACGACATTTATAAAGTTTCTGGAATGAAAAACGCCGAAACGGTGGTGGGCTGGGGCATGGGCGCCCTGGTATTGATGAAGAATGCGGCAAATAGGCCTGTAGACCAGAAATGGATCCTCCTTTCCCCCTTTGCCGATTTCTGTGACGAGGACGGGGTATGGATTGAACAGAACCTTATTTTCATGGCTCGCCAGATGAAGACAACGACTGCTCCTGGCATCAGCTCCTTTGAGGAACAGCTGGTGGAAGAATTTGGCGAATGGCAGGACGATTGGCGCCGTGCTGCAGATAAACTAGATGCGGATGCCCTTGCTGCAGGCATTGAATATCTGGCTAACAATAGAATTGAAGAACCTCTGGAAGGTAGCGAAAATATTCAGGTCCTTTATGGTCGCATGGATCAGGCTATCCCACCGAAGCAAACCTTGAAGTTGAAGGATTTCCTGCCGAAGGCATCCTTTAGGGAACGCCCCAAGGCAGGCCACTGGCCGCCACTACTTCTGATGTAGTCTCCTGTAGAGAATAAGGCTTACAATCAAGTAAATCAGGAAAAACCATAAAAGGGCGGTTTCTACGGAATCGCCTATTTTTGCGTACAGAGTTTCTCGTGTTTTCAGCTGCATCTTGCGCTGGATGACCGCATCCACGAAGATGTCCGTATTCTTGTCAAAATGTCCGTACTGGTCAATGAACGCAGAAACACCGCTGTTTGCAAGGCGGGCTGCCGGCATGCCATTTTCTATGGCGCGGTAACGGACCAGATTCAGGTGCTGGTAGGGGGCGGTACTCCTGCCGAACCAGCCGTCGTTAGTGATGTTCACCATCAGCCTGGAACCTTCGCGGATGGCCTCGCGGACCAAATCGCCAAAGATGGCGTCGTAGCAAATGTAGGGTGTCCAGTTGTAGGGCGGATAAACGGGAGTTTCCTTGCCCGGGACGAAATCTCCCTCGCCCAGATCCACGTAGTTCAAAATGGGGAAAATGTCGTCAAAGGGAATTCGTTCACTGAAGGGAACCAGATGCTTCTTGATGTATCGCTGAGGAAAATTACGATTTCCGGGTGTGAACATGAAGCTTGCGTTATAGATGTCGAACTTGCGGATGGACCCAGGTTCGTTTCGCTTGTAGTCCAGGGCGCCGACGAGAATGTTTGCGTTGAACGAGTCTGCCGCTAGGTGGAGCCTGCGGATGACGCCGGGCTGTCGACGGATGTGGTCCGGAATGGCTGTTTCTGCAAGGACGATGATGTTCGCATCCTGCTGGACGCTGTCGTTGATCATCCTGAAGGTTTTCGTTGTGATGGAGTCAAAGCGTTCCTTGCTCCACTTTTCTCCCTGCTTGATGCTGGGCTGGATCAGAGCGATGTTCGGACTTGTGGATTCGTCATCCAGGACAAAGGGCTGTGCCTCGGGCTTTGAAAGGACGAAGAAACCGTGGACTAGCAATGCGAGGAAGATGACTGCAGGAGTGGCGAAGGCGATTCGTGCCTTTTTGCTGTTCCTTTCGATGGCCCATGCTACAGCCATATTGGAGGCAATCACCAGAATTGTGTAGCCGAAAATGCCTATGAAGGAGAGCATCTGCAGAAGTTCAAGCTGGTTTCCGAAGACGTATCCCAGATGACTCCACGGGAAACTGAAATCGCCGCGGGTGCGTGTCATTTCAAGTCCGGCATAGAAAACTGGGTACAGCAGAAGCAGCAGGCGATGTCCTCTGATTCTGATCTCTCTAGCCAGGGTGAACACGAAACCGGCAAGGACGGAATAGGCACTGAAGTAGGCGATTAGAAGGATGACGCCCAGGCAGATAAGTCCGGATGGGGCGGTTTCCACGTTCATCACGTTGTAGATCCAGTAGTAGTTGATGGTGTTGTAGACCATGCTGGACCAGAAGGTGGCGAAAATGGCCTGGCTGCGACCAAACTTGCTCAGTACAAGGAACCAGGGTACAAGAATTAGCAATGCCGCCGGTCCCAGGGGAAGGGGCGGGAAGGCGAATGCGTAAAGACCCCAGGCGATGACGCTAAGGAGCAGAGCCCTGCGGGAGTCAAATTCCTTTATACGACGGAAATTCCATCGACCAAAGAGAACCAACCAGAAAAGAAATGCCGGCAGGAACGTTAGCGCTATCTGGATGAGCCCGGCGTGGCCTGCTCCGTTGTTATTGAATGTGTTGTAGTCAATGGCTAGGAAAAGGAAGGCTAGGCCACTGTAGGTGTAAATCCAGCGGGAAAAGTTCTTGCGGATAGACTTGATGAAAAGAAAGGGGAGGCTCAGGACGAACGGCACAAATTGGGGGTTGTGGGTATACAGCCCAGGTGCGTCGGGACGGGTTGCAAATGCAATGACTTCTGCGGTCAGGATTACTGCAAAGTAGATCCAGTAAGCTTTCGGTAGATTTTTTAGCTTTTCAAATAGTTTCATTGCCGGCAATCTCTAATCTTTAACCTTTCCGCTCTTCGCTATTTTACAGACCGCTCTTGTCCTGCGGATTGAAAATCAGCACAAATTCGCCTTTAGGCGGATGGGCTTTGAAGTGGGCGGAAATTTCTGTGGGGGTTCCCACCAGGTGCTCCTCGAACTTCTTGGTCAGCTCGCGCATGAGGGCAATCTTGATGTCACCGAAAACCAGCTTGATTTCCTCTACGAACTTGTCGATGTTGTGGGGGCTGGCGTAAAAGATCTGGGTGGCTTCTTCGTCCTTCAGCTTTTCCAGCAGGTGGATGCGCTGGGCACTCTTCTTGGGCGAGAAGTACTGGAAGGCAAAATGGTCGGTGGGCATGCCAGAACTTATCAATGCGGTGATCATGGCGCACGGGCCAGGAACCGCACGCACATCGATGCCCTCGCGGACACATTCACGGACCAGGTTGAAGGCTGGATCGGCGATGCCCGGGGTGCCGGCGTCGCTGATCAAAGCGATGTCGCCTTCGTTCTTCAAAAATTCCACATACTTGGGCGTCACCTTTTCCTTGTTGAAGTCGTGGTAGGCTTCCATGGGGGTGCCGATATTGTAGGCGTCAAAAAGGATGCGGGAATGACGGGTATCCTCGGCCAGCACCAGGGGCACTTCCTTCAGGATGCGCACGGCGCGGTAGGTAATGTCTTCCATGTTGCCAATTGGCGTTGCGACGATGTATAAAGTATGTGCCATATTAATAATCGCTAAGGCTGTTCTGGTCGGCGGGGCGGTCGCTCAGTTCGTAGGAGAGGCGCTGGACCAGTTTCCTGTGCATCTCGTTGGAAGTTCTGTTTAGAAGATCGCTGCGGAGCCTTCCGTAAAGGATGGCGTGAACCCTTTCCTGTTCCGTGAATTCTACATGCTTGGCGAGGCTTCCATCACAGAAGATGCGAGCGTCCAGCTTGTAGGTCAGGGTTTCGTTTACGGGGAGGATGGGCCAGAAGGGAATGATGACTGCGCCGAGGGTCCAGGCGCTGGCGGGCTCGTTCTGCTGGACTTTCGCCTGGATCACCGCGTCGCCGCGGCAGCGTTCCCTGGGGAACGCCTCGGCGCTTGCCGCTGCAGTGTATGCCCTCAGGAGATTCTGATCCAGTTCCAGAGAGTCTCCTCCATACACGAAGGGAATGTTCCCGAAGAAACTGTACTTCTCTGATGTCAGGGGAACGTTTTCCAGATCCGCCCTGGTCAGGTTTGTCGAAGCGCAGCCCGTAAGGGATGCTAGTGCGGCCATGAAGCCGATAAGGAGGATGTTCTGGAAATTTCGCATAGCCATAATTTAACAACTAAAATGCCAAATGTTATATTTCAGTCATGGATTTGCCTGCATACTTCATCAGTGATGCCCATCTCGGCATTGAACCTCCCGGCTGTGTACCCGCTCGCGAAGAAAAGCTTGTCGCTTTCCTGAAGTCGCTGGTGGGGAAGGCTAGCCACGTGGTTATTGTAGGCGATCTTTTTGAATTCTGGTACGAGTACCGCTACTATGTGGCGTCCTCCCATATGGACCTGTTCTTTGCACTTCGCGAATTGGTAGTTTCCGGTACGGAAGTCCATCTTCTTCAGGGAAATCACGATTTTGCCTATGGAGAATTCTTTTCGAAAAATCTTGGCGTTCAGGTTCACAAATCCGTGGTTCTGGAAATTCAGGGAAAACGAGTTTTCTGCTGCCATGGAGATGGAGTTCCCAAGTCGGACTACGGATACCGCATGATGCGTAAGGTTCTTGACTTTCCATTGAACCGCTGGTTGTTCCGTCAAATTCATCCGGATATTGGCATGGGTATCGCTCGCTTTGTGGGCAGGAACAGCCGGAAATACGGTGAAAACCGTGAAATTAAGCTGGATGAGTATCTGGACTGGGGTCGCCGCGTCCTGGAACGTGAAAAATGTGACCTTTGTATCCACGGCCATCATCACATTGCTGGTATTTGGAATACCGAAGATGGCGTTGTTGCCTCTCCTGGTGAGTGGATAAAAAATCCCACCTTCCTCCGCATGGAAAAAGGTGGGGTAGTTCTACAAAATATTTAGTAGACTTTTCGGATTAGTCACCAATATTGTTGGCGCGGGTTTCCGTAGACTTCATCATCTTCTTGCTGGAATTTTCACCCCAGATCTTTGCGACCAGGTCGGTGTTGGCGAACTGGTCCCAGTAGGTGTCCACCCAGCACCAGTGGTAGGTTTTACCCTTGTCGTCGGTGATGGTCCAGTTCTTCTTGACGGAGAAGGTCAGCTGCTGTGCTTCCGGCTGGTAGTAGGGGTCGGAAGACGGCTCCGGTTCCAGAGTGATGGTCCATGCCTTGCCGTCGGTACGCTTGAAAATGAAAACGTTGAAGACGAGCAGAAGGGCCAGGACAATCAGACCGCCCTTGACGTTCTTCTTGGTCAGAAGGAAAATCAGGAGCAGGAGCAACAGGATGCTGACGGCTGCAAAGTTGTAGTGGGTTGTATAGAACAGTTTGAAGACTTCAGTCATTTTATATCCCCTCAGAAAAAATTACTTGGACTTCTTGGTTGCTTTTACAGCGGCCTTCTGGTCGGAAACCAGCTGGGCAACGCTAAAGGTGATCACCTTGCCCTCGATCTTGCAGGCGGTGCGGTAGCTCTTCTTCGGCAGGGCAATGCCGTGGGAGGATAGAGTGCCCATGAAGGAGGCGTTGGCGTGGCTTGCAATGGTACGGACGTTGATGAAGCCCTTCTTGCTGAAAGTTAACTTAAATGTTTTCTTTGCGTTGTCGTATTCAGCCACAAGTGTGTCGTTTTTGACGGTTTCCACAGCGGTGCAGGAACGCTTGTCAAAAATAATGGTGCCACGGCTGTCAATGGAGAGCATGGGAATGCCTGCAGAATTGCGGCAGGCTACCAGTTCCCAGGAACCCTTCTTGGTGGCGGGCTTCTTGCCGGTGAACACCAGGCGGGAGCCTTCGACGGTCATGGTGTAGGCGCCTGTGGCAACCTTAAAGCCGACGACGTTCATGGCGCCCTTGAAATACAGAAGATAACCAGTACCATTGGGCATAAAGCGGAAAGAAGTGGTCTTGAGAGCCTTGGTCGGCGTAACGGCGATGCGCTTGCCTTCCTTGTCGACTTCGATATCGGCATAGGGGTTCTTGTCCAGTTTCAGTTCCTTTGCGTCTGCTTCGCTAAAGCGAATGAAGCCGCGAATGTCCATCTTGATGGTAAGCTTATCCATTTTTTCCTCACTTTTTGTTTTTTTAGTAAGTTAACAAAACTTTGTGTGTGCTGCAAATGATATAAGAAAAAAAGAATAAAGTTTATCCCTGGCAGAGACGGGAAAAATTAAACGTAAATTACTTGTCGTTTCTTTGTAAGAAAATATTACGATTACTTTGTCTGCTGTAATAAGATTGTAAGAGCGGATGCGAGTGTTTGCTGGCCTCGAATGGCCTTGTTCGTCAGGTTTAATGTTTTGGAGAATTTATCTGTACTGCTTTCGTGGAGCTTTCTGTCGGATAAGATGAATACGTGTTTCTTGTTCTTTTTGATGGCGTCTACTGGCATGGCTTCAGATGCCCTGATCATGAATTTGGGGTAAAGGGCGCGATACTTTTCTGACAGGACGTCGGCGATGCTCATGACAGGATCGATGAGAAGCAGATTCTGGTTTTCAACCATCTGGTGTGCAGCCAGAATGGCGCCGGTTCCGCGTCCTGCAAGGAATTCGGGACGTTTTCCCTGGACCTGGGAGGCGCATTCGGCAATCTGCCCTGCATCGGGAAGGAAGTTTTCCGAAGATGGAGTTCCTTTGTTATTTGCGCTTCCGCGGTAGTTGAATGTGACGAGAATCACGTTGGGAATGCCTTGAACCTCGGCGAGGAACTGTGCTGCGTCTTCGTCTGCGTCGGGGTAGTAGAGGAGAGTGGCGTTTTCGTCGCTCTCAGTGCCGTCGGGCGCCAAAGTCCATCCGCCAAGAACGACCCCGTCTTCCAAAGTGCATGAAACGGACCTTGCCTTGGACTGGATGGCCGCTTCTGCTTCCTTGTGGGCGATGGCACGCGGGTAGGCGTTCTGCCTTTCCGTAAGCGCCAGGTAAAAGACCATACTGACATAGATCAGGGCGAAAACCCCCACCAGGCGCAGGGCGCGCATTCCGTAGCTGATTGCAGACTGCTTCAAACTCATGTTTCAAATATAGAAAAGCTGCACGGAACATTGGTCAAAGCCTTCCCTAGGCAAGTTTGCGATAGGAAAGGAGGGTGTTAGGCTAATGAACACATAGGGCTTTAGCCCTTAGTGAGAATTGTCCACTTTGTGGACGACGGTCGGAGCCTTCCCTAGTCAAAACCGTGAGTTTTAGAGCCTTTAGGACTCTAAAACGAGAGCGCAGCCAGATGAAACAAGCGCTTTTTGCAAATTGCGATAGGAAAGGAGGGTGTTAGGCTAATGAACACTTAGGGCTTTAGCCCTTAGTGAGAATTGTCCACTTTGTGGACGACGGTCGGAGCCTTCCCTAGTCAAAAAAAGGACTTCCGGAGGAGTACTGCCGGAAGTCCGAGGGATGGGATTGGGTGTTCCCTAAAGTTAGACAAAAAAATTGTGAAGTGGTATATTTTTTTTGCCTCAAAAGTGGAAAGTGTTCTCTTGGCGTTCTCTTGAGTTGCTGAAATTCTTACAAAAACGGCAATTTTCCGTTCTCAAGTGTTCTTTTGCTGTTCTTTTTACAAATGTGGGGTGTTCCCAAACATGAAAAAAATTATCTTTATTTTTGATGAACGTATACGCATACTACAACTATCGAAAGTACCTGCAGGACTACTACGACTACCGTAAGTCTGTCCAGCGTTACTTCTCGTACAGATCTTTTGCCAAGAAGGCGGGGTATTCCTCGTCGGGCTTTTACTTGGATCTGATCCGCGGCCGTAAGTCCCTTACGCCCCAGATGCTCCCCAAGTTTATTGCAGCCCTTGGTCTCAACGAACGCGAAGGCCGTTATTTCACCTTGATGGTGGACTTTACCCATGCAACGACTGCCGCTTCCAAGCAGCAGATCTTCGACCAGATGTCCGCCCTCCTTCCGAGAACCATCAAGACCCTTACCAAGAACCAGCAGGAATACTACAGCAAGTGGTACTACGTGGTGGTTCGTGAATCCCTGGCCGTTCTCAAGATCAACGAAAAGAACATCCAGGAACTGGCTTTGTTCCTGAACCCGAAGATCACCCTTCCCCAGGCAAAGCAGGCTATCCAGCTGCTGCTGGAACTTGGCCTCATTGAACTTTCTGAGGATGGTTTCTACCATTCCGTGAACAAGGCTATTACCAACGGTAGCGAAATTGCCCCGCTTTTTGTGCATCAGTTCCAGAAGCAGATGATTGACCTGGGCAAGAATGCCCTGGACCACTACAGCACGGAACGTAGAAATGTATCTTGTATGACCATGAGCGTTTCTCCCCAGGGACTGGAACGCATCATCAGTAAAATTGACCTGTTCCGCAAGGAAATTGTAGATATCGTCCGTTCTGACGAAGGTGAATCCATGGTCTGTGAAATGAACATCCAGTTTTTCCCGTTGAGCAAGGAAAAGACCGCCTTGCCCGAGGATCCGGAAGAGGAGGAAAAATGAAAAATTTTGCCTTGAAACTTTCGGCTCTGGCTAGCCTCCTTGCTTTCTGCCTTGTGGCTTGTTCCCAGAACAACAGCGATGAAGTTGCCGGGACTGTTACAGATACGGGTAACACGATTGCGGCTCGCGTCATTGGACAGGTTTCCCGCTCCGATGGAGCTGCTGCCATAGGCGCCACCGTCCGCATGGCTCAGGTTCTTACGGATGCAGACAGCATTACTATTCCTAGGTACGTGGACAGCGAAACGGACTCCCTGGGCATGTTCTCCTTTGATTCTGCCCTGGCAGACACCTTCCAGCTTGCTGTGATTGACACTATTTCCAAGGAAATTTCCTATTTGCCTCGCGTTATTGCCGGCGTGGATTCCCTGGACAGCATCAAGCTTGAAAAGGCTGCTGTGTTCTCCAGCGTTCTCTACTACGAAGAATTTGAGGAACCTGCCGTGGCTGTGGGCTCCCACTTCAAGGTGTTCCTGCCGGGAACTCCCTTTGCGCAGAGCGTTTTTGCTGGTGATTCCTTCAGCATCCTGATTCCCGCTGGCTCCTGGTGGTTCGGTTTCTGTCCGGGTGATATGCAGATTGTCGCCAAGCTGGAGGAATCCGGCGTTCCCGACACCTTGATTTACCGTACCTGGAATATGGATGGCAAGGTCAAGGGCGGTGATACCTTGACTACTGGTCCCTTCATCTGGAGCCCCACTGCCGACGTGGATTCCCTCATGAAGGAAGAACAGAAGGAGGCAGAAATAGTTTCTCGCATTACGGGACAGGTGTTCTGCAAGTCCGGTCGTGCCTGTGAAGGCGTTGAGGTTCAGGTTATTACGGATCTTTACGGTTTTGGCTTTGTTGAAGGCGATTCCGCAGGTTTTGTGGGCCAGACGGTCACTGACAGTGCCGGTCGCTGGTTCCTTCCTGTGCCCGAAGAGGTTCCTTACGACAGTTTCCGTGTGGAATACCGTCTTCTGGACGCGGATTCCATTACGTCCCAGGCTGGTCTGAGCCGTTATGTGAAGGCCTCCGAAATTAAGTCGCTGAAGGATACCCTTTCTCTCGGAAAGGATACTCTGACTCGTGTGTCTGGCCTGATCAGTGGTGTCGCCCTGGTAATTAATATGCAGGATACGACTCAGTCCAGCAACTGCATGGTGAACAGTGTGGTAGTCGGCATCAAGGGATCCGCCCACTTTATCCGTGAGGTGGCCTGCAACAAGCTGGAAATAGAGGATTTGCCCAGTGGAAGCCAGGAAATCGTGCTTTATTCCGGTGACCCCAAGGTGGTAAAGACTCTTCAGGAGTCCAATACTCCCATCGAGGACTACGTGGTATTTACTAGCGTGGAACTGCCGAAGGGGGTTGCTCTTGAGGAGCAGTGGATGACCTACACCCCTCCAACTTTGAAATAATTACCAAAAATTTGGGGTATAATTGAAAAATACCCCTTGCACAATTTGAAAGTATTTACTAAAATTGTGCGCACGATGAGTTATGGTGTAACGGTAGCACAACAGATTCTGACTCTGTTTGTCTAGGTTCGAATCCTGGTAACTCAACGAATAAGATCCCTCTCAGTCGAGAGGGATTTTTTTATTCTACATTTGTGGTTAATGGAATTCTTTGATTACTACACGAACCTCTTTGGAGAACGGTGGCCTGCCTTGCTGGATGCCTTGAAAGGGGAGGGCAAGGCCCTGGAGCTTCGTTTTGGGGAGGGCCTGGACCCTTACTTCCTGGATGAAGCCTCTGTTTTTGCCGCAGAAGCTCTGGGTGTCCAGCCTGGAGACGAGGTTCTGGATATGTGCGCTGCCCCTGGTGGCAAGACCTTGGTTATCGCCTCCGCCTTGAAGGGGGAAGGTAGTCTCCAGAGCAATGACCGTTCCCCCGACCGTAGGCTTCGCCTGAGCCATGTAATCGAGAATTCTCTACCGGAAGCCTGGCGGTCCATTATCAATGTGACCGGCTATGATGGTATGAAGTTTGGGCTTCACCGCAAGGAATGCTTTGACAGGATTCTCCTGGACGCGCCTTGTTCTTCTGATAGGCATGTGCTGAATTCTCCGGAACATCTGAAGGTTTGGTCGGCCAAACGCGTCAAGCGCCTGTCTGTGGAGCAGGGTGCCCTTTTGGCGTCTGCCGTTGACGCCTTGCGTCCAGGTGGCACTATCGTTTATGGAACCTGTGCCCTTTCTCCCATGGAAAACGACGATGTGGTGAAGAAAATCCTGAAGAAGCGCCCTGCCATGCGCTGCGTGGAAATTGAAAATCTGTTGCCTGGGGCGGACCGTACGGAATTTGGCGTCCATATCCTGCCGGACAGGTCCGAAGGCCGAGGCCCCATCTACTGCGCCAAACTAGTGAAGGCGTTGGGCTAATCCCCAAATTTTTATTTATTTTTCTTAACATGATTAAGAGTGTTTTTTCTCGTTTTCTGGTGGCGGCATCCCTGTTCGCCGTTTCCGCCGTGTATGCTCAGGACGATTGGGACGCTGTTGATGCGGTTCCTGCTCCTGCGGAAACTGCTGCTCCTGTAGAAACTGTCGCACCTGCGGAAACCGCAGCTCCTGCAGTTGAATCCGCTCCCGCAGAGACCACAACGGTTTCTGATGCTGCCCCTGCGGTTCAGCCTGCCGCCCCTGCGCCTACTCCCATGAAAATTCGTGAAGTTCCCGCCCGTTACTGGGTGAATGGCGATTCTGTGGAACTGGAAGCGATTTTCGTGAAGATTGAACGGGATACGGTCTACCTGAAGAAGCCTAACGAAAAGGAACAGAAGCGCCTGGACAAGATTGCAGATCAGGAAAGCATTGCCCTTCAGGAAAGCAATGGACAACAGGTGGAAGAGGACGAGTCTGAAGATGAAGAAGTTGAGCTGAAGAAGGATTCCATTGTAGTCATTATGACGGATGCGGTGAAGGATTCCCTTGCTGCCCTTGAAAGTTCATCTGCACCGGAAGCCCAGCCTGAAGATGATGGTGCCAATGACGACTTTGAAACTGCTCTGGAAAAGGAAGACAACCGCGTCAAGATGAATGAAATCGCCAAGGTGGAAGAGGAAATCCGCCAGCGCGAAATCCAGGATAGTATTGCGGCAGATTCCGCCAACCCCTACATCAAGATCTACCGTCTTGAACTAAAGCGTCTCTTCAATCTTGAAGATAACGTGATGATTGACTTGTCCCTTTCCAATTACGTGGTACCTGAAATTGTGGAAGAGGAAGAAACCATTGAACTGTATCCTCCGGGAAATGCAAACTTGCTGGTGGTTTCCAATCCGGAAGCCTGCTCCCTGTTTGTGAACGGCATCCCCCTGAACCAGCTTGCTCCCGATACCATCAAGAATATTCGCCCCGGCAAGTACACCATTTCCGTTATGCGTGTGCTTAAGGATGTGGAATGGTGGGGCTCCGCCGTGGTCCGCATCAATGCCGACAGCCTGAACAAGGTTGAAATTCCGGTGCTTCGCCCGTCAACCCGATTGACCCTCAATACGGATCCGGAAGCGGTAGAAGTGTTCGTGAACGAGGCTCCCACGCTGAACATCATGCCGCACTACATGACGGATGTGGTAGTGGACAATATCAAGCCTATGCCTATGGCAACCATTTACCTGCGCAAGGTGGGCTACCGCGATACCTCCTTCACAACGGAAATCAAGGCGTACATGCCCAACATCATCAACGTGGAAATGACTCCTGTGCTGGATGATCTTGAGTTCATTGAACAGCAGAACGCGTTCAATGCAGAACGTAGCCAGCGCCGCATCGGTCGCGGAATCCTGTGGGGTTCCATTGTGCCCTTTGTTGCCGCAGGCGTCATGTGGTACTTGGCTGAGAAGGACTGGAGCGAAGCTGCCGATAAGAAGAAAGCCTACAATCGCAGTGCATTTGCCAGCGAAGATACTAAGCAGATGGTGAAGAAAAATCACGACCTGAATGATAGCGGCGATGTGAAGGGGATTGTGGCTGGAGGCCTCGGCGTTCTTGGCATTGGTTTGCTGACGGCTGGCATTATCCTCGCCTTCTAGATGGTTCCTATGTGGCGCCTGTTTGCTGTTACGCTTCTTTTGGCGGTTGCCGCATTTTCTCATCCCCATGTCTTTGCGGATGTAACCTATGATGCCCTTTTCGATGAGAAGGGCTTTGTTGGCGTGAAGAACCATTGGGTGTACGACGAAATCTACAGCATTTCCATGATGGCTTCGGCGGATGCTGATAAGGACGGCAAGTTATCTTCTGCAGAAGGCGAAAAGCTGGCGCACGTCATTCTTGATCCGCTGGCAAAGAGCGGTTACTACAACTACATTGTGGCTAATTCGGATTTCCTACCGCCGAAGGGTATCAGGAATTTAAAGGCGTCCATGATTGATGGACGCTTGATCCTGGATTTTTTGGTTGCAGTAGATGTGGCGGCAACTTCTGATTACAACGTACTTGTCATCGTTGTGGAAGATCTTTCCAACTATATCCAGATGACGAAAAATATGGATGGCTGTGGCGCTGATGGACCTGATGGTCTGGATGTGGAATTTTTTACGGATGGACTTGATGGCCTGACAATTTTTAGTTCCTTCCGTGCAGGTGTAGAAGGCCTGTTTGTCAGGTTCAAGAAATGACGAGGAATTGTCATATATTTATTTGGGGGTAAGAATGAAAAGATGTTTCTTGTTGTCTATGCTGCTTTTTTTGGCAGGGTGTAGTTTTGAGGAGTCCGTATCCACCGACTACTATGAAATTGACTTCGAGGAAATGGAAAAACTATTTGGGAGTTCTTCCAGTTCTTGGGATAGAAGTTCTTCTAGTTTCGACTATGATTGCTACTATTTTGATGAGTGCGATGAGTATTCTTCCTCTAGCGAAAAACGCTCGTCATCGTCTGATATTGATTTTGATTGCATCTTCTTTGGCATTTGCGATGACAAGTCTTCGTCTTCTGCAAAATCTTCTTCCAGCGTAGTAAGGTCTTCCTCGAGTATGGTGCGTTCATCTTCTTCGTATAGCTCATCGTCATCCGATGAAGGTTGCTATTACTATTGGGATTGTGATGATGAAATTTCCTCTTCGTCTGTGGCTACGGAGCGAGTTGATGTGCCGAAGATTGATGTGAACGATAATGTATTTGCGACCCAGGCCTGTGATGAATGCAATGGTTTTATGGACAAGCGCGATGGCAATGTCTATGAAGTGGTTGTGGTGATGGGTGTGGCATGGCTTGCAGAAGACTTGCGCTTCAAGGGGAATGAAGACTATCCTCTTGCGGGACATTCATGGTGTGGTGATGGAGACTGTCTAGAAACGGGACGCCTTTACGACTATGCAGCAGCCATGAATGACGACTACTGCGCATCTCACATCTGTAATGGCGACGAATCTCACTATCAGGGAGTTTGTCCCGATGGCTGGGTACTTCCGACTAAGACGGATTGGAATTCGGCAGCCCCAAATTTTGGTTTGTTGAAACTCTCCGGAACGGGGGAGTGGATGAGCGGCTGGAAAAACGATGGCATTCCCCGCTACTGGACTGCATCGGATAATTTCTCCGATGGAATGGGGGCGACGGAGGTGTATGTGACGGGTGGTTCGTTTAAAAGTCAGTCATACAGAAAATCTATGGGTTACGGGGTGCGTTGCATTGCCGCTGATGACGTAGTTTTGGATGTAAAACTGTAAAAAACGAGTATTTAATCGCCTTGTATAGCTTTTTGTCGCTGTAGACTGCCCTCTGCGCAAAAAAGATGTTTGAAGTGGGAATGTAAAATTCTAAATTACATTCTATGAAGTTTATTAAACTCATTTCTTTGGCTTTAGGCCTCCTTGCGGGGGGTGTTTTTGCCCAAGAAGGAATTGAAACCGCTGATCCCGTGGCAGAATCTGTGCCTGCAGCTGTATCAGAGGAACCAGTTGCTCAGACGCCTGTGGAACAGACTTCTGCTTCTACTGGTGATTCCGTCGTGGAGCCTGTAGCCTCCCTAGTGGCTGAACCCGCCCCCATGCCCGTAGAGGAGCCTGCTGGTGCGATTGTTCCTGGTGCCGATACGGCTTCCTCCGGAGGCATTCTTTCGGGGCTATTCCCGGTTAAGGCCAATGAAGCGATTGCAAAGGGCCATTTATTTGGCGGAACCTCTCTTTCCCTGATTCAGGGAAATTCCGACGATGATGCTCTGAATGTCTTGATTGGGGACGTTTATGACGCTTACGGCTATACCTTTACGGTGGAGGCCTTTGGCGGATACTTTATAAAGGATGCCCTGGCTGTGGGTATGCGTGCCGGCTATTCCCGCACCTGGTTTGATATTGACTTTGCACTTATGGAAGATTTGCTGGACATGAAGCAGCACCGTAAGTACGTCAGTAACGGGTTCTTTGTCCAGCCTCTGTTGAAAAACTACATGAAGGTCTTGGATTCCCAGAACTTCTATCTCTTCAATGAAACGTCCATCAAGGTTGAATATTCCTATGGAATTTCCCAGTCTGATGATGGTGAAGAAATTAACAAGAGTAGAAACCGTTCCTGGAGCATTGATGTGGGAATTAACCCAGGCCTGTGTACCATGGTCCTGGATCGATTCGCATTTGAAGTTTCTGTCGGACTGCTGGGACTTAGTTCCAGTGTTATCGAAGTGGAAGAAAATGGCGAAACTCACAGCGAATTCGTCTATAACATTGTCAACTTTACCATTAACCTGCTGGCCCTCGATTTTTCGTTGGTCTTCTTCTTTTAGCGAGGCAGTATGATAAAAGTCTTTACAAGAATATCTGCAGTAGTCGCCCTGTGTGGCGCACTTGCTCTTTCTTTCATCGGCTGTACGGATGAAGTTTCCACAAGTATTCCCGTAGCGGAAATTGACGGCATCTTTGGCGACAGTACCGCTGTTGATGTGGACTTTGAAGAACATGTCCTGACTTTGGATTCTGCAGTAGACTCCCTGGTAATTGGTAGTCTGGATGTCCTTGGTGGTTCCAAGTACTATTATGCTCTGGATGATGACCCGGTAGACCCGCAGATCGACTGGGAACATGAGTTGACGGAAGGCTCCGTTATCTACTTCAAGGATACTAACGAAGTACGAATCGTGGTTATGGATGATGACAATCGTACCCTTGGCGTATGGACCATCAAGGTTCCCCGTATAGAAAGTTCTTCCTCTAGCGCCATTCCGGACGCCGACCTGGAATCCAGTGCTGATGCAGATTCCGTCGTTGCCGATACCACCGTGAAGGATACAACTGTTGCGGATTCCGTCGTTGCAGACTCCGTTGTGGCTGATACTACCGTGAAGGACACAACTGTTGCAGATTCCGTTGTAGCTGATACCACCGTGAAGGACACGACTGTTGCAGATTCTGCCGTTGCCGATACTACCGTGAAGGACACGACGGCTACATCTAGCGCTGCCAAGGATTCTTCAGCTGCGGGTTCCAGCTCTTCGGCAAAGTCTGAATCTGGCTCTTCCAGTGCAGCAGCAGGTTCCAGCTCTTCTGCAAAATCTGAATCCGGTTCTTCCAGTGCCGCAGGTTCCAGCTCTTCAGCAAAGACCGAGTCTGGCTCTTCCAGTGCAGCAGCAGGTTCCAGCTCTTCAGCAAAGGCCGAGTCTGGCTCTTCCAGTGCAACGGCAGGTTCCAGCTCTTCTGCAAAATCTGAATCCGGTTCCGAGGAATCCTCCAGTTCCGAAGAAAGTTCAAGTTCCGAAGAATCTTCCAGTTCAGAAGAAAGCTCCAGTTCCGAGGAATCTTCCAGCTCCGAAGAAATTTCCTCTAGCTCTGAACCTGAAAGTTCCGAAACCGAAATGCCTGAATCCAGTTCAGAAAAGAATGAACCGCAGTTGCCTGCATTCAGCAATACAGATAGATCCTTCTGGGGAACTACAAGTGATGCAATGGCAACCCCTGGTCATGGAACCTTCAATGTGGTTATTGATTATGACATCAAAATGCACTCGGCTGCCAATACTGTGTTTGATGGCTCCAGTTTGACTTTGACTACACGGTCCGTTATTGGTACTGGATTGAAGATGATCGATGGCGGTTGGAAAATGGCTGGCGGCTTCTATTTCGCAGGATCTTTTAGTGGTAAGGATGCGGCCTCTATTTATCAGGCTGACAATAAGGATGCTGGCGCAGATAACCGCCCTGCAGACTTCTCTCAGTACATGAAGTTCGGTCAAGACTTTACTGGTCGTCCTGTAAGTTTTGATGTTTCTTATGATTATGATCATCACGATAACACCAACAGTACGTATCCGCAGTCTGCCTTGATCTATGTCGCTCTTGTCAGTGCAGACAAAAAGATTGTTGCAGCAGGCAAAATCGAACTTGGTGCATCCGAGTCTGCATCTAGAACGGTCGATTTGGTTTATGGCAGTGATGCAGGCTTGATTTCTTCTAACGCGATTGGTGTTGCAGGCTTGTCCTACGGTACTGGCGATGAGGAGGTCGCTTCTATTCGAGTGATGTTTGCTTCTTCAGCTTTGGCCTACATTGCTGATGGTGGTACGTCTTCTCAGATGAAGAAGCATTTCCGTGGTGGTGAAGGTTCTACACTCACCATCGACAATTTCAAACTGAATTATTAGTGGTGATCCCATGAAACGTTGGTTTGCTTTCATCCTGTTTTCGCTAATGGCCCTGGTGGGCTGTTCTGCTGACTATGATACCTTTGGGACATCGCCCTATAAGGTGTTGAAGGGCGTTAGTTTTGAAGAACAGGATGGGGATGTTTCTGTTTACACGGACGAACACGTCTTGCAGGTGACCACCGTGGAACCGCCAGAATCCCTTTCCACGTGGGACTCCCTGACTATTGAAACACTTGAGCTGAGCCACCTTGCAACCCTTCACCTTGTGGATGGTAAGTTCAAGGAATTCCCTTCTGATTCCGCTGCACTGGATTCCCTGGCAAAGGAAGTTTCCTACGTTTCCAAGAAACTGCAGGCTGGTGATAAAATTCGTGTTCCCAAGAGCCTTCAGGTTTATCTGATGGTGGTTGCAGAAAACGGCGATCCTTCCATTTGGCAATTGCAGATTGCCATTCCTGGTGTAGAAGTGGAAAGTAGTTCCTCATCCGATGACGAGGAAGATCCCGGCGATGAAGAAAATCCGGGTGATGAAAATAGCGAAGGCGAATCCTCCAGTTCTTCTGAAGAAGGCTCGGGGGAGGGCGAATCTTCCAGCAGTGAGGAGGCTCCGGCAGTTTCTAGTTCCAGTGTAGAGATTGCATTGAACGGCAATACCAAGCTGGCTATTATTTTCAAGAACCAAATTGAAAATAATGAAAGTGGCGATTCTATTTTTGTCACGTTTCCGAGAGGTACTGACCTGACCATGGTGGAGGTGGATACAGTCTTGTTCCATCGCAAGTCCAAGATTGATGTGGATCCCAAGTCTATTGACGACTGGAGTGAACCGCAGAAGTTTGTGGTAACTGCAGAAAATGATTCTACAAGAACCTGGTGGGTGATTCCAAGAAAGATTCTCAGCGGAAAGAACGAACTGACACTGAACTTTGAAAATAAGTTTGGCGAACCGGTTCTCTTGGGTGACACTTTACATGTGAAACTTCAAAATGGTTTGACTGTTGAAACCGCAAAGCTTGCCTCGTTCGCCATTTCTGACGGAGCTAAGGTGGATCCAAAGCCTGACACAGTCTCCTCCTGGGCCGATAATACGAAGATTACGGTGACTGCAGAAAATGGTTCAAAGAAGACTTTTATTGTAACCTTCAGTTTTGCTGAAGCCGATGAAAAGATTTCTGACGAAAAAGAACTCGTTTCCATTTCAGCAAAGGGTGAAGTTGAGGACCCTACGGTAGATGTTGATGAGAAGACAGTTGTTATTCACCTGCCTTCCCAGGAAGCTATGGGCTCTGTAGAAGTTTCCATTGAGGTCTCCGAGTTTGCAACTTATAGTTTCAGCAATTCCGAAACGGATTGGCGCAGGGAACAGACTTTGACCATTATCGCTCAGGACTCCTCGTTGTCAGTTTGGAAAGTCTCCGCGGATTATCCCCTGTCGTCGGAAGCGGAACTGGTCAGCTTTAACGTAGATGGAATTCCTGTTGATGTTCCTCCCACTATTGACGCCTCCAAGCGTCAAGTAGATTTTGGCGTTCCCTTTGGTACAGATTTGTCTGAAGTCTGCTTCGATGCTGTATATTCTGACAAGGCAGAGAAGGAAAGCCCCTCTGGCGATTGCTTTGATTTGTCCAAGGGTTCTGCTGATATTGTTGTGAAGGCGGAAGATGGTTCGACGAAGACGTGGAAGGTCGTGGTAACTGTCGGCCCGGAACCTGAGCCCGAACCTGAATCCAGTTCAAATGCAGAACCGGAAACCAGCGCAAGTTCGCCTACAAAGGCAGCCCCACCTCGCATTACTTCCATGAAGATTGCTGGCAATAATGCTGTGGTGGATAGTATCCAGGAAAACGGCAAGTGGGTTCACTGGGTCCATTACGATAACCTGACATTCCTTGCTGACTTGACGAAACTTACGGTGAGCGACATCAAGTTGTCCGATGGTGCTAGCATTTCGGGTGTTACGGCCGGTTCTTCCTATGATCTAGGCATGGGCGTCAAGGTAACCGTGTCTAATGCGGATGGCGAAAAACTGGATTATGAAATTAGGGCTGGGTATCAGTATCCTAATAGCAGTTTTAATTCCTGGGACGGTAATGTTGCTACAGAATGGGCGAATGGCAACACTGCGGGTTTCAATATGACGACTCCCACGTCTGACAAGAGTGGTGCAAAATTAACTTCACTAAATGCAAAAATTTTGGGCATCGGACAGTTCGCCAGTGGCAATATTTTTACGGGTTTCTTTAATCCAAAAGGTATTGGTGCAATAAAGATGATGGGCTATGGAGATGGTAATGAACTGATTGATTTTGGTCGTCCCTTTAAGGCTCGTCCAAGATATGTTGAATTTGATGTGAAATATGAGGGAGAGAAAGATTCCTGCGATATTTATGTTCTGATAGAAAACAGAACGCTGAAAACTAATGATGGAAAAAATCAGAACAGGACTTCTACTGATGTAAATACCTTGATAGCTTCAGCCTGGTATCGTTCGACAACCGATGATTCGAAGGATGATCCTGATGTTGTCTCTGTAACGTCCGCTAGCCGTTCTGGGTATAAAACAATTAGGATGAAACTGAAGTATGGAGTTCCTGATCCAAAGTCTCCAATTTACAATTCAAAGGCGCTGGACCCTAAGATGACGGAGTCTGGTGGTATTGACAACCATTTGGTGACTACAGAATCTCCAGAAAAGTTTGCAGCTACTCACATTCGCATTGCTTTGGCGTCTAGTTCCTTGGGGAATGTTTATAAGGGATCGGTTGGCGCCACCCTTTACGTGGATGAAGTCCGCCTTATCTACTAGCGCTTTTTCGTCTTAGTTTTTCAAATATTCCCGTTGGCTCTGTGATGTGAACCCCGAAAGTTGGACTCAACTTTCGGGGTTTTCATGTATAAGAAACATTCAGAAAAGGAATGGATTGATGCTTTTGAGATGCATCAAAAACATTTTGGTCCGTCGTATATCTCCAGGCAAACTGGACTAGATGAAAGGGAAGTAAGGCGAAAAGTTCAACAATATCGCGACACAGGGGTGTGGCTGACCGAAAGACTACCTTACACTCAGTCTACACCGGAACTTAAGCGACTCGTTGTTGACGCTGCAGTCAAACAAAGGCTATCTTATGGCAAGATAACAATCAAGTACGGCATAAGTTTCAGCTGCTTACTGTCCTGGCTACGTAAGTTCAGGCATGGCGGCTACGAGGAACTTTTCGCCACTAAGCCCAAAGGTAGACCTCCACAAATGGGACGCCCAAAGAAGACCAGGAAAGAACCGCAGACAGAGCTGGAAAAGGTCCTTAGAGAGAACGAACTTCTCCGAGCCGAGGTTGCGCTGTTAAAAAAAGTGAGAGCCTTAGTCGAGGAAAGAATCGCCCGGGAACAAGGGAATGGGCGCTAGCCATCAATGAACTAAGGCGGGAATACAAGCTTGAGGATCTGCTGATGCTCAAGGGGATGGCCCGTTCCACCTTCTTCTACCATCTGCACCAGAAACCGGACCGCTATGCGGAAGAACGCAAGAGAGTCAAGGCCATACATGCAGAAAACAGGGGACGCTACGGCTATCGCCGCATAGCCGCCCAGCTACGGAACGAAGGATTTAAGATAAACCATAAGACCGTGTACAGGCTCATGAAAGAAGACGGCCTGAAGAACGTCCGCAGAAAAAGTAGGTACCGTTCGTACAAGGGTGATGTAGGAAAGACAGTGCCCAACAGGCTGAATCGAAACTTCAGTACCGGAGCCCCCAACAGGAAATGGACAACGGACGTGACGCAGATAAACATCGGGAACGAGAAATGCTACCTGTCGCCGATACTGGACATGTTCAATGGAGAGATCGTGAGCTATACGATCTCGGAAAGTCCCAATCTTCAGATGGTGATGGATATGCTCAACGAGGCCTATGCCAAGGGTTACAAATGGAAACGGCTGATACTGCACTCCGATCAGGGATGGCACTATCAGCATGCTGACTATCAGCAGTCCCTGAAGGATCATAAAATCATCCAAAGTATGAGCCGCAAGGGCAACTGCCTGGACAACGCCATGATGGAGAACTTCTTCGGCATCATGAAATCAGAACTTCTCTATCCAAACACGTTCAGAAATATGGCCCACTTCAAGCAGGAACTCAAAAAATACATCGAGTACTATAACAATGACCGTATAAAACTGCGCCTAAAAGGAATGAGCCCGGTTGGGTACCGGACTCATAACACAGTTTTATCCTAACTTTAAACTGTCCAACTTTTTGGGGTCAGTTCA
>JAZLHK010000076.1:0-13062 GCA_045616805.1 Fibrobacter sp.
TCTAGTCCAGTTTGCCTGGAGATATACGACGGACCAAAATGTTTTTGATGCATCTCAAAAGCATCAATCCATTCCTTTTCTGAATGTTTCTTATACATGAAAACCCCGAAAGTTGAGTCCAACTTTCGGGGTTCACATCATTTTCAGGGAGTTTTTTGTTTAAGAATAGTTCTTTTTAGTCAAGCATCTTGTTGAAGGCTGAAATGTTAAAAAAGTTGTTGTTTTCAAATTCATTCGCTAGAATTTCCATCACTTCTTCGCTGTATTCCACCTGCTTGGAAAGCAGTTTGATGGCGGCTATGCGGGCGTCAACCTTAGGATTTTCTCCTGCAAGAATGGCACCGTATTCCTTCAGTATTAGCCAGAAGAATATGGCGAATTGCACTTTGCCAAAACTATCTCCATCAAACAGGGATTTTGCATAATAGCGGAAAAGCAGGTAGGAGACAATCAATGCTCCGTCCCTGTCTGAGAATATGTTGGGAGTGAATTTGCTGCATTCTTTAATTTGTTTGTACGAAGTGTCCCAGGCAGGGCCGAAACTTTCTCCGCGTCCAAGAACATCAATCCATTGATGAAGAATTTCTTCCCGGCTTAAATCTGTTGCAGTTTTGTCCGGTGCTTCAATTCCCTGTGCAGATGCTCCGTATTCTAGGGCCATCTTCAATCGCTCGTTCAAAGGAATTTCTTCTTGCGAAAGAATTGTGAAAAGGTTTTCCCTTTCAACAAAAATTGCGTCGCGGACTTTTCGAACGTCGTTTGACATCTCGTCTTCCTGTTCGTTGATTTTCCGCTCCACAAATTTTAGACAGCAAGAGTCCGATTCTAGGAGCAGGCGGACGGCTTCTTCGCAGCAGAGTCCGACGCCTTGTTCCTTGATGTCTCCATATACTTCGACAAAGCGAGGGTGTTCCCGACAGATGTCTCCCAGGGCAGATTCCCCAAGATTCAGATAAATATCACAAAGCCCATTCTGGTTAAGGAAGGGACACCGGTTTCCTTCCTTGAGAATGAAATGCCCATCGGAAATGTTCTCCCTTAACTGCCTAGCAAAACTCCCTTTTACAGAATTGTATTCTTTCTGGGTTGTCTCGTCTACGTCAATTTCCCATCCAATACAGCAGGAATCTGTGCATTTGTCTGCGATACAGTGAAAATTGTCGTAAAAATCAGGAACTCGATGTAGCATATTCTAAAAGTAGTTATTTATATTGTTAGTGTGAGAATTGTTTGGGTTGTCATTTGTTTCCTTGTGGTTTCTGTATTTGCTGCAGAAACTGTTGATTCGACGGCCAGTTCTTTTTCGGAAAGCATTCCTCTTCCGCACCAGTCGGCGTATGCCGCAAAAGGTGTTTCCATAGGCATTGCTGGGGGCGTTGTTAATCCGACTGAAAACTGCGATTGTCTTGGGCTGTGGCAAGGACAGGTGGAGTACTTCTACACAAGTTTTCTTAGTATGGGTGCTGACGTTCGTTTCTTTGGTGGTGACCTGGATGACGATAAAATGCTGATGTACCAGCGTTATAGAATTTCAGCCAAGGCGCATCTGGCTTTTAGTTCCTTTGATATATATCTAGCTCCTTTGCTAGGCATGGAAAACACGAATCTGGAAGAATTTCGCGAAGAGTGGGACAATCGCAGTGACCACTGGTGGCGAGGTGGTGATGATGCCGATTCTGTGAGATACATTGAAAACTGCGAAAAAATGTTCTCTCTTGATGGTTTCTCGGGAGGTGTTGATCTAGGACTTGGATGGAAATTTTCCAAGTATGTTGGCGTTTCTGGAAGCGCTCTTTACGAGTATAATTTTTCCGGTGCTCAGCTGCTGACCTTGTCCCCTGGATTAGCCCTAGACTTGAGGCAGGTTTGGCCTTGGGCAAAAAAGCGTCTTCTGTCGAGTTGGCTTTCCTTTGAATTTATGGCCCAGCGCTACTTTAACCGCGGGGTCTCGAACTGGCTGTCTGCTGGCGTTTTAGGTATCCAGATAGGTATCTAGTGACTCTGGCGTGATTTTATGCTATATTTTTCATGTCTAAAATTCAACTGTCTAAAAAAGGACAATAACAATGGCTAAGAAAGAATCCAAGAAGAAGGTCGTTCTCGCTTATAGCGGTGGCCTCGATACCTCTATCATTATTCCCTGGCTCAAGGAAAACTACGACTGCGAAGTGATCGCTTTCGCTGCTGACCTGGGTCAGAACGACTTCCCGGATGCTAAGGCTCTGGAACAGAAGGCTCTCGCTACTGGCGCTTCCAAGTGCTACGTCCTGGACCTCAAGAAGGAATTCCTCGAAGACTACGTATGGCCCACCGTCCGCGCTGGTGCCAAGTACGAAAGCACCTACCTCCTGGGTACCTCTTTCGCTCGTCCGCTTATCGCCAAGTACCAGGTTAAGATCGCTGAAAAGGAAGGCGCATACGCTGTTTCCCATGGCGCAACCGGTAAGGGTAACGACCAGGTCCGTTTCGAACTGACCTATGCCGCTCTCAACCCGAAGCTCGAAATCATCGCTCCGTGGAAGGACCCGAAGTGGAACATCCACAGCCGCGAAGATGCTATTGACTATGCTCAGGCCCGTAAGATTCCTCTGAACGGCATCAGCAAGAAGAAGATCTACTCCGAAGACGGCAACCTGTGGCACCTCTCTCACGAAGGTGGCATCCTGGAAGAACCGGATAAGGAACACAAGTATGATATGCTCAAGCATACCAATACCTACGAAAAGGCTCCCAACAAGCCGGCTCACGTGACCATCGGTTTCGACAAGGGTACTCCGGTTTCCATCAACGGCAAGAAGATGGGCGCAGTTGAACTCCTCGAAACTCTCAACAAGATCGGTGGCGAAAACGCTTGCGGTCTCCTGGACATCGTTGAAAACCGTCTCGTCGGCCTCAAGAGCCGCGGCGTTTACGAAACTCCGGGTGGCACCCTGCTTTACAAGGCTCACGAATGCCTGCAGCAGCTGGTCCTCGACAAGGAAACCTTGTTCGAAGCTCAGAAGATGTCCATGACCTATGCAAACCTGGTTTACAATGGTCAGTGGTTCACTCCGCTCCGTCAGTGCATGGACGCCTTCTTCGACGAAGTCAACAAGGTTGTTACCGGTGAAGTTACCCTCAAGCTCTATAAGGGTAACATTATCCCGGCCGGCATGAAGAGCCCCTACAGCCTGTACGACATGGATCTCGGTGGCTTCTCTGACGTCGAAATGTACGACCAGAAGGATGCAACCGGCTTCATCCGTTGCTTCGGCCTCCCGCTGAAGACTCGCGCTCTGCTCCTCGGCAACAAGACCAACGTGAACTTCGGTTCCGAAGTCAAGCTTCCGAAGAAGTAATCGTAAGGCGAGTGAAGCGCGAACACTTGTGTTCGCATTTCCGAGCCGTAGATTACTGCGCTACGAAGTAGCGCCAGTAATAGCGAGGCGAACGCCGCGGAAACAAACTTGTTTGTTTCCATGACCGAGCCGATGTTTACTGCGCACGAAGTGCGCCAGTAATCGGTAGTAATGACTTGTCGCACTAACAAGAATTAAAAAAAGTCCTCGGTGAGTAACCGAGGACTTTTTTGTTTTTAGAATTCGTTGATAAAACCGATGCCCCACATTATAGCGGGGAAGTCATGGTCTGCAAACCGGTAGGCTGGCACACTAATTTGTGTGTATATTCCGTACAGGTGTGTCCACAGCTCCAGGGAAATATCCGCATTTTCCTTGTAGTTATATGGGTAGACGTATCGCGCGTTGTTTGCGTCGTTGAGGGCCTTGTGCATTCCGTTTGGCGCTTCGGCGAAATCGTAACCGCCACCAATACCCACATCAAAGTTGAATGGTGTGTTTCCAAAGAAGTTCCATAGCAGGCTTCCCCGGATGCCGCACCAGTAGTCGTTGGAGCCCTGATGCGCTCCAAGACCTTGCAGGCGGAATGTTGCCTGTTTGTAGCCGATGCCTGCAAGGGCAGAAACGGGAATAGTGTTGCGAAGTCCAATGCCCGCTTCAAATCGCCAGGGAGAAACTGAATTTTCTGTAGCAAACAGTGTAATCGCCCCAAAGAAGACGATTATGGCCGTGCTGCGTATGATTTTTTCCAGTCTCATGAAGACAATTATAGTAAACATCGTGATTTTTCGCACAAAATGGAACGATGGAATGCTTCTATCACTTTTGATATTGTTCAGAATGTACTATCTTTCTTGCTAAACTTACGGCCGTGGTTAAATCAGGCCCCAAAAAAGGAAAATTTATGAAGTTGAAATCTGTTATCCTGGCTTGCGCAACTGCTTGCGCTTTTGCCGCTCCTGCAATGGCTGAAGGTGGCATGTTTGAAGGTGCTCTTCCTGAAAACTGGACCGCAGACGTTGTTGCCGGTGTCAAGTACAACTACTACAACTTTAGCAACTGGCAGCAGGATGGTACTTCCAACTATACCTGGCTCATTACCTTTGACGCCGACGTTCAGGGTAAGTGGAAGGTTGCCAACTGGCGTAACCTGGTTGATATCGACCTGGGCAAGACTTGGACCGATGGCCTTGGCCAGCGCAAGTCTGCTGATAGGCTCTTCTGGGAATCCATGCTGGACTTCAACATGACGGAAGTTCTCAAGCCCTATATTGGTAACCGTTTTGAAACCCAGATGATGGCTGGTTACGCATACAGCGAAGATGAAGACGGCAATGAAGTGAAGACTGCGGTCTCCAGTTTCATGGATCCGGCATACGAAACTCAGGTTGCTGGTCTTGCCTATATTCCTAACGACATCTTCAGTCAGCGTTTGGGCTTTGCTAACCGTATGACCATTTCTAAGGGCTATGGCTATGCAGATGAACACTACGCAGAAAAGGTTGAACGCGGCGAAAAGGATAAGATCAAGACTGTTAAGGATGAACCGGGTCTGGAATCCGTAACCGAAGTGAAGTATTCTTTCTCTGACATTGTAAGTTTCCACAGCCGCCTGTGGGCATTCTGCAACTTTGAAGGTTATAAGGATATTGATGGCCGCTGGGAAAACCTCCTGTCTGTCGCAATTACTCCGCTTATCGAACTCCAGGTGGGCTACGATATTGCCTACGATCTGGACCAGGACGAAGATGCTCAGCACAAGACCATGGTGCTGTTTGGTCTGACCTGGCGCTGGTTCTAATAATGACCGAACTGGCTAGAGTCTCGACAAATATCGTCTCGTAAGCCAGTTCTCTCGCCTTCGCGACAAATTGATATTTGTCGCTTCGGCTCACAGAAGGCCGCTCGATCCGGAGTATGGAGTAAACCTGCGACTGGATCTCGCTCTCGCAATCACGACCGGTTGATACCGGTCGTTTTTTGCTCACGGTCGACCGCTCGGGCTGGATTATAAAATGAAAAACTCTCGGCAATGCCGGGAGTTTTTTGTTGTGAAATCTATTGAGTATTATAATTTGTTTGTAATTTATACAACGTTCAATAAGTATTTTATTTATCTACCGTGAGAAGGTGTTCTAGCCAGGTGTCCTTTTGCCTCTTGAGGGATTCCAGGGATTTTTCATCGGCTTCGCTGTTTTCGCAAACCTCGACCAAGTGCACGTATTCTTCAAGAAGTTGTTGAGCCTTGGGGTAGGAGGGAGCAAGATCCTGTAGGGCGTGCTCAATAGCCTCGTCGGAGTAAAGTCTTGAAATTCCCTCTAAAGTTCTTGTAAGAGCAGTCTGTGTCCCTCCGTTTCTCTCGGCCTCTTTGGCTTCGGCAAATTCCATGGGGCGGAGTTTGTCGATAAACTCGCATTCTTTTTTATAGTGCTCATCACATTCCTTGAAATAGGCGTTTCTGTCGGCTAGTTCAATCTGTTTTTTGAGGAGGGGGCGGTACCCTTCCACATCAAAATCCAGGTTTTGGCTGTCGCAAAATTCCTTGAGATTTTGGAGACTGCCCTCGGAGGGATTGTTCAGGAGACATTCCTTGAGTACCGCCATTTTGTCCTTTGGGGGCAGTTTTTTGAAGGAGGTGGAGCTGGCATTGTTGGCTTTTATTCGGAGCCAAAGAATGCGGAGAATAACAAGGCTAATGAGGATCGTGACGATTAGGGACCAGTTCATGGGGGTAAATGTACCCAAAAATGGAAGGTTGGACCTCGATTGGTGGTCCAAAGTCATTGTTTTGGGTCACAAAATTTCAACAAATACCCTTTTTACATAGTTTTTTCAATTTTGGGTGCTATGAAAATGCTCATTTTGGGTTATATTTAGGGGCATATATAGGAACCTATGTTTAAATAGGTGGAGATTGGATTATATGAAAATGAATAAATTGGCGTTTGCTGGAACTCTTCTATGTGGAACCTCCCTGCTGTTTGCTGCAGGAAAGGTTGCTCAGCTTGAACTGGTTGTTCGTGATTTCCAGCCGAGTCATCCGGACTTTGAAAACTTCTCTGAATATTTTGTTGGCAATAGCTCCAGAATGTTCGAGGATGCAGCTGCTTACAATTTCGCCGGATACGATCTTGCCTGGTTCGAGAGAGCTCCCTATCACTCTGCCTGCGCCAACCAGGAATCTGCAAAGTCGAATCCTCTCGTTGGTATTGCAATCGGTGAGGATGGTAAGCCGATGAGCCCGGTTCCCTCCCTGCCGGCCTATTTACAGTCTGATATTTCTACATCTACTAATAAGCTCCAGTATGGTGAATGCGATGCTAAGGGCCCTAATGGGATTACCCAGCGTGGTTACAAGACTGTAGGGTGGAAGACCGATGTTCTTAGTTGTGGTGGCAAAACTCGCTGGGCTACCGACGTTTACTTTACTCCGAATATGGTGTTTCCGCACCTTGATTTTAGTGATACCCTTGATGCTGACGGAAAGGCCGACTACACCCGTGTGAAAATTTTGAGGAATCCTAACGTTCCGGTTTCCTGCGATAACTCCAAGTTCGAAGAATGGTTCTCCGATGTTCCGGGTGTAAATAAGCGTAGTGAAATCGCCCTGGACATTCCCCCTGTTCTTGATGCAGCCGGCAATCCGACTCGTTATTATGTGATGGACTATAACTACAATAATGGTGGTTATACTCCCCTTGACGAAATTGACGCAAATGGTATTTATGCCGGCCCTCGTGTCAAAAAATATGAAGCAGAAAAGATTGACCAATTTGGTCCCCAGAGTTTCTCTATTTTCTGTCCGGCATATTCTTATCAGTATGCAGTTGGTCAGTTTGACTACTTGAACAACTACACCTTTGGTCTGTGTGCAGCTTGGCTTGCAAATGGTGGTCCGAAGAATCCCGATGCCGCAAAGAAGGCTGCTGCCGATTATGAAGCCAATCTTGGCAATTATTACATCTTTGGTAAGACTATGGTACAGAATGCAAATTCTGTAAAGCCGAATTCAATGGCGGAAGCTAATTTCCTTGAAGATGATTCTAAGGCTAGTTTCAATGCCTTGGCTAAGACAGCTAAGTTCCTGCCGGGTCTTCATCTCCGTAATTATGCGTTTACTATGATGGGTCACGTGGAATTCAAGTACAATTCTACAAACCAGGTTCCGGAACCGGAAGTCTTCGACTTCGTAGGTGATGATGACATGTGGATCTTTATTGACGGCGTGCTAGTGGTTGACCTTGGTGGTACTCACCTGGCTACTCCGGGTTCTGTGAACATTCAGACCCTTGCTCTGAATAATCATGGTTGCCATGCAGGCGAACCTTTGGCTTCAGCTCGTAACTGTAATGGTGCCTCTGATGCAACTGGCTGGGGCGAGGGTTCCTGGCATCATCTTCACTTCTTCTATGCTGACCGTCAGACCGATGGTTCTAACCTCTACATCCGTACTTCACTCTCTGAACTTGCTCCTACCAAGTATGGTCAGCCTGCCGTTCTTGGCGCCGAAGTCACCATGGTGGATGGCGTGACTACCACAAGTATGGTGCTTAATGGTGAACTTCTGGATGAAACCCTGAAGAAGATGATGGAATACGGTAATGCCGGCACTGTTCCCGCTCTGGTCGTAAAGCGTTGCGCAAAGTTTGATACTGAAAAGCAGACTTGTGCTGAGTATAAGATGCTTGGTTATTTTGTCAATGATGTGGAATTCTCTGTGAATAAGGGTGCTGGTGGTGTTGTATACGATTTCAAGGGCACCCTCTCTGATGGTTCTAACCTGATGTCCGGTGACCAAATTGCTTTCAACTATCCTGTAACGGATAATGCTAGCGAAGATTACAACGAGTGGACTGCTGCCATGGCTGCTGCTGGTTTTTACATTACCTCCAAGACTGGTAAGACTGTGGAAAGCTTCCCGGATGAATGGGCTACATCTAAACTTTTGGTGAACCCCATCACTGTTGTGGAATCCAAGGATACATCCATTGTTCGTCCGATCTTCAATACTGATGAACTGACTGCTAAGGCTGATGGTGGTAATCTTCCGAATAATGCTACGGGTGAAATTCTTATCACTCCGCTTCCCGCAGAATATGCAGATGCTCTCCAGAATGGTTCTAGCCAGTCTGAATGGTTGAAGAAGAACTGGACCAGCATTACTGCCGCTCCGCAGGGCTCCAATGGTAGTGTTTCTGGAGGTGTCTCTGGGGCCGGCGCTCAGGTTATCAGTGATGGTGGCTCTAAGGAAAGTGGTCGCTGCTACACTGATGCTTCTGGTATCGAAAGCTGCACCAGCATTTCCTTCCGTACAAGCCAACCCTTCCTGGTGAACGTTCGTGTGTTTGATAAGCTGGGACATTTCGTCAGTCAGTATACCCAGGGTATCGAAGATCCTGCCAAGTTTAAGGCCGCTGTGGAAGCTCAGCCCATCACTTTGCAGAAGGATAACTGCGAGGATCCCACTACAGGTAAGGTTATTCCGGCATCTGGCGTAGGCGAAATGATGGTGACCTTGAAGCTCTATCCGATTTCCCAGACAGGTCGTAAACTGGCAACAGGTCCGTACATCTATCAGGTGTCCATCATCCAGTACAAGTATCAGTACTGCGCTTATGTGGGTTCTGGTTCTACGGACTTCGTGGATGGTCCTTACAAGCGTACATTCTTCACTACTACTCGTGGTTACCGCCGCGTAGAAAAGTAAGAAGACCTGCATAAGGTTTAAAAAGGCTGGCTCTTTGGGCCGGCCTTTTTTGTATAAAGAAACGAATTTGTGAATTAGAGAGAATGGTTGCAATGCGCGTGAATAAAATAATAACCGCCAGTATACTGGCGGTTTATGGTAGGTTGTTTGTCCGATGCAATACGCCTACATTCCGGTTTGGCTAGGTAGGTTCTGCTAGCAGGGCGAAAGGCTCTGCTCCTGTGATGCGAACTGTGATGATTTTCCCTGCTGCGAAAGAGCCCTGTAGCGCCACAGGGCGGTAGGCTTCATTGCGGGCTATGGTGGTGCCTGGACGGTGTCCTGGTTTCTCTGTGACGACCTGGCATACGTCTCCTACCCATTTCTGGTTATTTTCCTGGGCAATCTGCTGGAAGGCTTCGAAGAGCTTTGCTGATCGGTCGTGTTTTTCGCTATCGCTAACTGCGATGTAACCTGGGGTGGATCCCTCTTCCATACGGGCGGCGACTGTACCCGGACGTGCGACAAATCGCGTGATGTTGCAGACCGTTGGGCGGGTGCGCTGGAGTAGCTGTAACGTTTTGTCAAAGTCCTCCGGAGATTCTCCCGGGTGTCCTACAATAAGGTCCGTGCTGAGCGTGAATCTATTGAAACGACTGTTGAGTGCGTCGGCCAAGGTTTCGTAATCCTCTACGGTGTGCCTACGGTTCATTGCCTTTAGAACGTTGTTGCTGCCGCTTTGCACGGGGATATGCAGAAACTTGTAGACGCGGGCGTCGGTAAAACAGTCCAAAAGAGGCTCTGTGTACTGGAGGACGTGTCGCGGGTTTCCCATACCGAGGCGAATGCGGTAATTGCCGGGAACCTTCACGAGGACCTTCTGTGTCAGTAGGGCTAGGTTTGTTCCAATGTCAAATCCGTAGCAGGCGCAGTCCTGGCCTGTGAACTGAATATCTGTGCAGCCGTCATTCACGAGCGCTTGAACTTGATTTACGATAATGTCTGGATTTGCGCTGTGAAGACGCCCCTTTACCAGGTGGGTACTGCAGAAGGCACAGGCATCCAAACAGCCTTCTTCAATATTCACGATTCCGACAAAGGGAGATTCCCGGAGAACTCCGATGCTCTGGGTGTCTTCTGGAGCGATTTCTTCTAGAGAGGTGAAGGTAGTGTGAGGGGCAATCTTTAATGCTTCTTCCCGGAAATCCTTTGGTGCGCACCCCGTAATGAATACAGGAACGCTAGGGTAATCGGTATGTACCGAACGAAGCAACTTTAGGGCTCCCGCATTTCCCTTGACGGTGCAAATGTTTAAATAGAATGCTTCGGGAATTTCCTTGCCGATGCTGAATGACACTTCGTGATTGGCAGACAGTGCTCTGGCAATTTTTTCTCCATCGCCAAAATTGGCGGCGCAACCCTGACTTAAGACAACGATCATCTAACGAATTTTTCCAGGGTAATACCGGGGTAGTAGTGAGTGAGAATTTGTTTGTAATTCTGTCCTGCCTGGGCTCGTGCGCGAACTCCCATTTGACAAAGGCCAACTCCGTGGCCGAATCCTTTTCCCTTAATGATCCACTCTCCATTTTCGTGAGCGATGCGGAAAAAACTGGAGGGAAGGATTGCTCCGTTCTTCTTGAAGAGCCAGCGGGTCTTGTCGCCTGCTACCTGGAAAGTCCCTTTATCGGTCTCAACATCCAGAGAAAGAATGCGGCCGCTTTTTAATGTGTCTGTAATGGTAATTGCGTTGATACTGGAAAATTCGGTGAGTTTGGATTTTACTTCCTTTGCGTTTTGCTTGAAGAGGGCTAGTGTTTCCTTGTCACTGAATTTTCGTTCCCAGTTGCTGTAACTGGATTCATTGCACCAGGGGGTTCCATCAGGACGGAGGTCTGGTTCGCTCTTTAGGTAGGGAAGGTCTGGACGGCCCCAGGTTGCAAGCGTTTCGGTTTCGCCGCCGCAGGTGGAGTGGTAGTAGGCGATAATGAATTCTCCGCCGTAAGTCATGACTGTTCCCGCGGTTTCCCTGACGGCCTTGTCTGTTAGGGGGGTGGCACCAGCAAGGCCTTTGTAAACTTGATCCTTGGTATCGGCGTACACGTCAAAACCGATGGCTTCGCGGCTTCCGAAATGCTTGTAGGCGTAGGTGCGTGCAGCGACGGCTTGGGCCTTGAGTGCTTCAAAGCGGGAACTATCCAATTTGCCGATTTCGTAGGGGATGACTCCACGGAGGTATTCCTCTACGTCGATGGAATTTATGGCGGTGATTTTTGAACCGTTTGCCTTTAAGGTAAAGTCTCCCGCAAAGCAGGAATAGGGCATTGATTTCTTGTCGGGAGCCATGGTTAGGCACTTGCTGCCCTGCTTGAAGCTATAGGTGGCTACCGTTTCCGTTTTGCTGTTGCGCTTGACGGAAAGCTTTCCCTTGTTTGCTGTAATCTGGATTTCTGTTCCGTCCTGGTTGACGAAAAGCTCCTTGACGTCTACATAAACCCCGACGTTAAGTTTGCGGTTCAACGTTTTAGGAATTGGCTTGAAGATGACGTCCGTTACGGAGGATGCCTCGATGGGTGCTGCACTGAATGACTCCGGGACATCATCGTAGTCTGATGAAATCGCACTCTGCTGTAAACTGGTAATGGGTTTCAGCGGAGTTTTTTCCACGGTAGCGTCTGCTGCAGAATTTGTGCTGACCGTTTTTTCTGTATGGGAGGGCTCCACTACATCTTTTGGTGCGGGAGGAGGCATCTCAGGCAAATCAAAATCGTCGGCAATACAGAGTACCGCCGACGATAAAAGAGCTGCCGCTAGGATGCGAATCATTTCTTCTTCAGTTTGGCCTGGGTTTCCTTGGCCATCTTGCGAAGTTTAGACTGAGTCAGTGCACGGTCTGCGGTAGAAATCTTGTCAACAAAGAGGTCGCCGGAAAGATGGTCCACTTCGTGCTGGATGCAGCGGCCGAAAAGGCCGTCACAGTCATGCAGTTCCTGAGCTTCTCCGTTGATGTCAAAGAAACGTACGGTTACCTTGTCGGGGCGTACAACGTTACAGAACACATCGGGGACGGAGAGGCAACCTTCATCGTAGTCCACCATTTCTGCATCAGGCTCAGGTTCCCATTCGGGATTGAACATGACGTAGGGCTTTGGCTCTTCTTCACCGGGAATTGCGGTGTCGATGACCACAAGGCGAATGTTCTTGCCAATCTGCGGAGCTGCAAGGCCACAGCCTGGAGCGTCGTACATGGTTTCAAGCATGTCCTGTGCCAACTGGCGCAGTTCTGGAGTGATTTCTGTAATCGGTTCGCACTTCTTGCGGAGAACAGGATCACCGTACTTTCTGATGGGAAGGAGAGCCATAATAGTTAACCTAGGTTACTTCTTTTCTTCGGTCTTGGTTTCTGCCGGCTTGGCTTCGTTGTTGAGCACGCGGAGGATTGCACCCTTTTCGAGTTCAATGAGGGTGGTGGATGCGGTGCGGATGGTGACGGTGTTCAGAGTGTCTTCGATGTTGGTGACGATACCGATGATACCTGCAGTAGTCATGACCTTGTCGCCCTTCTTCAGAGCCTTGCGCATGGCTTCCATCTGTTTCATTTCCTTATTCTTCGGACGGATGAAGAACAGCCACATCACGGCGAAGAGAAGAATAAGCGGGAGGAAGCTGCCGATGGCGCTGGGCTGGTCTGCGGGAGCTGCGTCCTGTGCAAATACGGTGGCTGCAGAAGCGAGGGAGATGAGGAGTGTTGCAATCTTCATAGATGAACCTTTTATTTAAGAGTTTTACGGATAAAATTTAGTTTTTGCAAGTGCTTTCGTCTATCGAGGTTCTGCCGATTTGCGTATCCCAGAGGGATTGCTCGGAGATGGAGACGGGTTAGTTGACCAGTTTTTTATCCAGTAGGGGGAATACCCTGTTTAGCTCCAGAAGATCCAGAACCTTTTCAAAGTCGGCAAAGAAAAACTGGATGTTTTCCAGGGGGGCGTGAACATCAAAGGAGGTGGAGGGCTGAAGAAGTCCTTTTTGAACTAGGGG
>JAZLHK010000077.1:0-148036 GCA_045616805.1 Fibrobacter sp.
TCTAGTCCAGTTTGCCTGGAGATATACGACGGACCAAAATGTTTTTGATGCATCTCAAAAGCATCAATCCATTCCTTTTCTGAATGTTTCTTATACATGAAAACCCCGAAAGTTGAGTCCAACTTTCGGGGTTCACATCATAAACCGGACGGGTTGTTCTTATTTGCGTAAAGTGGAAAGCTTAAAGCGTATAGGAATGCTGGTTTAGCCCGCGTTCCTAACCACTAGCCACTAATCACTAACCACTACAGAAGTAAGCTCTGCTTACTTCTGATTCTTCTTGAACCAGTTGATGAGCTGGTTGGTGGAGCTGTCGTGCTTGAGTTCGGTGTTTTCCTTCAGTTCCGGGAGGATCTTCATGGCGAGCTGCTTACCCAGTTCAACACCCCACTGGTCGTAGCTGTTGATGTTCCAGATAACGCCCTGGGTGAAGATCTTGTGTTCGTACATGGCGATGAGAGCACCGAGACGTTCCGGAGAAACGTAGTCCATCATGATGGAGTTGGTGGGCTTGTTGCCTTCGAACACCTTGTGAGGAGCGAGGAATGCCACTTCTTCTTCAGACTTGCCAGCCTTGCGGAGTTCTTCTGCAGCCTGGTCGAGGGTCTTACCGTTCATGAGGGCTTCCGGCTGAGCGAAGAAGTTGGAGAGCAGCTTCTGGTGATGATCGCCAACAGGGTTGTGGCTGTTTGCCGGAGCGATGAAGTCGCAAGGAATCATCTTGGTGCCCTGGTGGATCAGCTGGTAGAAGGCATGCTGGCCGTTGGTACCCGGTTCGCCCCAGAGGATCGGGCCAGTCTGGTAGTTCACGCGCTTGGAGTCGCGGTCAACAGTCTTGCCGTTGGATTCCATGTCTGCCTGCTGGAAGTAAGCAGCCAGGCGATGGAGGTACTGGTCGTAGGGGAGCATTGCGTAGCTGGATGCGCCGAAGAAGTTGTTGTACCAAACGCCGATCAAAGCGAGGATAGCCGGCAGGTTCTTTTCAACAGGAGCAGTCTTGAAGTGCTGATCCATTTCGTAAGCACCCTGGTGGAGCTTCATGTAGTTGTCGAAGCCGATGCGCAGGGCGATGGACAGACCGATTGCAGACCACAGGGAGTAGCGGCCGCCAACCCAGTTCCAGAATTCGAACATGTTAGCTGGGTCGATACCGAAAGCGGAAACGGCTTCGGTGTTGGTGGAAAGAGCAACGAAGTGCTTTGCGATGGACTTTTCGTCACCATTGAAGGCCTTGAGCACAGCTTCCTTGGCGGTCTGTGCGTTGGTCATGGTTTCGAGGGTGGTGAAGGTCTTGGATGCAACGATGAAGAGGGTTTCTTCGAGATTGACCTTCTTCAGGGTTTCAGCCATGTGGGTGCCATCGATGTTGGAAACGAAGAACACTTCCGGAGAAGTTTCGCCTGCAGCCGGCTTTTCAGCATAGGGCTTGAGGGCTTCGGTAACCATCACGGGGCCCAGGTCAGAACCGCCGATACCGATGTTTACGACGTACTTGATGGACTTGCCGGTGTGGCCCTTCCAGGAACCGGAACGAACCAGCTTGGTGAAGTCTTCCATGTGCTTGAGAACTGCACGAACTTCGGGCATAACGTCCTTGCCATCGACGCAGATGGATTCGGTACCCTTGTAACGCAGGGCAGTGTGGAGCACGGCGCGCTTTTCGGTGGTGTTAATCTTTTCGCCGCCGAAGTACTTGGCGCGAATGTCTTCGAAGTTGGCAGCCTTCAGGAGGTCCTGGAGCTTGGCCATGGTTTCGTCGGTGATGATGTTCTTGGAGTAGTCCAGGAAGATGCCGCAGGCTTCGGCGCTGAACTTAGCAGCACGGCTGGGGTCCTTGGCGAAGAGTTCCTTCATGTGCCAGGTCTTGGCGACTTCGGAGTGGGCTTCGAGAGCCTTCCATTCCATAGAATCAGTCAGTTTAGACATAGATTAATCCTTTCCGCAAAAGCGGGAGTTGTAATTACGCGTGAAATTTAGAAAACAATGAACAACGGATAATGAACAATGAACAATTAACAATGAAAAATGAAGGCTGATGGGAGTGTGGTTGAAAAATGACAGTGAATGAATAAAAATTGGATTTTTGACGAAATTTCGCCACTTTTTTCTTGTCCATTATGGATAAATCGTCCATGAAACCTTGCTGCAATGTGTGCTTTCCGTAGAACTTTTTTTGGTACTTTAAGGGTGTAAGGGGATGGGTAACCCCGTGGTGAAAAGGATGGTTTTTATGGAACAGCGTTTTTTGGAACAGAACCGTACAGTAAGTAAGCAGTATGGTCCCAAGGTTGAAGCAGTTCTTGGTGGAGTCTTTATTGCTGCAGTGACCGCACTTCTGGTTGTGTCATCTATCGTTTAGCAAGAATATCAATTTATCTGAGTCTTTCATTCACACTCCTCTCTGAAAGACCCCGGCATAAGTCGGGGTCTTTTTCTTGCAAGGGCAATGTCTATGAAGCGGATTATTCTTGCGGACCTTCTGCTTGGGACTTCTGTCCCTGGAAATCGCCGCGGGGGCCCTTGTGCTTCATGAACTTTTTCATGTTTTCCTTATGGAAATTACGGAACTTTTCTCGTTGCTCCCTGGTTAGAATTTTGCTCAAGGCGGCAACAGAGTTGATGCGGTGATCCAGCAGAGCCTTATGGGCTTCGGAAACTTTTTCCTTGGCGGTTTCAATGGCGGCGGAGTCTTCGGAATCCAGGGCTTCGCCCAGAGCCTTTTCTGCCTCAAACTTGTTTTTACGAAGTTCCTTGAAGATGGAGTCGGTTTCGCTACGGTTCTTTTCCAGTGCGGCCTTTTGTTCTGGGGTTACCTGCAGCAGGCTGTCCAACAATTCGGGGGACGGTCCCTTCCCGAAATCTCCACGAGGCCCCTTCGGACCGTGTCCCTTGAAATCGCCATGAGGGCCTTTCCCGTCAAGGTGATGTGATGGCGCGGAGCCTTCCATTGCCATGGAACCTCTTGGACAGGGCTTGTTGCAGAGAGATCCTGCGAAGAAACCTACGGAGGCGGCAAACACAATGAGGCTTGCGATGAAGAGTTTAACAGATCCGTTCATTATTTGGTCTCCTTATAGAAATAGCTGAGAGCAACGTTTTCGTCTAGGGTGTCGAAACCGTCGTTTATGCTGTTGTCGCCAAGGCTGTCGTACCAGCGGGCAACTTCAGTCGATGTAATGCTGTTGATGGATACGCTTTCGGACGTGCCGGAAAATGCGGTCATGAGTACGCTGAGGCCAATCAGAACAAGACTTGCCGCCAGGGGGACTGCACTCAGGATCCGGAAGGAAATGACATGGCCGCGGACGTTCCTGGAAGTAGCACCTTCTGCGTCTGCAGCGTCAAGACGTGCGCAAATCCTGTCCCAGGAGTCGGTGTGGGGCGTTAGCCGTTCTACACGAGAGAAATCCAGCCTGTCAAAATTTTCGGAGTTGATTTTTTCGTTAAGCATAAATCTTCCTCTCCTTTAAAAAATTACGGACAAAGTTGCGACTGCGGCTGAGCCTTGCTTTTATGGTGCCTTCGGGCATACCATAAATCTCGGCCAGGTCCTTTACATTCAGGTTTTCTGCGTCCTTGAGCCAGAGCATGCTGCGGCTTTGTGCGGGCAACTGGGCGAGGCCCAATTCCAGCATTTCTGGGTCGATGTCTGCATTGGGACTGGCGTTGATTTTGCCAAGGGCAGACTCGGCAATCTGATCCAGATGTTCTTCTTCCAGTTCGCGGTGTCGGTTCTGCGCTCTGAGTTTCATGAGGCAGGCGTTGACGGTAAGCCTGTACAGCCAGGTGCCTAGGGCGGAATCGCCACGAAATTTGTGAATGGCGGCAGGAACCTGGACGAAAATATCCATAAGGATGTCTTCGGCCTGGTCTCTATCCTTCATCATGCGGAAAGCCAGGTTCAGAACGTGGCTGCTTTGACTCTGCCAGAGCAGGGCCAGTGCCTCCCGTTTTCCTTCCTTCAATTTCTTTATGATGACTTTTTCGTCCATGTGACCATTTTGATGATTTTGGGCTGTTTATGGTTGCAAAGTACCAAAAAATGGCCCAAAATGTGCTTGTCGTCACAATTCAAGCCCTCCTCCTTGGATAAAAAATCCATAGAGAGTGTTTTTCGTAAGTCTCGGTGTTTCCTAAATTTAGAGTATCTTATAGGCATAATGGTTACGTTTTCTGACATAGCGGATTACCGCGACTTTCTGAAGGACTTCTACGATCGCCGCAAGGCGGAGATGCCCTTCTATAGCTATCGCATGATGGGTGACAAGCTGGGACTGGATTCCAGCTATCTGTACCGTGTGCTGCAAAAGAAACAGCACCTTCCGGCACATAGCCTTCAGTCGGCAAAGGAAATCCTGGCCCTTTCCGGTCGTCAGGCAGAATACTTTGACCTGCTCTATACGGCTGCGGTCACCAAGGACAAGTCCAAGCGTGAAGAACTTGTGGCTAAGGCCCTTTCACTGCGAGATGTTGACCTGCATAGTCTGCAGGCTGCTGAACTGAAACTTCTTGAAAACTGGTGGATTCCCGCTGTTCGCGCCTATCTGGAATTGAACTGCGGCATCGTAAACATCAAGCAGATTGCTCACGATATCTGCCCGCCGATTTCTGAAGCACAGGTTCAGGAAGCAATAGATACATTGCTTGAAGTCGGTTTTGTAAAGAAGATGGCGTCTGGCAGACTTGCTCTTACGGACGCCCATCTCACGGCCGGTGGCCCTGAAAAGAAGGCTGCGGTCCGTAAATTCCAGAAGCAGGTGCTTTCTTTGGCCAGTGATTCCCTGGACAACGTACCTGTGGATGAAAGAAATATTTCTACTCTTACATTATCCGTTGATCAGGCCGCCTTCGATGACCTCGGCGATATGCTGAAAGAATTTAGGCGTCTTATCCAGAAGCGTGTTGATAACGCCAAGAATCCGGACCGTGTAATGCAGCTTTCGTTGGCTTTTTACCCGGTGGCCCGCAAGGGTGGTATTCCGTCGGCTAAGGATACGGAGGACGGCACAAGGGAGTCGAAATGAAAAAGTGGGTGTGGTATAAAGGATTAACTGCAATGGGCGCATTCTGTGCGCTTTTTGCTGCATGTAGCGATGTCAAGGATACCGCTGGTTCTTCGTTTGAAACGGAAAACTCCATTGCCATGACGATTATGGTGGCAGATGGATCTGCTCCTGCAGCCCGTACGAAGGTTTTGGTTCGTCCTGACGGATATTTGGCTGGTGCAAGTTCTCGCAAGGTTGGTGAGGATCCTGTGGCTGATTCCATCGCAGGAATCTTTAACAGGGAAACGGACGACCAGGGCCAGTTGAACTTGCCGAAAATGAAGGCTGGGGAATACGTGGTGGAAGCCCGCGGCGATTCCGTGAAGGCATTTAGCCGTATGACCGTAAGGGACAGCGTCGATGATTTGACATTGACCATGGATTTTAAGAAGGCTGGATCCATGAAGGGACAGGTGGTGATGCCGGCGGGTGTTCGCTCTGTTTCCGTGGGTATTCGCGGCCTTGACTATGTCGTACAGACGGATTCCCTGGGTAATTTCGAATTCCCGTCGTTGCCTGAAGGTTCCTTCAATGCTGTGGGATTCATGTTCTCCACTTACAATTATGTAAATGAAGTGGGAGAGCAGTCTACCTACGACAGTTTCCAGGCTCTTGGTGTGGAAAAGGTTATGGTTGAATCCCAGAAAACTCGTGAAGATGTGGTGATTGGTAGCCGTCAACAGCTTCCGGTTGAAAAGGATTCTGTTGAAAAAGACCCTGTTGCCAAGGATTCTGTTATTAGCGATACTACAATTGCCGATACTACCGTCGTTGATTCTATTCCGGAAGATACGGTGGTGGTTTATCCCTATGTTCTGTTGGATGATTTTGAAAACGGAATATTTGCCTGGTACACATCTGCATCAAGGCATGCCTCGGCGAAGTTGGAGACGGCATCCATTTCTGGTAAGCGAACAGATAATGCTGCCCGTCTGGAATGTTCCAAGGATTCTGTCTACTATGAATGGACTATGATGGGCCACCGCTTTGCGGATTACACGGACTTCAGTGATCTTGATTCTGTTGTCATTTGGGCTCGTGCAGAATTCATCGAAACAGATTCCATGTGGATAAGCGTATCCTTCGATGTTCAGGCTGATAGTGCTTCTGGTTATGAAAGTGGAAAGGCCTGGGCCCATGTTGGCCTGGTCGATGACGAAGGCGTTCCCACTGAAGAGTGGTTGCGAATTGTTGTCACTCCAGAAGATCTCGTACCGACTGATTCCACTAAAAACGGCGGAAATATTGGCTGGGATGCGGTTAAGGATCATGTAAATTCCTTCGGTATTTTTGCTGGCGGTGCCGGGGTCGGTGCCTATGCCGTATGGATAGATGATGTTGAAATTTATGGCGTCAAGGGATTGATTCCGTAGTTACGAATCGATTAGGTTTAAGAGGGCCTGCCGCAAGTAAGCGACGGGCTCTTTTTTTAGATTGCGGAGCGCGCTTGTCGGGCTATGGATAAGTTGTCCATAGAATGTGTTGCTGGAGGCTGAAAAATTACCCTTTCTCAAAATATCTTTGTGTCATAAGAACAAGGCTGGGTGTAATGTTGGCCTTAAGGAGTGTATCATGGATCTTTTTAAAAGGGTAATCGGCGCTACTTTTGTGGCTGGCCTTGCTACTTTCGGTTTGGCATATAACCCGATTTCTACCTATCATTATCTGGCTGACCCGGGTGCAGCTGCCGATGATGAATATTTCTACATCATCACGGACTCTGATGACCCGGCTCCGTACAATGCTGACGGAAAATCAGAAAGTGAAGGCGGCCATGGTGGTTACAACATCAAGGCTCTTTACGGCTTCCGTAGTAAGGATATGCAGAACTGGACCGATTTCGGCATTATTTACGATGCTCGCAAGATAGATGGCATTGGTGATATCTGGGCTTCAGATATTGCAATCAATCCCAAGGATCACAAGATGTATATCGTTTTTCCCGATGGCGGCGGTGGTGGTATTGGTCTTTTGAAGGCTGACAGCATTGCTGGGCCTTGGTCTAATCCCATCGCCAATAATAAGAAGCTGGTGGGTGGCTGGGGAGGAACTGCCGGTGCACATGATTGCGACGGTGTTGCTTGGTGCTTTGACCCAGGCATTTTCTTTGACGATGATGGAACGGGTTATTTTACCTTTGGTGGCGGTTCCAATACCAATCGTCCTGCAGCAGAAGGCAACAACAACATCTTTGACATTGTCAAGTTTAACTCTTCCATGACGGGTTATGATTGGGAGGGACGCGATTCCCTGAAGATCGGTGGCCCAAAGGCTATGGAAGCTTCCTATATCCATAAGTACAAGGACAATTATTATCTGTCTTATAGTACTACTGACTTGCGCATTGCCTACGGTATGTCCAAGAACCCCATGGGCCCCTATACCTATAAGGGTATCTTCATGGGCAATCCAAGTATTGCTGGTCAGAATATCAATGCAAATAACAATAATCATCATGGTATTGCTGAATTCAAGGGCCACTGGTATGTGGTTTACCATGATCGTCGTATCTCTACGGGCTACGATGGCTTGGAGAAGATTCCAGCAGAAGATGGCAAGCCCAACCCGTCTCCGGCATTCCACCGCAGCGTGAGTGTGGATGAGTTTACATACGCAGCCGACGGTTCCATGAACAGCTTGACTTTTACCAAGGAAGGCCCCAAGCAAATCGAGGATTTCGATCCCTATGATTGGTATCCGGCTCTTACCAGTTCCATGCAGAAGGGTATCCGTAGTCGTTCCCTTTGGGCTCCGGGCAAGGTTGCCAGCAGCCTTCTGTTGCCTCTCTCTAGCCGCAGCGAATCCTGGATCCGCGTAAGTGGCGTTGATTTCGGTAAGGGCGCAACAGGCTTTACCGTAGAAGCTGCAAGCACTGCCGATAACAATAAGATTGAAATCCATAAGGGCTCTGCAACAGGTACCCTGGCCGGCACCTGCACTCTCAAGAATACCGGTTCCAAGAACTCCTTTGCAGAAACCTCCTGCGACGTAGAGGGACTCTCTGGTATTGTGGAACAGCTATTCCTGGTGTTCAAGGGCTCTCAGGATTCTACCATGGCAATCAAGGGCTGGGGCTTCGAAGGTAGTGGCAAGACTCCTCCGGAACCGCAGAAACCCTTTGGCGGCAAGGCATGGACAATTCCTGGCAAGATCCAGATGGAAGACTTCGATGTTCCTGGCACTGGCCGCGGCGACGAATACGCTTCCTATAGCGATAACGATGCTGAAAACCATTCCTGCAGTGATAAGGGGAAGGAAGCGGAATGCACCGACTATCGTGAAGGTACGGGTGTTGATCTCTATAAGAAGTCTGGCGACCGTATTGTCGTCGGTTATATCCAGAAGGGCGAATGGCTGGAATATACTGTGAATGTGGCGGAAACCGGCACTTACACCATGTTTGCTGCAGTGGCTTCCGATGGAGGTTCCTCCTTCAAGCTGTCTATGGATGGTGAAGACATTACTGCGGATATTGCAGTCCCTGCAGCCAAGAAGGAAGAAGGTGCTGAACAGAACTTCGATGATTACGCCAAGGTCAGTGCTACAGTAAATCTGGTAAAGGGAGTGCATGTCCTGCGCTTTACGGCAACTGCAGACTGGTTTGATATAGACTATATCAATTTTGCTGCAGGTGAAAATGCTAAGGACGATAGCCCCATTGAGGATTCCTCCGCCAGCGAAGTTACTTCAAGTGACTCCGGCGAAGAACCTTCAGTGGAATCCAGCAGTTCTACAACAGAACAGGTTACAGATCCTAAGGAAGAAGGCTCCGAAGATTCTACACCTGATACAGATTCTCCCTCGGCTATCGTTCAGAATGTTCACTTGAGCGTTTCTTCAAAGACCGAGTATCATGTGTTTGATTTCAGCGGCAAGATGGTCGGATCGGTGGATCTGGCTGGCAAGACCGCATCTCAGGCACTTCGTGCTGGAAATTACGGCCGAGGAGTCTACATGCTCCGTTCTGTGGTCGGAAATAAGAGTTTCATCGCTTCTACGGAAAACTAGATCAGCGATAAAAGAGTCCCTAAACACCACACATCCAAGGCCTGCGCCCCAACGGCGCAGGTTTTTTTTGAATTTGGCAAAAATGCTGAAAAATGATTTTTTGCCTTGGATAATTTGTCCATGGAAACCTTACAATGCCGTGAAATAAATATCCCATATTGGAATAATTTATGGCCATGGGCTTGTGGTGAGCCACATACAAGGAGTGTATTGGTTATGTGGAATTTCAAAAGTTTCAGTGTTGGTAAAATTGCCACTGCTTTGGGCGTGGCAAGTCTTTTTGCTGCCAGCGCAGTGGCTTCTACCGTGAATGTGAACGTTGGTGAAGAACATCAGGTGATTCGCGGCTTTGGCGGCATGGTTCATAATCAGTGGCAGGGTGGCAAGGGACTTTCTGATGAAGATGCCAGATTGGCATTTACTAATGGTGATGGCGGTATAGGCCTAAATACCCTCCGTATACCGGTAAATGAATCATCAAATCTATTTGGTAATGAGGTTGAAGCGGTTAAATCTGCCCGTAAGTATGCCGGCGATGATTTTCTCCTCTTTGCAACACCCTGGAAATCTCCGTATGCCAAAGACAATCAGCATGTAGCTCCTGAAAATTACCAGGCATATACAGACTATGTGAACAGTTTTGTCAAGTATATGAAAGACAAGGGTATGCCCCTCGATGCTATTTCCATTGCAAATGAACCAGATTGGTGTTCTGAATGGGCTTGCTGGTCTGTAGATGAAGTGTATAACTATACGAAGGGCTATGCCGATCAGCTACGCAAGTATGGTACCAAGGTTATTTCTCACGAATCTTTTTCCTATGCCTATGACTGGAATAATAAAACCAAGAAGGCTATGTATGACAAGGTTCTGAATGATCCGGCTGCGCTGAAGAATTGGGATATTCTGGGTGCTCATTTCTATGCTAGCGATGCAAGCATGGGTGATTTGTTCTTTCAGTATACCTTGGCTGATCAGAAGGGTGTAGAACGTTGGATGACCGAACATTACACTGAAAGTCAGGGTAGCGGTAATGATTGGCGAGTCATGCGCAATACGGGTGACCAGGCGAACCAGAATAAGTTGGATACTGTTCGCGCTATGGATGTTGCTTATGATATTCATCGCGCTCTTGTTGTCGGTAACTTTAGTCAGTATACCTGGTGGTGGATTCGTCGCAGCTACAGCTTTATTATGGACGGTAATAATGCAAAGCTGAATGTGCCGGCCAGCGAAATAGGCAAGATTACCAAACGCGGCTACATCATGTCTCAGTTTGCCCGTTTCATTCGTCCCGGAGCACTCCGTGTGGGTGCAACTGTAAATCCGGAGGCAGAAGTGTATGCCTCCGCCTATAAGAGCAAGAATGGTGATTCTACTACTGTCGTACTCGTAAATCGTGACTATAAGAATGCTAAGACCGTTACCGTGAACATCAAGGGCGCGGATGTCAAGACCGTTCATGTGTATACCACCAGTGAGTCCAAGAACGCCAAGTACGAGGGTGAACTGGATGTTATCAATGGCTCTGTTACCGTCAAGATGGAATCCGGTTCCAACAACAAGGACTGCATTGTGACCTTGGTAGCTGTGGGCGAACAGATTGTTATTCCGCAGGAACCGTTTAATGATAGTAAGACCCCGTGGGCAATCCCCGGTAAGATCCAGGCGGAAGATTTTGATGTTTCTGGCGCCGGCAAGGATGAAAACGGCAACAGCAATATTTCTTTCTACGATAACGATTCCGAAAACCACGGCAACTGCGATTACCGTAAGGATACTGGCGTTGACATTTACGAGAAGCCCTTTGGCAAGGTCATCGGTTACAACCAGACTGGCGAATGGCTGGAGTATACTGTGAATGTGAAGAAGGCCGGTGATTACACCATGTTTGCCTATGTGGCTTCCAACAACGAAACTTCCGGTTTCCAGATGTCCATTGATGGCAAAAACATTACAGATGTTGTTTCTGTTCCCAAGACTGTTGCTGGCGAAGGTGATTTTGATTCCTTTGGTAAGGTTGCAGTAAATGTCTCTCTCCCTGCTGGCAAGCACGTATTGCGCTTCACTGTTATGGGCGACTGGATGGATGTAGACTATTTCACCTTTGTTGAGGGTGAAAATGCCACGGACCCGGAACCGGTAATTGATCCCGATGACGAATCTGGTGATGATTCTGAAGGCGATTCCAATGAAGATTCTGATAGTGGTTCTAAGGATCCCTCAACTATCGTTCCGGGTCATGATATGCCGGGTGTAAATGAACCCGCAGATGATAAGAATCTGGATTCTGAAAAACCGCAGGGTATTGCAAATGTCCACTTTGAAAAGGCTTCTGCTCCGGTTTCCTTCCAGGTGTATAGCCTCACCGGCAAGTTCCTGGGCAAGATTGTTTCTATGCCTGGTGACGTAAGAGAACTTCAGAGCCGTACTCGCGCATTGACCAAGCGAAACGGCGTATATTTCCTGAAAACTGCAAATGGTCAGATGCAGCGCATTTCAGTGAAGTAAGGCGAACTCCATAAACACCAAAACCCAAGAGGGGAGTCCCGAGCAATCGGGACTCTCTTTTTGGTTCTTATGGATAAAACATCCATAGAAAAGGAGGATTCTTGACGTTTTTTTTACGTATTAGGGGGTAATTTTAGATTGTAATAGTCTAAAAAGGAGTGTATAGGTGTTTATAAGGAATCTTTCGAAGATGTTGGCTGTCGCTGGATGCGTGTTCGGCCTTACCATGATGACCGCGGTAGAAGCAAGTGCCGCGCCCAATCCCAATTTTCACATTTACATTGCCTATGGCCAGTCCAATATGGCTGGTAACGGCGCGATAGTACCGGCGGAAGACCAAGCTGTGCCTCCCAAGAATTTCTTCATGCTGGCATCTCATACTGCATCGGCCAGTGACCGAAAAGGCTCTACCACTCAGTCAATCAAAAAAGGGGAATGGGCTGCTGCAATTCCTCCCATGTTCCATTCTTTTGAACAACTTTCTCCGGCAGACTACTTTGGCCGTGCAATGGTAGAAGCGATGCCTGGCGTTGTTGTCGGTATTATTCCGGTGGCTATCGGAGGTGTCGCTATTAAGGCGTACCTTCCGGATCAGTATCAGGCTTATTTTAATGGCCCTGGCGCAAGCTTTAAGGGTTGGGCAAATGACTACGGTGGAAATCCCATGGGTCGCATTTTGGAACTTGGAAAAAAGGCCAAGGAAGTTGGTGTGATTAAGGGTATCATTTTCCATCAAGGTGAAACGGATGGCTCTGGTCCTGAATGGCAAGAGAACGTTTATAAGTCCTATAGGGTTATTATTGATGAACTTGGTCTTGATGAAAACGAAGTTCCCTTTGTCGCTGGTGAAATGATGAACGATCCTACGGGTAATTCTGGCAAGGGAAGCTGCTGTTACAGCAAGAATGGTGGCATTGCTGAACTGTCCAAAAAGTTCAAAAAATTTGGTGTGGCTTCTTCTTCGGGCTTGAAGGGAAATGGTGCTGACCCCTACCACTTTGGTCGCGAAGGCGTCATTGAATTAGGCAAACGCTATGCTTCTGAAATGCTGAAGCTTATCGATACAACTATTGATCCTGATGCTCCTGCTTTGGATTTGCAGACTTCTGACAATTCTTCTGTTGTTGATGAAAAACCGGAAGAATACGGTCCTTACTATGAACTCCCCACTGCTATTCCGGGCTTGGTTCAGGCTGAAGAGTATAATAGGGGTGGTTCTGGTAAGGCTTACAAGGATAACAATATTGGCAATGAAGGCGGCAAGTTCCGTAAGGACAATGTGGATATTTACCAGCCTAACATGGGCGTTGTTGTGGGATACTGCGAAGCCGGTGAATGGCTGAAGTACACAGTCAACGTAGAAGCTGATGGCGAATATGAAATTTCGGCAAATGTTGCCGGTGATAATGGCTCTGGTAGTTTTGTCCTCTATGTGGATGACAAGCAGATTGGTACTGAAATGGTCAATATGGGAAAGGGCTTTGATGTGTATGATGAAGTAAGCGGTGGAACTGCAGTTTTGACTGCTGGCGAACACGAACTGAAACTGGAAATTACCAATTCCTGGATTGATATTGACTGGGTGAAATTCACGAAGATTGCCTCGTCGACCACAATTACGGATCCTATTGTTGAATCCGGTTCTTCATCTGCAGGTACCGGCGTTATTTCGGGTGAAACCAGTTCCTCTTCGACAGAAAAAAATCCGGCAATCGGTTCTAGCGATTCTGAAGCGGTGATGCTCGTTGGTAATGTGCACCTCGACATCACTGAGGTAGAATGCAATTTTGCTCTTGTTGACCTTCAGGGACGCCTTTTGACTCGCGTTAAGGCCAGAAGTATGAACGAGGCTGTACGCATGGTGAAGTCGTCCGGTAAGTTTGCCATGGCCAAGGGCTCTTTCATCATGGTGAATACCGATAATAGAAGGATGGTTCAGAGGGTTGTTTTCCATGAATAAGCACGACTTTTTCATCTTGAAACAAATATGTGCATTTTCCGTTATAGCGGTCGCTCTCGGCCTGATATACGGATGAATGAATTTTTAGGATAGAGTCTAAGTGCCACCCCTCGGGGTGGCATTTTTACTAGTTGTGAGAATTTTGTTTTGAAGGAAAATTTCTGACTAGAAAAATATTTGTATATATGAGGGAGAAAGAAGGACCGACCTATGACTATAGATGAAATGCTTGAACAGGCGAATTCTGTTGCGATTTTTGGCCACGTTCGTCCTGATGGGGATTGTGCAGGTTCCACTCTTGGCTTGTACAACTACATTAAGGATAATTTTCCGGCTATCGATGTTACCGTTTTCATTGAAAAAATCCCCGACAGCTATGGGCTGATTCGTGGTGCGTCAGATATTGTTAATGAGTATGATGGCCGTGATGTGGATTTGGCATTTCTTATGGATACCCCTAGTTTTGAACGTGTGGGCGCCAATGGGGCAAAGTGTCTTGAAAAGGCTAAATTTACGTGCAATATCGATCACCACATCAGCAATCCTCTGAATCTTTGTAATGTAAATATTGTTGAGGCCGATGCGAGTTCTGCCAGTGAACTGCTTTATTGGCAACTTCCTAGTGAAAAGGTCAGCAAGGAAACCGCTAACAGTTTGTATCTAGGAATTGTTCATGATACGGGCACCTTCAAATTTAGTTGTACAAGTCGCCGAACCATGAATGCTGTTGGAGAAATGATTGACAAGGGAGTTGATTTTTCTCGCATTATCAACGAAACCTATTACACCCGAACCTATAGGCAGACCCTTGTGACGGGCTATGTAATGCAGAACTGCAAATTGGCTCTGGATGGAAAGGTGGTGTACGGATTTCTTACTCCCGAGGATATGGATAGATTTGAAGTGATGCCCTCGGAACTAGGTACGGTAGTGGACACTCTTCGAGAGGTTGGAGGGACCGAAACGACCGTATTTCTTTATCCTGTTGGGGATGTGTACAAGATCAGTCTCCGCTCCAACTATGTGGTAGATGTTAATGCTATAGCGAAGGCTTTTGGTGGTGGCGGCCACGTTCGGGCAGCCGGTGGCGATACGGATATGTCTCCTGAGAAGGCTATTGAAAAAATTGTCGCTCTAATTGCGGAACAATTGTGATTTTTATCTCAAAAAGGTCTTTTTTTACAAAGGCCTTTTTTCGTATACCTCCTTTTGAAAGTAGATTATTGTCTGTATTGAATCGTCTGGAAGGTGAACTCTTATGCACAAGAAAGAAATTGCCATTGATGCTCTCAGCAATTTGTTCTATACCATGTATTATGTGGATTTGGAAAATAATTCCTATGAGTGTCTAAATTCCATTCCCGAAATTTCTGGTTTTATTGCACAGTATCCCACCGCATCGGAAGCTTTGTGGCATATGTCTCATGAGTTACCAATCGCTCCTCAGTATAGAAAATTGATTGTTGAACTTGCTGATTCTTCTAAATGGCAAGAAAAACTGAAAGATTGCAATAATATCTCCGAAGAGTATGAGGGCGGCATTACTGGCTGGAGCCGAATGAATGTCTTTGTCGCAGAGCGCAATCCTGATGGAAGTGTTCGTTCGACCATTATATGTGTTCAAAACATTGACAAGGAAAGAAAGACGAGGGACGCCCTCAGCGAACAGCTTCACATTGTAGAATCCCTGAGCCGCGAATTTCTAAATGTCTTTCTTGTTGATGTGCCTTCCATGACAACGAGAGTCATTAAGCTGGATGGTTATGTGACAGAAGGCTTGGAACGTCCCTCAGTAAAGGAATATCCCTATGACGCACTTTGTGCAAAGTACGTGAAGGATCGTGTATTCCCGGATGATGCTCAAGAACTTCTAAAGGCAATGAACCTGGATATGGTTCTTGAAAAACTGAATACCACGGACGAGTACATCTACAGTTACCGTGTTTTGGATAAGGGTGAGGTTCATACCTACCAGTTTAAGTACATCTTCATGGAAGGATCTGACAAAAAGAAGATTATTGCTGGTTTTAAAAATATTGATTCCATGGTGAAGGCTGCCAAGGAAAGGGAATTTTTAAGAGTCCTTTCGGAAACCGATTCCCTGACAGGAATTCTGAATAGAGGTGGTGGGGAACAGAAAACTTCTGTAGAATTGAATCGTGGCGAAAAGGGTATGCTCTGCATTATGGACGTGGACAAGTTCAAGTCCATCAATGATACCTTTGGCCATAACGTGGGAGACAAGGTCCTCGTGGGGGTTGCCAATTGCCTGAGGCGCACCTTCCGTGACAATGACGTGGTTTTCCGCCTTGGTGGCGATGAATTTGCCGTGTTTGCTCCCGGAGTGGATAGCGAAAAGCTGGGACGCATTATCTTGCAGAGATTCTTCGACCGCTTGAATAACTTGGATATCCCTGAAATTGGTAACAGAAAGATTGAAGTCAGTGTTGGCGCCATCTTGACGGAAGACTCTAATACGAAGTCGTTCGAAAGCCTTTACAAGCAGGCTGACCTTTGCGTGTACAAGAGCAAGCGTTATGTTGGTAGCGAGGTGACCTTCTACTAGTAGGGCTCTCCGCTTTTTCTATCTTTGCAAGCTATATGCAAGAATCTGCGCAGAATGTCTCTGAGTCCCCTGTAAAGCCTGCCCGGAACTATTTTCCGGCGCTGGACGGCCTTCGCCTCCTGGCTAGCATCAATATTGTGATGCTGCACTTGGGAAGTTCAAGTGCGCTAGGCTATATGGCTGATTTCAAGTGGCTGATGCCGGTTCTCAATGCGCCCGCATTTGCGGCTGGCATTTTCTATGTCCTGGCAGGGTTCCTCTTCGCCAGCAAGTTCAGCGATCCAGAACGCCGCATTCCTGTAATTCCCTTCATGTTTGGACGCATCGCCAAGCTGTACCGTCTACATTTTTTCATGACGCTGCTTATGTTTGTGGTGCTGGTCTTCAAGTTTAGCGGGTTCGACCATCTGCCCGCCTTTGGAGAAATCGGGGACTGCGCCGCGGCGGGCCTCGCCAAGATGGTTCATCCCTGGCGCAGCCTCGTTCTGCACCTGACGCTTACCTGGTCCATTGTTCCTGATCTGGGAATGAAACTGAATGAACCCTCCTGGTCCCTCACCAGTTTCTTTGTCTGCTATGCCATTACGCCCTGGTTCAGCCGCTGGCTGTTTCGCCAGAATAACCGTACCCTATGGGTTCTTTTCGGTACACTTTTTATACCGGGAATTCTCTGGGCGGTTTTCTTTGGCCTGTCCGGAAACCTGTGGTTTGACGGCTATGGTGCCAAGTATCGATTCTTCCATATATTTGCACCAGTTCGCATTTTTGAGTACCTTTTCGGCATGGTGCTTTTCCGCCTGTATAAGGAAGGCTTTTTTGATTTTTTGAAAAGAAATTATGCCAGCGGGATTGCCCAGGCTCTGATACTTGCTGCAATCTATGGAAGCTTGTTCATTATGTCTCCCAAGGCCAATCCTGGCTGGAACTACTTTGCCCATCATTCGCTGCCCATTATGCTCTACGGATTGTTCCTGGTGACGCTTCTGAGCGGAAAGGGGTTCCTTGCACGTTTCTTTACCATAGGGATTGTTCGTAAGGTGGGGAAGGCTTCCTTCTATCCTTATTTGATTCACTTACCCATCATTACCATTGCATGGGGCGTTTGCAACCTGAATCAGCCGGCCAATACCATCAAACTGATGGTATTCATTTATGCAATCAGTACTTTCTATAATGAGTTTAAGGCCTGGCGAAAGAAAAAATCCAAGGAAAAGGCCCTTTCAAAATAGGTTCCGTGAACACCTGGGGAACGGAAATTACGTTGTAAACATCGTTGAAAATAATGAAAAAATGGGGCTTTTTAGCCCTTTTTTTTATGTATGGGGCAATTGTTGATTTTTTACGATAAATGCAACGGATTTATTACAAAAGAGCCTGCATTAGTTTTTTTCTTTTGACCTTATATTTAGGGTGGGTTAGTATAAATCAACAAAAAGGAAAACTATGAGAAAAATCTTGAAGGTTGCTTTGGGCCTTTCCGCCGTTGTGGCAACTACCGCAATGGCTGCGCCGAAATATCCGTTCCCCCAGTATAAGAAATATCCCAACGGAAACATTATTGAATATGAATCCGCAGATGTAATTAAGAGCCATTTTGATAAGTGGAAAACCGCCTGGTATCAGGATAAGGGTTCCGAGGCATGGGTCTTGGCTCCAGAAGGAACGACATCTACTGTTTCCGAAGCAATTGCCTATGGTATGTTGATCATGGTGTACATGTCCAGCGCGACTGATGACCATCAGGCAGAATTCGATAAGTTGTTGGCCACCTGGAATAACAATGGTGCAGGTGGCGCCAATACAGGCATGAACTGGCGTATTGGTGATGGTGCCGGTACCGGTTCTGCTTCCGACGCTGATTTTGATGCGGCTCTCGCTCTTGTTATGGCTTACAACCAGTGGGAAGATCAGAAGTACTTGACGGCTGCCAAGAGCTTGATTAGCTGGATTGGTTCTAATGATATTGACGGTGGTCATATTAAGCCGGGTAATGCTTGGAATGACGCATTCAATCCTAGCTACGGCACTCTGGCAAACTTTGAAGTTTTCAAGACCGTAGATCCGTCTGGTCCTTGGACAAGTGTCATTTCCACTGCTGGACAGGATTTGACCGACTGTCAAAATGCGAACACGGGCCTGGTTCCTGACTGGTGTGACTGGGAATCTCATCAGCCGACAAAGACAAGCGCATCCGTTGCTCAGTCTGAAGACGCAGGTTTCTTTGATGATGCTGCCCGTACTCCGTGGCGTACGGCTTGGTCTTATTATTGGTACGGCAACAAGGATGCGAAGACCTTCAATGATACGATTGTAAAGTGGCTGTATAATGAAGCAAAGGTGGCCAGCGAAATTAACTCTGGTTACTATGTTGACGGAAGGGCTGAAAAGTCTGAAAAGCGTAACTTCGCTTCTTCCACTTTCTCCGGTGGCCTCGGTTTTGCCTCCGCCAGCGATCCTAACGGTAAGGCTTTCTTTGAATCGGTATATTCTTACCTGGCCAAGAAAACAAGCTGTGCAACGGCTAACGGCTGTGGTACATCTGTCGCTGGCGAAAAGTACTATGCTTCCACATTGAATCTTCTTTATCTTTTGCTCATGACTGGCAATATGCCGAACTTTGCCGATATGGGTAAATACACTTCATTTGAACCTACTGCAGCTCCGACTATGTCTATTGTTGAAGGCCAGCAGATGGCCAAGGGCGATTCTTCTGTTGGTCTTTCTGGTTTCTGGAACTGGGGTGCATACCATGATAAGTATGGTATCGGTACAGTCATGTCTCCGGACTCTGGCACTTCCCCTCTGTTCTTCAAGAATGGTGGTATTGTTGCTGAAGCATCTATGGAAATTGCCGCTGAACCGGAATGGACTCCTGAAGCAGCTGCCGCTGGCACATTGAAGTATCCCAGCGCAGGTATCGCTATGGGCTTCCTGTCTAATGAAAAGAAGGGTGTTGATTTGAGTGCCCTTGGCATAAAGTCTGTGCGTATTACTATGAAGGCTAAGGGCCCCATCCGTATGGCAGTTTTGAATGAAATCACTTACGATAATCAGGCTAAGCTGGATGCAGGTGATGATTCGTATAATAATAGTGGCGTTGGTTCTGAACCGGGAATCTATGTTCCGAACTCTGATGAATTCTATGCTACTACTTATGATTTGACCCCGAAGGATAAGGGCTTTGTCGGCCTGGGCAATGTTGCTATCGATACTTTGGATTGGGTCAATAAGACTAAGGTTCCCGATGGTTCTGCAATTCTCAAGTGCGTTACCGGTCTGAAATTTGAATTGAAGCAGAAGGAAGGCGGTATCGGTAGTTTCAGTATTCGTTCCATCGAATTCCTGGATGGATCTGGTAATGTAGTCGATCCGTCTAAGATTACGGGAAAGGTTATTGAAGAAATGGTTCCGGAAGATATCGTTGTTGACGAACCGGTTGTTTCCAGTTCCGCTTCTACAGAAACTCCAGGTAACTCTTCCAGTTCAACGCTCACCCCGGGTTCTTCCGCAAGTGGCGTCACTGTGAACCCCGATGGTTCTCTGGCTATCGCTCCTGTCGTAGCCGCAAGCATGGCAAAGATCTCCGTATCTGGCATGCAGGTTCAGATTAGCGGTGCCAAGATTGGTTCTGACTTCGCTGTCTTCAGCATGCAGGGCAAGGTAATCGTTAGCGGCAAGGTCTACGGTGCAAACCAGAGCATTACCCTCCCGAACAAGGGCGCTTACATGGTTCGCGTTGGCAAGACAATGTCCTCTGTGATTGTCAAGTAATTCTCTGCTAAACGCATGAAATCAAGAAAATGGTCGGGGCTTAGGCCCCGGCCCTTTTCTTATGCTCAAATTTCAGGGAGCGTGGTATTTTTTCCACGTAATTTGTATATTCCTCGCCATGGACATTGGATCCCTACATTTTCAAAACCCGGAAGCCTTCTGGCTGTTTATCCTGGTTCCCGTTCTGATTGCGCTGTATGTGTATCGTCAGCAGCGTCGTAAAAGCACTATTAAGTTCCCAGCCCTTGCCATTGCCAAGAAGGCTGTTCCCAGTCGCCGGGTGAGGTTCCGCCACATCGTGCCGGCCCTTCGCCTGGCAGCCCTGTGCTGCTTTATTGTCGCCCTTGCCCGTCCCCAGAACGCCATGGAGGTGGAATATACTTCTACAGACGGCGTTGATATTATGCTTGCCCTGGACGTTTCCGGCTCCATGGGAACCCTGGATATGCTGACCCGTGCAGAGCAGGCAAAACTCGGGGTAATGAATGCAGAACGTATTTTGAAATCCGGTGACTACTGGAAGTATAGCCGTATGGGTTATGCCCAGATTGTGATTTCCGATTTTATCCAGAAACGCCACAGCGACCGTATTGGTCTTTCTGCATTTGGTTCCCGTGCGGTGACCCAGTGCCCGTTGACTCTGGACTATGGTTCACTTCTCGAGATTCTGGGTGCTACTGATGAACTGGCCCGGGATTCCATGTTCGCAAACCGTACCGCCATTGGCGATGGATTGATGAATGCCCTTGCCCGTCTGGAAAAATCCGAGGCAAAGTCCAAGGTTGTTGTGCTTCTTACCGATGGTCGTGACAATGCCAGCGTCATTTCTCCGGTTCGTGCCGCAGAAGTTGCCCAGTCTCTGGGTATCAAGGTCTATACCGTAGGCGTGGGCAAGAAGAACGGCAAGATCCTTTCTTTCCAGCAGAATCCCTGGACGGGAGAAATTTCCTGGGGTGAACGTGATATCACTCCGGAAGAGGGTATTGATGAAGTCACTCTGAAGAACGTTGCCCAGAAGACCGGTGGTCGTTTCTACCGTGCAGAAAATCAGGAAGAACTGGAAAAAATCTATTCTGAAATTGATGAACTGGAAAAGACTGAAATTGAGACAATCGCCTACGCCCGCTATGCGGAAAAATTCTATCCCTGGCTGTTGATTGGCGCCTTCCTGATTTTGCTGGAACTTGTCCTTGCGAATACGCGATTTGTTCGCATCCCCTAAGGTGTGATGAGGTAAAAAATGCGATTTGCTGAACCGATGTTTCTCTGGGGTTTGCTGAGCCTTCCGCTCTTTGCCCTTCTCTTCTATTACGCCTACTACAGACGTAAGAAACTGGCTGCCCGTTTTGTGTCCCTTTCCATGTTGCCGAAACTTGCAACCAGCGCCTCTCCCTGGCGTAGGCTCGCAAAGGTTTTGATTCTTCTTCTGGCTATTGCGTTCCTGTTCGTTGCTCTTGCCCGTCCTCAGTGGGGCCATAAGATGGAACATATTGAGCGCCGTGGCCTTGATCTCGTGCTCCTGCAGGATATTTCCCTTTCCATGCTGGCCGAGGACGTGAAACCCAATCGTTTAATCCGTAGTCGTCATGAAATTTCCTCCTTCCTGGAAACTCTTTCTGGAGACCGTGTGGGCTTGGTTGCCTTCTCTGGTGAAGCCCAGGTGATGGTTCCCCTGACTCTTGATTACGGCACCGTGCAGATGATGCTTCGGGAGTTGAATCCGGGCTGGCTGATGCCGGGTACTAACCTCGAAAATGCCATTCGTAAGGGCATGAGTCTCTTCAAAAATTCTGGTGGTGCAAGCCAGTATTCTGTCATGATCCTCATGAGCGACGGCGAAGAACTGGAGGCCGCTGCTGTCAATGCGGCAAAGGAAGCTGCAGAACTTGGCATCAAGATTTACACCATTGGCATTGGCTCCCGCGAGGGCGTGCCTATTCCTGTGAAGACTCGCAATGGGGAAGTTGCCTACAAGAAGGATATGCAGGGTAACATTGTGACTACCCGTCTGGAAGATGGAACCTTGCAGGAAATTGCAAGCGTTACGGGAGCCTTGTATTTCTATGCAAGTCCTGGTGAATTCCAGCTGCAGAAGGTCCTGGCAGAAATTGCTACCCTCGAAAAGAAGGAACAGGCCAGTGACCGCATGGAAAACTATCAGGATCGCTATCAGCTGTTCCTTGGCCTTGCTGCCCTCCTCTTCCTGATTGAGGCGGTTGTTTCCGAACGAGGCCATCGTCGCAAACAACTTAACGGAAGATTTTCTTAGTTAGCATTAGAAAACGTTCCAAATCGCTTATGATAAACGGCGCCTTTGGTGCCGTTTTTTTGCAGCACGTTTTGCAGTCACGGAAAAAGCCCTGCACGGGAACCATGCAGGGCTTTAGTTTTGGGAGGATAGAGAGAACCATTCGGGTGGTTGTGTCTCTCTTGGAGATCGAGAGGCTCGTTGATCGATGCCTCGTAAGTTCCACCGGAAGGGCTCATTGATTAATATATGCTGTTTTTGGGGATTGGTACAATTCCTTTTGGAAATGCTTAGTCCAAATTGGAAGGGCGATTTATCTATATTTCATGTTGATGCGAAATTATGCTTATCCTTTAGCTTTTTTAGCCGCTGGCACGGCCGCCCTGGTTGCGTGTTCTTCGGCTCCTGCGGTATCTACCTCTGCAGCTCCCGCGGTGTCTGCAGATACAACGGCTGTAGCTGTTGATACGGCAAAGGTGGCGCCTGCTGTGGAAAATGCCATTCCCGAAAGTTATAAGGGTATTGATTTTCCTGAGTTCAAGTATGTGGCGCCCTATCCGAAGGATTACCGTGTTCAGATTGCCGATGGGATTACAGGCTACATTGTCAGTGACCGCAGCCTTCCGCTGGTAAATTTCAGCGTGTACTTTGAGGAACCTAAGGTTGTTGCCTCCCTGAAGGATGAGGCTCCTTCTGAAATGGTGGGTTCCATGCTTCGCCGTGGCGCAGGTGGTGGACTCACTCCTGCCGTACTTGACGACTCCCTGGAATTTATCAGCGCCTCCATGTCCTCTGGCGCAGGCACATTCCTTTCCTCCTTTGATATAGACTGCCTTTCTAAGGATTTTCCTGCCTTGCTGGAACTTTCCAGGAAGGTATTTACAGCTCCGGCCTTTGATAAGGACCAGCTGGAAATTATCAAGGCAAATTTTGTAACGGCGTATGACCGCCGCTATGAAACGCCTGCCAAGGTTCTTTCTGCTCTCAAGTCCAAGGTGAACTACGCTCCCAATGCAAGAATGTGGGATGCCACTGGCGAAGAGTACAAGAAGGTGACTGTTGAAGATGTAAAGCGCCTCGCTGCGGGAACCTTCTCTTCCAGGCGTATAGTCTTTGCCTTGTCTGGCGATGTGGACAGGGATTCGGCTGTTGTCGCCCTGAAGGAATTCTTTGCTAGCTGGAAGGTTGATTCCGTGGCAGGAGTGAAGCCTACTCCTGAACCCCTTACCTTCCTCCGCAAGCCTGGCATCTATGTGGTGGATAAGGATATTACCCAGGCGAACATATCCATGAACCAGCCCTTTGTAAAGCGTCCTCATCCGGACTACTATCCGGCAGCAGTGGCAAGTTTCATTCTGGGCGGTGGAAGTTTCACGAGCCGACTGATGAACCGTGTCCGCAGTGACGAAGGCCTGGCCTATAGCGTCTACAGTTCTGTAGGCAACGATTACCGTGATACGGCCATGACCACTATTGCCTTGCAGACTAAGGTGGAATCTGTAGACTTCGCCCTGAAACTGATTTATGAAGAAATTGACAAGCTGGCGATGGAAGGCCCCCAGGCTGAAGAACTGGAACAGGCCAAGAAATCCCTGATTGAAAGCTTGCCAAGCCTCTTTGATTCTCCTGCATCCACGGCAAGTATCTTTGCCAAGGGTGAACTTCTGGGTAAGACAGACGACCATTATCTGGATTATGTGAAGGAAATCAATGCGGTGACCGCAGATCAGGTGAAGGCCATGGTTGTGAAATATTTTGACAAGAGCAAGATGACCATTTCCATTGTAGGTCCGGTCTCTAAATTTGATGCACTGAAGCCTTTTACTGTTGTTTCCCAAGACAGCTTGGAGTTCAGGTAATATGAAATTTTTCTCTGCAATCTTTCTGCTGCTGGCTATTGCATTTTCGACGGTCTCCTTTGCGGATGAGTCCAACGCCATAGCCAACAATGTTGAGCGTCAGCGATTGCTAAACCGCTTGTCGGGGAATGCGGATGACCTGCATAGTCTATGTTCCGGCACAAAGCTTTGTCTGGGGGTGGATTATGGCGCCTGCACTGCCGAAGATCAGAAACCCTGGCCCAAGGTGAAGTACGATGATGAATTTTGTGAACCGTTCAAGGAAGTGACGAAACGCGGATTCATGCCGGATCCTAAGGAACCCATGTCCGCTGATATTTTCGCCAGGCTGGGCCGCCAGTATAGGGCAATTTATGTGAACAAGGGTACGCTTCCTCTTGGCGAAGCTCCCATTAGTTATCTGTTTGACAACATGCCCTTTACGGCTCAATTGATTAATGCCTATCTGGAAACCAACTATGTACTGGAGTATACCAGCGCTAACCATCGTTTCTTTAACGGCAGTAACGGTCGCTCTCTTTCGGGTGAATTTTACTGGGCCTTGCAGGATAGCGCCGGTCAGCGTCTAGGCATGCGCAATCTTTTCTTCGGTTACGGTCATGCTAAGGTTTTGAAGTGGTCTCTCCATGGTACGGCCATTGCTTACCTGGACATGGATGAGATTGGAAAGAATGAAATTAAGTATAAATTAACGGCTATCGTTTTTCCTGCCAATTCTGTCCTGAATTCCATTATGCAGATGGGCGTGTTCAAGAAGGTGGTGAACGAAAAGATTGACAATATTGTGGAAGACATTAAGAGAGCTTCAAAAATGTATTTCGGAGGAAACAAGGAGCCCATGCTAAAGAGTGCTGCCTTGAAGTCCATGGAAAATGTCCAGTACGTCATTGATTTTGAAAATGTGGTCAATGGTGCTCCCTGGCACTTGGGCGATTTTGAAAAGTTGAAGAAACAGCGGGAATCCGCAAAAACTCTGCCTGTACCCCTGCAGGTTGAAGAAACGAGGAATGCAAAATGAGTACTAATGAAAGTCTTGAGTCCCTTCTTGCCCGCGTGACAGATCGTCGTCGCGATTTGCTTACCGAGGTGGTGAACCGCCGTACCCGTCATTTCTGCATGGTCCTTGAAGATCTCTTTGACCCCCATAACATTTCCGCTGTGATCCGCACCGCTGAAGTCTTTGGCCTCCAGGATGTTCACGTCATTGAAGAAGACAACGCCTATAGTGTGAACAAGTCCATCCTGAAGGGTTCCTACAAGTGGATGAGTCTCTATCTGTACAAGAAGCGTATGCTTTGCATGGAAAAGCTTCGTGCCAAGGGCTATAAGATTGCCGTGGCAAGTACCAATACCACCAATTCCGTTTTGGATCTGGACTTGAGCCAGCCTACCGCATTCTACCTGGGCAGCGAGTTTCATGGTAACCACCCGGATACCCTTGCCCATGCCGACTATGAATTCAAGCTTCCCCAGTATGGCATTACGGAATCCATGAATGTCTCCGTTGCCGGTGGTGTGCTCATGACCTATCTGGATGTGTACATGCAGAAGGAAGGCCGTGAAAAGTTCCTGCTTCCGGCAGCCGAAAGGGATGCTCTTTTGCTGGATTGGCTGGATCGTCATGTGAATGGCATTGAAAATAACAGCCCAATTACCCGAATCGAGGGCTAAATCCAAAAAACGAACCGTGAAGACCTTCTAAAAAAACTAATTTGGCGATAGCATGAAAAAGAATACTGCACTCTATTTTTCTGTTGGCCTGGTTGTTCTCCTTGCCATCGTCATTCTTGTTTTTGGAATGTTCTTTTTGAATGAAAAGGACCCGCGAGAAGTCTTTAATACATTCCACCTCCGCTTTACTCAGGTCAGTACCCTGGTGCTGGATGACCCTGTAAAGGTGAACGGCGTAAAGCTGGGCAAGGTTGAAAGTATTGAACTGGCCGGTCACCGCGTTGTGGTGACGATCCGTCTTCGTACGGATGTGAAGATTCCCAAGGATTCCGAAATCAGAGTGCAGAACATCGGTATCATGGGTGAACGCCAGATCGGTATGATTCTTGGCGATTCCGAGCAGTATTTTGCTCCGGGTGATACCATTGATGGTCAGTTTGACGCAGGTATTGCGGAGGCTCTCGGCCTTGCCGGCGAAGTTTGCGACAGTACCAAGGTCTTGCTGGAATCTGTGAAGGCCGCCCTGAACGGCACCATTGCAAGCCCCGATTTCCAGGACCGTTTCAGGACGCTTCTCTCCAAGGCTGAAAATCTTGAAGATCGTCTCATGAGTTTGATTAACACCACTGATCCCCAGTTGAAGAAGAGCCTCAACGGTCTGAACGAGGTGACCGTGAAGGTGAACGAGCTGGTGGATGGTGTTAAACCGCCTATCGACAATCTGTTCGCTGGCACCGATAAGGTGATGAACAACGCCAACAACTTGATTTCTGATCTTGAAGGCGTTACCAAGCATCTTGATGAATTGATTGCCAAGGTTCAGTCCCCGGACAATACCGTGGGTACTTTGCTGAACGACAAGACCCTCCACGACGACCTGGTCAAGACGGTCCACTCTGCAGACAGTCTTTTCCGAGTCATCCTGCATGATGGTCTGGACGTGAATGTCGATATTTTCTGAGGAATGAATGATCTCTAAGACTCTTACAGTCACTAATAAGTTAGGTATTCACGCTAGACCGGCAGGCTTGATCGTTGATATTACTGGGCCCGCCAAGAGTGAAGTTTTCATCATTTTTGATGGATCCAAGGCAAATGCAAAAAGTATCTTGAACGTGATGATGCTCGCTATTCCCATGGGCTCCGAAGTGAAGTTCGAAGTGGATGGCGAAGACGAAGAAGATGTTATCCAAAAGCTGGAGCAGCTCTTCAATGACAAGTTCAACGAAGAACCAGTCTAATCGAACCGTCCTAGTAGGTGTTCCTGCCTCTCCCGGCTTTGCCATGGGGAGAGCCTTTCCGGTTATTAACCGCGAGGTTTCCGTAGTTGAGGAAACCCTTCCCGAGAGCCGTATCGCCGGCGAAGAACAACTGTTTCTGAAGGCAGTGAGCCGCACTGTCAGCGAGATCAACAAGATCAAGGAAATCTCCGAGACCCGTGCGGGTATGCGAGATAGCATGATCTTTGCCGCCCACCTGATGATTCTTAAGGATCCGGGCCTGATGAAGGGCATCCTGGAACAGATCAAGGTCCATCATAAGAATGCCCGCTGGGCAATTCATGTGGTGCTGGGTGGCTACATTGAAAAGTTTGAAAAGATTGATTCCGCGGCCATGCGAGACAAGGCTGCGGACCTCAGGGACCTGTACAACCGCTTGATGGCGGCCATGGAAGATTCCGGACCGGTACTGGAGGAAGTCTCTGCAGAAGAAGGGGTGGTTCTTGTTGCCCATGAACTTCTGCCCAGTCTATTGATGTCTGTGAAGCCAGGCCAGATTAACGCCCTGGCCATGGATACTGGTGGCCGTACCAGTCATGTGGCCATTTTGGCTCGTTCCCTGCAGATTCCCGCAGTTTCTGGCCTACGCAATGTTGCCGCAGTTATCAAGTCTGATGATACCATCATTGTTGATGGTTCCAATGGCGTCGTTATCGTAAATCCGGATGAAGATGACATCCGCAAGTTCCACGAACGCCAGGAAGTTTTCGAACGCCAGCGCCGTGAACTGTTCACCATGCGTAGGCTTGAACCAATGACCCGTGATGGCAAATACATTACGCTTCACGCAAATATTGAACTTCCTTCGGAAGCAGAAAAGGTCATGGACTTCGGCGCTACGGGTATAGGCCTTTACCGTTCTGAATTTCTGTTCTTCCATAAGGATGCACCAAGCCAGGATGAACAGGAAGAGGCTTACAAACAAATTCTCGAAACCATGGCTCCCTGCCCGGTGACCATCCGTACGCTGGATGCCGGTGGCGATAAGCTTGTTTCTGGAATTTCCGCAGTGAACGAAGCGAATCCCTTTATGGGATGGCGCAGTATTCGCGTATGTCTGGACCGCGAAGATATTTTCTGCACCCAGCTTCGTGCCTTGCTCCTTGCAAATACCAAAGGCAATCTTCGCTTGCTGTTGCCCATGATTTCTGGACTGGGAGAACTTCGTAGAGCGAAGGCCTGCATTAACCGCTGCCGTGAAGAACTGATTGCGGAAGGCCACACCGTGGCCAAGGTCCAGGTGGGTATCATGATTGAGGTGCCTGCAGCCGTCATGCTGGTGGATTTGCTGGCCAAGGAAGCAGACTTCTTCAGTATCGGTACCAATGACCTTATCCAGTTCACCTTGGCTGTGGACCGCACCAACGAACTGATTACGGAAATGTTCCAGCCCCATCATCCTGCTGTGCTGAACATGATTTACCAGACAGTGATGGCTGCACATCGCCAGGGGATTCCTGTTGCTGTTTGCGGTGAAATGAGTGCGGACCCCTTTAGCGTCCTTCTGCTGGTGGGCCTTGGTATTGATGAACTTTCCATGACGCCCTGGAGCGTGATGGCAACGAAGAAGATTATTCGTTCTATCAACTTTGAAGATGTTCGAGAAACGGCTTTGACGGTTCTCCAGATGGATGATGCGGAAAGCGTGAACGCCTTCCTTTCTAGAAAATATTCACAAGCTATATCGGATTTGGGAATTTCCAGCCTGCTTGGAAATGTCAGTGAAAAAAAGAAATAATTTTATGCGCCAATATTTATTTGTATTAGGATTGTTGGTTGCGAGTTATTCCTGGGCTGAATCTGTTGCTGATACGGTAGTCATTCCGACCGCCGCGGCTACGGACAGTCTGATCGCAACGGTACCGGTGGTTTCTTCTGACCCTTATGAGGAACTGGAAAAGATTCCTTCCAGCCAGTTTCAGAATCTGGTGGTCCGTGCGGATCGTTCCAGACAGGCTAGCACTGATACCACCTTGCCGGTAAATGTCCGCGATTTTGCCAAGGCAGCCTACTACTATTATACGGAGGCATGGGACAGTGCCTATGCTGCCTATGATTCTCTGCGTGCTAGGGATTCCGTTTTGGAAAAGAGTGTCATCATTCGTATGGCGAGAGCCCGCTTCATGCAGAAGGACTACGTCAAGATGCGCGAAGCCCTCGCTCTCGGCGCGAAGTTCAGCAAGGATGCTGCCTTTGACAAGTCTGCATCCCGTATGCGCATTGAAGCTGCCATGGCAGACTCTACGCTCAGTGATAGAGCCCACGCGGATTCCCTGAAGGCATTTTTGGATAAGTACCCCAAGGGGGAAGATGCTGCAGCTCTCAAATATCGCTATGCCGTTTATCAGGAACAGTTCAAGCAGCAGAAGCAGGCAAAACGCCTGTATATGCAGTTGCTGACCAGTTCCACTCCTTACAAGGATTCCGCCTTTGCCGCCATTCGCAGGCTTCGCAAGGTCCAGGGCGCTCCGGAATCCCTGACGGAAAAGGTGGCCTACGCCAAGATGGCATGCGCTAAGGATGAAGCCGCTAGCTGCCTTACGCTGTTGGATTCCATCCAGATTCTTGATTCCATCCAGTTGGCGAAAACGCCCGAGGCAGCCCAGCCCCTGCCGGAAGATTCCCTGCAGAAGTTGCTGCCTCCCAGTACTCTGGATATGGATACCCGCATTGCCTTGTGGGAAAAGCGCGCAGTTGCCCTTCGCGGTTTGAAGCGTGAAGAAGAATCCATCGCACAGTTCCGGTTCCTGCTGGATTCTGTGGATCCCCGTCCTTTGTGGATGCAGTCCACCTTAAGACTTTATCGCAATAATCCTCAGAAGTATAGCAAGGAAATCAAGACCCTTGATTCCACTCTGCAGGACGTGAGCAAGTACAGTAAGGAGAACGCGAATAATCTCTGGGTTCGCGGTTTTGAATATGAGCAGAAGCAGCAGTACGACAGTGCCATAGTCTGTTTCAAGACTCTCTCCAACAAACGTTTTAAGAATAATGTGAAACGTCAGTGGGCAAAGTTCCGCATTGGTTTTATTTACTTCAAGCAGGAAAAGTGGCAGGAAGCGGTCGATGCCTTTATTGATGCTTCCAAGGAGCCCTTCCTCTGGAGCGGCAGCGGCGCTCGCATGTTCCTGGGCGATGCCTACATGAAGCTGGGCAAGGATTCTCTTGCTCGCGCTGCCTACCTGGACTGCATTCAGGATTTCCCGCTGGCTTATTACGCTCACCGCAGCCGCTTGAAGTTGGTGGAATACAAGCTGATGGAAGAAGGTGCTGTACCCTATGCCCATGGGGTGGCCATGTCTCCTGAAGAAACTCTGGCATGGATCCGTAATTCCCAAAAGGTGGGAAAGCCCGATTCCACTTACAACAAGGATCGCTATAATCGCATCAAGAATCTGTTCCTGTACGGCTTTAGTGATGAAGCCTTCGCCTTGTATGACGAAGCCCGTAAGAAGAATGCCAAGCGCCTTGACTTCCTCTATGAATATGGTAAGCTGTTCTATGAAGTAGGGGAGACTGCTGCCGGTTATCGCCTGGCCCGTCAGTTCCAGAACAACATTGATCGACGCCGTCTCATGGCCCCGCCCATCGATGTGCTCCATTACCTCTATCCCATTCCCTTCAAGGAACAGGTCAAGCATCATTCCGGCTCCCGCATTGACCCGTTCTTCGTCTACAGCGTCATGCGCCAGGAATCCATCTTCAATTTCGAAATCGCTTCCCCGGTGGGCGCCTGCGGTCTCCTGCAGATCATGCCCGCAACCGGCAAGATGCTTGCCAAGGAAGAGGGCATTTCCGACTGGTTTGATCCACAGCTGCTTTTCAATGCATACATGAACATTCGTCTGGGTGTCCGCTATCTGGTGGATCTAAAGGCCGAATACAAGGATGACTACATGTATGTGCTTGGTAATTATAATGCAGGTCCAAAGCCGACAAAGCGCTGGCAGGCCGCAGGTCAGGGACTTCCCTGGGATATCCGTGCAGAGGAAATCAGCTACTGGGAAACCCGTGACTACGTGAAGCGAGTCATGGGCAACTACTGGATCTATCAGGAAATATATAGCGGCCTGTAGAGATTTCTCGACTTAGCTCGGAATGACACATCGCATAGAATGTACTTGATGCAGAACAGGATCTTATAACTATAATGCTCTTTCTTCTTCTCACTATCGGTCCAGCTTTCCTTTTTGCTTGCGGAAACATTCTGGAAAAATCCGGAGTTTCCACTGTGGGCAAGCGTACCGGTGGTGTGTCTAAGCCGTGGCAGTTCTTGAAAGGCGTTTTGAGTAATGGTTTCTGGTGGCTTGGAATTGCGTGCTCAGGACTTGCCACCATCGGCTACTATGTTGCCATGGCCCGCTATGACTTGAGCCAGGTTCAGCCCATGATGGTCCTGAATCCGGTGCTTACTGCATTGATGGGATTCGTCATTCTCAAGGAAGTGCTGACCCGTCGCATTGTGGTCGCCATCTGCTTTGTGGTGGTTGGCCTTCTCTATTCTGTGGAATCCCTTGGGGAAGCTACCAGTGTGCAGGACATTTCCATGCTCTGGATCTATGCGGGGATTGTTTGCGGAGTGACCCTGATTGCCCATTTGTGGTGCAAGGACAGGGAGATGGTTGATTCCCTGATCATGGGTGTGGGCTTTGGCATTTCTGCTGCGTTCTACAAGAGTCTGGCTATGGATTTTGATCTGGATAATATCACCTTGTCTTCTGTATGTGGCCTGCTTCTGGACTTTAGGACGCTTGGGTATGTGGCCACCTACTCCATTGCTTTCATGTATTCTCAGATTTCCTTTTCTCGTGGCCGGGCTCTTTTCATTATTCCGTTCAGTGCCGCTGTTGGGGCTGCGGTTCCTACAATTGCTGGAGCTGTAGTTTTCAGCGAATCCTTCCCTTTAGGCAAAATGGTTTCCGTAGCATTGGTTCTTACGGGCGCATGCCTATTTGTGGTCCGTCGCCCCCGTCGAAAGAAGCCTATTTCTGAATAATCGCGGTTTGCTGCGATGGCGCGATGGTGCCAATCAGTATATATTTGAAGTATGGTCCTGGAAAGATGTCTTTAGTCCCATTTTTCCTGGTTGGTATTTTATGGATTGGTGTATGGTGAATGCTGCTCGTTATTATATGATTTTTTGGGGAATGCTTTTTTCAGTCATTTTCCTAATGTCCTGTTCTGCTGACGATGAGGAATCAACGCGTGTGGTGGAGCTGGATGAACTTGTATCTTCGTCCTCGTGGGATGACGACGGGGATGATGAATCCGGGGATGAAGAATCTAGTGATGATGAATCTAAAGATGACGAATCCAAGGATGAAAAACCGGGAGCCGACGAACCTTCAGATGACGAGGCTCCTGTAGTTCCTAATACCATCATTTTTACGGAAGTGGATCCCGTTAACTCGGTCTATGAAGACCATGAAGGTGGTGATGCCGGTTGGGTGGAACTGTATAATACTTCTTCCGATACAGTCAACTTGAAGGGAATGGGCCTTACGAAAAAACGAGGTGACTCTGCTCCATGGACCTTTGGAAATGTTCGGGTTCCGCCAAAATCGTTCTTGCTTGTTTTCCTGTCAGAGAAAAATCTTCCTGATTTTGTTGCTCCCCATGACAGCGTCAACATGATTGGTCCCGGTTGCTGGAGTTGGACGGATTCCCAGAATGAGGATGTTCCCGGAGAAAGTTATTCGGAACCCCTGGACAATAAAAGCAAAATCTGTTTTACAGAAAATTCAAAGCGGATGTTTGGTGCCCGTATGCGCCTTGGTGAAAACAAGGAATTGGGCTGGTCATCCATTTCCACCTTCATTGGTACAGGAAGTAGTTCCCCAACGGATCCAAAAGATATTACTGCTACCAATGAAATTTTGATGCATGCGTATATTACAAAGGATCGTAAGGTCTCCTTCCGTTTGACTCAGGTGGGGCTGGATGACTGGAAGGGCTATGAGGTTGTTTTCACCGGAACGGGAGACTCCTCTACGGTGTATCGGGCTGCGATACCGACAGGTAAAACCTTCCCTGACCTGGAAAACATCTATGGTACGCGCATGAGCCCGGAAAACCAGGAAAAAAAGGAAGTGTCCGTGAAGGTTTTCTCGTACATTGCCCGCAATCGTGGTCATGAACCTCACGCTTCCTTTAAAATCAAGAATGAAGCAGGATCTCTATATCTAATGGATGGAAAAAGAAATGTCCTGGATTCCGTTCAGTATTCTCAAGTTCCCATTGGTATGAGCTGGTCCTTGGGAGATGTTTCTGCAGCGGCTAATAAAAGAACCTGGGGCTTTGCAAAACCATCACCCTATGAGCAGACAGCAACCGCAGTTGTTAAGGAGCAGTCTTCGCCCGTGGAAACCTTGGCAGATCTGCCGTCGTCAGGTTTTTGCCAGTCTCCGTTCTATATTCATTTTTCAGAGGACGATTATGTCCGTTGTGAAATGGGGGGTGTAGCACCAACCAGCAGAAGCCCTCTGAAAACGTCTGTCAAGATTTCCGCAACAACGGTCTTGCGTTGTGCAAGCTTTGTTCCTGGAAAAGTTCCTGGTGATGTTTTGAACCGCACTTATGTGTTTGAAAATAAACCCCAGATGCCTGCGGTTTTCCTGACGGCTGACCCTAAATCCCTTTTTGACCCGGATACGGGAATTTATATGGAAGGTCCCTATGCAGAAGAAAAGGATCCCCACTTCGGAGCGAACTACTGGGAGGACAAGGAAATTCCTGTACATGTGGAATTGCTGGAAAAGGGCACAAATGCACCGGCCTTTGCGAAAAATGCTGGATTGAAAATATTTGGTAATTATAGTAGAGCGAACGCAAAGAAGTCTGTTGCCATTACGTTCAGGGAAAAATATGGTGATAAGCGATTGAAGTATCCGCTGTTCCCTGATTTCCCGGAACTGACCAAGTTTAAGGTATTTCTGCTTCGGAATAATGGCAGCAATTTTGGAAACGACTATATCCGCGACCGTCTAAACAGCTCTCTTTCTGAAGGACTGGGTGTTGATTACCAGCGCGGCCGTGGCGTCATTGTCTATTACAATGGTGAGTATTTTGGTATTCACAATATTCGTGAACGTTCAACGGAATATTATTTCGAAACCCATTATGGATATAATCCAGATGACATTGATTTGCTGAAGGCTGATAATGCAGCCTCGGCTGGTTCTGCGGTAGATTATGTAGCCTTGATGGATTGGATCGCATCTCACGACATGTCCAGGGATGAGAATGTTACGTATGTTGCAGAACACATGGATTTTGACAACTTCCTAAATTACATGCAATTGGAAATGTTTGTGAATAATCGTGACTGGCCTGCCAACAATCTTAAGAAATGGCGAAACAACAATCCGGTGACGAAGTGGAAGTGGTTCATTTACGACACGGATTTTGGCTTTGGAAACAATTATAGTCAGTTTAAGAATAACATCTTTGAATTTGCAACAACAGAAAATGGTGAGTCTTGGCCTAATGGCCCTGAACATACATTCCTCCTGCGTAAGCTTTTGGAAAATGAAAGTTTCAAGTTGGCGTTTATTAATCGCATGACGGTTCTTCTATCTACGAATTTTGAACCGAGCCGAAGCCTTGCTCGCATTAATGAACTTATGGCTGAAATTGAAAGTGAGATTGCTCGTGATCAGAAACGCTGGGGACTGAGTGCATCAAGAATGTCTGGCCAACTGTCTGCAATGAAAAGCTTTGCAAAGGAACGGCCACAGAAAATTATTGATGAACTTCAGGAATTCTTTAATCTAGGTGATGCGAAGTTGGTTACGTTGTCTGTAAGTGGAAACGGTCAAATTTGCGTCCATGGTTTACCCGTTGATGCCTCCTCCGTTGATGTTACTCTTTTTGAGGGAACACCAGTTTTGTTGCAGGCGGTTCCTAGTAGTGGGGGAATTTGGGCTGGCTGGAGTGATGGCGTAAAGGATCAGGAACGAGTTGTCCTGCCTGAGGAAATCACCTCTCTCAAGGCCGTTTTTAAGTAGAGATAACGCCCCCCTTCTTGAGGGAACATAACGAGAACGGTAAATTCCCTAAAATTCCGTTTTTAGCAGTTTTTGGGGAGGTTTGTTCTGGTCTTAGTTGCTCGTAAATGACCCATTTGCTAGATTTACGCATTATGAGCTTTAATACTAAGATTCTTTGCATTGGTGCTGGCTACGTCGGTGGCCCCACCATGACTGTTATCGCCGACAAGTGCCCTGATGTCAAGGTTACTGTTGTTGATATTAACCAGACTCGTATTGACGCCTGGAACAGCGAAAACCTCCCGATTTTTGAACCGGGTCTTGATGATGTTGTAAAGCGTGCCCGTGGCCGCAACCTGTTCTTCAGTACCGATATTCCGGCTGCAATCAAGGAAGCTGACATTATTTTCGTTTCCGTGAACACTCCCACCAAGACTTTTGGTCATGGTGCCGGTAAGGCTTCCGACCTTCAGTATTGGGAAAAGACTGCACGTAACATTCTTGAAGTTGCAAACGAAGGCAAGATCATTGTGGAAAAATCCACTCTGCCTGTCCGTACCGCAGCTGCCATGGAACGCATCCTGAATTCCAATGACAAGGGCCTCCACTTCGAAGTTCTTTCCAATCCGGAATTCCTTGCGGAAGGTACTGCAATCCAGGACCTGTTCGAACCGGACCGCGTCCTTATCGGTAGCCACCAGACTGAATCTGGTCTTGCTGCTTGCCAGAAGCTGGTGGATGTCTATGCCCACTGGGTTCCCCGTGATCGCATCCTGACTACCAACCTCTGGAGTTCTGAACTGACCAAGCTTACCGCTAACGCATTCCTCGCTCAGCGTATTAGCTCCATCAACTCCATCAGTGCCCTCTGCGAACGTACTGGTGCAGACGTGGACGAAGTTGCCTACGTTATGGGCAAGGACCGCCGTATTGGTCCTAAGTTCCTGAAGGCTTCTATCGGTTTCGGTGGTTCCTGCTTCAAGAAGGACATTCTGAACCTGGTATACCTCTGCGGTTACTATGGTCTTCCCGAAGTGGCTGCCTATTGGGAAAGCGTGGTGAAGATCAACGAATGGCAGACCCATCGTGTTGTTGATCGCATGCTGGAAACCATGTTCAACACTATCGCAGGTAAGAAAATCGCTGTGTTCGGTTTTGCTTTCAAGGCTAACACCGGCGATACTCGTGAAAGCCCTGCCAACCTGGTTGTCCGTGATTTGTTGGCCGAACATGCACTGCCGGTCGTCACTGATCCGAAGGCGATTCCCGATGCAAAGCGTGACTTGAAGGATGTTCTTGATCAGGTAACATTTGAAGAAGATGCCTACAAGGCTGCCGAAGGCGCGCACGCTGTGGTGGTTTGCACCGAATGGAAGTGCTTTGCTGAACTTGACTGGAAGCGCATCTATAGCTCCATGGCAAAGCCGGCCTTTGTATTTGATGGCCGCAACATTCTGGATGCTGACGTCCTCCGTAAGATTGGCTTTGAAGTGACTAGCATCGGTAAAGGTAAGGCTGAGTAATAGGGGTGAAATTTATGGCTGCTATTAGTGTATTTGGACTTGGATATGTGGGCTGCGTTGGTATAGCCTGCTTGGCAAAACTTGGAAACAAGATGGTGGGTTGTGATGTTGATGCGAATAAAGTTTCTCGTATCGCAAAAGGGCTGCCTACAATTGTTGAGAAGGACATCGATGAGTTGATGAAGGCTGGCTATGATGCTGGGCTGATTTCCGCTACAATGTCCGTCGAAGAGGCTGTCAAGTCAACGGATATTTCTTTTCTGTGTGTTGGAACGCCCAATGCTTCAGATGGACGGTTGGATACGTCTTACCTTGTAACTGCCGCTGAAAATATTGGTATTGCCCTCAAGAGCAAGTCTACTTTCCACATCGTTATTATTCGTAGCACGGTGCCTCCTGGAACGAATGCTATGATTTCTGCTCGTATTGCTGAAGTATCTGGAAAGCAAGTCAACAAGGATTTTGCTGTTGTTTCCAACCCAGAATTTTTGCGTGAAGGCACTGCTGTAAAGGATTTCCTGAATCCTCCGATTACTGTGATTGGTTCCCAGAATGAACAGGCCCTCCAGCAGCTGCGTAATTTGTACGCACCTCTTGGTTCTGAAGTTGCGGAAGTTCCGGAGAACGTTGCAGAAATCATCAAGTTCGTTAATAATTCTTATCATGCTCTAAAGGTTACCTTTGGTAACGAAGTTGGTGCAATTTGTAAGAAATTGGGAATTGACAGCCATCAGGTGATGAATTTATTCTGCAAAGATACCCAGCTGAATATTTCTCCATACTACTTCAAACCAGGTTTTGCCTATGGTGGATCTTGTTTGCCAAAGGATTTAAGAGGTCTTAATTTCCTTGCTGATTCTAATAAGGTTGATGTTCCGGTACTGGCTTCTATTGAACAGAGTAACGAAGCACATATCAAGCGTGCTATTGAAATGGCTAAGGCTTCTGGCGAAAAGAAAATTGGTGTTGTCGGTTTGACCTTTAAGGCCGGTACTGATGACCTGCGTAATTCTGCAGCAACTAAGATGACTGAGGCTTTAATCAAGGATGGTTACGAAATTCGAATTTTCGACAGATTCTTGAATATAGCTAGAGAAAAGGAAACTAATCTCAAGGAATTGAATGCTCGAATTCCGCACTTGCTTCCCCTTCTTAAGGAATCTTCAGAAGAGGTTGTTCAAGAAAGTTCTCTTGTAATTGTTACTGTTCGTAATCCTGAAATTCCGGAACTCATTCGTAAATATCCAAATGTGAAATTTATGGATTTGGACCGAGTCAAGGATTCTTCTGTAGAAAATTTGGCAAATTACGAAGGTTTCTGCTGGTAATTTAACTGGTGTTTTATAATGGATTTGGTTGGCAAAAAAATCACAATTGTCGTTGAGAATCTTCCGGTTCCCTTTGACCGTCGTGTATGGCAGGAAGCTACGTCTCTTCATGAGGCAGGTGCCGAGGTTACAGTAATTTGTCCTAAGACGAAAAAGTATCCCCTTGAGTATGAAGAGCTGGAAGGAATCAAAATCTATCGACATCCTCTTCCGGAAGCCAATAGAACCCTTGATTATTTTAAGGAGTATGCTGGCGCTCTTTATCACGAATTCCGCTTGCTGTTCAAGGTTTTCCGTAAGCAAGGGATACAGGATGTGATTCACGCCTGTAATCCTCCTGACTTGATTTTCATTGCTGCTATGCCGTTCTTTGCATTGACTCGATGCAAGTTCCTTTTTGACCATCACGATATCAACCCTGAGCTTTGGATTGCGAAGTTCGGCAAGAAGGGTTTGGGCTATCAGGCCATGATTCTGGTGGAACGCCTTACTTACCATTTTGCAAAGCACGCTATTGTGACGAATGAATCCTATAAGGAAATTGCGATGCGTCGCGGTAAAAAACGCGAAGAAGACGTGACCGTGGTGCGCAGTGGCCCTAACATTAATAAACTTAAGGTGGGACCGGCCAAGGAAGAGGTCAAGAAGGGCTTTAAGTATTTGGTGGGTTACATTGGTGTCATGGGCAAGCAGGAAGGTATTGACCTTCTGCTGCAGTCTGTAGACTACCTGGTGAATAAGAAGAACCGTAAGGATATTCGTTTCTGCATTATGGGTGGAGGCCCTTCCCTGGAAGAACTTCGCGAAATGAACAAGGCTATGGGTTTGGAGGAGTATGTTGAGTTTCCGGGCCGTGTAAGTGACGAATTCCTCGCCGATGTGATGAATACTGCTGATGTCTGCGTAAATCCGGATCTCCCCTCTGAAATGAATGACAAGTCCACCATGAATAAGATCATGGAGTATATGGCATTCGGCAAGCCCATTGTGCAGTTTACTCTGAAAGAAGGTAAATTCAGCGCCCAGGAAGCTTCTCTTTATGCGGAGAATACCAGCATTGAAGACTTTGCGGAAAAGATTTTATGGTTGATTGAAAATCCGGAAAAGGCTGCCGAGATGGGCCGTTTTGGCCGCAATCGCGTGGTTAATGAACTTTGCTGGGATTTTGAGAAACCGAAGCTGATTGATGCCTACAAGAAACTTTTAGGGTTAAAGTAAAAGACTTGATAAAATAGTCCACTTTTTGTTTAATTTAGGTGGAAGTCAACAAAAAAGGGTGGCGAAGCCACCCTCACATGTTGATGAAGAACCATAAAAAGTGCTTTATTATATCGATGAATTTGTTCATGTAACATTGAGCTTTGTGCTGGCTGCTGCATATGGATTTGTAGGCTGTTTGTTTGAAAAAAAACTGACTTGTCTTATTATATTTTCCTAATTTTGTAATAAGTATGTCTCTTTCGTGGTATATTCAGCGCATAAAAACTTTTTCTCCGGAAGAAATTCTATTCCGTGTAAAGCAGCGGATTTGCACACACGTGCTTGATAGTCGGTTGCAAAGAAGAATGATTTCTCCGAATGAGTTGCCTGCATCTCAGATTATTGCAGATGCAGCTGCTCATTATAAGTATCCGATTTTTGAATCCTCGGTTGATATTTTCAAACCGATTGATTGGCACCTAGATTTGTCATCAGGGAAAAAATTCCCTAAGTCTTTTTCTCACAAGATAAATATTCGTTCTGATCAGTTTGGTAGCGCGAAACATGTGTGGGAAGTGAATCGACAGCTGTTTTTGGTTCACATCGCGAAGCTTTATCATGAAACTCTTGATCGTTGCTATCTTGATTTGATAATGTATCATCTTACTAGTTGGAAGAATGAGAACCCATATTTGTTGGGGGTGAACTGGTATAGTAATATTGAAGTGAATATTCGTCTGATTAATTGGACTTATTGTTGGAAGTTACTGGACGCAGATTCCCTTTTGAATATGGATCCTGTGTTTGCAACTTTTGTGAATGAAGTTTGGCTGCCGCTAATCTGTGATCATGCAGACTATTCCTTTAAGCATCCATCCCTTTATTCTTCTGCAAATAATCATTTGATATCTGAATATGCAGGACTTTTTATTGCAGCCTGCTGTTGGAATATTCCGCAACGCGAGAAACGTTGTGCCTATGCAAAAGCCGGCTTGGAACGAGAGATTCTTTTGCAGAATTCTCCGGATGGTGTAAATCGAGAAGAGGCTGCTGAATATATCCAATTTATTGATGATTTCTTCTTATTGGCTGTAATTGCGGGAGATACATCAGGTCGACCGTTTTCAAATACGTATAAAAATCGATTGCACCAAATGGCTCGCTATTTGAATGTCATGCTGGATGTGAAATACAATTATCCCATGTATGGTGATGGTGATGATGGATTTCTTTTGCGTCCTGATTCTGGTGGCCATTTTAATAATTTTAGATCTTTGTTAACTGCATTCGCTACCTACTTTAAAGATTCGTCTTTAAAACGTTCAGATGCAGCATGGGATGATAAGAATCAACTCATTTTTGATCATGAGGGAAAGGCGTCTTTTGATGCTTTGATAGTTGGCGGAGATTGTGCTTGTAAGAATGAATTTTTTGTAGAAAGTGGTCATTTCGTATTTCGCAAGATTATTTCGGGTGCTGAAGAAAAAAGTGAATATTCTCCAAATAAGGAAATCTATCTGCATTTTGATGCAGCTCCACTTGGTTATTTGAGTATTGCTGCTCATGGACATGCAGATGCGCTAAGTTTCGTTTTGCATGTGGATGGCCAGCCCGTAATCGTAGATCCGGGGACGTATACTTACCATACCCATAGAACCTGGAGAAATTATTTCGTAAGTACCCTGGCTCACAATACGGTGCGCGTAAACGAAATGAATCAGGCTTTACAAGCCGGGCCAACTTTGTGGCTGAAACATTTTAAGACAAAGGTTCTGCAATCTTCCGCCGAGACGGGGGTTGTGGAAGCTACTCATAATGGCTATAACAGGATTGGGGTAAGCCATAGTCGTAAGGTTGAATTTGACGCAGATAAGAATCAGTTTACGATAATTGATTCATTGCAGGGACCGGAATCATTTGATGTGGAAATCCCGTTCCATCTGCATCCGGAATCGATTGTTGAAGAGAATGGCGATAACTATATTGTCCGTAGAAGTGGATCCCGTAGCGTTTTGATAGAACTTGATCAAAATTTGACATATACAGTTCATTGCGGTGAAAAGAGTCCTGTGCTCGGATGGTATTCGGAACATTTTGGAGAAAAGGTGCCGGCAGCTGTTCTGTATGGAAAGAAAATGTGCCACAACAAGGCCGTTTTTGTTACGAAAATTAAGGTGTTAGATGATTGATAAAATTGTTCATATTGGTCCGGCTCTTTATGTTCAGGGTGGGATCAGTTCTGTTCTTGTTAGTTACAAGAAGTTGTTTTCGCTTTCGAAAAAGAATTTCATTGCAAGCTATAACGGCTCTTTTGTAAAATCACTTCCAAAGCTTTTTTGCCTTTGTCTGCGACTGCTTTTGTGTCCTCCGAAATTTGATTTATTTCAAATTCATACCTCTAGTTACGGAAGTTTTTTTCGAAAGTATTTGATTAGCTGTTGTCTTAGACTTCGTGGCCGAAAATACGTGATACATATTCATGGAAGTCTATTTGATAAATTTTGTGATGGTGCTTCTGCTCCTGTGAAATGGATGCTGAAGGATTACTTCCTTCATGCGAAAAAGATTTTGATACTGTCTTCTGAAATGAAAGATATCGTCAAGTCTGTTTCTCCATGCTCTGAAAATTTCATGGTAGTACCTAACCCTGGTGAAAGTATTGCCGCTGTTCCTGAGGATTTGTCTGCACACGAAGAGCCGGTAAAGGTGATCTTCTCTGGAAGATTTGGTAATCGCAAGGGCGTTTATGATTTGATAGAAGCCTTCGGAAAGGCGAATTTTACCGTACCGGTACAACTCTACCTGTTTGGTGATGGCGAAGTGGTCAAAGTCAGGGAATGTGTTGAAAAATCATCCAAGAGAGAGTTCATTCAGGTATCTCCCTGGTTGAAGCACAGTGAATACATTGAACAGTTAAAAAAGTATGACTTGTTGGTGTTGCCCTCTTATGCGGAACGCTTTAGCATGAGCCTGGTGGAAGCACTTGGCTTTGGTTTGCCGGTGATTTCTACGTTTGTGGGTGGTACTGCAGAAGTCGTGGACGATGGGGCCTGCGGTATCCTCTGCCAGCCAGGAGATGTCCCTGCTATTGCAAAGGCTTTAGAAATGATTGTGAATAACAAGGAATTGCGACTGAAAATGGGCAAGGCTGGTTGGGAACGTGCGAGTACCCAGTTCACCGGTGATGTGGTTTGCCGTAAGTTGGAAGCTTGCTATAAGGAAGTTTGTGAATGAAGCGCATTTTAAAAAATCTGGCTTGGGTTCTTTTAAAAACATTCTTCTGCGTTTTCTATCGTTTGAAAAAGCAAATATATTTTAGAGCCTATAACGGTTTGCAGTACTCCTGCAATCCTAAGTGCATCTCTGAAGCCATTCATGAAAAACGCCCGGACGTTCGAATTGTCTGGGTCTTTTCCAATCCTGAGGCTATCGAAGTTCCTGATTACGTTTTCAAAGTGCAGAAAAATTCTTTTGCGGATTTTAAGGCCTTGTTTACTTCAAAAATTTGGGTGATGAACGCGGGGATGGTGATTCCGTTCAAACGTAGGGGACAAATCTTTATTGATACGTGGCATGGTGATCGTGCTTTCAAAAATGTGTCTAATGACATTCATGGGAAACCATCTGGAATTGCCTATCAAAAGGTGGATTATGTTCTTTCGGGTTCTGATTATGCAGACAAGGTATATCATGAACAGTTGAATGTGAAAGGTGAAATTTTGAAAACGGGATCTCCAAGAAATGATTTCTTTTTTGAAAATAGAGATGCTCGTCGTGAGGAAATAAGAAAAAAACTCAATCTTGAGGCCTTTGATCATGTGCTTATGTATGCTCCTACATTTAGAGAATACAAAACACAGGAAGAAAAGCTTGACTTTGCGATGTTGATTGAAAAGCTCAATCAAAGAGATTCTGCAAAGTGGTGCGTGTTGATTCGACAACATCATAAGGCTGTTTACGAAAGCTGCTGGGATTCAGATGAGAGAATTTTTAATGTTTCTAAATATCCGGAAATGTCAGAATTGTTGTTGTTGGCTGATGTTGTGATTTCTGATTACTCTTCACTTGTGGGCGATTTTGTTTTGCTAAAACGTCCGACGATTCTATACGTCCCCGATATAGAGAATTACAAGGCTGGGAGGGGGCTTAACTTTGATTTAGAAAAAAGTCCTTTCGTTTATGCACAAAATGAAGCGGAACTTTTCCAAAAGATTGTTTGCTTGGATGTGAATTCTGCTGTAAAAAACTGTGAAGAAATTCTTGATTTTTATGGGCATGTTGTAGACGATGGCTGTGCTACCGAGCGAGTTGTCTCGTTCATTTTAGGGAAAATGTAATGAAGGATACTCTTTCAATTATTGTTCCTGTTCATAATGTGCAACTGTATGTTGAACGATGCTTGACGTCATTGTGTGAAATAAAAAATATTGATGTCAAATTTATTTTGGTGGAAAATGGTTCCAGCGATTCAAGTTATGACATTTGCAAACGGATTGCTGAGAAGGATTCCCGTGTAGTTCTTCTGAGGTTGGATGAATCTGGTGTTAGCAATGCTCGCAATAAAGCACTTGATGTATGCGAAAGTGACTATGTTACGTTCATGGATGCAGATGACTACATAAATGCAAGTGCCTTTGAACAGGCTTTTAATTGCTGTTCTGCAAAAGGTCCTGATTTGTATTTTTCGCCGTACTTCAAAGATGAAAAGGGAAAGAAAGAGATTGTCCCTCTGGATTTAGGAAAGCTTGAATTTAGAGACGAGGAAATCTTTTCGGAGATTGTTCAAAAACGTCTGGGGCCTGGAATTAGGTTCCTGGGCAGCGTCTGGAGAGTCTTCTTTAAACGCTGCCTTATTGGCAACCTTCGTTTCAACAAACAGATGAGCTATCAGGAGGATGTTGCTTTCCTGATTCGCTGTGCAATTAGGGCCAAATATGTGGTTGCGAACGATAAAATTGCTTACTACAGCTACAGAATAAATAATGGTTCCGCTAATGCAAATCCTAAGGTGAATAATTCAAATCGTCGATTGGATTTGATTGGCGAAATTGAAGATATTGCAAGGAGTTCCGGATTGCCCTTGACTTTTGCCCTCGCTCAAAGATCTGTTGCCTACTATGCGAAAAAGTGCGGCGAGGTGTCCCTTTGCTCGAACGTCCTGAATCGCATTCAGGCTATTGTGAATATTCATAACGAACTTTCGCAGAAGGATGTTTTGCTATGCGATAGCAGTGTCTTTGGAAAGTTTTTTTCCGTTTACATCAAATTAAGAAAGAACGGTGCTCTCAGTTTTGCCTTGATCTTACTTGTTGTTAGATACTTGCTGCGCTGATTCGTCGTTGATTTTTTTTGTTTCGTAGTATAATATTTTGTCTTTTCGGGTTTTTGCAAGACAAAAACCGATAAGTGTAAAACCATATACGATACTGTTCGCTAATGTCCCTGAAAGAATGAGGAATATTGTGAATGACAGGACTACATATGAACCTGTACATGCATATAGGGATTTCTTTCTGTTGATGATGAAATATAATTGCATGTATATGAGAAAGACAAAAAAGAATGTGCATCCCAGAAATCCATAGTCAATAATTTTTCTGAAGATAATGGATTCTAGACCACCAAGGTTCTCATTGTTGTAACCTCGTGCGGTGCCTCTTGAACCGTCGTCGGTATCACCGAAAATATACTTGGATGTGTATTGAACTCCGTTGCCATAGATAGGAGATTGTTGAATTGCCAGCGCGGAGAAAATGAGCTGTTCCCTACGCAAATCTAAGTTGCTGCCTCGCGAATTTTCAAATTGAGTGACGAATAACGCTAAAATTGTTCCCAGCGAAAAAATTGTTAGACCGATAAATGCGATTTTTATAATTAGTCGTGATTTTGCGAATAGGAAAAAAAATGTGGTGAGGATGGTACAAATCATTGCGGTTCTTGACCCGCTGATGAAGACTGCTATGAGAAGACTTGCAAGAACTGCAATTAGCCTTCTTTGGGGAATAATGTCTTTTTTCCATAGCGGAATGTAAAAGGCGAAGAGACTGCTTAAAAGTGTTCCTAATGCTGTTGGATGTACTGTTGTTACGGCAGCACGAATTCTCCAGGAATCCGTAAATACACCCCCGCTTTCCAAAGATGTGTAGCCCATATCGTAGTTTGGATAGGCAGAGCAGATGATGGTGTAGGGAATATTGTACTTGATTAATACTTCAATGACTGCGCACACGCAGAGAACTATAATGGGACCGTAGAATTTTTCATAAATATTTTCGGCATCGTCAATCTTGGAGCCGGCAATGTATGCTGCCAGTAGGTAACCGTATGTCTCAAAAAAATCACGACCGGCAACATAGAAAGTTTTTGGATCGAGTCCGTCTGTATGGAGGATTGTTGCGGTTGTGCTAATAACGATAAATGCTAAGGGAATAGTTATTCCCATGAGGGCCACGGAGCGTTTTTTTCCGATAGACTGAAGGAATTCAATTATGAAGTAAGTGTATATGAAAGCGTGGTTTGGGGCTATTGCGGGATTTGAAATGAAGGTGCCGACAAGGGGGAAAAGAAGTGTGCCTAGAGCAAGTGCATAGAATTTTCCGGCTTCATCCCCTTTGCAAATCCTGTAAAGAATTGCAAAGAATAAAAAATATACAGGAAGGCTAAGTAAAAAACTCATGGCACAAATTTAGATTTTTATTGGATATTGAACTGGATGAATGCGGGGGAATGGTCCGAGGGAAAGCGCAGTACATCAGAGTCTTTATCGTAGTAAATAAAGTTTGGAACGGAATATCGGATGATTTCTAGGTTTTTTGTGGTGAATATGTAGTCAAATTGCCACTGACTGTATCTTTTAGGGTCAAAATAGTTTACGCTACCACTGGGATTGTAGATTCTTTTTGCTTGAAATTGAGCTTCTTGTAACGGACTGTTTTCGTTAAGTATGGTAAAAGGTTTTTCTCTTTTATCCACGTTAAAGTCTCCTGAGAGAATGACTGTTGCATTCCCCGCAATTCGGTTGATGGAATCTTTAACCATTATTGCGCTATTAATTCTGGCCTCTTTCCCCTTGTGATCAAAGTGTGTGTTGAAAATGAAGAAAGTATTTTTATTTTCATCTTGTATCTTAGCCCAAAGGCAAGTACGCTTGTTTTTAGCATCCCAACCACGGCTACGCTTGTTGGGGGTTTCGGATAGATAGAATTCGCCTGTTTTCTGAACTAAAAAATGTTTCTTGAAAAAAATTGCATTTTGAGATTTTTCATGCAGGTAGACGTAATTGTAATCTGGAAGTAGGTTAGCCAAGTCATTGACAAAACCGGGATTGACTTCTTGCACATTTAAAAAGTCAGGGAAAATGAACTCAATGTTTTCTACGATATGGGGTAATCTTTTGCTCCATATGTTTCCGTTGGTTGTATCGTCCGGATTTTCGCATCTCACATTCCATGTCATAAAATTGTAGCAGAATGCCTGTGCGATAGAAAAAAGAACCATTAAAATTATCTTGTTCATTTGTATTTAGATGAGTCGCAGGAAATGTGCCAGATGCTTTTGAAATTATTGAATCCGTCAAAGAAGATGACTTTGAAAAGTCCTGTCCCAATTTTTAGCAGGTAGCTGGAAAGCAGGATGACTGCTAAAATAAGGGGCAGGTTTGCTGGGTACCAGGAGTTGAATTCCTGAGAGATGATGGAAAACTGGACGAGGTAAATTTCCAGAGTCAGTCCGGAGACGATGAAAACAATGGGAGAAAGAATCTTGTTGTGTATGATTTTTTTGGCTAATCCGGCATCAAAAATTTTGAACAAGTAATAAATAGACGGCATTATGCAAAGAGGAGATAATATCTGTAAGGGATAAAACTCTGTATGTCCTTTGATGTAGATTTTAAGTCCGTTAAAAGCACCATAAAACAACAAGAAAAGAAGCAGGTCCTTTTTGATATTGTATTTCATTGTGGCATTTTTTGATGCCACCCAGCCCCCGAAAAGGAATATCTGGAAATAGTAGGTGCACTTGAAGTAATAATTTGCAATATCGACAAAATAATCCTGACGATACAAAAGAATGATTGCATAAATGATGAACATTACGGGATAAGTAATGAATATAATTTTGATAAGGTGGTCCTTAAGGAAAACGAGAATGGGATGGTAGGCTACGTAGAAAAGAAGAATTGCCCAGACAAACCATGTATGGTTTAGATCAACTCGTAGGTTGAAATATCCATTGAAAATAGCTTTCGCAAGAACGAATACAAATGTGGGCAGTAGTAATTTTGAAATTTTTGTTTGAAACCAGGAAAAACTTTTCAAATTACGCGTAGACAGAAATAGTCCAAAGCCAGATATGAAAAAAAATAGACCGTTACCTAAGGTTCCTCCTGTTGCAAGGATTGCCTGGTCTGCAGGGAAACATTTGTCTAAGTGGGACCATGTAATCAGAAAGGCCGCAAAGAATTTGAGAAGCGTGATTGTTGAACTCATGAAGGCCCCTTTATAGATTGATTGCGTGATGGAAACTAATGTTAAATCTAGTAAGATGAGTTTCTTCTAATTTATATGGAGTGGATATTGTTGCTTCTATTAGGCTTTGGGTGTCCCTGATGATTAGTCCCCCAAACATTCTTTCCTCTATCAAATTGTATTCGGGGTTGTTTTTTGCCCCTAAAACTAAGCCGATACTTGGCAAGATGAAAGATTGAATTTGGGAGGTATAAATGGTTGCGTACTTGGTCCTTTTGTGAAAATAGGGACTAATTTCTGTTTTTAATTGGAAATATTGGTAATTGGACCAATCCATTGACAAGTGTGCGCCAAGATAGTAGAAATCAGAATCATATCGCATACCAAAGTATGGATTGACTTTGAACGATAGGGATGGTGAATAACCGAGATTAATATAGGGATTAAACTCAATTTGTTGCAAATTCAGGTCTTGTTTAAAGAGGGTGTTTTTGACAAAGAGTCCAATAAATTGCTTGTGTTCGTAACCAATGTAAACTCTGTGCTGGTTCTCAGCGCCTAGAAAAAAAGTTGACTGAGCCCAAGAGAAGGCGGCCACTAGGATGATTAGAAAAAGGAATTTTCTCATAATGCTTTCCTCACTAGAGAAGTTAACTTCCGGTACCCTTCTTCTGAGAGATGCAATCCGTCGCTGTAATATTCACGAATGATCAGAGAGTCTTTGAGAAAGTGCGGGTATGCATCTATAAAATCAGTTTGAAAATCTTGTTGATCAAGTGTTTTTTTCAGAGAGTCGTTTAAAATTTTTATGTATGAATTTAATGCCCCTTTTTCTTCATAAAGGCGGTCTCTGGGCAAGATTGAAATGATAACATAATTGCTTGATTTGATTTGCCCTAGCAACTTCATGTATTTTTGAATGTATACTTTCTGAAAAAGCGCCTTTGTGCTGTCGTTCTTTGTGGCTGCTTTTAAATTGTTTGTTCCAATTAAAATGATCGATGGGATGTTCTTGCATTCGGAAAGATCCCAAGTGAACAAATCATCAATTTTTGCCCCGCTAACGCCATGGTTGGAAGTGGTGTATTCGGGAAAGAAGAAGTCTGTATCCCAGAGGTGTGTAATGGAATCTCCAATAAAGCACATTTCTGGACTTTCATCATAAGTGCATGATGTAAAGAACATGCAGAGGATGAATATTCCTAGAAAAATGAGCTTGTGATTTAGGAAAAAGCGCATGACTATTTTTCTTTAACAATGTGCCTTAAAATGACGCCGCAAAATTTGTTGGCGACTTGGAAAATAAAGTGTTGTCGTTTGAAAATTTGTAATAAGAGTCTATAGCAGGATGTTCTTTGTATGTTTACGGTCGGTGCATCAGCAACCATGTCCAATACATTTGTGAAGGCGCATTTGGGATTCTTGAGAATTGAGTCAAGTGCTTCGTGATGGTCCTGAAGAATTGATCGCTGGATATCCTTGTTTGCAAGATCGTAACATGTTAATCCGAAGCTGGCATAGTAGTGCAAAATTTTTGCTTCGTGCAAGTGCTTCAATGCTGCAGATCTTCTGCTAACTTGACAATTCCAGATACCGCTGATTTCCTTGACGAATCCATGCATTTGCGCATTTGCTTCGTTTAACGCTGTTTGATCATAAACTATGGAGTAGTTTTTTAGTGTTTCCTTCCATAGAGAATGCCATAAATCGAAGAATTTCTGAGACTCTGCGGATTTTTTTACCCATATTACACCGCTGTTGAAGTGCTTGTTTTCATAGCCGGTTGCCCATTTTAGTGGAAGAGCTCGTTCATTATAAAAACTCTGGTAACTACTTTCGGATATGAGTAAATGACGGTCTAGCACCATACCCATTGTGATGTTTTGGTCAATGTCTCCCAAATCTTCGCAGATTAATGTGTCTCCATCAATGAAAAGAAAATCTTCATTGAGGTAGTTGTACATGGATGTTTTTAGAAATCTAGAACGATCTCGATTATTGTATTCTTCAGGAACCTGAACAACGCAGATTTCGGAACCTAATTGCTCATGATACGTTCTTTTGTTTGTGAATGTAGCTGCCGTTCCCTGATCTACGATGATCACGGTCTTAGCACTAGAGTTGTGCTGCAATAGGCTAGTAATGCTTATCATGGTCTGTTCATAATAAGTGTCTTTTTCATTACTGACGAGTACATAAACAAATTTCATATTAAACCCTATTTAAGGAAAACACTTAGTTGCCTGCTGTGGGAAAGAAATAATCTTTGATTCTTTCCGAGGTGTTTCCATCCCTAAATTTGATAAATAGATTCTGTAGGAATTCTCTTTTGATTTTTTCAGGATCCCTTTCTGCGGCGATATCTTGGATTGCCTTTTGCAAATCACTGATACTATAGGTGAAATGGCCCGCGCAGATTGCCTCAATTGGCTCAATAAAAAAGCCTCTTGTTTTTCGGTATAGCTCTATGTCGTAGAAGTAATAGATAATAGGACGATTTGCATACATAAAATCGAAAACGGCAGAGGTGTAGTCTGTAATAATGCTGTCGGAAATAGCCATTAACGGATTTAGGCTGGTTTTGATTTTTTTAACAAGATCGTTAAAGAATATGATGTGCTTGCTGTTTTCGTAAGAAATCACGGAAGTTTGTGATTTCTGTATGGGATGTACCTTTGCGATGATGATCGTGTCAGTTTCGTCGAGAGTTTTTTCTAAAGCGATAAGCTCTTCGTTGCTGACATGTCCCCAAATGGATCTTGACTTTGTCTGGCTTTCGTTATAAGCGTCGCGTTGGCTATTTTCATAATCTCTATGGGTGGGAACATAGGTGATAATGTGCTTAAATTTAAAGCCGACGGTTTTTTCAATTTCTTTACGGAAATCACTTAAATCCTTGAAGAATACGTCATTTCTGGGGAAACCCAATGGCAAAAAATGAGGATAATAGTGACACAAGTCTGCTGCAAATAATTTTGAATTTAGTTCAGAAAGAGAAATATTGTAGTCGAAAAGTTTGTACATTTCTTTGTGCTTAGAAATGACCTTCTTGAATCCTCCGTATTTTTCCCACCGATGAAATTCGCTTTTAAACAAGCCTCCGTAGTAATTGAGGCAGATAATTCGCTGTGTTGATGTTCTATAGAAAATGTGAGTGCAGTCGGTATCTGTGAAGATAGTGTAGCTGTGAGCTACAGCCTTAAAAAGATTTCTTCTGTCTTTATGGTGGATAAAACTGACTGCTACGTTGGAAAATTGGTTGCAATATTCAATGTAGGCAGGAAGACGATCTGCGTGATAAAAAAGTACGTACAGATGGAAACCTTTAAAGCGACTGTCTCGAATGATGCTGTTGAAAAGGCAAAGAACATTGTCAGATTCGCCATTAAGGATATCGTACCCGTCCATATTACAATTCGGATGGGGTATAAATAAAATGGATTTTGAATCTTTAGCGATAATTCTATTGTACGCAGAAAGAATGGTGTATCTTATTTTTCGCAGAAAACTCATGATTTTTTCCTTCTTGCTTTTATTAGGTCAATTAGCTCAAGCATATTTGGGTCTTTACGAAGGAAGAACCAATATATTGAAAGGGATAGTGCCCCTCCAGCAACGATTACGATGAGATGCGGTAAGTCGGTGAATGTAAGGGCGAAAGCGGGGAGGCAGGCTATGATGCTAAATGCAAAATAAGGGAAGAAGTCTTTCACTTGCTTAATATAGCCTAAATTGAATAGTTTGCCTGTGTAGTAAGTGTTGATAATGACTGCTATCTGATTATATACAAATTTAGAAATGCAGATGGTGAGAACACCAAAAGGAACGGAAATGCACAGAAGTGCTATAGCGATGGTTTTCTTGATTACTTCCAATTTGAGGAATAAATCTGATCTCCCCTTTACTTTGAGTAAGTTGAGATTAATTGTACTCAAGTGATCAAACATGCTGGAAAGTGCGAAAATGTTGAGAAAGATGATGGCGTTAGACCATTTTTCGGTAAGGCAAAGTAATATGATGGGTTTGGCAAGCGCGCAGAGCAATGCTGAAAAAATAAATATACACAGGGATGTGACTTTTATGTATTTGCGGTAAATCTGGATTAGATGCTCTTCATCATCTTGTATTTTGGCCAACAGGGGATAGGTGACGGTTTGTAAAACCCCATTGATGGTGTTATTGGGGAGCGATGAAAAGTGGAGACCACGGGAGTAGAATCCAAGATCTTTAGGTGTGTAAAACTTGCCTATGAGCAACGTGGTCATATGAGTATAAACCGTGTGCAGTAACCCGGAAACTAAAAGTTTACTACCGAAAGACCATAACTCACTGAAAGAATTCCTTGAAAACCCTGCTTTGGGATACCAACGGCAAACTGCGCATATGAAAACCAAATTAATAAGTGATGCAATAACTTGTTGAAATACCAGTGCCCAGATTCCATAACCGAGATAAGCTAAACCTATGCCGCAAATTCCTGAAATAAGCGTTGCAGATACATTTCTTTTAGCGAGGGATTTAAAGTCTAGCTTGATGTTGAGCATGGCCACTTGGACGGCCATGATCGCGTTGATGATGAGTGTGACTGCCTGTACCCTGAGAATGGGGCATACGATATCAATCTTGAAGAAATCGGCTATCCAAGGGGCAGCAAGGAAAAGTAGAATGTATGCGAAGATGGAAACGGCAAGATTGAAGTAGAATGCCGTGCTAAAGTCGGATTCCTGAGGATCTTTCTTTCGTATGAGTGCTGAGCTAAATCCGCTATCAATAAATGATTGGGATACTGCAAAAAAAATGGCAAGAACGCCAACCGTTCCATAATCGGCTGGCGTGAGCAAACGAGCCATAACCACTCCAAGAAGGAACTGTATCCCCTGTGTTGCAATGCGTTCGAGGAAGTTCCATTTGGAGGCCTTGATGGTTTGTTGCTTTATGGATGCCATCTTTATTTAAGTTCCGCAAGGAAACTCATGAAGTTTTGCTTGTTTTCCAATGCGGTTGTTGTCGGACGTCCCAAATCATCTCGGGCGCCAATGGAACATTTGGCTTCAATAAAACTTAATGTATTGCGAAGCTTGGCTGCATTCAGTTCCTTGTCCAAATCGGCGAAATTACTGACGGATACGGCATTGGGGTATCCGCACGCTTTTGCGATGGCGACTAAATCAATATTGGAAGCTACAGTAGGCATGCCACCGACGGTTTCATGAGCCCCATTGTTGATTACTACGTGGATCATATTTTTGGGAGCATTTGCACCGAGCACGGCCATAGATCCCATGTGCATCAAAACTGCGCCATCACCATCGATACACCAAATCTTCGTGTTAGGCTTGTTTAGTGCTACACCAAGGGCGATTGAGGAACTGTGTCCCATGGAACCGACGGTCAAAAAGTCATATTTGTGACTTTGATTGTTTGCAACACGGGTTTCGAAAAGTTCACGGCTGGCTTTGCCCGTAGTTGAAATGATGGGATTTTCGCCTGAAGCTTTTACGATGTGTTGGATGATTTCTTCACGAATCATCTCATTTTCATTTTCATATTTCACCTTGCCGTCATAGCTGAGGGCGCCCTTACGGACGACAAAGGCCACGTTTTTCCCGTTTTTCAGAACCTTCTCGAATTCCTGCATTTGTTTCTGAAGCTCGTCTTCAGAGGTGTCCTTGCTGAGAACGAAGGTGGCTATGTCCATGTCCTCGAGAAGTTTGACAGTTACTTCTCCTTGGTAAATATGTTGAGGTTCGTCATGGATTCCTGGTTCGCCACGCCAACCGATTACGAAAATCATGGGGATGGCGTAAACCTTGTCATTGAGCAAGGATGCTACGGGGTTGATGATGTTGCCTTCTCCGCTATTTTGCATGTAGACAACGGGAATTTTACCGGTTGCGAGGTGGTATCCTGCGGCAATAGCTGTACAGCTGCCTTCGTTGGCTGCGATGATGTGATGAGCCTTGTCTATTCCATAGGTGTTCATCAGATAATTGCATAAAGCTTTGAGCTGGCTATCAGGAACACCTGTATAAAAATTGGAACCAAGAATGCGGACGAAATTTTCGACTTGCATAAATCCTCAGAATAAACTAATGGTTGTTTGCGAATTGCTTGTTGACAATTTCCAGTTCTGCAACAGTATCAATTTCGACAATCTGCCCGTCTGCAACGGGATGAACCTTGAGCTTTAAAGTGTCAAGATTTTCGTTTACGACGTCATCCCAAAATTTGGTTTCGTACCCTGGAGAACCGTAGGTCTTTTCTATGGAACATTTCAGTGCGGAGGCGTCTAGCTTGTCAAAATAGGAGACGCCGACCATATTGTATAGGTCTGTTCCAACTTTGCCAACTCGAGTGATGTAACCGTCAGCCCCGGTTTCAAATACCCAATCTTCGGAAAGGCCTTTCACCATTCGTCCGAAGTAGCAGGATTCCTTTAAGTCTGCCTCAAAAATGCTGGGATCAGAAACGTACAGGTCTGCTTCGCAAATGAAACAGGGACCTTCGGCTAGAAGATCTTTGGCATAAAAAATGGAAGAAATGTTATTGATTGTCTGGTAGTCCTTGTTTTTTACAAGTCTGACCTTGGGATATTTTTCGGTAAGATAATTGAACTGGTCGGCTAGGTATCCTACAACAACGGCAATTGTCTGTGTATCCCTTTTTAGGAGGCCTTCAATGACAGTCTCTATCATGGGCCTATCGCCCACTTTAATAAGAGGCTTGGGTGTTGTGTCTGTCAATGGACGCATTCTTGTGCCAAGGCCTGAGGCCATGATAATTGCGTTGTTCATGGTAGAATCTGTCTTCCGGTTAAAGTTCGTCAATCAAGGTGATGATGTTCTTGATGGACATCAGTCTATCATCCACTTCCTTCGCGCGATGATAGCGTAATATGTCTTCTGCGGTCTTCTGCATGGCTGGGAAAGCGCTTCTTGTCAACTGGTTTGCATAAATTACGACATTTACACCATGGCTAGCGAGTTCTGCTTCTGTGACCGTATTGAAAGATGTCGGGACAACTACAATCGGGGTATTTTTGTCTTGTGCTCTAAACTTGTCGCAGAATTCAAAAATTTCTGCAGGATCCTTCTTGCGGCTGTGAATCATGATCCCGTCCGCACCGGCTTTGACATATGCGAAAGCGCGGTTCAAGGCATCTTCCATCCCCTGTTCTAGGATGAGGCTTTCGATGCGAGCGATGATCATGAAATCATCAGTAAGCTGCACTTTTTTGCCTGTGGAAATTTTTTCGCAGAAGTGCTCAATGGTGTCTTGAGTTTGCTGAACTTCAGTACCGAAGAGGGAATTCTTCTTGAGTCCCGTCTTGTCCTCAATGATAACTGCAGATACGCCCATACGTTCCAGGGAACGAACTGTATAGACAAAGTGCTCAATAAGTCCGCCGGTGTCACCATCAAAGATAATCGGCTTGGTGGTGACTTCCATAACGTCATCAATGGTGCGGAATCGAGATGTCATATCGACCAATTCAATGTCCGGTTTACCCTTTGCAGTAGAATCACAGAGCGAACTTATCCACATTGCGTCGAACTGATCTAATTCGCCATCCTGTTCAACAACAGTTTTTTCTGCAATAAGGCCGGTTAAACCACTATGCACTTCGATCGCCTTAACCACTGGGCGGATTGACAGAAGCTGACCAAGTCGTCTGCGACGGAATTCCGGCATGGCGAGTTTTTCCTTGATCTTTGCGTCAATGTGTTTTACTTCTTCATTGTATGTGTAGGGAACATCAATGATTTTTCCACCATAGGAGGCCAGGCACTTTTCCACATTGTCGCGAATGGATTTTTCTGGGCCACTAAGCCAGTTGTCGCCATGGATTACGTAATCGGGGCGGATTTCGTTGATGATCTTATCGTACATGACTGTATCCTGTACGACAACTTTTGAAATGCCAGGGATGCTTTCTACCAGCTTGAGACGATCATTGAAGCTGATTGTCGGGAAACGGTTGTAACTTACCATGGCCTGGTTTGTCAAAACCCCAACAATGACATCACCGAGTTTTTTTGCTTCGTTGATGATATTCATGTGGCCGGCGTGGATGACGTCGGTAATAAAACATGTATAAACTTTAGAAGCCATTATATCATCCTTTATATTTTACGGGAATTGTAATATTAAAGTGTTCCAGGGCTTCCTTGAATACTTCAAAGAAATCCTTGATATCTTTCTCGTCTATAGCGCCGAGGGCGCATAGACGAAATGTGTTCGTTGTGGAAATCTTGCCTGGATAGATGGTAAATCCCCTATCATAGCAGTAATCATGCACCTTCATGAAATCCCAATTGGGGTCGTCAGGATAGATGGCGCTTACAACCAGACCCGCTTGCCATTCGCGTTTGATGACGTTCTTAAAGCCGAGTTTTTCAAGACCGTCGTGGATTGCGTTGAATATTCGAGTGTGACGTTCCCATTTTGGCGTTTCGCCTTCTGCGAAATATTCTTTGAGGGCTTGTATGGTTGCGTAAATGGTTTGTACGGGAGGCGTGAAATGCATTTCGCCCGTTTTTTCGAAATACTCGTACTGCAAGTGCAGGTTGCAATAATAGGATCGCTTGGGATAGTCTTTGGACGCCTTGATGATGTCTGTTTTGCCAATTACAAAGGAAAGTCCGGTCATTGCCATAAGTCCCTTCTGTGCAGAGGCCATGCAAAAATCGATGTTGTCTTCTTGTACGTTGATTGGACGCATTGCCAGAGTGGAGGTCGTGTCCACTGTGAAAACAGCGCCATACTTATGGGCTAGGGCTCCAATTTCTCGGATTGGATTCAAAATGCCAGTTCCGGTTTCATTATGGGTTGTATGAACGAGGGCTATGTCCGGATTGTCCTTGAGAACTTGCTCTACCTTTGTTAGGTCGGGACGTTGATCTACAGGGAATTGCAGGTCAATATAGGGTAAACCATAGTATTGACAGATTTCTACTGCGCGAGCGCTGTATGCACCATTGTTTACGACGAGTACTTTTTTGTCTGCAGGCAGAAGGGAGTTGATGCAAACGTCAATATTTAGTGTTCCGGAGCCGCAGAAGAGCACAGAGGTGTATTGTTCGGGATCTGCGTGAACTACCTTCAACAAGTCTTCGCGTAAGCCCTTCATCATGGAGGCAAATTCTTTTTCACGAGGGCAAATATCGGGAACAACCTGAGCCATCTTTACGGAATCCGTTGTTGTCGATGGTCCTGGATTAAGCAAAATGTTTCTTTTAATGCTACGCATAAAAACTTCCTTTATAAGGATACAGCAACTGTTATTCCATACAAATATATTTATTTATGAAAGGGCGCTGTTGTAATAGGTAGTCTTAATGCCGTAAATTTAAGCCTTGTTTGCTGTTTTGTCTTTGAGCAAGGGGCCGATTTGCCAGTGTTTGTAGAAATAGGCAATGAGGAGCGTGATGACAAAGGAGATAAGTATATACAAGTATGCGTACTCGCGCACGAAATCTTTGTCAAAGATTTCATATATGGCGATCATGGGAATGCGTTGATAGATATAGAGTGGGAATAGGTGGGCTCCCATCCATGCTAATGGAAAATTCTGAATTTTAATTTTCATTGTTAGAAAGACAACGATAAGTGCAAAAAGGATACTTTCAATATTGAATCTGAGGCAGTATTTTTCTTTGTGTATCAGGAGCAGGGCTGTAAATGCGGCAATTACTGCAAGAAATAGTTTGACATAGTGTTTTTTGAAGAACGGAAAAAATTTGTCTTTATAGACGGATACGCACATCCCTGCGACGAAAGATAGAACCGTATTGTACCAGTATGATCCCTTGCAATGTGCTAGTATGAAAATCAAAAATAGAGATAGAAAAAAATGGATGATCAGGGGGCTGGCTGGGGTTTTGCTGTGAAATGCTTCTGGTAGCTTGTACGCGATGTAGGCGAAGAAATAGCAGACGATAATGACGAATATGTACCAGTTTGAGTTTCCAACATCATCCCAGGCTAGAAAGCTGAGAATACCTTGTTGTACGGAGAGGGGAAGGCCCAAAAGTAAATTAAGGATGACAAACCAACATACCGCGATGTCGAAATTGATGAGAGTTGGTAGAATCCTATTTACGGGAAGATTGCTTATATAGTTTTTCTTTTTTGTTGATTCGGCAACACCGAAACCGGAGTAAAAAAGAAACATGACAACGATGAATTGGCTGAGCGATGTGTTGATGGTCTTGCCTATGGCGTCTGCAAAGGGAGTGTAGTCATAGCCGCTCCTGGTCACGTATTGTAAAATGTGACGGACAAAAACGAACATGATAAATATACCTTTGACGGAATTGCATTGGTCCTTGCCCATGAAATCATCGTGGAAGCCGTTAACTTTAAATTTAACGTTGTATAGAGATATTGCAAGGATTATGACAAAGAGGATGACCATATAACAAATTTTTTAGAGTGGTTGAATGCGATTAGTTCCAATTTTTCTTTGTAAAGATAAAACACATCCTTTTGTCAAAAGGGTGTGTTTTGTTTAGAAGCTGAAATTGGTTGGCGATTCTAGTCGACAATTGCAGTTTACATTTTGTTAAGATCTTTTTTTATTTGCGTAGTGCTTATCTCTGGTGTTCTAGGAAGATAAACAACCTCTACGCCTTCTTCTTTCAAAAAGTCAAATTTTCCTTTCCAATCGTCTCCCATGACAAATGTGTCAATATGGTATTCGTGGACATCCGTTCTTTTTTGTTCCCAGTTGGTTTCAGGAATGACCAAATCAACGTATCGGATTGCCTCTACGAGTGCTTTACGTTGTTCGTACGAGAAATAGCATTTCTTTTGTTTTTCGTTCCAGTTGAATTCGTCAGAGGATACGACAACAACCAAGTAGTCGCCAAGAGCTTTGGCTCTTTTCAACAGATTGATATGACCGTAGTGCAGTAAATCGAATGTTCCGTAGGTGATAACTCTCTTCATAATAACGTTCCTTCTGCTTCATGAAATGCTTTTCTTGATACAGAAAAGATTAGTATTTACCGTACTTATATCCATATCCATCTGAATGGCTGTGCTCATATTTGTTGATGACGAAACTTGCATGAGCGGAGGGGTTTCCCTTCATGACTTGGGCCATTCCGTCCTTGATGGCTTCAATGCTGTGCTTGTTGTATTCGATGACCATCACAATTTGTGAAGCAACCTTACATGCAAGAGCGGCGTCGGTAACGAGCATGATAGGAGGCGTATCTACAATAATAAGGTCATATTCTTTCTCAAGTTCGTTGATTAGCGTGGTGTAATGTTTGGAACCAAGTAATTCAGACGGGGTGTTTGGAACTGCACCGCATGGCATAATGAATAGATTCTCAACTTCCGTGCTGTGGATGACATCCTTTGCGGATACTTCACCAAGAAGAACTTGGGAAAGTCCGTTGCCTCGCTTAATGCCAAATTCCTTGTGCAGACGGCCTTTACGCAAGTCAGCGTCCAAAAGAATAACCTTCTTGCCAAGGCCGGCACAAAGGGCCGCTAGGTTGACAGAAATAAAGCTTTTACCCACGCCTGGAATCAAACCACTTACGCCAATAATCGGGCGCGCTCCATCGTCCATACTGAACTCAAGAGAACTGCGTAAAGCTCTCAGGGATTCCACTGCAACGTCGTCGGGTTCTACCACGGCAAGAGGACGAGTACCTTTTGTACCCTTGGGATTGCCTTTGGGAACTTTGGCATAGACGCTAAAGCCTGTTTCTCGTTCAATGAAGTGTGCGTCCTTGACGCCACTGCTAAGTCTAGATCTAAATGTGACGATGATTGTGCCGAGAAGGAAGCCGAGGAATATGGCCATGCCGAGAATAATTTTCTTTTGAGGCTTGATTGGCTTAGAAACGATCTCGGCGTAGTCAATGATTCTAACGGATCCGACTTCACCAGCAGACACAAGTTTCAACTGTTGGATGTTGTTTAACATGGTTGTGTACATGATCTTGCTCATGTCCACTTCATTCGTTAACTTGAGAACTTCCTGTTGGGTTGACGGCAACTTTTTAGATTCACTGGAGTTTAATGCCAGCTCGCGTTTTAGGGAGTTTTCCTGCTCCTCAAGTGTTTTCACTGTCGGATGCTGAGGCTGGAAAAGTCGTACTGCTTCCTGTTTTTTTTGCTGAAGGGCCAGTAAATCTTGTTGTAAACGAGTTCTTTTTTCGAGGACTAATCTGGTTTCGGCGTTAATATCAACTGATCCAACCTGGTTGCGGTAGGTGTTGAATTTGAGGAGGGCGCTGTCCATCTCGGCTTTCACGTCGGGTAATTGTTTTTCGAGAAATTCGAGAGTCTTTTGCGCTTCGGCGTTTCTCTGCTCGACGTTTTGCTGTAAATAGCTTGTGGCGATTTCGTTAAGGACCTTTGCTCCACGATCGGGGTAGATATCCTGATAGGAAAATTCAAGAACACCGGTTTTCTTGCCTTTTTCTTTCGCGTTAAAAACCTTCTTGAAGGCTTCGATTGCGTCCAGTCGCTCAATTTTGGATAGTGCAAATGTTTGACCTTTGGTTGCCTTCATGCTATAGATGTTAATGGAAACAGTGTCCCCTGCATATGGGATACGGTAAGTATCTCCAACCTTGCATGTTGAAACTTTCTTGCCAAGGTGATCGTACAAATCAAAAGATGTTGAGTCCAGAACCACTGCTGTCCAAGGTTTTCCTTTTTCATCGATGGGAATAAGACCATCTGGAACGTCAAAACGAAGAATATCCATACGGCCTTCTTTACGGAGAAGACGGTCAATCTTGTTTGTCGGTAGTGCGATGTACTGTAAGTGCATCTTCTCTACGGCATCTCCTATCACTTGACGGCTGTTGATTAGCTCAATTTCGGTTTCTGCAGGACTTGCTGTAGCAAAGAGACTGGCAAGTCCTCCCATCATGGAGGATGCTGCACCACCCTTGTTCTTGGATTCGATTTGCAACAAAGCATCGACCTGATATACCGGCCTAATCCACATGGCCACAAATATGCCGACCGCAGTTGCGAAAATAATGCAGGGGAGCATTATGAACCAATTCTTAGCCAAGTCTTTTAAAAGGTCGAAAAGATCTGTTTCTTCTTGTTTTTTGTTAGAAGCCATAAAAGTCTCTTTATTTGTAAAGCATCGTAAATTTAAAAAATGTAAAGTATTTCCGTTTATGGAAAGTTTCGTGTTGGGACATTTTTTGTGAAATGGGTTGGATTGGCTATGTTTGAAAAAAAAATGTTGCCGTTGCCTAGTATGGACAATTTATTTCTAAAATATGTCCAATGCTTCGTAAATCTTTAATAATAATGTGCGTGATGTGCGCGTTTGCCATATCCTCTGCCTTCGCTTACCTTCCTGGCGAGTCCCGTTTTGTGTCCCTGGAGGGAGCTCACGGCCTCTTCGGTAACCCGGCGGGAATGGCCGCATTTGACTCCAAGGGAGCCTTGGCGGATTACCAGTATGATGATGGTATCTCTGAATTTCGCATCGGCGGCAATTTGGAGCATTGGGGTGCCGCTTTTGAATATCGTGAAAATGGAGAAGGGCTGGATGAATCCCGCTGGAGTGTCACTCACGCCTCGGACTTTTTGAACCGCTATCTATTCTGGGGTAGTCGTATTACCGCATTCCGTAGTGCCGATTTCGATGGCACGGAATGGTCTTATTCCCAGGGATTTCTGGTCCGTCCCTTCCGGTTCCTTTCCCTGGGATTTTCCTGCGATAACTTGCTGTATTTGGGCCCTGGGTCCGTAGACCGTATCCAGAATATTGGGGCGACCTTGCGTCTTGGTCGTAATGTGGGCGTCAGCTACGATTTGGAAAACTGGGAAGATCACCGCCTGCTTCTTGAAATGGAATTGTACGGAATCCGTGCGGGTTTCAAGTTGCCAATCTATAGCGGAAGCGGCAAGGAAGAATATACGCTTACTTTGTCTACATCCTTTGGCGGGTACAACGATGTGGCTGTGAAGTTCTACGATGATTATCTTCCGAAGGGTGGAACCTGGGGCTTTCACTCAGCCCGTAATCCTCATGCTTCCAGAACCGCCAAAATTGTACGTGTTCCTCTGAATAGCGAAGTTTCCGAGGTGGAAGAGGGTATTCCTTTCTTGCGAAACAGTAGCATTGGACTTCTGAAGGTGCGTAACATCTTTGAACATCTGAAGAACGATCCGGGCTGCGGCCTTGTTGTTCTTGACTTTTCGGGGTACAGGGGCAACGTAGGAGTGTCCAATGAAATCAATCGTTTAGTCATGCGTCACAAGGCCCGTGGAGGGAAGGTCATCGCCTATCTGGACGATGTTCGTCCTTCCGTCTTGCTGGCAGTATCTTCTGCCGACCGTATTGTGGTGGAACCTTCCGCTCATTTTGCCTGGCGAGGCCTTGGTGGTGGAATCACATTCTACAAGGGACTGCTTGATAAACTGGGCGTGAAGGTGGAATTCCTGCGTCATGGCGATTACAAGTCTGCCGTAGAGCCCTACATTGCGGATTCCATGTCTGTGGAAGCAAGAACCAACATGGAAACCCTTTACACGGATTTATGGAAATCTCTTGAGACCTATGTGGCGACCGGCCGGTATTATGCCGCCAAGGGGCGGGATTCGCTGGCTATTGATGCTCGTAGGGCTGCTGGTGATGCGGACTATTTTAATGCCAAGGTGGCCGATGTGGAGAGCCGTGTAAAGTCCCTGGATTCCCTGGCGGGAATTCCCATGGTGACAGCCATTCGTGCAAAGAATGCGGGTCTTGTGGATACCATGCTTTATATCGACCAGGTTCCGTCCTATGCCCTGAAGACATTCTTTGATCTGGATGCTCCCTATGCGTCGTTCCGTACGTTTGCACCCTCGGATCGCAAGATTTTCAATGAGCGCTGGGCTCATCGTGCAACGGTGGCGCTGCTGAATATTGATGGTTCCATTGACGGAAAGATGGAACGTTCCGTCTCTGCGGCCCTTCGTGAGTTGGTTCATTCCGATGCTCAGGCTTTGGTGGTCCGGATTTCTTCTCCCGGTGGCAGCGCTATCGCGTCGGACAAGATCTGGGCTGCTCTTCGTCATGTGAGCGAACAGGGAATTCCTGTGGTGGCGAGCATTGGCAGTATGGGCGCATCCGGCGGCTACTACATTGCCTGTGGTGCAGACCGGATTCTGGCGGAATCCTTCTCCATTGTTGGTAGTATCGGTATATATGGCGGAAAAATTGACGTGTCTGGCCTGCTGCAGAAAGTGGGCGTGAAGACTGAAACGGTAAAAACGCACAGCTATGCTGACGCCGAAAGTTTCGCCCGTCCATGGACTGACGAGGAAAAGGCTGCACTTCAGGAATATATGGACGATTTCTACGGACGCTTCACTGGGGTAGTCTCTCAGGCGACGGGAATTCCCCAGGCTACGGTAGATACTGCCTATGGTGGCGGTCGTGTACTTATTGGTTATAAGGCTCACAAGGCGGGGCTGGTGCATAGGATTGGCGGCCTGGACGATGCAATCGCTGAGGCTCGTCTGCTTGCTGATATTAGTGAATCCACCGATGTTGACCTGGTTCAGCTGAACACGGGCTCCTCTTACGTGGTTCCCCTTCCCAGTGCAAGTGCCCTGCTGGAATTTTTCCAGGAAATGGATAAGACTCAGCTCTGGGCCATGGATCCGAGGTTTATATGCTCTCCATAGTTCTTACGGTTCTCGCCTGTCTTCTGGTTTCCGGTTTCTGTTCCATTACGGAAGCATCGTTCTATAGTGTTCCTCCCGCAACGGTGGAATTGCTTCAGCGCCAAAAGAAGTTCACGGCCAAGTACATGACTCATGTGAAGGACAATATTGACCGCTATATTGCTTCGGTACTTGTGGTGAATACCATTGCCAATACGGTGGGGGCCTCACTGGCTACGGCTCTTGCTGTGAAGAACTTGCCTCCTACAGGTCAGGTGGCCTTGCCCATTGTCCTTACCATCTTGATTCTTCTTTTTGGCGAGATTACTCCGAAGACCTTGGGGGTGAAGCAGGCTAGGATTTGTGCGCCCCTGGTTGCGGTTCCCTTTTATTATATCACCAAGATTCTTTCCTTTACGGGTTTGATCTGGCTTTGCCTTACCCTGACCAAGCACTGGACTCACGAATCCGAGGAAAAGAAGGAAGTCAGCATTGATGATATCAATAGCCTTGTAAGTCTTGGGGTTCGCGAAGAAGTCATCGATCACCAGCAGTCCCTGGTAATCAAGAACATTCTATCTCTGAAGTCTGTGCCTGTCCGAAAGGTGATTACGCCCCGTCATGTGGTTTTCTCCCTGCCGGCAGATAAGACCATCGGAGAGACTTTGGATGAACGTGGCAACTGGCCATTTTCCAGAATTCCCCTTCATGGGGAGAAGAAGGACGAATGGATTGGCATTGTGCTTCGTCGAGATGCGTATAATTATCTAGCAGAAGGAAAACGCGATATTAAGCTTCGTCAACTGATGCGTCCCCTGCAGTTGATTCCGGATAGCCTTACTTTGGATAAATTGCTGCTCCGTTTCCTGAAACAGCGCGGCCACATCGTGGGTGTGGTGGACGAATTTGGCGCCATTGCTGGTATTGTGAGCCTGGAAGATGTTCTGGAGGAAATTCTTGGCCGTGAAATCGTGGATGAATATGATGAATCCGTGAACCTTCAGGAAACTGCCCGCCGTAGATCCAAGGCCTTGGCTAGCATGAGGGCGAAAAGAAGGAAGAAGACTGATCCGGGCTCTAAAAACTAGTTTTTTATTCAAAATTACTCTATCAATTATTATGATTGATATGATTGATAGAGTTGAAATCCTCTAAACTATGCGGATTTGATAAAAAAAGTACTTTTTTTACCCTTGCAACCCTTGCTAGTTCCATCTATATTTGTTCCACTTTCACGGGGCAAAGGTTGTCCCGGAACCATTAACTAAAGGATTTACATGAAGACAATTACCGTAAACCCGAAGACTGTCTCCCGCAAGTGGAAGCTTGTGGACGCAGCCGATAAGCCGATGGGTCGCGTTGCAAGCGAAGTTGCTCGTCTCCTCATGGGCAAGCACAAGGCTATCTTCTCCCCGAACGTTGACACTGGTGACTTCGTTGTCGTCATCAACGCTGGTAAGGTTGCTGTCTCTGGCAACAAGAACCTGAAGAAGGAATACTTCCATCACACTGGTATGATCTCCGGTGAACGTTGGATCAACTTTGCTGACCTCATGGCAAAGGATCCGACCGCTCCGCTGACCGCTGCTATCTGGGGCATGCTCCCGCACAGCGCTCTCGGTCACAAGATGATCAAGAAGCTCAAAATCGTTGCTGGCGCCGAACATCCGTACGCAGCACAGAATCCCGAAGTCGTAGACTTGTAATTTAGAACGGAGGATAAATCTATCGCTACCGCAAAGAATAAGAAGATCTACCGCGGCACTGGCCGTCGTAAGAACGCTATCGCCGCTGTGATTTTGAAGCCGGGTTCCGGCAAGCGCACCATCAATGGTCGTGATTTTAAGGATTACTTCCACTCTGAAGTGCAGAACATGATTGCAAATCTTCCGTTCGCCATCCTCGGCAACGCTGAAGAATGGGACGTCGAAGTTACCGCTCGTGGCGGTGGCATCGCTGGCCAGATGGGCGCTGTCCGTCTCGGCATCTCCCGCGCACTGGTTGCTAACGACGCAGAATGCAAGCCGGCCCTGAAGAAGGAAGGCTTGATGACTCGCGATGCTCGTGCTGTTGAACGTAAGAAGTTCGGCCGCAAGAAGGCTCGTAAGCACTTCCAGTTCTCCAAGCGCTAATCGTTACGATTTGCTTGGAAAAGCGAATGCTTTTCAAAAAGACGCTCTGCTCCGGCAGGGCGTTTTTTTTTATCCTCTGTCGTCATTCCGAACTTGTCTCGGAATCTCCCTGGCAAACCCTTGCCTTCGTCATTCCGAACTAGATTCGGAATCTCTTCGACTTTACTATTATTTGCATCATGCCCTTGAACACCGATATCTTTAACCGTACCATTCGCCTTGTGGGAAGCGAGACGATGGATGTCATCGAGCAAAAGCGAGTCATCATTTTTGGTGTTGGCGGTGTAGGAAGTTGGTGTGCCGAAAGTCTCGTCCGTTCGGGCATTCATCGCCTGACCATGGTGGATTCCGACAACGTAAGCGTCACCAATGTGAACCGCCAACTGATGGCGACCACAAAGACGGTGGGCCAGGTGAAGGTAGATGTTCTCCGTGACCGTCTGCTGGAAATCAATCCTGAAGCACAAATTGAAGCCCATGCGGAACTTTATAGCGAAGCCACTGCAGATTCCTTCCGTCTTCAGGATTATGACGTAATTATTGACGCCATTGATAGCCTGGATCCGAAGATGCAGTTGCTGATGAATGCTTCACGCACAAAGGCCAAAGTCTATGCCTCCATGGGTGCGGCACTCAAGATGGATCCGACGAAAATCCGTGTGGCGGAATTTTGGGATGTGAAGGGCTGCCCACTGGCCCGGGCCCTCCGTGACAAGTTCAAGAAAAATAGTTTGCGCCCTGCAAAGAAAATCAAGTGCGTCTACAGCGAGGAACTTCTGAAAAATCTGGGCGGTGTTCCTGAAAATGACGGTGCTCCGGCTGAATTCCGCAAGGTGGCCTACAACGGTACCATGGCCCACGCGGTGGCTATTTTTGGCTTTACCATTGCGGGGCTGGTGATGCAGGATATCTTCAATTCTGTGCAGCGGTCTTCCCCGAAGTTAGGGTGATATTGCAATAAGGGTGATTGTGAAACACTATAGGGTGGCTGGGCATTTATTTGACGTTAGAGCAGAGGAAAAAGCAGTTGGCTGCTTTTCCTTAATGGACAATTACGCTCCATTTGAAGTTTCTGTTCAGCCAGATGTTGAATCAACGTTTTCCCTGGCAGTTTCTTTTTCAGGGAATAACATTGAGTTCACGGAGGAAACCCGCCAGGTTGACGGAGGCCAGGAAATTGTTTGTGGAAGGACTTCCGACGGTCTGCCGGTATTTGTTTTTTACTGCGATGAAAAGAAAGCGGGAACGCTGGTTTGCAAAAGTGATTTTCGGGATGCAACCTTGCATCTGGAAAAGGATAATGTTGCCTTAGGAAACAGTGAATCCTTTTTGCAAAGGTTTGCCCTGAATAATTCCCTGATGGTCTTATTTGCCCTGGCTACTGCCGAAAAGCACACTGCCTTGTTTCACTCTGCAGTTGTTGCTTATCAAAATCGTGGCTATATGTTTCTGGGAAAAAGCGGGACCGGTAAAAGTACCCATGCAAGAATGTGGCTGAAACGTTTTGCCGACGCGGAACTTCTGAATGACGATAACCCGGTAGTGCGGCTCGAAGCCGATGGAATCTGGGTGTATGGTTCCCCCTGGAGTGGAAAGACTCCCTGCTATAAAAACAAGCGTGTAGCCCTTGGGGGAATTGTTGACTTGAGTCAGGCTCCCCACAATAGAACCCGTCCTCTCCAGGGAATTGAAGCCTACATGGCGCTGGTGCCTAGTATCTCAGGCATGCGCTGGGACAAGCGGGTTGCAGACGGACTTCATGCAACGGAAAATCGATTGGCGCAGGAAGCAATGATGTTCCATCTGGAATGCTTGCCAAATGAAGATGCTGCTGCAATTTGCTATAGGGCTTTTGAAAAATGAAAGCTGTGGATGAAACAGAGCGTTATTCTGATGACCTGATTATGGCGGAGGCCATTCGCATGGTGGAAAGCGGTGTCAGCATTACTTTTCCTGTTAATGGAAGAAGCATGTTGCCTTTCATTGTCGGTGGCAAGGATAGTCTTGTGCTTGTAAAGCCCGGTGCAGTCAAGGTGGGTGATGTGGTACTTGCTCTTGTGGAGGAGAATCGCTATGTTATCCATCGTGTGGAATCCGTAGAGGGAGATTTTATCACTCTCATGGGAGATGGAAATTTGCTCCAGCGGGAACACTGTAAAATGTCGGGAGTGAAGGCGGTTGCCACTCATGTGGTGAATAAGGACGGAAATCGCCGAAGCCTGAATGCTGGGGGGCTGTGTTTTGCCGCAAAGTTATGGGTTATGTGTCTGCCGATTCGCAGATGGCTGCTAAAATTATATCTTGTGACTCATAGGGTGTAAAATGAGAATAAAATCCGGATTTATTTTACGTGACGTCTGTGGTGAAAAAGTTATCATGGGCGAGGGCATTGGGGCTCTTGACTTTGGTCGTCTGCTTTGTCTCAATGAGACTGCAGCCTTCCTGTGGGAGGTTGCTTCTGCAGGTGAGTTCTCTATTGAAAGTCTGGCCGAAAAACTTTGTCAGGAATATGATGTTTCTGCAGAGCAGGCTTGCGATGATGTCACCGCCATTGTGAAACAGTGGCAAGGTGTGAATGTGGTAGAATGAAGTATCTAACCTGGTTATGGCGCAATTCAAATGGCGAACGCCTGAATATGGTGGCTCGTGTGTTTGTTGGCGTTTTCCAGGTGGCTGTGGGCCTGCTTACGATTTGGCAGAGTCGCGTTTTTATTGATGAAACCATCCGTAGTGGTAGTGACCGTGATGTTGTGGTGATGGTTTCTCTCCTAGTTGGTCTAGTTGTATGCGGTGTGCTGCTTCGTCAACTCTGGTATTACCTGAATGTTAAATCTTGCGCACGCGGAGCAAATAGGCTTCGTCTGAACGTTTTTTCCAGCGTATTTGCCAGGGAGCTGTACAGGCCTGATACCCTGCATTCTGGTGACGTGGCGTCCCGCGTGATGAAGGATGTGGATTCAGTCTGTGATGTTAATTTTGAAAAGATTCCTCAGATGGTGGTGACTTCTATTCAGTTGGTGGGAGCCTTCCTGCTGATGCGCTGGTTTGATCCGCGGCTGGCTTGGGCTTTGTTGTTGACGACTCCTGTTGCACTCGCGCTTGGAAAGTTGATTGCTCGTCGCCTGCGCCAGATGACGGCGGAAATCCGCGAAAGTGAAAGCCGGATACAGATGCATGTTCAGGAGTGTGCTGAACACGATTCCCTGATTCGGTCCATGGGTGCAGAAAGTTTTGTTCAAGGGATGCTTTGCAATATGCAGGATGCCCTGATGGGGCGAGTGCTTGTGCGCGGTCGCTTTACTGTGGTGATTCGCCTTTTGATAGGGCTTTCCTTTGGTTTGGGATATATTCTTGCCTTTGTGTGGGGCGGCATAGGTCTTCGCAATGGCGTAATTACCTTTGGTATAATGACATCTTTCCTGCAATTGGTGGGGCAAATCCAGTCGCCCATATACAGTCTCCTGAATGCGGCTCCTCAGGTAATTCATGCAATGGCTAGCATTGATCGTCTTGAAACTCTGCTGGCAGTGTCGAAATGTGCTGAAAAAAAATCTAGTTCGGCTGTGGATGACAATGCGTTTGCTGGCATTCGCATGACCGGGGTTTCCTTTGCGTACGGAGATGGCGAAAGGAAGGTCCTTGAAAATCTGACGTTGAATTTTAAACCCGGTAGCAAGACGGCGTTGATGGGTGAGACCGGTGTGGGAAAGACGACCATTTTCAGAATGATGCTTGGGCTTGTGAAGCCGCTGACGGGTTCCATAAAAATTTATTCTGAAACGAGTGGTCAGGAATTTTTGGTGGATGAAACGACCCGGAAGAATTTTGTATTTGTTCCCCAGGGAAATACACTTATTAGCGGTTCCCTAAGACTCAACATGCAAATGGCAAAGCCCGAGGCTACGGACCAGGAAATTGCCGATGCTCTGCACATTGCCTGTGCCGACTTTGTGGATGAACTTCCTTATGGCCTTGATACGGTTCTTGGGGAACGTGGCTACGGACTCAGTGAAGGTCAGGCAGAAAGGATTGCTGTTGCGCGTGGTCTTTTGCAGCAGGGATCCATTATGCTGCTGGACGAAATCAGTGCGGCTCTGGATGCCGATACGGAAAAGGAAATGCTCCGCCGGTTGTTTGAAGCATGTCCTCAAAAGACCATGATTTTCATTACCCATCGGGAGGCGGCCTGCTCGCTTTGCGATGAAATCATTCGCTTGTAGTGAACGGCGTATTTTTCTTGACTTTTTTTATATGTTTGTTGGTGAGGTTAGGTATGAAAAAGATTACAGGATTTCTTCTTGCAATTAGTTTGTTTTTGATGTCGTGTGGGGATGATTCAAAGTCTCCCGCAGAACCAGCTCCACTTTCCAGCTCGGAGGAAGAAATGAGTTCCTCTGAAGAATCGAGTTCTTCGATTGTCCCGGAGTCATCTTCAGAAGAATCCAGCTCATCTGTTGAATCGTCCTCTTCCTGGGAAGAAAAGCATTTGGCCTGGGATTATTTGAACCCCGATATTGAGTACAAGGAATTTACGGATCCTCGCGATGGTCATGTGTACAAGTACATGGAGTATAGTATCTACCGCTTCATGGCGGAAAACTTGAATTATTCCGATTCCATCGCTAACACCAAACTGAAACGTCATTCCTGGTGCGTGAACAATAGCCTTGACTCCTGCTCCAAGTATGGCCGCTATTACACATGGTCTGTAGCGATGAACCTGGAACCCTATGTGTATGATGAGGAAGTGTCAAAAGTTCCGGGGAATGATTATTTCGTGGAATACCAGGGACTTTGCCCTGAGGGCTGGTTGATGTTTGCCAATAAGAGTGTTTGGCAGCGAGGACTTTACGTCTCCAATGGTTTGCAACTGTGTGCTCGAAAGGGCTGGAAGACGGAGCATTGCACGGATGATTTTGGCTTCTCTGCATTGCCTGGTGGCTATTATGAGGATGGAGAATTCAAGGAATTGGGCGAAAGTTTCCATTATTGGTCTGTCCAGTATCAGCAGAGCGCCACTGATGGTGGAATGGGAGGCCTCCTCCTGGAAGATGGCTACGACATCCCCTACGCCTGGTGGGGAATTGTCTTCCTCAAGAAAAAGACCGATGCTGCTCCCGTTCGTTGCTACCAGGTGATTCCAAAGGAGGAAAGAAGTTCCTCTAGCGCAGTTGTGGAATCCTCCTCCTCTACGGGAAATGGTACTGGGAATGTGGATAATTACGATGATTTGGTCGTTCCTTTACCTGTAGACTGAAATTTGGAAGAAAAAACGCTCTTTTGGGTCTTTTGCAGGCTGAATTTCCTTTGAAATTCAGCCTTTTTTTCTAAATTTTCCCCCGCTTAGGTAATTACGCCTAGGCATAAATCAATCACCGGCTTGTGAGAGTCGCTTCGGTGGCACAGTAGTGCTTTGCGGCTTAATCGCAGGTCGGGTAGTAACAACCGAAAAAAAGGAATACATTATGGCAAATCTGCCTTCCGTTGAAGATCTGCTTGCTGCAGGCTCCCACTTTGGTCACCAGACTCAGCGCTGGAATCCGAAAATGAAACCCTACATCTTGGCTGAAAAGAACGGTATCTACGTTCTCAATCTGTCCAAGACTCGTGACCTCCTCGAAGAAGCTGCTAAGGCTGCTGCTCAGATTTCTGAATCTGGCAAGACCGTGCTCTTCGTCGGCACCAAGCCCACTGCTCGTCAGTGCGTGCTGGATGCAGCAGGCGCATGCAACCAGTTCTCCGTTACCAACCGTTGGTTGGGCGGTATGCTGACCAACTTCCAGACCGTTCGTAAGTCCATCAAGAAGATTGACAAGATCGACGCTATGGAACAGGACGGCACCTTCCAGGCTCTCTCCAAGAAGGAAGTTCTGGACAAGACTCGTGAACGCGAAAAGCTCCTCGACGTCTTTGGTGGCATCCGTGAAATGGTGAACCTTCCGGGCCTCCTGGTCGTGACCGACCTCGCTCACGAAAAGATCGCCGTTGCTGAAGCTCGCCGTCTCCACATTCCTATCATCGGCATTTGCGATACTAACGTGGATCCGTCCCTCGTGGATTACCCGATTCCGGCTAACGACGACGCTGTGAAGTCCCTGAAGCTCATCGTGGACTACATCGCTGCTAACGTCAAGCCGCGCACCGTCGACAAGAAGGATTCTAAGGAAGAAGCCAAGAAGTTTGATAACGGTGAGGACAAGTAATCATGGCTGCTATTACCGCTTCTCTCGTTAACGAACTGCGTCAGAAGACTGGCGTAGGCATGATGCAGTGCAAGAAGGCCCTGACCGAAACCGATGGTGATCTGGACAAGGCAATCGAACTCCTCCGTAAGCAGGGTGCTGCTGTTGCTGCAAAGCGCGCAGACAAGGCTGCCAAGGAAGGCCGCATCTACTTGGTCGAAACTGCAGACAAGGCTGCTGCTTTCGAACTTTCCTGCGAAACCGAACCGGTTTCCAACAACGATGACTTCGTTGCTCTCGCAGCTCTCGCTGTGAAGGCTGTGGAAACTCAGGCTATCTCTTCTGTCGAAGACCTGAAGAATGCTGTTGTTGATGGCAAGAAGATCAACGATATGCTCCAGGACGTCCTCGTGAAGATCCAGGAAAACATCGATTTCCGCAAGTATGCTGAACTCAAGAAGTCTGCAAACTCCGTGTTCGGTGTTTACAGCCACATGAAGGGCAAGATCGGTGTTATCACCGAACTCGCTTACGAAGGCTCTGCCGACGAAGCTGCTCTCAAGCAGGCTGCTAAGGACATCGCTATGCAGGCCGCTGCATTCGCTCCTGTTGCTCTGAACGATGCTGCTGTTCCCGCCGAAACTATCGAAAAGGAACGCGAAATCGCCAAGGCTCAGATCGAAGCTTCTGGCAAGGCTACCAAGCCTGAATTCGTTGAACGTCAGATCGAAGGCCGCGTGGCTAAGGTTCTGAAGGAAATCGTTCTCGAAGACCAGGAATTCTTCATGTCTGAAAAGAACCCCAAGAAGCTTTCCGTCAAGGACTACCTCCAGGAAGTCGTTGCAAAGCAGCTTGGCCTCTCCAGCCTGAAGGTTGTAAACTTCATCCGCTTCGAACGCGGTAACTAATTGAGCATTGAGTGTTGAGCTATGAGCTCGGGCCTTCGGCCCTTTGAGTTAAAGCTTGTCGCTATTCTGCTTTTAGAAAGGACCGTTCCCTCGGGAGCGGTCTTTTCTGTTCCCTAAGCACGAATCCCTAATCACTAACCCCTAACCACTAATCACTTTACTATATTGCTTTTAAATACGGAGTTTTACTATGGCAAAGTTTAAGCGTGTCCTGTTGAAGCTGAGTGGCGAAGCCCTTGCGGGTGAAAAGGGCCACGGCATCGACAATGATATTTTGACCGAGATGGCAAGCGAAATCGCTGACGTGGTCCGCAAGGGCGTGCAGGTCACTCTTGTTATCGGTGGTGGTAACATGATTCGTGGCGTGTCCGCATCTGCTGGTGGTATGAACCGTGCTCAGGGTGATGCCATGGGTATGCTGGGTACCGTGATGAATGGACTGGCTATGCAGGACGCCCTTGATAAGCAGGGCATCGATAGCGTGGTCATGAGCGCCATCCGTATGGAACCCATTTGTGAATTCTTTGACCGCCGCAAGGCTATCAAGCTTCTGAATGCTGGTTCTGTGATTATTTTCTCCGCTGGTACCGGCAATCCTTTCTTTACCACCGATAGCTGCGCCGCTCTTCGTGCCATCGAAACTGAATGCGATGTGATTATGAAGGTTACCAAGGTGGATGGTATCTACACTGCTGATCCCATGAAGGATCCTACCGCAACTCGCTTCGACGATATTACCTACAACGAAGTGATCGCTCGCGGTCTTAAGGTGATGGATACTGCTGCTGTGGCGCTGTGCATGGAACATGATATGCCCATTTTCGTGTTCAAAATGGAAAAGGGCTGCTTGACTCAGGCCGCTGTTGAAGGTAATTTAGGAACACTGGTACATTGCTAACAATGGATGATTGATGATGTATAATTGATAATTATTAGACAGGCGGCTTCGCCGCGATTATTTATAATTATCAATCGTCAATTATCAATTATCAATCAATAAAAGGTTTTATTATGGCTGATTATAATGAAAAGATGGCCAAGGCTATTGAAGCTACCGAACGCGAATTTTCCAAGATCCGCGCTGGCCTTGCTACTCCCGCAATTTTGAATGACGTCCGTGTTGACTACTACGGCACTCCGACCCCCATCTCCCAGGTAGCTAAGGTTTCCGTTCCGGAACCGCGTATGCTTCTGGTTGCTCCTTGGGAAAAGACCATGGTGGACATCATTGAGAAGGCTATCTATGCGGCAAATATCGGTCTTACCCCCATGAAGGACGGTAACTCCATTCGCGTTTCCCTCCCGATCCTCACTACCGAACGTCGTCAGGAATTGGCAAAGATCGCTCGTAAGCATGCTGAAGACGGCCGTGTCGCTATCCGTAACATCCGCCGCGATGCTAATGACGCCATCAAGAAGGACAAGGAAATGCCCGAAGATGAAGCCAAGAAGCAGCAGGATGAAATCCAGAAGGCTACCGACAAAGCTATTGCAACCATCGATAGCTTGCTGGCCGCTAAGGAAGCTGACATTCTTAAGGTTTAATCGTGGCTAATCAGCTTCGTCACGTAGCAATAATCATGGACGGTAATGGCCGCTGGGCCAAGAGCCGTGGTATGGAAAGATTCTTCGGTCACCGAAAGGGGACCGAGTCTACCATCGATGCCGTTGAAGTCGGTGCGAACCTTAAACTGGAACACATGACTTTGTACGTATTCAGTTCTGAAAACTGGGGTCGCCCCAGCAAGGAAGTGGATTATCTCATGAACCTTCTCATTGAGATGGTGGTAAAGGAAATCCCTGACCTGATGGCAAAGAACGTGAAACTTACGGTTATTGGAAACATGGAGCGTCTGCCTGAAAAGCCCCGTGCAAGTCTCCAGTCCGCGATCGATGTTACCGCAAATAATACCGGCATGCAGCTGAACCTGGCAATTTCCTATGGCGGTCGTCAGGAAATTGTCGGTGCTGTGAAGTCCATTGCTGCTCAGGTTGCTGCTGGCGAACTGAAACTGGATGACATTGACGAAACTGTATTTTCAAAAAATCTGTATCTGAAGGGAGCTCCCGATCCGGATCTGATTATCCGTACCGGTGGTGAATTCAGACTTTCCAACTATCTCCTTTGGCAGGCAGCCTATAGCGAATTCTATGTGACGGATACGCTGTGGCCTGATTTCACCAAGGAAGAATTTATGAAGGCGGTGGAGTTCTTCAATACTCGCGAACGCCGCTTTGGGAAGGTTCTCCATGAGTAATTTAGCACAACGTTTATTGACAGCCTTGATTGCCATTCCGCTGGTCTTTGGTCTGCTGTGGTTCAGTGATTATTCCCGTATCGCCTTGATGTGTTTCCTGGGTGGCGTTGGCGCCTGGGAATGGGCCGGTATGGTTTCCAAGATGTACAAGGGCCCGGATATGCGAGCCTATTCCTTCGTGGCAACCTTCGCCCTGACTCTGGCTTGGGCTCTTTCCAAGGGCGGATTCTTTGGCCTTGGCGTAGTTCCCTGCGTTGTGGGCATGGCTTGCGTCGTTATCCTGGCTGGCTACATTGGTATGGCATATTCTAAGGTCGAAATTGATCACCTGTTCCCCTGGCTGGTGATGCAGATTGCGGCTCCGCTGTACGTGGGTCTCTGGGGCGGCATGAATGTTCTCATGATGGGTAACGGTCAGGGCTTTGAACACTGCTATCCCTTTATCCTGGTCATGACCTGTATGTGGCTTTGTGACACGGTGGCTTACTTCTTCGGAAAGTTTGCTGCTGGCAAGGGCCCTTTCGGTCGTCATCTCTTTGCTCCGACCATTAGTCCCAAGAAAACCTGGGAAGGTGCTGTTGCCGGTACTATCGCAACTGTTGCATGGGTCGTTTACTGGTCCAACTATAGCGCGGCCCTTTCCTCATTCAACGTTCAGTTCAATATCGTTAAGGGATGCGTTCTTGGCTTGATCATTGCAATTTCAGGTCAGGCGGGCGACCTCTTGATGAGTGCCCTTAAGCGCTGGAGCGGTACCAAGGATTCCGGCAACCTGTTCGTTGGTCATGGCGGTGTGCTGGACCGTTGCGATTCCTTCTACCTCACAGCCCCCATGCTCTACATCCTTTTGGATTTCATGGAAAAGATCGGTTAAGTTCTTTATTCCAGATAAAGGACTTCGCCCATCTGAGGCATTAATAGAGGCTTGCCGGATTCCGCGGCAGCCTTTTTTGCATTCTCCAGAGGTTCCAGGTAGCTATGGTCGGAAAGACAGAACCTGGAGTTGTGAACGGTCATGTAGCGTGCAGCATTTAGTTCAATCATTTCCGTGCCCAGGTATTTAGGCAGTGTGTGGATTTGTGCCCACTGTTCATTGTACTGGCCGTTTTCGAGAATGCCAAGGTCGATGTTCTTGAATTTTTCGCCAATTTGCCTGAAGTGTTTTCCATAACCGGTATCGCCCCCAATCCAGATGGTACGCTTGGGAGATTCTACAACATAGGAGGCCCATAAGGTTCTGTTCATCCTGGGTTCACGACCGGAAAAATGGCGAGCCGGTGTAGCAGTCACCTTGAAGCCCGCATTTGGCGAAGGAACAAGGTCTGCACTATCCCACCAGTCCAGCTCAATCAATTTTTCCTTGGGGTAGCCCCAGTATTCAAAATGCTCGCCTACGCCCAAACCGAGAATCACCTTGCTCACGCGGGGCTCCAGTTCCTTGACAGCCTTGTAATCCAGGTGATCCCAGTGATCGTGGCTGATGACAAGAAAGTCAATGTCCGGAAAATCGTTGGGCTTGTAGACGTCGGTACCCTTGAACATCTTGTTGACAAAGCTGACGGGGGAACCGCTGTACAAAATCGGGTCGATAAGGAACTTCTTTCCGGACAGATTAATGAGGTAGCTGGAGTGTCCAAACCATACCAGCCAATCCTTGTCCTGTGGCAATTCCCGCAAGTTTGTCTTGAGGACTGTCAAGGCGGTGTCCGGAATTTTCTGCACGGTGTCCTTGCCGAAAATCTGCGATAGCAGGCTGCCTGTAGCGCTCTTGTCGCCGGTCATTGTGACCGTTGGTTCCAAGTTGACGAACTGTTTTTTTGAAAGGTCGTAATTGGGAGATTTTCTAATTCGTTCAAGGCGCTCGCCCTGGGGCAAACGGCCGAAACTTTCCTGACTTATGAACAGCAAGCCAATATTTCCTAGACCAAAAAGTACAGAAAGAAGTATTGCAATTAACATGATTTTCTTTTTTTTTCATCTTGGGTCCTTGATGTTGGTCAAAGGGCCGTAGTTTATTTTTTAGCAGAAATATAATATCTGGAGAGAATTCTATAATCCCAAATTTGAAAAAATGACTGCAAACCTTGACTTGGAGCGAACTCTAAATTGTATATTTTTGCGTAGGATAATGGAGTTGTTATGGTAAATAGAATTAAAGAATCGTCTAAGGGATTCAGCATCGGTGAAGTGGTAAAGCAAACTGGCCTATCTGCCCACACCTTACGTTATTACGAAAAGGAAGGCTTATTGCCCTTTGTCACGAAGAACAGTTCTGGTCTTCGCGTCTATTCCACCACAGATTTGCAATGGCTCAGCATGATTGAATGCCTCAAGGATTCTGGCCTGCAGATCAAGGAAATCCGCCAGTACATCGAATGGTTCCGTCAGGGTGACTCCACATTGCAACAGCGTCTGGATTTGTTTGCCAACCGACGCAAGGTCCTCGAAGCAGAAATGGCTCGCATGCAGACTGTGATGAACAAGATTACCTTCAAGGAAACTCTGTACACCACAGCCCTCAAGTTGGGCAGTCTCGATGCCGCTGACAATGACAAGGCTATTCAGCGCCTCAAGAAAAAGCTCTTCGACTCTCCGGATGATTTCGACAAGAAAGTTCAAGAAGCAGGTTAACCAAGTCGAAGACTAAAAGTCTGCTGCTTTCAGGATTTCCTAAGGAGTTTCATCCCCAGATGGGTAATGATGCACATGCCCACGGAAATTCCAAGCAACTGTAGTACAGCCGCGGTGACGCTTTCTGCGGCCATTTTCCAGCCGCCAGTCACGAACATGTATACGTAAAGTTCAGATTGTATAAATCCATAGACGCCTGCGGCAATCAACAGCCCGTAGGCGATGTATAGCAACACCGTTTTCCAGGCACGACTACGGCAGAGATTTTCCAACTTGTCCAGTTTTGTATCAAGATGGAATCCCAAATGGAAAAGCATCACCATAAAGCCCCAGCAGCAGCTGGCCAGGTGTAGCTCTCGGGCTGTCTGCGTCGTTTTCATGGGAGACCATTCGAAAACAAGTCCGGTCATGAATATGGAACTGATGGCCATGGTAATCATCAGGCCGAACAGAAACCAGTCCGTTACGTTCATGACGATACGTCGGGCGTTCCATTTTCCCTTGCCGATGGTTCTGTAAAACCAGAAGTTCAATGCGTGATGAACGATAAATAAAACGAAAAGTGCAATGCCAACGTATCCGTGTCCGGTAGGGTTTCGGATGGCGCCATGACTCATGAGGTACAGAAAGCTGCTGTACATCAGAATGTCGATGATGATTTTTGCAATTCGTTTCATATCGCTGATCAAAGCGGGGCTGGGTGTCATTCTGGGTGTTTCGACTGGGGCGTCTTGACTCTCGTTCGGGTGTCATCCTGAGTGTTGCAGTCGGGTGTCATCCTGAACCCCGCAGTCGGGTGTCATCCTGAGCGTAGCGAAGGACCTAGCCTTATTTCAAAGCGCCTTCCACAAACTTCTTGATATCCGCTTCGGAACCGTAGTTGAATTCCTTGCCGCCCTTGAAGACGGAACCCTTGGCTGCCTTTGCGATATCCTTGCCGCTGGGGCCAAGTCCGCTTCCGCCGCTGGTGCAGAGGGTAATCAGGTTCTTCTTTTCAAAGTTCTGGCTTTCGACGAAGGTGTACACGATTTTGGGAGCGTATCCCCACCAGATGGGGTAGGCTAGAATGATGGTGTCGTAATCTTTTACGTCAATCTTATTCTTGATGGCGGGACGGCTCTTGGGATCGTTGCTTTCGATGGTAGAACGGGATTTTTTGTCATGCCAATCCAGATCTGCAGCAGTGTATGCCTGTGCGGGAATGATTTCGAGCAGGTCTGCGCCTACAGCCTTGGCTGCCTTTTCTGCCATCTGCTTTGTGGTACCGGTTGCACTAAAATATACCACTGCTGTTTTTGCGTTTGCCATGCAGAACACTCCTAGAATAAATGCGAGAATCAGTTTTTTCATTTTGATGTTCCTTGCCGCTTCCAGCGACATTCAGTGCGTATCTTCATAAAATATAAGACCTAGAGTTGACTCTAGGTCAAGAGGGGCGTTTTAAATATTTTATTTTTTAACATAGCAAAGGAGATGATTATCCATGAAAAATAAGTTGTACTCGTTAATAGTTCTTTTTTTTCTGCTGATCTGTTTTGGCTGTAGTGATGAATCTTCGTCAAATTCTGCAGGAGATAATTCAGCTCTTATTGAAAAGGTGTGGGGCTATAGTAAGTCAAATCCAAATGGCTTTACAATTAATATTTGCGATTGGACTGTTCCTGAAAAGGGAATCGCCGTTTCCTATGCATCCACTCAGAATTCTTTTGATAAGGAAGCCTTGACCTACGTGGTTGAACACTCCCTTAAACACGATTGCTTTGTAGGTGGTTGGTTAGATGATGGTAAGTATTATTATGATAGCGTTAAACTGTTTTCGGAAGACAGCCTAGATCAGGCCAAGTCTTTTGGAATTCAGGAAAAGCAAATGGCTATCTATATTATTTCAAAGGATTCTACAGTTTATTTGGAATAAATAGCATAAAAAGCAAAAAAAGAAAAAGCAACACATTTTAACAAGATGTGTTGCTTTTTTATTTAACGAATGTAATACACGTAGTTTTCCTTGCGTGCGAGGGCCTTGGGCACGGGAGTCTGGCGGTAGCCCAGGGCTACGTGACCGATGCCTTCGTAATTGCCCTTAATGCCCAGTTTTTCAAGGATAGCCTTGCCGAAATCACTTTCGAATTCCTGACGGGCACGGTGGATCCAGACGCTGCCCAGGCCGATACTGGCTGCGGCATTCATTAGGTTACCCATGACGAGACTTCCATCGTTGATATAGGTGCCGGAGGCGTTATTGGCATCGCGATCGGCGATGACAATCAGGATGACAGGTGCGCCATAGAAGGGATCAAAGCCTTCTTCCCAGCCGCCAATCTTGCGATTTTCCTCTGCAATCTGATCTCGCATTTCCTTGTTGGTGACGGCGATGATGATGGCGGATTGCTGGTTCTTTCCAGAAGGAGCGAAAGTGCCTGCGCGGAGAACCGCTTCCAGTTCCTCGTCTGTAATCATGTCGGGCTTGAACTTGCGGCAGCTGCGGCGGGTTTCCAAGGTCATTAAGGTTTCGTTGGTCATGGGATATTTCCTTTTTTTTTCTCAAAATACAATTTTTACTATGGGTTTGGTTTGAATTATTCTAAAAAAAGCGGCGGCCTTTGTTATATTCGTAAGAACTCATGTTGCGGACAACATTCTTTATATTCATCTTGTTAATCGTCTCGATGGCTTCCGCCCAGGAATCTCAAGCGGATTCCCTTCAGGAGCCTGTTGAAAAAAATGATGCGGTTCCGGCCCCATTGTCGCCTTTTGACCATCTTGGTCATAATATGTTGTGGAGTGCTTTTGGCTGGCCTTTGGCATTTCACGCAGTGGGTGGTGGTGCTACCTACATGCTGTCGACAAATGATGTGGATTTAAAGGTTGCCCGTTTTGCGGCAAGACAAAATGAGGTTGCTTACGGTATAGCTTTTACTCCTGGCATGATGCTGGGAACGTTCTTTCCTGTACTTGTTCCTGGATACATGTATTTTATCAGCGATAATAAAGTGCTGAATAATACTGGTGCGGTGGCCGCCCAAGCGACAGCTGTTGCATTCCTCTATAACAACATTCTCAAGTCCATTTCTGGTCGAGCTCATCCTGTGGCCGACAGCAACACCAGTGCGCTTTCTAGGGATTTTAAATGGGGCTTCTTTAGGCGAGGTGTGTTTTATGGTTGGCCTTCGGGTCACTCCATGACGAATGCTGCGCTCGCCATGAGTATTGCTAGCTATCATCGAGACAATCCCTATGTCGTTGCTGGATGCGGACTCTTTGCGGGTTATGTTGCCACCAGCATGGTCCTTGGTGCGAGGGGGGAGGCCCATTGGTTTTCCGATGCTGTTGCCGGGGTGTTGATGGGAGCGTCCATTGGCTGGTACATTGGTGATACATTCTATCAGGAAAAGTCTTCTCAGTTTGTATTTGCACCCTTAATTTATGATGGACGAAAAGGTGTTCTTGCCTTATATTATTTCTAAACGGGTGGGTTATTCGACAGTTTCTTTGATTGGATTTTCATTTTAATTATATGAGTTTTTTAATTTTGTATCACTAGGAAAGGTTTATAAGATGAATATTCTTTTGACAGGCGGTGCAGGCTATATTGGTAGCCATACCATCATTGAATTGGACAAGGCTGGCCACTCTGTAGTTGTTGTGGACAATCTGGTCAACTCCAGCGAAGAGTCCCTGAACCGTGTGGCCAAAATTATTGGCAAACAGGTGCCTTTCGTAAAGGCTGATGTTCGTGACTCCGCTGCCATGAACGATCTTTTTGACAATTACAAGATTGATGCGGTCATCAACTTTGCAGGTCTCAAGGCTGTGGGCGAATCCGTTGCCAAGCCCTTGGAATATTACGAGAACAACATGAACGCCTGTTTCGTTCTGCTGGACGTGATGCGTAAGCACAACTGCAAGAATTTTATTTTCTCCTCTTCTGCCACAGTTTATGGTGACCCCGCTATCATTCCCATTACGGAAGAATGCCCCAAGGGCCAGTGCACCAATCCCTATGGCAAGACCAAGTCCATGCTGGAAGATGTGCTCATGGATTTGCAGAAGGCCGACCCGGAATGGAACATTGTGCTGTTGCGTTATTTCAATCCCATTGGTGCGCATCAGAGCGGACTTATCGGCGAAAATCCCAACGGCATTCCCAACAATTTGATGCCATACATCACCCAGACGGCTGTGGGTCGCCGTGCAGAACTTGGTGTGTTCGGTAACGACTACGACACTCCCGATGGCACCGGCGTTCGCGACTACATTCATGTTTGCGATTTGGCTAATGGCCATGTCTGCGCCTTGCAGGCTCTTGAACGTAAGTGCGGTCTTGCCATCTACAACCTGGGTACTGGCCATGGCTATTCCGTTCTGGATGTGGTCCATGCTTTCGAAAAGGCAAACAACCTGAAGGTGCCTTACAGCATCAAGCCCCGTCGTCCCGGTGACATTGCAACCTGCTACTGCAATCCTGCCAAGGCTAAGGCTGAACTAGGTTGGGAAGCAAAGTACGGCATCGAGGAAATGTGTCGCGACTCCTGGAACTTCCAGAAGAATAACCCCGAGGGATACTAGGTAGCTATGAGCTATGAGTTGTGAGTTTTGAGAAAAAAATTGAGGTTTAAAAAAATGAAAAATGTCGTTCTTCTCGGTGCTACCGGTTCTATCGGAACTTCTACTGTAGATGTCTGCCTTCAGCATTCTGACCTGTTCAAGGTCTATGCGGTGGCTGCAAATTCCAGCGTTGAAAAGGTGGCTGAAATTGTCCGCAAGTTCAAGGTGGAACGTGTCTGCATGTTCAAGCCCGAAGCTGCCAAGGAACTGAGTGCCATGCTCAACATGCCTGTGCTTTCCGGTATGGAAGGTCTTTGCGAACTGGCCGCCGACCCTAAGGCCGACATCATCATCAACGCTCTCATGGGTGCTGTCGGTTGCTTGCCCACCATTACCGCCATCGAACACGGTAAGCATGTGGCCCTCGCCAACAAGGAAACCATGGTCATGGCCGGCCCCGTCATCTGGGACAAGCTGGCCGAAAATCCCAAGGCTTTCATCACTCCCATCGATTCCGAACACAGCGCTATTTTCCAGTGCTTGGCAGACCGCCCCAACAAGGAAGTGGAGTGCCTGGAAATCACCGCTTCCGGTGGCCCCTTCCGCACCTGGGACATTGAATGTTTTGAAAACATCACCGTGGCAGACGCCCTCAACCATCCGGTATGGAGCATGGGCCGTAAGATCACCATCGACTCCGCTTCCATGATGAACAAGGGCCTCGAAGTTCTGGAAGCCCACTTCCTGTTCCACATTCCTTACGAACAGATCAAGGTGGTGGTTCACCCCCAGTCCATGGTGCACTCTTTGGTGCAGTTCCGTGACGGTTCTTTGATGGCTCAGCTGGGCGCTCCCGACATGCGCATTCCTATTCAGGTGGCCCTCACCTGGCCGGAACGCCTGCCCCTCGAAACCAAGCGCCTTGACCTGCCCACTCTCGGCCAGCTCACCTTCTTCGAACCTGACTTTAACAAGTTCCGTTGCCTGGCCCTCGCTTTCGAAGCTGGCCGCCGCGGCGGTGTAGTGCCCGCCATGATGAATGCTGCCAACGAAGTCCTCGTTGACCGCTTCCTGGATGGCAAGCTGAAGTTCACCGACATTCCCCGTCATGTGGAAACCGTCATCAACGGCGCTCCCAACCTTACGGGTCGCTTGACCCTGGACCAGGTGCTGGAAGCCGATGCTGAAGCCCGCCGCCTGACCCTGGACTTGATCAAGTAAGGCGACTTCTTGAGTTTTGTGTGCCCCGCGCAAAGCGGGGTGTTTTTTTTGCCCATTCTAAAAAAACATTTGATACACTCTTGTCTTGTTTTTCTAGACTCGCTTCGACAAAGGCCGTTTGTTGACATATATTACGACTGAACAATATTACATGGAGTCACTATGCTGTTAAAGTTTGGTCTTAAGCAGTACATTCCCCTGGCAATTTCAGCCCTGGCTTTTACCTCTTCTGCCTTTGGTGCAACTGCATATATTAACCAGATTGGTTATCGTGCAAATGATGCCAAGGAATTTACGGTTGTAGATGTCAATGGCAACATTGACATTGTGAATTCTTCCGGTCAGACGGTTTTGACGGTGACTCCCTCTGCTGGTTCTTATTGGGATGCCAGTGGCCAAAATGTTTCTAGGGTGGATTTTTCTGAACTTACCACTGCTGGTACTTACTCCATCAAGGTGAACGGCCAGGAACTTCGCAACGATCTGAAGATTACAAATAAGTCTTACGAAGACGTGACTAAGGCTGCATTGAAGTGGTTCTATTACCAGCGAGCCGCAATGGCTCTGGAATCCTCCTATGCGGGTCAATGGGCCCGTGCAGCAGGTCACACAAATGCAAATGTGCAGTTGCATAATTCTACAGGTGCATCAGGAAGCTGGAATACTTCTGGTGGTTGGTATGATGCCGGTGACTATGGTCGCTATATTGTGAATTCTGGTATTACAACCTACACTCTGCTGTCTTTGTACGAACACTATCCGGATTATTTCAAGACTTTGAAATGGAACATTCCTGCAGAAGGCGCCTTGCCAGACATACTTGCAGAAATCAAGTACAATCTGGATTGGATGCTGACCATGCAGGCTGCTGATGGCAGCGTGTATCACAAGCTGACGTCTCTTAAGTTCCCGGGCGATGTTATGCCAGCCCAGGATAATTCAGAACAGTTTGTTATTGGCAAGAGTGCTACAGATGCTTTGGATTTTGCTGGAGTTATGGCTGTTGCATCTCGTGTCTATAAGTCCTATGATGAGGCCTACGCAAGTAAGTGCCTGGCTGCGGCCAAGAAGGCTTACACCTGGGGGTCTCAGAATATGAATGTTCTTTATCCTGCAAATCCGGGTGGCGTTGAAACTGGTGCGTACGAAGATAAGAATGCTTCCGATGAAAAACTTTTCGCTGGAACAGAACTTTTCTTGACAACAGGCGATGCCTCCTACAAACAAAGTATTTCTGCTGCGGGTATCCCCAATTGGGGTAATGTTGGTGGCTTGGCTGTTTATGGTTCTGCAACCTATGGTGGTGAGGCTGGCAGCAAACAGACCCTGCTGTCGCTTGCTGATGAATTTGTGAAACGGGCCAATTCTGACTTTGGCGTTGTCATGGCGAAGGACGATTTCGTCTGGGGCTCCAATGCGGTTGCCGCTAATCAGGGCATCTGGCTGTTGCATGCCTACTACGTTTCCGGGGAGAAAAAGTACTATGATGCTGCTAAGAAGGTCTTGGACTATCTCCTTGGCAAGAACCCTCTAGACATGTCCTTTGTTACCGGTTTCGGTACCAAGTCTCCTAAGATGCCGCACCATCGTCCAAGCACGTCTGATAATGTTGATGCTCCTGTGCCGGGTATGCTTGTGGGTGGTCCTCAGCCTGGTGGTGAAGATATTGGATCCGCTGCTGAATGGAAATGTCCTGATTATAGAACTGGTGCTGCAGCAACATCTTACACCGATAGCCGTTGTAGTTACGCAACCAACGAAGTTGCCATTAACTGGAATGCTCCTCTCGCTTATTTGGCGGGTGCCATTGAGGCTTTGAATGCGGGATACAAACCGTCTTTCGCAGTGGCTGGTCTCGTAAATGGGGATACGCCAGTGACCGGTGGTGGAGAAAACGGTGATAGCAATACTAATCCGGATAACGGAGGCGATGTGGATTCCGGCAACGGAGGCAACACTAATCCGGATAACGGAGGCAACGTGGATTCCGGCAACGGAGGCAATACTAATCCGGGTAATGGCGGATATGAAGAAATTGATCCGGGCTTTGGTTTTGGTGGTGATGTCTCTGAAAATCCGGGGCAGAATCCTGGTCAGGGTCAGGAATCCGGCAATAATTCCGATGGCCAACAACAGCCTGAAATCAATCCGGGCTACATGGGTAGTGAAGGAACCCTGTTGGTGAAGAAGCTTGATGCAGGTTCCGTTTCTGCAGAAAAACCTCGTCTTCGTATTGGTGATCAGATGCTCTACGTTGAGAAAAATGGCAAGCGCTATGACCTGAAGGGGCATCAGATTAAATAGAGTTTTCTATTCTCTCCTTAAAAGGCGGGCTTAAGGGCTCGCCTTTTTGCTTTCCCTTATCCCTGTTTTCTATATTGGGAGCCAATGGAGCATATCCTCAATAACATACTGATGTTTGTTCTGGGTCTTATTGGACTCAGTTTTTTGGTGACTATTCATGAATTGGGACATTTCCTGGTTGCCAAATGGAACAATGTAAAGGTGAATACCTTTAGTGTGGGTTTTGGGAAAAAACTTCTGAAGTTTAAAAAGGGAGAAACGGAGTACTGCATTTCAGCCATTCCTTTTGGTGGCTATGTGGCAATGGCTGGCGAAAATCCCGATTCGTTTGCGGAGGGCCAAACTCCTGGTGAACGTGATTTTACCGGAAAGTCTGTGGGGGCTCGTGCGGCAATTGCCTTCGCTGGTCCTTTCATCAATATTGTTTTTGCTTTTGTGCTTCTGATTATTCTTTATATGGTTGGAGTTCAGGAACCTGCCAGCAAGGAACTGATTATTGGCTTTGTGGGTAAGGGCTCTCCGGCAGAAGTTGCAGGGATTGTTCCCGGGGATACCATTACCACCATCAACGGAAAGGAAACTCAGGGCTGGGACGATTTCCGCGAACAGATTGGTGTAAGTCTTGGTGCCAATGTGGAATTAGAAGTCCATCGCGGTGGGGCCCCAGTGATGTTGACTGTTGTCCCTGAGGAACTGGTAATCCCCGCTCAGGATTCTTCTGGTGAATCAATCACCATGGGTATCGGCGATATTGGCATTTTCCCGCAGAATCGCGTAATTGTTCGCTTGCCGCCTTTGCCGGGATCCGCAGCAGAAAAGGCTGGCATTCTTCAGAACGATACGGTCTTTGAAATCAACGGAAAGCATATTGGCCGCTACGAGGATGTGGTTCGCCAGATTGATGGTTCTAAGGGAGAAGAAGTCCGGGTGACGGTGGTTCGTAATAACGATACTTTGACTCTGCCCATGACCCCGGTTTATAATGAGGAACACAAACGTTACATGGTTGGCGTTCAGATGGGTTATGTACTCTTCCGAGAGACAAAGCTTGTCCGTCGAGGTCCTATTGAGGCTTTCGAAAAGACTTGCACCACCAGCTGGAAAATGACCACCAGTATCTTCCGCTATTTCGGCCGCCTCTTCAAGGGCCAGGTCAAGGTGGATGCCTTCTCCGGTCCCGTCTCTATCGTCGCTGTCATGGGTAACGTATGGATGAGTGGCTTTCAGGAATTCCTCATGCTTTTGGCACTCATCAGCATTAACCTTGGCGTTATGAATTTGCTGCCGCTGGCTATTACCGATGGTGGCCTCCTGATGTTCCTCGGTATCGAAAAACTCCGCGGAAAGCCTTTATCTACCAAGACCCAGACTATTATCCAGAACATCGCCGCAGCCTTCTTCATCAGCTTCTTCGTGTTCATCACGATCCTCGATTTCGGAAAGCTGTCCTTGTTCCTGAAATAACGCGCTGCACCATCGCCCTCCCGAGCGCCATTCCCTTTTGTCACCCCGGCCTTGTGCCGGGGTCAAACTTCTACCGCGGTCGCTTTTCGGATCAAGTTCCGGTTGACTATCTTTCCTCGCTAGTTTATATTTGCAATATGCTAGCAACCCCCTCCAAAACAAGCATTTTCACCCGCCTCCACGCATTGCCTAAAATGCGTGCTATTGGCATGAAACTTGCGGGGGGGGGGAGTACGCACTTTGTGCCTTAAATAAAAATTTTCCACCACATGTTTCTTTCAAAGTACTCTGCTTGTCGCTCGCAGGGTGGTTTCGCTGCATTAACAAAATATCCCGAGGTTCAGTATGAATAAGAAGTTCCTATTGGCATTTTCATCCTTAGCGCTCCTGCTCTCCGCTTGCGGTGGCGACAGCGGCTCAAACGATGCTTCCGATCCATCCGGCGAAAGCTCAAACTCGGAATCTTACGCAAGTCTTGACGACCTCCCGAATTGCTCTAGCAAGCGTGAAGGCGACATCTATTTTGTGGAAGGGGAAAACGGTGACTACATCTGTGCCGACGGCAAGTGGCTTCCGCTAGATGATTCTGAAAAATCCAGTTCTTCTAAAAAAGACGAACCTGGCTCAAGCGAATCCAAGGGGAATGATTCGGAAAATACTAGTTCAAGCTTAAGTTCAGAATCCTACGCAAGTCTTGACGATCTCCCGAACTGCACAAGCAAGCGTGAAGGCGACATCTATTTTGTGAAAGAAGAAAACGGCGAATACATCTGCGGCGACGGCAAATGGATTTCGCTTGACGATTCTGAAAAATCCAGCTCCTCTAAAAAAGACGAACCCGGCTCCAGTTCGAACAACTTTAGCAGTTCATCAATGAAGGAATTGACTGAAGTCGTTGTAAAAAATGCATCAGTTATGGGTTCTGCAACGAAAGGCCCCTTTGAATTTGGTTCCCCCGTATATATTTATGAATTCCATCCCGATAACCTAGAGCAGAGGACTGGGCTTAGCTATAAGGATGAAATTTCCAGTAATCAGGGAAATTACGTTGTTCCAAAAGTAACATTGTACTCACCTTATGCCGAACTGGTTGTTGAAGGAAAATTTTTGAACGAGTACACAGGCAAGAATACTTCAAAGAATTTTACCCTGCGGTCGATAGCAGATTTGTCCGCCTCCCAGGAATCTAATATCAATTTGTTGACCCATCTACAGGCAAATCGCATATTGACTCTTGTCAAGAAGGGCTATGCCTATACAGCCGCCAAAAAGCAGGCGGAACAGGAATTGATGACTTCCTTTGGCCTTTCCAATACAGTGACAGCAGACAAAAGCACCATCTATAGCAATGCAACCATGATGGCGATTTCACTTTTGTTCATAGGTAATCGTAATGAGGAAGACATTCAGAAAATGATTGATAATTACATTGATGATTTTGCGGTAGATGGACAGTGGAATGATTCCGAGACAAAAAATGAGATGGCTGACTGGGTCTTCGAGGCAGACTGGCTTACCATTCACAAAAATGTTGATACTTGGAACATCACGGGAATTGCCGATTTTCATAAGGAAATCTTGAAGTATCGAGACAATACTTGGGGCCTTGGCGGCTGTACCCAGAACAGAAATGGTGAAGCTACCGCCGTGGAAAATGAAAATAGTAAATATTATCATCAATGTTTTGTATGTGAACCTAGGACTAGTGGGGATAAATGGATTACTGATTCCTATACCTGGCATAATAAATCGATTGCAGATTGCGATACTTATGGCTGGCCTGTTGATCCCGTTGTGGGAGCAAAAAGGAATGGAGGCGTAAGTGGAAAACAATACGTCTCTAATGGAAAGGAATGGTTTCAATCAGATGGCGATGTATGGAAAGACTACCGTGATGACAAAATTTATAAGATAGTTACAATAGGCGATCAGACTTGGATGGCTGAGAACTTGAATTATGATTACAATAAAGGGACTGCCAAGAGCTATTGCTATGAAAATAGTGCGGAATCCTGTGCTAAGTATGGTCGACTGTATACATGGGCTGCTGCAATGGATTCCGCTGCCGTATTCTCTTCCGCAGGCAAAGGCTGTGGCTATACTTATTATGAAATTTGTAGTATTAGCGGAACTGTTCGCGGCGTATGCCCAGAGGGTTGGCACTTGCCTAGTCGGGCTGAATTCGGAACGCTTTTGAGTAATGTTGGGTCAGAAGAAAAGGTGCAATCCAATAATCTGCGATCTTCCGGTTGGGGAAATGGTGCAGACAGGTACGGCTTCTCCGCTCTCCCTGCTGGCTACTACGACAGCTACGACAGGGAGTTCTACTTTGGCAGCTTTGCTCGCTTTTGGTCTTCTACGGATGACGGTAGCACCCGCGCCTACTACCTGTTCGTCAGCGACGACGACGCGGACGTCAACAACTACAAGAAGGGCAACGGTAGCTCGGTGCGTTGTCTCCAGAACAACTAGGAGGCGAATCCTGCACAGAAATGCTTGCATTTTTGTATAGGTGAGCCGAACTGTTGTGCACATTGTGCCACTGAAGTAAGGCGAGTGCCGTGGCAGAAAGTTTGCTTTCTGACATGGTTGAGCCGCAGCGAAGTGGCGTGAAAACGCCACTCCAACTAGAGGCGCGTTGCGCTACTAGCAAGCCCCCTGCGTAGCGGGGGCTTCAACAAAGTTCTTCCCTAAGGCGCAGCCAAAGGGAAGAACTGAAATTTGATAAAGATGGGGAATGATGTATATGAAAAATTATGGTGAAAAATGCAAAGTTGTGAAAATTGGCAATCAATACTGGTTAGCCGAAAACTATAAAAAGCCAACGAATGATGAGCTTCTGACATGGGACGAGGCTGTAGAAGTCGCTGAAAAGTATGATTGCTTGCGCCTCCCCACGGATGCTGATTGGTTGGAATTAAAAAATTGGGTAAAGGGTAAGTATCCTACGCAATCTGAAAGAGATGTTCTTTGTGATAATAAGTTTTTTTGTGCCACACTTGTTGGCTATAAATTCTCCTTTCAGGATAAAGTGATGGATGCTGGCAAATATGCTTTTTTCTGGAGTGCCGATGATTATGGACTTAAGAAACAAACACATTGCTGGTGCCTTGATGATGAGGAAGACGTACTTTATCAAGCAACCTTTCCAAAAACTGTGAAAATCGCCACTCGATATTTGGTAGACTTCACAAAAATCAATGATTCCAAAGAAAAAATGTCTGAATTAGAAATGTCTTTGCTGAAATTTCTTCCCATACAATTTTAACGAATCTTGAACGCTCACGAATAAAATAACGCTCATGCAAACGGTTGTTTGCAAAATGCTTCGATGGAAATCAGGTCCCTTGCTTTTCCCGTAGCTTCTTTCTAAATTACAATCCCGTAACATAGTTTATTAGATCGCTTTACTGCCTAGGGCTTGCGCCCGAACGCAGCGGCGGTCTTTTTTTATGGAGTGAAATATTATTGGAAATATGTAGTGAATTGTATTATATTTGTATTTGAATGAACTAAAAAATGGAGTTTGTATGGCAAGTATAGTCGTTCAGGTGAGGGTTGATGAGGAACTGAAGGATGAGGCTCAGGCGATTTATGAACAGTTGGGCTTGGACTTGCCCTCGGCTATCCGCATGTTTTTAAAGAAGTCTGTCATTGATCGTGGGTTGCCCTTCCGTGCAAACCTTGATGACGCAAAAAAAATATCCTTGGAAACTGGTCGCAAGGCTTTTTATGCACTTCGTGAGGAGGCGGCAAGGAATGGCGTTCAGGACATGTCGTTGGATGAAATTTATGCTGAAATAAAGGCGGTGCGGGAGGAACATTGAATAAAAAATTTTATGCAATCATAGACACGAATGTGATTGTAGCGGCTTTGCTCACAAAGAACAAGTTAAGCGCGACAGTTAGAGTGCTAGAAGCTTTTCTTAGTGGCGAGGTTGTCGCTGTTGCCCACGAAAAGATTATTGATGAGTACAAGGCGGTCTTGTCCCGTGAAAAGTTTAATTTTTCTAAAGAAAAAATTGAGAAAGTTGTCGCGGCCTTTGAACAAAATTCAGTGTTTCTCTCTGGCGCCACTTTTGATGAGCCGGTGAGTGATCCCAAAGACATTGTTTTTTACGAGGTTTCTTTGGATGCTCAATCTCATTTTGATGATTCCTATCTTGTTACGGGAAACATCAAGGATTTTCCTGTGAAACCATTCATTGTTACACCGTCGCAGTTTTTGGATATTTTGTTAGAGAACTCAGGCTTTACCGTAAACGAACCGTTGGTTAGGTACAGTGTGTAACTTTTGTATTTTCTATATTCTAAAGAAAATCTGTAGAGGTCATTATGAACATTCTCGTAGTTGGTAGCGGCGGTCGTGAACACGCCATCGCCCTCGCTGTTAAGAAGTCCCCCATGTGCGATTCTCTCATCTGCGCACCGGGCAATCCTGGCATGGCAAACCTGGGCAAGTGCATCCCCGTTGACGTGGCTGACCCCAAGGCAATCGCAGACCTGGCTGTGGCTAACAACATCGATCTCGCCATCATCGGACCGGAAATTCCTCTGGTGGCTGGCGTCGTAGACGAATTCCGCGCCCGCGGTCTTCGCGCTTTCGGCCCCACTGCAGCCGCTGCAGCTCTCGAAGGCTCCAAGGCTTTCAGCAAGGACATCATGAAGAAGTACAATGTTCCTACTGCTGCTTTCGAAACCTTTACCGACCTCGCTTCCGCCAAGAAGTTCCTGGCAGAACATCCTGCTCCCATCGTGGTGAAGGCATCCGGCCTTGCCGCTGGTAAGGGCGCCATCGTCTGCATGACCGACAAGGAAGCAAACGACGCTGTGGAAGAAATGCTTGGCGAAAAGGCAGTCTTCGGCGAATCCGGCAAGACTGTGGTGATCGAAGAATTCATGGACGGCGAAGAAGCCTCCATCTTCGTTGTTTCCGACGGCAAGGATTACACCATCCTCTCTTCCGCCCAGGATCACAAGCGCGTCTTCGACGACGACAAGGGCCCCAACACCGGTGGAATGGGCGCCTACTCTCCGGCTCCGGTTGTTACCGACGCACTGCTGGACGAAGTGAAGAAGACCATCATCGAACCCACCCTCAAGGGTATGGCTGCCGAAGGCAAGCCCTACACTGGCGTGCTCTACGTGGGCATCATGGTGACCTCTAAGGGCCCGAAGGTTGTGGAATACAACTGCCGTCTGGGCGACCCGGAATGCCAGATTGTTCTGCCGCTTTATGATGGCGACGTTCTCGCATTGTTCGACGCTGCCGAAAAGGGCGAACTGGCTAAGCTTGGCGCTCCCAAGGCTCCCAAGGGTTCCGCTGCAATCGTGGTTCTCGCAAGTGCCGGCTATCCTGGCTCCTACGAAAAGGGCAAGGTGGTTACCGGCATCGAAGAAGCCGAAAAGAACGGCGCACAGGTTCTCCACGCCGGTACTAAGATGGCCGACGGTAAGCTGGTCACCAACGGTGGCCGCGTGTTCGGCGTCGTGGGTCATGGCGCAACCCTGCAGGACGCTCTGAACGTTGCTTACGAAGCTTGCGAAAAGGTGCAGTTCGAAGGCAAGTTCTACCGCAAGGACATTGGTAAGAAGGGCCTGGCCCGTCTGGCAAAGTAGGCCGCGCAGCTCCGCCCACACTTAAGAGGTTTTAAAATGTTTAACTATACTGAAAATGCAAAGGTCGGTATCGTTGCTGGTAGCAAGAGCGACCAGGAAGTTGTAGACAAGATCACCGCCGTGCTGGATAGCTTCGGCATCAAGTGGGAATTGAACATTCTCTCCGCACACCGCACTCCCAACGCTACTGCAAAGTACGCCAAGGAAGCCGCCGACCGCGGTCTTCAGGTAATCATCGGTGTTGCAGGTCTCGCTGCAGCTCTTCCGGGCGTGCTGGCTGCACACACCATTCTTCCCGTGATTGGCCTGCCCTGCGCTGGCGGTCCCCTGAACGGTGTAGACGCTCTCCACTCCATCGTTCAGATGCCCGGTGGCATTCCGGTTGCAACCGTGGGTATCGGTAACGGCAAGAACGCTGGCTACCTGGCTGCCCACATCGTGGCACTCTCCGACGCCGACGTGAAGGCTAAGCTTGTAGAATACCGCAAGGGTCTCGGCGATATAGGATAAAGGATAAAGGTTAAAGATAAATGTCTTTACGCTTTAACCTTTCCGCTTTCCGCTAATTCGCTCATAGCTCACTACTCATGGCTCACCACTCATAGCTCATAGCTCACGGCTCATAACTCACAGCTCACCGCTCATCACTCATGGCTCACAGCTCACTACTCATGGCTCACAGCTCATTGCTCATAGCTCGCAGCTTCCTGCTGGTGCTGTGTTTTGTTGCATTCAGTTTTGCTGGTGAACCTAAGGATCTTCCTGAAGTCAAAGCTCCCTGGATGAAAGGGGAACGCCTTGTGTTTAGCCTTGGCTGGGGCCCCATTACAGCAGGAAAGGCTACTCTTGAAGTGAAACCTACAAAGGATGGCAAAACGGAATTTTATACGTTGGCCCACGATGAGGGAACCTTCAAGAAACTGTATCCGGTTTCCGATACCATTTACACCCGTGTGCGTAACAAAGGTCTGATGACGGAGGTTTTCCGCAAGACCTTGAACGAGGGCAGTTATCACAACAAGTCTGTCATTCGTTTCGACCGCAAGGGAGAAAAGGCCTGGCTTTCCGATACCGTTTTTACGGATGAAAAGAAAGTTCGCAAGGTGAAGCGCTCCGCTGACACGGTAGTTGCCATTCAGGGAATGGAACACAGCATTATGTCTGCGTTCTACCTGGTCCGCACGTTGCCTCTTACGGTGGGGGATACGTCACGTTTTTCTGCCGTTAGTGGGAAAAAACGCTACGAACTAAAGGTGCTGGTCCACGGCCGCGAAAAACTCAAAACCATATTGGGAGAAGTGAATACGGTTAAGGTGGAACCTGTTCTGGATGGGGATGGCATATTCGTTTCGAAGGGCAGGATTTTCATCTGGCTTACGGATGATGAACGGCGCATTCCTGTTCTCATGGAATGTGAAATTGCCCTTGGTTCAATTAAGGCGAAGTTGATAAAGACCGAATAAAACGGCTAAAAATGAGCAAAAACGCTTTTTTAGGGATGATTAACCAACTTTTACACACTTCAAATTGAAAAATTTCCCAAGAATAAGTTATATTCCAATGGCGATTATATAATCTGAGGCTTTTAATGTTTAAAAAACTGTGCTTGACGCTTTGCTTGACCGCCTTTATGGCCTGGGCTCAAGATGATGATTTTGATGACAGCGACTTCGTTTCTGCTGGTTCCGCTCCTGAGGCTTCCGCAGATGAATCTGCAGCGGCAGACGAAGATGATGCTCCCCGTCCCACCAAGAGAGCTGCTATGGCTTCCAACGACGATGATGCTGACTTTGCTGATGCCGAAGATGGTGGTATGAGCAATGCAGAGAGGGAAAAACGCCTCGCAGAAAAGAAGTTTGAAGAAGATCAGCGTGCTGATGAATACGCAAACTCCCTCCGCCGTCGTGACTGGCTGAAGGACCGCTTCATTCTTCAGATCGGTATGGGTTCCCGCTATCCGTTCATGGGCGAAACCGGTATGGGTATGGGCTTCGGTGCTGGTGCTGAATATATCACCGCATGGCACATTGCTCTGTACGGTTCATTCGGCTTCCTGCCTAAGGGTGACGACGTTGACTTCAAGGGCGTTGAACTTGAAGGTGGTACTGCATGGAAGGCCGGTATCAACTACTACCTGTTCCCCAAGAACCCTCTGCACTTGGGTATTTCTGCATCTTACGGTACCGTCTATTTCGACCATCATGTGGAACCGAAGGATGGTGTTCGTCCTCTCATCACGGTTGATGGCTTCCAGTTCGATGCTCTCATTACTTACTTGACCAATGAATGGTACTACCTCCAGTTCTCCTTCGGTATGTACTATGCTCCGAAGCTTGCTTCTGACTCTCCGGACGAAAACCCCAGCCTTCGTTACCAGTCTGAAGGTAGCTCCAATGTTATCTCTGCTGTCGTGAATAAGGATGGTATGAGCAAGACCGGTCTTGTGTTTGGTATTGCTATTGGTTACGCTCTGCCGGAACTCTTCCCGGATGACACTGAAAAGCGTCGTCGTCAGCGTGAAAAGGAACGTGAAAAGGCTGGCCGTAGATAAGCCCTTAAAACATCGAATTTTAAATCCGCAGGTAGGTGCCTGCGGATTTTTTTATTGCTAATTTTGGAATTACTATGGCAACTATTCCTACTCTCAAAGACAATCTCGTTATCGAGAATATCCGCCCGAACATTGAGGGCGGCCGTTTCATGATCAAGCGCGAACCGGGCGACACCGTCACCGTGCAGGCAGACATTTTCCGCCACAGCCACGAGAAGTACGACGCCGCAATCTTCTTCCGCCACGTGTCTGCAGAAACTCCTGCAAAGAAGACTGCAAAGACAGCCAAGGCTAAGCCCGCTATCGTCAAGTGGGAACAGGCTCCCATGCACTTCGTGGATAACGACCTTTGGGAAGGTTCCTTTACCGTCAACAACATCGGTTATTACGAATACAAGATTTGCGCATGGACCAAGGAACCCAAGGATGTTCCTACCGAAAGCCCGGTGATGAAGCTCCGCGTGGACCCGGCTTACGCACGTACCGGTACCTGGTACGAAATGTGGCCCAAGTCCCAGGGCACTGACCCCACCAAGAGCGCTACCTGGAAGGATTGCGAAAACCAGCTGGACTACATCGCTGACCTTGGCTTCGATACCGTTTACCTGGTACCTATCCACCCCATTGGCGTTACCAACCGTAAGGGTGCCAACAATGCCCTCCACGCCAAGGTGGACAAGAAGGGTAAGCCCCTGGAACCGGGATGCCCCTACGCCGTTGGTAACAAGTTCGGCGGCCATTACGCTACCGACCCTGAACTGGGCTCCATGAAGGACTTCGAACACTTTGCAAAGGCTGCCCGCGGTAAGGGCCTGCGCCTTGCATTGGACATTGCCCTCAACTGCTCTCCGGACCATCCTTATGTGAAGGAGCATCCGGAATGGTTCTACCACGAACCCGATGGCTCCATCAAGTTTGCAGAAAATCCGCCCAAGAAGTACGAAGACATTTACCCCTTCGACTACTACAATAAGAACTACAAGGAACTGTGGCAGGAAATTGAAAACATCATCCTGTTCTGGGCCGACAAGGGCATCGAAATTTTCCGTATCGACAATCCCCACACCAAGCCTTTCCCCTTCTGGGAATGGCTCATCGCCGACGTGAAGGAAAAGCGTCCGGAACTGGTGTTCCTGGCAGAAGCCTTCACCCGCCCCAAGATGATGCATCGTCTGGCAAAGTCCGGCTTCGACATGAGCTACACCTACTTCGCATGGCGTAGCGCCAAGTGGGAATTCGAACAGTACCTGAAGGAACTGACCCAGTCCGACGCCAAGGAATACATGCGCGGCATTTTCTTCCCCACCACACCGGATATCTTCCCCAAGTATCTGGCCTACAAGGGTGCAAATGCCTTCAAGCAGCGTTACTTCCTGGCTGGTACGCTTTCTAGCCTTACCGGTATGTACAACGGTTACGAACTCTGCGAAAATATTCCGTCTCCCATCAAGGAAGAACTGCAGGATTCTGAAAAGTATCAGTACAAGGTTCACAACTGGGCTGGCCCCGGCATCCAGGACTTCGTCCGCCGCGTGAACACTGCCCGCCTGGAACATCCGGCTCTCCAGGAATACGACAACCTGGACTTCCACTACTGCGCCAACGACCAGCTCATGGTTTACTCCAAGAAGACTGGCGATGACGTTCTCCTGTTCGTCTGCAACATGGATATGGACAACGTCCAGGAAGGCATGGTGGAACTGGACATGGCAAAGCTTGGCCTCGACAATGACAGCTTCTTCTTCTTCCTGAAGGACCTGATCACCGACGAATCCTTCGTCTGGCGTGGCAACAAGAACTTTGTCCGCCTCGACCCGAATAAGGCTCCCGGCCACCTCCTGGTTTTGAAAAAGATTTAGGAGCCGAGAGTCGCGACCGTATGAGCGAAGCTCAATGCGGGCATGACCGAGGCGAGAAATCTGGCGCTCGCAGAGCGCCAAGATTTAGGAGATCCCCGCGACCGCATGAGCGAAGCTCAATGCGGGCATGACCGAGGCGAGAAATCTGGCGCTCGCAGAGGGCAAAATCTAAGCGTTGAGTGCCACGGCAGGCAAGTAGAAAAAAGTAAATGAAAAAGGTTCCCAAATGGGAACCTTTTTTGATGCTGTTAGAATTGGAAGGATTTTCCTCCGTAGAAAACGAAACCTTTGTCTGTAAATAAAGTAAGCCCTCCCTGAAATCCACTGGGGTGGAAATAGGAAATTGTTCCTGGGATATAGATTACGTCGGCTTCATTATTGATGTAACTGTTACTAAAACTAAGCTCCAGGGATATGGTTCCGTATTGACCTTTTTTGCCTAGATGGAAACCTGTCCACGTAGAAAAGAGATAGGAATAATCTATTCCATCGTCAATATTGTTTATTGATACGAAACGCTCATCAAGTTTTTCTCGCTGACGATCGTATTTTCCTCCTCCTTGGTAAAACTGGATTCCCGCTCCTAAACCGAAAAAAAGGTATATGGGTGGGTGAAATTCAAGGCCTGTTCGGATGACTTCGCGGGTTCCCCAGAAGGAGTAATCATCCTGTCCGTCTCTTGATGCTAGCCATGTTTGGTATTGTCCGTCGCATTTTTCGTCATTTTCGCAGTCGAAGTTTACCTTTCCTCCGAATCCACTAATGGTTCCACTGAAAAACAGGGGAGAAAGGACGTTCCCCAGACGGTATGTACCTCCAATTTCACCGCCGCCGCCTACGGCCTTTTGCGTGTTGAACCATGAATCGCCTGATGAAAACGTTCCAAGGGCGTTGACAGAAAGCGTGAACTCGGTGTCTTTTGATGATGGATCCAGTCGTGGCTGATGTGCTGTTGTTAGTGGCCTGGATGACATGGATTGTAGAGATGTACTAAGACATCCAGATAATATGGCGGTGAGCCCGCAATATGCCGCAATAGTGCAGCTTGCTTTTATTTTATTCATAAACACTCCAAAACGAACGCCCAAAATGATGATAGATTAAGAACGTCGTTCTTTGCAATATAAACTATGATTAAATTGTTTGCAATCAATGCTACTGAAGGGTTATTGCTCTGATGAAACAGCTTTCGTTATCGTCTGTTGGCTGTAGAACCAGTCGTGATGCGGAAAGCGTGCGATTGGGAGTTGTGTTTGTATCTATGATTTTTTCTAATGGTAAAATTTTGTATGCAATGTCATTTTGTAAAGTGTACTTGACAAGGTTCCCTTCGCTGGGCATCTTACTGTCAAAATAAACCATTGTTTTTTGACACGTTCCTGGCTCAAAAACAACCTTCAGCTCTTTAAATTTCTCAAGAGAGTATGTGCTCCCAAGATTGATGTGGATACCCCCAACTTTTGATGTTGTTTTTATTTGCATGGTTTGATTGTCATTAGTTCCTTTTTCCTGGATCGTGGTGCTGTTATTCCATGGGACTAAGGGATATGAAGAATTTGGATAGATGAGAGGGCTTTTGATGGTGTCCGGGGATTTTTCAATAGAGATGGCGCTTGTTATTAACCGTGGATGCGATACTGCTACATGAGTTCCTTCCGAATTGAATACCAGCCTAAACCAGCGATAGTGATGTGATGTGCCCAAAGATGGTGGGATGACCCAGCGAAGGGTATGGAAATCTCCATTGAAATTCACATTTTGTTCAGAAAGCTGCAGCTGCATCGCACCTTGCCTTGTTGCTGTCATCAGCAGTTCGGCTTTCATCCAGTTGCTGCGATTATTTTCTGCAGCAACATCTACTTCAAAAATGGAGCCTGCCGGGATTTTTTCTCCATTGTCGATGATTACCGTTTTTTGCCAGCCTGCCGGAATGTCAAACCTGACTATATCTGAAACTTCGGTAGCCTTTGGAATAAAATCATATCGCACATATGCAAATTTTTTTACCTGGTTCATTCCGCTGTTTTTGATGATGCTTGGAATTTTTGAAATGTCCATGCATTTGGTATTGGGGGAGAAAAAAACGTTAAGAGCGGGATTGTTGAAGGAATCCCTTGACTTGTTATAGTCCACTTTTGCAAGTTCACAAAGAATTCTCCAAATATCTACCTGCATGCCCTTGAGAACGATTGTGTCAATTTCATTCTGCTTCATGGGGGATTCAATATGCCGTCCGCTGATGGGTTCGCTATAACGGGGATGTGTGGGGTCTACAGCATATGCAGCAATACCGGAGGATTCGTTGTTTGGATTTTCATATGGAAAATTTGAATTGTGGCTGTGTGCGCAATCAGTGAGTATGCCTAGATTCCCATTGCATTTCATGTCCATGGCGCTGACGGTCGGAATGAATGTGCTGTTGGGTTGGTAGAGTGAATCGTTTTTCCATTTTGTGCTTAAGGAGACCGTTCCTAGGGAGATGCCCAGAGGTTGTATTTTCTGCTTCATGTTGTCGGGAATCGCGCTAAGAAAGCCTGTACGAAGACTTTCATAGAGGGTCTTTGCAAAGGGGTATGTACTGCCTTGAACAAAATCGTACGATGATTCTCCTTTGACTTCCTGGTCTACGGCGTTGTGAGTGACTTCATACTTGTGGTTGTGGGAATATTTCTCAGTTTTGCTAGAGGAATAGCTGAGATTGCTTTCTGCTCGACCAACGGTTTTTCCATGAAAAGAAGCTTCTCGATTCAGTTCATAATACTTGCTGTTGTGCTTTGGGTCTTCTCCCTTCAGTTGCCCTTGGGCAATTAGAACCGCCGGAAATCCTTTATATTCGGCAGCTTTGCGATAGTCTCCAAATAGAAAGCGGTCGCTCCCTGTTTTGGGATCATGATTTCCTTTTCCGGTGTCATAGATGAGCAAATCTTGTGCTCCAGGCCCCGTGATTAAGTCGTAGAATGCTGTTGCTGCGGGTTCGTCGGCCTTATTGGCCCAAAAGTCTAGTGTAGAAATGAGTCCTCGTGGCATGACTGCCCCCTGGTGGGGGGAATCTAGGGATGCAAAAAACTTGATGGGAGCGTCCCTGTCGTCTTTTTCGGTGCTGTATAGGTAACTTCCATATCGTCCAATGATTCCTCCCTGGCTTATTCCCATTACAATAAAGCCGTCCTGGATCTTGTTAGGAAAGGGAATGCAGTTGTTGCTGTTCAGATATTTTAGAGCATTGGCGAAAAAACGTGAATTATTTTGTAGGGACTGCCTTACTGTTTCCGAAAATTGTACGAGGACAGGGGTGTATCCTAATGCCTTTAGCATCTGTGTCATCCCAAATTCGTCGGCTTCATTTTGAAATTTAGAGAGGGTTCGCTCTTCTGTAGTGCTCAAGTGGATCCCGTCAATGATAAAAAAGGGCTTGTCAAGATAGAATCCGAATTCAGCTGCAGAACTTCTAGGAGGGTCTATGAATCGCATCCGGACTTCGCCATTGTTGTTTACGGTAGCTCCGCGTGTTGCGTTATTGACCATGCATTTGTTGATAAAAGGTTTAAATACGCATTCTTGTGAGGGATCATCGGAATTTTTAAAATAGAGATCGATGTCTGCTAAAGAAATAGTTGCGCAAGTTAACAGAAATAAGGATATTCTTGTGAGAAATTTCATTACTTCACCTCCAGGAATAGATTTTGGGTTGTTGATTTTGTTCCAGATTTTGCCTTGACTGTAATCTTTTGCACTCCTGCGGCTTCAAATTCCAGATTGATTTCTGAGTGTTCCTTGAGTGACTGGCATTTTTGATCAACGCAAATTTCTATAGAGGGAAACTGCTTTCGTGTGGATACTACGAAATAGGGGTCGTAGACAACCTGTATCCTTGATCCGTTAACATAGGAGGTTGGAAATCCAGCAAGGAGGAGGTCCTGGTTCTCTAGATTTATGCTGGTGCACATCGTGTCGGCACACACCTGGTAGCTGTAGTCAAGGTCGGCGAGCAGTAATGGAATTTTTCGCATGTCATAGGATGCGGCAATGCTTCCTGCATCTAGGAATTTATTTTTGGGATTTTCAATAATACCGTCTTTTAGGCGCCGATGCTCAAGGATGACAAGGCTGTTGTACCAACCTTCTCGTGATTGTGAGGGCGTTAGGGTGTTTGCGGTTTGAAATTCTATGATTTGTTGATGTTGCTGCTCTGTTAGCACAAAGGAATTACTTGTCTTTTGCTGGAAGGTCTGGATTTCTTGTATGTCATAAATTTGAGTTGACGGTTTAACTTTAGGAAAGTCTACATTTTCGAGAAATACATATGGTCCGGAAAGATCTTCGGCGATATTTGTTGAAGAACCATCCTTATTAACAATGGATGATGAATTTGTCTGGTTAACGCAGGTTAATTCAATATCATCGATGAATAATGTTGTGTACTGATAGGTTGGAACATTTAGCAGACTCACCCAAATCTTTTCTATGCTGGTGTTTCCGCTGGCGTGCTTGGAAATTGGCAATTCTAGAGCAGAAGTCTGGTTTGCCGTGATGGATTTTTTGTAAATAGGGCCGGTGCCGAAATTGCCAGAAACCCAAAGTGCAATTTCAGCATTCTGTGTTGCTCTGGCTTTCATTTTCAGCGAACCGCCATTTACGTTTATGGGCATTTGGTTGAATGAAATTGCCGCAATCCAGTCGCTGTTTGTATTCTTTTGGCCGGAGAACCGGATGTAGGGCGATTTCATGTTCTCAAAGTTGCCCCAGTTGGCGGTCCATTCCGGATACTCCGGGAATGTCATGGATGAGGATTCTATTTTTGCGCCGTTGGAACTTGATCCGTCGTATAAAATGACGCTGTTGCAGGTTTGGGAATGGCTGTAAATGGCGGCAAAGGCGACCATCCAGGCCAGATGATTGAAAATCCTATTCTTCATAGGATTCCTCCAATATTGGAAATCTATCAAGGACGGCAATTTGCCGTAGCGAAAGACGTCAAAAATTCAAAACAAAAAAAGCACACTCCCTAGGGAATGTGCTAATAGAAAATTTTTGAAATCTATGAGAAATAATAATTAACGATTTGAAATTGTAAAGGGTATTTGTACAAAGTTTTTCATTTTGTCAAGTTTGCTTTACATCGATTACCAGGCTGCATTTGTATATGCCGTCGCTTATTTCTGTAGAGTAGCTGTAATGTCCTGCGTAAATGAGCTCCAGACGTTTTTGAAGAGTGGAGAGGCCAAGACCACCTGACTTAGGACCTGATTTGCGGGGAAAATTTGAATTTTCTATGATAATTCTTAGTGAACCCTCCGCTTCAGAAATGTCAATGTGAGCAAAGCTTCCTCCTTTGGGATTGATGCTGTGCTTGATGGAGTTTTCCACTAGGGGCATTATGAGAAGGGGCGGAATCTCCAGGTTTGGATTCTGTACATTTACATTAAAGGTTAAGTCATATGAAGCGTCTAGCCGTAATTTTTCAAGGTCGGCATACTTCTTTAAAATTTCAATATCTTCTGTAATGGAAATAGTTGAGTCCGTCGTTTGGTAAAGCATGACTCTCAAGAGGGAAGACAGCTTTGTCATGGAATCTTCGGCTTTTTTGGGGTCAAAGGCAATCAGGGCGGAAATGTTGTTTAGCGTGTTGAATAGAAAGTGGGGACTCAGCTGCTGTTTCAGAAAGTCCAGTTCGTTTTGCAGTGCTGAACGTTTTTTTTCGCGAAGGATAAAACCTCTGATGACCTGTCTTGTGAATACGCTGATGAGAATGCAGCAGAGACATGTCATGAACACAAAAATGGTGAAAGAGGAAATGGTCCAGATAATGTGTTCTCTTCCTTTTGCAAATGCAAATTCAGTAAAGAAATAGGAAATGCCTTTTTGGTAATCGGAGTATGTGTAGAAGAAAATCAGTTCACGAAGGATGAAAGTCAAACTCAGAAGAATGAAATTACTGACAAAATAAAGGCCATATTTTTTCTTGAAGAAGAATTGCTTTACAAGGTATCTTTGATTTGCTACGAATACCACGAGCATGGCGAGCAAGGGAACGTAGAAGTTGACAAGGCTGTTGATATTTGCCTGTTCGTTCTGTTCCTGGCCGGGAGCCAGCACCATCATCAGCGGGAAGAAAAGAATGAAGGACCAGGTGAGTACGGCAATAAAAATGCCAGGCACCGGAAAACGATTGTTGATTTCTTCATCTGAACCGAGAATTTCCAGTAATTCCTTTTCGCTTTTTTCGTAGGAGGCTTCCTGTAGGGCGGAAAGTCGCCTTCTCTGCTTTGCGATATAGTTGGAAATAAACGGAATTTGTCGAATTTTCATCGTAGAGAACCTTGTTTTGTACAAAAGTAGGTTATTTCAGGGGTTAATCAAGGCGAAAATGACGATTTTATGACAAAAGACTGAAAAATAAAGACAAAAAGTCAATTTAACTTTTGCACGCCCCTTTCCAATCACTGACACTTCAAATCACGCATGGAGGTATCTTTGTAGATGTAAGAATGAACGAGACATTGGTGGTCGAGTTCTAAAAAAGAGAGGTAATGATATGACAACTGCTACACGTACTCGCGATGAAAGGGATGTTTACTTTCAGTACCTTAATGACATTTCTAAGTATCCGTTGCTGACCAAGGAACAGGAAAAGGTTCTCCTGAAAAAAATTAAGGAAGGCAACCGTCAGGCTCTCGACATGCTGGTGAATTCTAACCTGCGCTTTGTCGTGAACATTGCTAATCTTTATAGGGGACAGGGTCTCGATGTTGGTGAACTCATTAGCGAAGGCAACATGGGTTTGATCGAAGCCGCCCGTCGTTTTGACCCCAACCAGAAAATTAAGTTTATCAGTTACGCCGTATGGTGGGTTCGCCAGAACATCAACCGAGCCATCGCTGAAAAGGGCCGTATGGTTCGTATCAGCGCAGAAAAGGAACTTGTACTCCGCCGCTTCAACAAGAAGGGCGGCAAGCTCCGTCAGGTTGTCGGCGGCGAATACGTCCTTGATCCGGAAAGCCTGACTGGCGTTTCCAAGTACAAGGCCGATTCCATTGAAAAAATTCTCATGATGGGATCCCGTACTTCTTCCCTGGATGCCCCGGTGGGCGAAGACGGAGACTCTACCTTGGGTGATTGCATCGCATCTAACTGTGCTCGTACGGATGCCCTTGCTGAAAAGCGCAATCGCAAGAATGTTTTTGAAAAGGTCCTCCAGGACAATCTTTCTTCTCAGGAAAAGGAAATTCTTGAACTTTACTTTGGTTTCAAGGCTGATTCTGACCTGAACCTGAAGGAGATTGCTCCCATGGTGGGCTTCTCTAAGGAACGTGTTCGCCAGCTCAAGGAAAATGCCTTGGCTAAGCTACGCAACGATCAGATTGAGCGTTTGCTGAACGACGCCGCCTAATTGGTTTTCTCTTCTCTCTCTATCTAACAAAAACCGGCCCCGAAAAGGCCGGTTTTTTCCGTTTTAACCCATGTTTTGTTTGGACCGAAGCATATTTTGCCTGCGGAAATTGTATTTTTCAGGCATGAATTTTGGTATCCTGAATTTCCGCAATTTTTGTGTCGCCACCCTCTCTGCACTGTGCCTTGCCAATGCTGCAAGCGATAAGCAGACCCCTCCAGGCGATTTCTATGACGAAGTATCCCGACTGAACAAGGTTCTTTCGGAAGTGAACCGCAAGTACGTGGAAGATGTGAATCCCACGGAACTGACGGATGCTGCCCTGAATGGCATCAGAAACATTCTTGACCCCCATACAACAGTATTCTCTCCCAAGGATTATGAAGGCCTGAAGGTCTCCATGGAAGGAAAGTTTGGCGGTGTGGGCATTACCATTAGCCTTCGAGACAATGTCCTGACGGTCATCTCTCCGCTTTCCGGTACTCCGGCTTTCCGCCTGGGAATCCGTGCCGGCGACCGCATTCGTAAGATTGATGGCAAGGATACCAAGGGCCTCACTCTGGATGACGCCGTCAGCAAGCTTCGCGGCAAGATTGGTACCGATGTTACTGTTTCCATTGAACGTGAAGGTGTTCCTGACCTGATGGATTTCACCATCACTCGTGCAGAAATCGTGGTTCACGCCGTGCCTTACTATGGCATGGTGACCAAGGACATTGGCTACATCAAGTTGGCAACCTTCAGTGACAAGACCGAAAGCGATGTGGAAAACGCCCTGAAAGCCTTGCAGAAGCAGGGCATGAAGAAGATTATTCTGGACATGCGTTACAATCCGGGTGGTCTCCTGAACCAGGCTATTGAAATTAGCGAACTGTTCCTGAAGCAGGGCAATGTCATTGTCAGCACCCGAGGCCGCACCCAGAAGACTGAAAGCCATGCTCGCAGGGATGGTATCGTGAAGCCTGATGTTCCTATGGTGGTTCTTGTGAACCAGGGATCCGCCAGCGCTGCAGAAATTGTTTCCGGCGCATTGCAGGACTGGGACCGTGCCTTGATCGTTGGCAAGACTTCCTTCGGTAAGGGTTCTGTCCAGACTATTTTCCCGCTGGATAACCAGGGCAACGCCCTGAAGCTCACCACCGCATTCTACTACCTGCCCTTCGGCCGCTGCATCAACAAGCCTGAAAACGGCATCAAGGGCCTGAAGCTCCAGGAAGAGGAATATGAAGCGGAAGAATCCGGTGATGCTGCAAAGGCCGATTCCGTCAAGAAGGATACTGTTGCCCGCGATACCTTCTATACCAACAATGGCCGCATGATGTTTGGCGGTGGTGGTATTACTCCTGACGTGGAGGTGGAACTTTCTCCCATGCCCTGGGTGGTCCAGGTTCAGGAACGTATGGCAATGTACTTCAAGTTTGCAGTGAAGGCTCGTCCTGAACTTGAAAAGAGCGGCGCTAAGATTGATGCAGACTGGGTTGTCCCGGACTCCCTGTTCAACCAGTTCCGTGATTTCTGCATGAAGGACACCAACTTCACTAAGGTAAAGAGCAACGCTCTGGTTGGCGTAGACCAGCTGGAAAAGAGCATTGTCCGGGAACAGAATTACATGGGCGACAGTTCCAAGACCGTTTCGGATTCCGTTTTGGCTCAGCGCCTGAGCGAAATGCGTAAGGCTCTGGAGAACAATCGCGACGCCCAGTTCGACGAAAATAAGGAATACATCAAGGATGGCATCAAGCGTGAATTGCTCACAGCCATTGTGAATGACTCCGTAAGTACTGCCTTTAGTCTGAAGCGTGACGAACAGCTGAAGGAGGCTATCAAGTACCTGAGCGATATGAACCTCTACAAGAAGGCCATCAGCGCTCCTGGCAAGGCTGCCACCAAGAAAGAAGAAAAGGCAAAGAAGTAGGCTGTAACCTTGATTTCGATACTGAACAGAATGGCGGAAGGGCTCGGAAAATTTGTCCGACGTTTCTTCCGTATTGTTGTTGGCTATCTTGGTTTTGTCTGGGAACTGTTCAAGAGTGTCCCTGGTGCTTTTTCCAATTTTCATACCACCGTTGAACAGATGCAGGTGGTTGGTCTTTCCAGTATTCCCGTGGTGGTGGCTGCATCCCTTGCTACCGGCGCGGTAATGTCCTGGCAGCTTGCTTACCAGTTTGGTGATATGATTCCCATGATGTTTTTGGGCATGGCTGTAGGCAAGTCTGTGATGGTGGAACTTTGCCCGATTCTTACGGCGATGGTACTTGCTGGTCGCATTGGTGCTTCCATGTGCTCTGAACTTGGAACCATGGCTGTGACGGAACAGCTGGATGCCTACAAGGTGCTGGGACTTAGCCCGTACAAGTTCCTGCTGGCTCCCCGTTTGCTTGCTACTGTTATTATGCTCCCTGTGCTAACGGTTTTCAGTATCGTGATCGGTATTGTCGGTGGTTATGAGGTGGCTCACCTGTACAAGGAAGTTTCGTTCTCCGTGTTCTTCTATGGGGTCCGTATGTTCTACCAGGACTGGGACCTTGTGGTCGGCCTGATCAAGGCCACCTTGTATGGCTACTTTATTGCCAGCTATGCGTGCTATTTTGGCTTTACGACAACCAGTGGTGCCGAGGGCGTAGGCAAGTCCACCAAGGCTACTGTGGTGGCTGGTATGACCAGCATTCTGATTGGCGGATTTACGTTGTCTAAACTGCTGTTGGTCTAGTCAAGAATGCAGGAAAAAGTTCGCCGAAAGCCAGGGGTTACTGGCAACCGAGCTGTTGATATCAGCGTGCTTCTGGAGAAGGTTCTGCAGAAGAACCATATTGCAGAAGATATGGACTACAGGGTGCTTTCGGAACGCTTTGTAGAGGTGGTTGGCCCCCTTATTTTCCCTCATGTAAACTTGGTAAAATTGGAGAAGCGGATATTGGTCCTAAAGGCCCATAGTTCGGCCTGGAAGAACGAACTGTTCCTCCAAAAAAATGCTATTATTGACAAGTGTAATTTAATGTTGGGCAAGCCCGCTGTGCGGGATGTCCGTTTTGTTTGAATAGGTTAAAAAGCATGTCTGAAGAAAACGTAGAGTCCATCGAACGCGTCAATGAAAACGTGTCTCCCGAAGAACTGAAAAAGGCCGAAGAAGATTACAGCGGTTCCAGCATTACCGTCCTTGAAGGCCTGGAAGCGGTTCGTGTTCGTCCCGCAATGTACATTGGCTCCACTGACATTCGCGGCCTGCACCACCTGGTGTGGGAAGTGGTGGACAACTCCGTGGATGAAGCCTTGGCTGGCTTCTGCTCACATATCGAAATTTCCATTTTGCCGGGCAATGGCATTCGCGTGACCGACAATGGCCGTGGCATTCCTACTGATATCCATCCCAAGGAAAAGGTGGGAACCCTTGAAGTGGTCATGACCAAACTCCATGCCGGTGGTAAGTTCGACAGCAATTCCTACAAGGTCTCTGCAGGTCTTCATGGCGTGGGCGTCAGCTGCGTTAATGCTCTCTCTACCAAGCTTATTGCTACAGTACGCCGTAATGGCAAGGTTGTAACACAGACCTTCAGCAAGGGTACTCCCTGCGGTCCGCAGCAGGAAATCGGCACTTGTTCGATGGATGATCATGGAACCACTATCGAGTTCTATCCCGACGACACGATCTTTAGCGAAACCGTCTATGTCTACGATACCCTGGCAACCCGCTTCCGTGAACTTGCATTCCTGATGAGCGGTTTGCGTTTGACTTTGACGGATGAACGTGATGATGAGAAGAAGAGCGAAACCTTCTGCTTCCCCGGTGGCGTTTCTGAATTTGTGCGTTACGTTGACGAGCATCGTACTCCGCTGTTCAATGAACCTATCCATCTGGTGCTGCCTGATGGCCAGTATCCGCTGGAAGTGGCCATGTGGTATAACGATGGCTACCAGGAAAACTTCTTTAGCTTTGTGAACAACGTGAACACCTACGATGGTGGTACTCATGTGACGGGCTTCAAGACTGCACTGACCCGTGTGATCGGCAAGTTCGCGGCAGAAATGCCCAAGGGCAAGAAGGATATCCAGATTACTGCTGATGATATCCGCGAAGGTCTCACCGCCGTTATCGCTATCAAGGTGTCTCAGCCTCAGTTTGAAGGCCAGACCAAGCGCAAGTTGGGTAACTCCGAAATTGCCAGCTACGTTGCTTCTGCCTTTGGTGCCAAGCTGGATGAATACTTCCAGGAAAATCCGGCTGCCGTCAAGGTGATTCTGGACAAGGTTTATTTTGCTGCCCAGGCTCGCGAAGCTGCCCACAAGGCACGTACTCTTGCTCGCCGTAAGAATGTTCTTGAAAGCGGTGGTCTTCCGGGCAAGTTGGCAGACTGCTCTAGCCGCGATCCGAAGGAATGCGAAATGTTCATCGTGGAAGGTGACTCTGCAGGTGGTTCTGCAAAGCAGGGCCGTAAGCGTGAATACCAGGCCATCCTTCCTCTCCGTGGTAAGATTCTTAACGTTGAAAAGGCTAGCCTCCATCGCGTTCTGGATACCGAAGAAATCCAGAATCTGGTAAATGCTATCGGCTGTGGCCTTGGCACGGAATGCAAACTTGAAAAGCTCCGCTACAACAAGATCGTCATTATGACCGATGCTGATGTGGACGGTTCCCATATTCAGACTTTGCTCTTGACTTTCTTTTTCCGCTACATGCGCCCGTTGATTGACAATGGCCATGTGTTCCTTGCGATGCCGCCTCTGTTCAAGCTGAAGGTCGGTTTGAAGGAGCGTTACCTGTTCGATGAGAAGGAAAAGGAACAGGCTATGGCTGAACTGGAAGACAAGAAGAACGTCACTATTACCCGATTCAAAGGTCTTGGTGAAATGTCTCCGGAACAGCTGTTTGAAACGACCATGGATCCGGAAAAGCGTTTTTTGAAGCAGTGCCATGTTGAAGACGCTGTTCTTGCTGACCAGATTTTCAGCATGCTGATGGGCGAAGATGTTGAACCTCGCCGTAAGTTCATTGAAGACAACGCCTACAAGGTCTTAAACGATTTGGATATTTAAATGAGTCCGACGAAAGCCGACTTTCAAGTAGTGCTGGGACAGGCAAGAGAACTGGTCAAGGACCAGCTCTCGCTTACAGAACGAGTCATTTCCCAGGTTGCAGAATGCGCACCCGCAGAAATTGCCGATAGATTGCGTTCCCTGTTCACTCGTAAGGGTAAACGTATCCGTTCTACTTTGCTTTGTCTCATTGCAAATTGCGGAACTAAAAAGGCTGATGACAACCGTGTTGCACATGCCTGTGCGGGCGTAGAATTGCTTCACCTGGCAAGTCTTGTACATGACGATATTATCGATGGAACGGATGTTCGTCGTGGTCAGAAGACCGCACACAAGGAATGGGGTACCCAGATTGCCGTTTTGATTGGCGACTACGTGCTTTCCCAGGCCATGCGCTGTGTTATCAATGAAGAGTCCAGGGATGTGCCTGTTGCCCTTTCTGATGCCGCTGATAAGCTTATTGCCGGTGAAATCATGGAGCTGGATCACTCTGGTGACATGGGGCTCTCCTTTGAAGTCTATGACAGGATTATTGATGGCAAGACTGCGGCCCTGATTGATGCTGCGGCTCGCATTGGTGGCATTTTGGCAGGCTTTGACAAGGCTACCGTAGATGAATGTGCCAAGATGGGTAGCCATTTTGGTATTGCATTCCAGATTATTGATGATCTGCTGGACTATGGCTATGGTTCCAAGGACCTGGACAAGGCCAAGTTTACTGATCTTTCCAATGGATTGATTACTCTTCCGCTGCTGTACTATTTTGAGGGCTGTAGCGCAGAGGAACGTCAGGAAATGGAAACGCTGATTTCCCGTGCATCTGAAAAGGGTGTACCTGAAAAAATTATCGAAATGCTGAATGCCAAGAAGGCTTTTGACAAGGCCAAGGCAAATGCTCAGGAACACTTGGAACAGGCCCTGGAAATTGCCCAGAAACTGCCTGGTAACGATTTCACGGAAGAGATGGTTGAAATGTTCTCTTCCATGAGTGATCGCGGAAATTAGACCTGCAAAAGTTCATTCAGACTTGCTGGAATATAAAATGGCCGTTCGCTTATGGCGAACGGTCTTTTTTTGTGGGCGAGGTGCCCTCTTACATTATTTCTTTCGCATCCAGATGCTGAGGAAGACGAGCACGGACAGTATGCAGCCCGCGATAATGAGCCAGAAGGCCAGTTCGCTTCCTCCGCTGGCGTCTCCGTTCATACCGAAGGGGAGACGTACGTTCATGCCGAACAAGCTGGCGAAGAACGTGGGGAGGGAAATGGAAATCGTCACGATGGTCAAGTTCTTCATCAACGAGTTCACGTTGTTGTTGATGACGCTTGCGCGGGCATCCATCATGGATGTCAAAATGTTGGCGTAGATTTCTGCCTGCTGGAGGCTCTGACGGTTTTCAATGACAATGTCGTCCAGCAGTTCCCGTTCGCTTTCGGTCCAGTTTAGGCTGCGGCCCAGCTGGAGCTTCTTGAGCAGCGTGTCGTTGCTGTTCAGGGAACTGACGTAGTAGATCAAGCCCTTGTTCAGGCTGAACATGGAGAGCAGGTACTTGTTTTCCATGGAAGTCTGAAGACGCTGTTCCAGGTCATCGTTGATACGGTTGATGATCTTCAGGTGTTCGTTGAAGTGGAAAATGGCGTAGTTCAGAACTTTCAGCACGAAAGTGTTCAGACTGTCGATCTTGGAGAATCGCTTCTCGTCCATAATGGGGAAGTCGGAGTCTGCCAGGAGAAGCACCCAGTCCTTGAAAATGAAGATGCCGAAGGATTCTACGCGGAACTGGAAATTGTCCGCTGCAGAATAGTTGCGGGGCTTCTTAAACACGATGGTGGTAAAGTCGTCATCGTATTCGATACGGGATAGCTCGTCCGAGTCGAATGCGGATGCTATGGTATGTTCGGTAATCTCGTATTCCTTCACCAGGACGCTGCGTTGTTCCTGGCTTAGGGAGCCCATCATCACAATGTCTGCGGATTCTTCATTCGGAGCAACCGCGAGGCGACCGGATTCGATCTTATAATACTTGAGCATACCTGCCCCCTTATCGAATGGCCCAAAGATAAAAAAATGTACGGGGGATAATAGGCGCGAAATGTAAAAGAATCGGAAAGATATTGAGTGTTTTATGTAAAAGAAAAGCCCGGCAATCGCCGGGCTTTATGTGAATCTTAGCGTTAGGGATTATACACCGCTCTTGAAGCGCTTGGAGTACCAGAGCACGAAGGGAGAGCAGACGCAAACGGAGGAGTAGGTACCGACGAAGATACCGAACACCATCACGAGACCGAAGTCACGGATAGAGGAACCGCCCATCACGGCGAGAACCAAGCAGACGAACAAAGTGGTCAAGGAAGTGATCACTGTACGGCTGAAGCACTGGTTGATGGAGTTGTTCAGTGTCTTGTCGAAGTTTGCTGTACCGAAGATATTTGCATTTTCACGGACGCGGTCGAACACCACGATGGTATCGTTAACGGAGTAACCGATCATGGTGAGGAGAGATGCGATCAATGCACCATCGAAGGAAAGACCGAAGAGGGAGATGAAGCCCAAGGTAATGATGGAGTCGTGGACCAGGCCGACGACTGCACCGATACCGAAGCCAAGACCCAGCTTACCGAATCGGAACCAGACATAGAGACCGATGGCGAGCCATGCCAGGATGATGGCGAGGATGGCGTCGTTACGGAGTTCCTTACCGATGGTCGGACCAACGTTGTCCTTAGCGACAATCTGACACTTCTGACCGGCCTTTTCAAAGGCGGCAGCCATGTTGGCTTCGAAGTTCACGTCGTCGGAGGCGCGCATGCTGATCTGGTAGGAGTTAGCAGAGGTACCGCCCAGAGAACGAACCTTGGCGCCGGTGATACCTGCGCTGGAGAGTGCATTGTTCAGGTCAGCTTCGTGCTTGCTGTCATCCTGATACTGAACGGTGTAGACCTGACCGCCAGTGAAGTCAATGCTGAAGTCGAATCCCTTGATTGCGATGGAAGCGACGCTTACAACGATCAGGATGATGGAGAGCAGCTTGAACTTGCCACGATTCGGAACGATGGGAAGATTTGCGTTGTTCAGAGCCTTGAAACCAGAACCGATGGACAGAGTGGTTGCGTCGCGCTTGGCAAGCTTCCAGTCAAGGATGGCGCGGGTAACGGTAAGGGCGCAGAACAGGGAAGTGATAATACCGATCATCAAGGTGAGACCGAAACCCTTCACGGAGCCGGTACCAATCTTGTAAAGGATAAGAGCGGTAAGAACGGTGGTCAGGTTGGAGTCGAAGATGGCGCTGAATGCACGTTCGTAACCCTTGGCCACTGCTGCACGAGCAGTGAGGCCGCCCTTCAGTTCTTCACGGATACGTTCATAAATAATCACGTTGGCGTCGAGAGACATACCAAGCACCAGGATGAAGCCTGCGATGCCCGGGAGAGTCAGGGTGGCGTTGAATACGGACATCACTGCTGCGGTGACCAGGGTGTTGATGATCATACCGATGCTAGCAATGAAACCACCCAGGCGGTAGTAGCCAACCATGAACACGAGGCAGAGGATGAGGCCGATGGCGCCGGAACCGAAACCCTGGACGATGTTTTCTTCACCGAGGGTTGCACCGACGTTGCGGGATTCAATGATCTGCATCGGAGCCTTGAGAGCACCTGCGCGGAGCACTACAGCCAGACGGTTTGCTTCGGCCATGTCTTCAAGGCCGGTAATCTGAGCTTCGCCGTTGGGGATACGGTCACGGATGACCGGAGCGCTGATGACCTGGTTGTCAAGAACGATGGCCATCTGCTTGCCCACGTTAGCGGCGGTCACTGCAGAGAACTTCTTAGGACCGATGCCGGAGAACTTCAGGTTCACGGCAACTTCACCTGCGCTGGTACCATCGCTTACACGGTAGGGACGAGCGTCGGAGATGTCGTCACCGCCCATTTCTGCACGGCGGCGGAGGAGGTAAAGGCGCTTTGCCTTGATCGGAGATTCGCGGTTGAGCTTTTCGAGGCCGCTACCGAATGCGAAGGCAACGTCGCGGGGAATCAGCTTCTGGACACCTTCAGTTTCCAGGAGCTTCTTGACCTTTTCAACATTTTCTTCAGCGATGAAGCCGCCGTTGCCGAAGGAGAGGTAGTATGCGCTAAGAGCGGTTCCGACCTCGGCTGCCGGTGCGGCTTCAGCCTTGGCAGTTTCTTCAGCCTTGGGGGCTGCTTCTTCTGCAGTCTTGCCACCGAGAAGTTCTTCGTCGGAGAGAGCCGGAGCTGCGCTGTCCTTTGCTGCAACGGTGCTGTCCTTTGCAGTGGAGTCAGTTGCGGCGGAGTCTGCAACGATGTCGGTGGTCTGACGGGTCAGGTACTGGTCGATGAGGGTGACCACCTGGACAAACTTGTCGGATTCTGCCAAAATCTTGAATTCCAGCTTTGCAGTGGAACCCACCAGGCTCTTGGCGGTAGAATCGTCTACACCAGCCAGTTCAACCACGATACGGTCGTCGCCGCTGGGAGAGATCTGCGGTTCAGAAAGACCGAACTGGTCAACACGGTTACGGATGATTTCCAGGGATTCTTCCTGAATGTCCTTGACGTCTTCATTCTTCAGACCGGACTTATCGATTTCGAGGGTGATGGCGGTACCACCAGCAAGGTCCAGACCGAAATTGATGGACTTTGCGCCCAGCTTCGGATTTTCCTTGAGGAAGGTCTGCTTTTCTTCACCCTTTTTGGAGTGAACCTGGATAGAAGGCCATACAGTGTAGGCCGAGAGTACGATGACGAGGAGAATGATGAATTCTCGCATGCCGAATTTATTTTGTTTCATTTGTAATCCCTTAATAAGGCATTATTTACGCTAAGTAGGCGTCAAATTTAGAAAAATTCTAGGCCTTGGTAATAATAAAGGAAGATTCAGACCCAATCTTATCGCCGAAAACGCTTAAGGTAACGGTTTTTCCTGCGTAGGAGCGGTTTATCTTCAGAATCTGGCCATCCAGGGAAATGTCCAGGGCTCCCTGGCGAAGAGCTGGTTCCTTGGTCCTGAGCGCTGTCAATTCCTTTAAATAGACGAAAATGGGGTGTTTGCGCCCCTGGGGAAGCATATCCCAGGGGAAGGTTCGCCGATTGTCCGGATCCTTGCCGCCCAACATTCCGATTTCGTCACCATAATAGAGACAGGGAGTGCCAGGCATAAAGAATAGAAGGGTGTAGGCCAGTTTTTCTCGCTCGATGTTGCTGCAGGGGAGGCTTGCGATTCGGGTGGTATCGTGACTTCCCAGCAGATTCAGCTGAACGCCAAATCGATTGATGGGGAAGGCTTCCTGAAGGCGCCTGAAGTATTCCTGCAGGGAAATGGGGGATTCGTCAAAGAGATATGCCAGGGTGGCCTTGCGGAACGGGTAGTTCATGACCCCGTCAAACTGATCGCCCTGAAGCCATCTGCTGGGTTCATCCCAAATTTCGCCTACGATATAGGCTTCCCTGTTAATCTTCTTGATGCGGCGTCGGAATTCCTGCCAGAAACTGTCGTCATTGATTTCATTCGGAACATCAAGACGCCAGCCGTCAATGCCTCGCTTCATCCAGTATTCGCCAACGGAGAAGAGGAACTCGCGAACTTCGGGGTTGTCAGTGTTGAACTTGGGGAGGGCTGGGTAGTTCCACCAGCAATCGTAATTTGCCTTGGCTGAATATGCCTTGATGGGCCAGGAGTGAACGTGGAACCAGTCCCTATAGGGGGATTCTTCTCCCAGTTCCATTAGGCTGTTAAACTGGAAGAAACCGCGGGAGCAATGATTGAATACGCCATCTAGAATGATGCGGAGCCCCAGCTGGTGGGCCTTTGCCACAAGCTTGTCGAAATCCTTGAGGGTGCCGAGAACCGGATCAATTTCAAAGTAGTCTACTGTATGGTAGCGGTGATTGGAGTTGCTCTTGAAAATGGGGCAGAGATAAATGGCGTTGACACCAAGAGATTTGATGTAAGTTAATTTATCTGTAATTCCTGCAAGATTGCCTCCAAACATGTTTTCACGGTTGGGGATGGTGTTCCAGTCAACGAACTTGCCTGCGGTTCTATACTTGTTGGACCTGCAAAAACGATCTGGAAAGATCTGGTAGAAAATGGCGTCCTTAACCCAGGCGGGAGCGGTATTCTTCATAATATCATTAGGTCCAGGGGCAGCGCCCTAAAAAAGAAAAGGGGGCTGGGCCCCCTGATGTTTTAGATCTTCCACATAGGACGGCGTTTGCGGACGTCCACCAACTTGCGTACTTCGGAACTGAGGCTGGTGTTGTCCAGCAACTGCTCCACGGTGCAGGGCAGACGGTAGCACCAGTTGGCGCCTCCAACGGTACCCGGGACGTTTACGCGTTCTTCGCTTGCGGGAACTTCGGATAAAGTTGCGGAGAGCGCGAAGTAATCCTGTGCCGGCAGAATGCAGAACATGCTGTTGGAACTGAATACGTGGGTAAGGATTGTGCGTACGGTTGAGGGAGTGAGTTTCTCTGGAGCAGCTCCCGTAAAGTGTGCGTGAGACCAGTAGAGATTTCTGTCGAAATCGGGTTCTTCCCACAGACCGCGGAGAGAAGACGTGTCGTGACAGCTAGTGGTGCAGACGGAAAGGCGCGGGTATTCCTCCATGTCATAGTATGGAGAATAGGGGGCGTTCCAGTTGCGGGCCCAGCGTTCAATGCGTAGTGAGAGAATGTTCAGATTCTTCAGGACTGTGGGAACGCAGTTGGGTACGGAGCCCAGGTCTTCTGCGCAGACCAGCATGTCGGTTTCCTTGGAGAGGACCGTAAGGAGCTTGGTTGCGTTCTGTTCCCAAAGGGCGTCCTGAGAGTTTTCGTTCTGCTTGATGATTTCCTGCAGTTTCTTCTGTTCGTTTTCGGGAAGAGTGGAAAGCACCGGCTGGTTGTACCAGTACCAGAAGGGGTAGAAGGTGTTTTCGTCGCCAGAGGGAATGAAAACGCGGTTCCAGTAAACCTTCAGGAGTGCGTCCTTGACGCTCTGGGGTTCATCCTGGCTGAGAAGAGCCTTTTCGCTGTCGAATTCGGGCTTGAGGATGAAACGGTCAGTAGTGCCTGGAAGGTTTTCAAAGTAGACGGATACCAGATTTTCAGTTTCGTCGCCAAAGAAGGGGCGGAGCTGGTCAATGGAATAGTTGGGCTTACGCAGATAATCCAGGGTTTCGCTGTAGAATCCCTGATGGATGAACTGTTCTCTGGTCAGGGGAATGCAGGGCTGGAAACGGCCCATGATGCCTGTGGTTTCCTTTTCGGGAATGGCCCAGATTCTGAAGAAGCCGAGAACGTGGTCAATGCGGTAGGCGTGATAGAACTTGCTTGCCTGTGCCAGACGCTGCTTCCACCAGATGAAATTGTCTTCTTCCAGATTGTCCCAGCGGTATGTGGGGAACCCCCAGTTCTGGCCGCTGTAGCTGAACATGTCAGGAGGAGCGCCTGCACGGTCTGCGAGGGAGAAGTATCTGCGGTTGGACCAGACGTCTGCGCTGTCCTCGTTGATGAGAATAGGCAGGTCGCCCTTGATGTGGATGCCCATTTTGGAGGCTTCACTTACAGCTGCGGTGAACTGCATTTCTGCAACCAGCTGCATCCAGGCCTGGAACAGACAGTCCTTCTTGAACTTAGTCCAGAGCTTGTCGATGTCCTTTTCGCTTGGATTCTGGTTTGTCTTCCAGTCCTTCCAGCTGGCTTCGTTGTTTTGTGCCTTCAGGGTGCAGTAGACGCAGTAGGGTTTTGCCCAGCTGTTCTTGTCTATCCACTGGCTCAGGGTCTTGTCTTTCTGGAGCTGTTCGTAACGGTTGTCGAAAATCTTGCGGAGGATGGCACGCTTCCAGGTAGAGATGCGATAGTAATCGATCTTGCCCAGTTCGTCGAACTCTTCCTTGCCCTTGTTGATGTCGTCCTCGAATTCGGAGGAACCGAGAACGGACTGGATGTTGATGAAGACCGGGTTCAGTGCAAAGGCGCTTCGTGCGCTATAGGGGCTAGGTTCTGCACCGGTGTCGTTGACCGGAAGCAACTGGATGATGTTGAAATCGCAAAGTTCTGCCCAGCGTGCGAACGGAATCAGGTCCAGGTATTCACCAATGCCGATGCTGGTTTTGCTGTTAAGGCTAAAGAGGGGAACGGCTACGCCGCTCTGGAAGGAAGAAATTTCACCATATCTCATATGCGCTAAATATAGATTCTCATTAGGAAAAAAAGAAAATAAAGGTATTTCTAGTGGTGCAAGTGTAATGTATATTACAGGTATGAGCTGGGAATGTCGCTTTTTAAGGGAAACTTTTTGTGATAAACGGAAGCAGGAGTGCAATCCTGGTTCAGCGGGTTGCGTGCTCCATGGGCGTTTTGTGTTTCCCTTGCGGGAAGAAGATCCGAATCGGACTCAAAAAAAGAAATCTGACAAATGAAAAAACTCCCGCTTATGCGGGAGTCTTTCATTTTTACCGTGTATAACCTTTCCTGGCTAGATCATTCGGAGGATTTCCTGAGTGGTCTGCTCGGCAAAGGAATTGTCCTGGACGAAACGGCGCACTTCCGTGGGGTTGATGCGGGCATATTCAGACAGGGCGCGGCCAATGCCGTTACGGATGTAATAGTCGTCATCCTTGGCGCAGGTCAGGCAGAACTGACGGAGCAGGGGCCAGTCGGTGCGATCCTTGTACTGGATCTGGAAGATGATGGCGCTGCGGCGGACCCAGATGTTCGGGTCACGAATCCAGGAAGTGATCTTGGAGCGAAGGGCGGGGAGACGCCAGGCCAGATCGCCTAGAATGCAGGCAGCCAAGGTGTCTACGGTGTCGCGCCAGGCGCGGGTCTTGATCAACTTTTTCAGGAAGGTCAGATGCTGACCGCCCAGAAGTTCCTTGTGTCTAAACAGGTAGTCGCAGGCCGCATACTGAATTTCACGGTAGGGCTGAGACCACATGTCTTCCACACGGGCTACCAATTCCTCGTCGTTCTTTGGGGGATACTTGTCAAAAATAGGATAGGTAACTTCACGACGGGGAACAAGGCGAATTCCCAGGAAGTCGAACTGCTCACGGGCCTTCTTGGACATTTCGTGAGCTTCCTCTTCGTTGGCAATCGCACGCAAAGCAAGCAATATTTCTTGAGTAAACCTTAACATCGTTCCCAAAAATAATCCATAAAGAATTTATTTTCTAGACCTTGACAAACACTTTTTTTCATTTTTTTTTAGGCATTGGCTGTATTTTTTTAGAAATTTTGCAAAAAAATTGCAAAAAAAAGTCTTGACAGAACGTTATTCTCTTTTATATCGCGGGATTTCTCTCAATTGTCAAGAATTTTTCGTACAAATTTGCTGACGGATGAGCGGCTATTACTGGAACTGGATCTTGCCGATTTTTGACGCTAATGGTGTGTGCCGCGCCTTTCGGGATGTGGAGTGCGTATTTTGGCGAGCAAGGGTGGGAGTCTGGGGGCGGGAGCTGCATCCTTTGCTGGCAGGGAAAGGAGGCCCAGGGGGAAAGGGACTGCGTCCCTTTCTCCTGAAAAGAAAAACCACTCAGTATGAACTGAGTGGCTTTTCTTTTACTTTTTAGAGGCAACGATCAGACTCGAACTGATGAATAAGAGTTTTGCAGACTCGCCCCTTACCAACTTGGGTACGTCGCCAAAAGTGAGTCCCAATATAGGTAAAAGTCTTTTCTTTTTCAAGGCTTTCGAATGAAATTTCGTTATTTTTGTGCCTGATACATGAAAAAAGTGCCTTTGAAGACGAAAATATGCGCAGGGCTAGCCTCTCTCTGGATGCGAAGCCTCCGTTTTAAGTTTGTCTACCCGGATGGCTTTAGGCCGGGTGTTCTAGGACTTTGGCACAAGGACCTGCTGGCGTGTGCCGCCGCCTTCAAGAATCGTGGGGTACATGTGCTGGTTTCCGAATCTGGAGACGGGGAAATGTTTGCCCTGGCTGCGGAGTGCCTGGGCTACAGGGTGACCCGCGGGTCGGACTCCCATGGTAGCGAGAATGTCCGGCGCCTGCTGGAGACGTTGAAGGCCGGCGGGTTTGCAGGAATGGCCCTGGATGGTCCTCGCGGTCCAGCACAGGAAGTCAAGCCAGGGTCTCCCTGGCTTTCTAGAGTGTCCGGCACCCCGCTTTGGCTGCTGCAGCCCCACTATGGCTGGCATAAGTGCCTTAATACCTGGGATCGTTTCGTGATTCCTATACCACTGACAACGATTGTCATGGAAATTAAGTATCTTTGTGATGCCAACGAAAAAGATAAAGGAAAAGAAAAGTGATTGCATTACCTCCGAAATTTGTCGCATTTGACTTGGAAACCACAGGCCTCAACAACCAGAAGGACGAAATCATCGAAATCGGTGCTGTCAAGTTCACGGTTGAAACGAAGGGTGGCAAGGTTGTCCCCAAGCTCATTTCCGAATTTGATACGTTGGTGAAACCGAATATGATGATTCCGGAAGAAGCATCCAGCGTGAACCATATTACGGACAAGATGGTGGAAAACGCCCCTCCCATCAGCGAATGCCTGAAAAAGTTTACCGCCTTCTGCGGACAGGGCACGATTCTGCTGGCTCACAATGCGAACTTCGACGCCAGCTTCCTGCGAGTGGCTTATTCCCAGAATCCGCAGCTGGTGCCTGGTAACCCGGTGATCGATAGCCTGGTGATTGCCCGCACGATTCTGCCGGAACTTGAAAACCACAAGTTGGGCTATATGGCTGGCCTGTTCCAGCGTCGTGGTGAGTTCGCCATGACCATTGATCCTGAAAAAATGCACCGTGCGGTCTATGACTGCGAAATGCTGATGGAAGTTTTCGTGGCCCTGCTTCGCCGCCGCCTTAAGGAAAAGGACTGGGAATTGGGTAGCATTATGCAGTCCATGGCCCGCTATAAGGGAAATCCGCAGTTCATTAACAAGTAAGCGCTGCTCGCTATTTGCAAAAGAATGGCCTTCAAGTCTACACTTGAAGGCTGTTTTGTTGTCTACAGTGTTTTGAATGATTCCTCTGGATCAAAACACAGGCTAAATTCTAAACATCTAATTTTTAGAAAACACAAAACACCGTCGTAGCATGGCTAGGACGGTTTGTGTAATTTCTAAAAGGCGAAATTAGATGCCGAGTTCCTGGGCAACAGCCAGGATACCGCGCTTATTGATAGTGCGGAGACCAGCGTTGCTAACGCGCAGGGTAACCCAACGATCTTCTTCGGGGATGTAGAAACGCTTCTTCTGGAGGTTCGGAAGCTGCTTCATCAACTTCTTACGGTTAGAATGGGAAACCATGTTGCCCACGAGGCCGGCTTTACCGGTAACTTCACAAATGCGGCTCATAATTAAACTCCGTTGTTTTAACGAGCACCAATTTTAGTTAAATGTTGCTCGGCTGTCAAGGCTAAACTTAATCTTGTAAAGCCTTTGGCAAGTTAAATTTTGTGTTTTCGACCAATTTTACAAGATTTTCCACCTGAATTGAGTCGAAATTTTCTTTTATCCAGTCCACCACTTCCTGAACCAGCACTTCAGGAGCGCTTGCGCCGCTGGAAATGCCCACCGTATCGATGCCATCGAACCAGGAGAGGTCCAGGTCCTTGACGGTATCAATCAGGTGGCTCTTGATGCCCTGCTCGAGCCCAAGTTCCATGAGACGGGATGAATTGGATGAATTCTTGGCGCCTACCACAAGAAGCATGTCAACCTTGCTGCAAAGTTCGAGAACTGCTGCCTGGCGATTACCGGTGGCGTAACAGAGGTCTCCTGCATCGGGGCCGATGATGTTGGGGAATTTCTCCTTGAGGGCCTCGATGATTTTGCGGGTTTCTGCTACGGAAAGCGTGGTCTGGGTGATGTAGGCCAGTTCCTTGTCAGCGGGAACCTGGACGGTGTCGACGTCCGCTTCGTTGCGAACCAGGGTAATGGCTCCTTCCGGAAGCTGTCCCAGGGTGCCTTCCACTTCGGCGTGACCGGCGTGGCCGATCATGATGATGTGGCGGCTTGCGTTGTAATGACGCTTTGCGCTGTAGTGGACCTTGAGTACCAGCGGGCAGCTGGCATCCAGCACCTGCAGATTGCGCTTTTCCGCTTCGGCGTAAATCTTTTCTGCGACGCCATGGGCAGAGAAGATGACTACGGAACCTTCTGGAACCTCATCAACTTCATCAACGAAGATGACCCCCTTGTTGCGGAGGGTTTCTACCACGAACTTGTTGTGGACGATTTCGTGACGGACGTAGATGGGGGTTCCGAACTTTTCGATGGCTTTCTCCACGACGTGAATGGCGCGGTCAACACCGGCGCAGAATCCGCGAGGGGTAGCAAGTACGATTTTGTTCATTTGACGGCTCCGTTATTCTTGTGGAAGCGGGTTTGCGTCAAAGTTAGTAAAAGAACGATGTCAATTGCCTGTAGGAATCCAGAATCTTCTGCCGTTCCTGCGCTAAATAATTGTTGACCAGGCTGCTGTCGGGCGGGAGAATTTGCCTAAAATCGTTTGTGGAGTGAACCTGTTGGATGATCCGGGCGTTGAGAAGGGGTCGGACCATGTCCTCCTTGCCTTTGGCGAAGGGACCGATGCAGGTGGTGGTTCCCAGTTGGATGGGTTCCCAGAAGTCGTGGATACCAAGTTTTTTGCTGAAGGAGCCGCCTACGATTGCCGTCCTGGACATGGATAGGATCTTTTTGCCTAGGCCGAATTGACGAACTAGGGTGATGGATCCCGCTTTGATTTGCGGCCAGTCCAGTGTGGATAGTCCCATTTCGGAAATTTGCTGTTGGAACAGATTGGTTTCTTCTAGACGTCGGGGCATGAGGACGATAGTCTGCTGTCTTTCGGAAGCATCCTGCAGAAGAGGTTTAATGCTGTTCCATTCTTCCTGGTGTATGGAAATGAACACGCAGTCAATGGGACGTTCTGCGGTGCTTGGGAATGAAATTTGCGTTTCAGACTGACGGGCCCAGGGGAGGAGTTTCCAGTCTCCACCAACTAGGGAAGGTGAACTGGCGTATCCGCTGGACTTTAGACGGGCAAGGTCTTCGCGAGATTGCATGGATGCAAAGCTGATTGCGGAGAGTTCTGCTCCGGGGTAGGAGTTTCTATAACGTCCGGAAACAAGAGCGATGGGCTTGCCTGCCTTGTGCATGGTGGAAAGGTAGCCTGGCCACAGTTCGTTTTCTCCAAGGATGAGGGCTGTCGGTTGCACCTGTTCCATGAAGGTTGCCATGGCTCGAGGAGTGTCTGCTGGGGCCATGGCAGCTGCAATTTTGGGGTTGTTGCTTAACTGGGGGAGGACTTCCGCTTTTTGTGTGGTGATGAGGACGGGTGGGCAATGGGGGAGGTCTGTCTGCAGGGCGTTAGCTAGGCCGAGAAGCATTTTGCATTCTCCCAGGCTTGCTCCGTGAAGCCAGAGGAAGGGGCCCGTTGGCCAGGGGCCCTGCAGCCGTTCCCTTATGCGAAATCTGCTTTCCAGCGAGTGCTTTTTTGAAGCGATGTTTGCCAGGCTGTGGGCTAGGCTTCCCAATTGTTTCCAGAGTAGGGACATGTTTCTCCCCCTATATAAGTTTTCGTAGGGTGAGAAGGGTGAAGTAGAATAGAATCCAGAACCAGGAGGACCTGTCTGCAATAAATGCTGCTGAGAAGGAACGCTGAAAGGCGTCCTGACTTGAAGTGGGTCTGAGTGACGGGAAAAAGGCTGGTGTCCCTGAGGCCCAGCTTCTCCACTGGTCGCCAAACTTTCCTTCAAGAAAATGATCTTCCATTCTAGAAAGAAGAATTTCAAAGGCCGCAATGCCTAGTGCGAAAGCTGCAGCGATGACGTAGGAGGTGTTTTGTTCTGGGGAATAGTCGCCAACAATGTTGATTCCAAAATGCCACCAGATGGCGCTGACGGCAATGCCGGTGTTTGAAACGTAGAGGGGGTGACGAAGACGCGAGTAAATGCCGGTCGTTACCAATGAGTCTGCGGCGTGGGTGTACCCACGGGTGTGTTCTCCGATGGAACGCCTGGCTTGCACTCGCATGAATGCGGATAAAGTAATTAGTAGAAACGTGCTGAAGGCAGCGGGTAGGATGGATGGCTTTAACGGTGCGCCTGGGACAATGAGAAGTCCTAAGGCGAACAATCCCAAAATCCAACCGCGAAATTTGTACAGCAATTTATTCATGGTCTAGACTTACGATGTTGAACTGGGATTCTAGAGCGGGAGCCAAGAGATCGTGACTGGCGATAAGCACCCACTTGTTGAGGGAACTGGCGGCGTTCAGAAATTCCTGGAGAAGAGGCTCGCGGTCGGCCAGCGCCACCGCGGCGAAGGGTTCGTCCAGAAGAATCGCCGCGGACTCGCTAGCGAGTGCCCAGGTGAGGCACACCTTGGCGCGCTGGCCTCCTGACAGTCCCTCTTTTGCCAAAAGAGGCTTTACCTGAGCCTTCTCCATGAATCGAGTCAGTGGCCCGCTGGAATGTCTTGCCAAACTTTGGTGCAGGAGCTGGCGGGGTGGAAGTTCTAGATCCTGGGCCATAAAGAATACGCCAGTGTGGTCCTTGCTTAGAGTGTATCCTTTCCCAGATTCCCATTCCTCCAGACCGGCCATTAGGCGTAACAGCGTGGATTTACCTATGCCGTTTTTCCCGCGGAGTAGAACGGGCTTATTTCTGCTTAGTTTAAGATTGAACTGACTGAATACAGGGTGCTCTGTTCTTTCGTAGTGGAACCCGGTGTTTTCCAAAATAAAATCCAGTGCAGCATGATTTGAACTGCGGTCATCTTTTGCAGAAACATTTTCTGAGTCGTTTTGTGAAAAGGTCGTTTTTCTACGGGGCAGTTCTGCGAATTTCAGAATCATGTTGTAGGCGCTTTTTGCCGAACGGAAGAGGGGCAGGATTCTGGAACATTCTTTTACAGGTTTGTAGCAAAGTAGGACTGCGGAACAGAAAAGGACTAGGCCCGTACCGTCCATCCACTGGCTGTGAATGAGGAGGGCACAAAAGGCGAGAACGAGAACCATGGAGAGGACGGAAATAGTTTCCATTGCCTGGGATAGACCGTTCTTGCGGAGGTTGGCCTTGAAATTTCTTTCACCTAGGTTTTGAACATCTTGATTTAGCTGGCTGGAAATTTCGTTCAGTTCCCAGGTGCCGCTCCAATTCTGGTAGAGCCTGCGGGCTTGATTTAGATCGGCCCTGAATTTAGATCGGGAGGAGAGCAGCCCTTCTTCTTCGGATCCCATACGATGGAGTTTCCGCTGCATCCACGCAACTAGGGGGACGATGATGATGAATAGGAATAGAGTCAGGGGCCATGAAATGTATAGTAGAACAGGAAGAAAGATGGCCAGCTGCAAAATGGCCTGGATCGCCTGGAAAAACACGATGCCGTTGTTCTGAAGGACCTGTGTAGCTTCGAATGCTGTTTCGACTTGCGTGTTGCCCTCGTGGCCGTGAAATAGTCGTGGCGATAGATTCCGTAGGGTGGCAAGGAACCATTTTGTGGTGTGGACGCTTGTCTTGTAAAGGAATGCTTCGGAGGAGCGGGTTTTCCAGTACAGAAATAACAGCCTTAAGGCTGAAAGGATTACCATGATGGCAAGCCATTGCCATAGGGAAAATGCGGATTTGCCGTTTAGGATATCCATAAAGGACCGGATGCCCCATAAAAGGGCTGCATCGGCCAGGCTGGCGAAAAGTGCCAAGGGCAAAAAGCGGAGAAATCCACTAAAATAGGCGCTTTTTAGGCATTTTTGTATATCCACGAAAAAAAAATAAAAAATTTTATCATTACCCCTTTACAAAAATGGGCATTATACTATATTTGGGCACGTCGAAAAGACACGCCCCTATCGTCTAGTGGCCCAGGACTCGGGATTTTCATTCCCGCAACAGCGGTTCGAAACCGCTTGGGGGTATAAAAGAACCAACCGAAAGGTTGGTTCTTTTTTTGTACCCCCAAGCGGAGGCGCCAGCCCGGAGGGGGTGGCGCCAACCGCGCACAGGGTATAAAATAGATCACTCGAAAGGTTGGTTCTTTTTTTGTACCCCCAATCGGAGGCGCTAGCCCGGAGGGGGATGGCGCCAACCATTACAAGGGTATAAAAGAACCAACTGAAAAGTTGGTTCTTTTTTTTATCCATATCCTCGTTATTACATACTTGAAGAAGAAAAATTGCAGGTGCGGTATGTAAAAAATGACTTTGCCGCAAGGGTTTACATACTAATGAACTGAAATTTTATAATGCGGTATGTAAGAAGGTGTAGGAAGAACTGTTTTTGAATAGCGGATTACATACCCGAAGGCTGAAAATGCTTAACGCAGTATGTAAGGAATGACATTTCTCTCGTGGTTGCCTTTAACATTTAAACAGAAAATGCATATTTAAAAGGTGCATGACGATGTTGTTGTTCCTGCAGGTGGCGGATTTTCTCCACTTTGTTTTGTACAAATTAATTCGCTAAAAGCAAAAAAAACAACCCCGAGCCGAAGCTCAGGGTCGTTTAATTCTAGCAGCGAAGAATTGGTGTTAGAATTACTTGAGGGTGCTTACCTGGACGTCCCAGCTCTGGTTGCCGAGGGCGATACGGTAAGTAGAAGCCTGACCAGCCTTCATGTTCTTGGTGTCTACTGCAGGAGCTGCATTCGGGTCCTTCTTGGGAACGCCAATGTGACGGTTGCCCTTGAGGAATTCGATACCCTTGTTGCCAGCCTTGGTCTGCAAGCAGCCGACGATGAAGATGTTTTCATCGTTAACCGGAAGACCGTTTTCTTCAAGCTGCTTCTTTGCAGCCGGAATACCCGGTTCGAGAATTTCTTCTGCGCACTGAACGCCCGGGTGAGCCACAGAGAACGGTTCCATCTTGAACTGGTCTGCGGCGATCTTCACCAGTTCAGGATCCGGTTCGCACGGGGTCTTGCCCTGGTAGCCCAGGAGCATCTTGCCGTAGCCTTCGGTCATCTTGAACCAACGATCACGACCAGCGTTTTCGTTGATGGTGTTCATGTAAGCCTGCTGGAAGTAGAACTGAGAAACCGGGGTCACGGAAGAGGCAAAGCCACCGCGAGCCACGCATTCGCTCATGTTCTTGATCACCTTGTCGTACAGGTGGAAGGTCTTGGTTTCGCGCATCATGAGGGTGTTGGCGGTAAGTGCGCCACCCGGCATGGGGGAGAAGATCACGTCCGGAGAGATCTGACGAGCTTCGGGCGGGAAGTTGTAGTCCTTGAGGCATTCAACTGCAACGTTGTTGGCGTCCATCAATTCCTTGATGTGATCGTCTACGATACCGTCTTCGCCGAGAGCCAGCTTGTAGTCGGTGCCCTTGAGAGCGTGGAACATGGAGAAGAGGTCCGGCTGGGAAGTACCACCAGAAAGGGGCTTGCGAGCCAGGTCAACGCCATCAGCGCCACCTTCGATAGCGGCGGTGTACTGAGCCACACCAGTACCGCAGGTATCATGGCTGTGGATGCGCAGTTCAACGTCGTCGCCGAGAAGCTTACGAGCGCGCTTGAAGGTTTCGAAAACCTTGCGGGGATTTGCGGTACCGGATGCGTCCTTGAAGCAAACGGATGCGAAGGGAACACCTGCGTCAAGAATGTTCTTGAGGATGCGTTCGTAGAATTCGGGGTCGTGTGCACCAGAGCATCCCGGAGGAAGTTCCATCATGGTAACGACGACTTCGTGTTCCAGACCGGCGTCGGTAATGCACTTACCGGAGTAGATCAGGTTGTTCACGTCGTTCAGAGCGTCGAAGTTACGGATACGGGTCATGCCGTGCTTCTTGAACATGTCAGCGTGGAGCTTGATCATGTCGCGGGGCTGGGGAGCCAGAGCCACCACGTTAATACCGCGGGCCAGGGTCTGCAGACGAGCCTTGGGGCCGACAACGCGGCGGAATTCGTCCATCATGTCGAATGCGTCTTCGCCGCAGTTCTGGTAGAGGGCCTGGAAACGGGCGCCGCCACCTGCTTCAAAATGGGTGATACCTGCGTGGCAAGCTGCTTCAACAGCCGGCATGAAGTCCTTAGCGAACACGCGGGCACCGAAAATAGACTGGAAACCGTCACGGAAGGAGGTGTCCTGGAATTTGATCTTTTTCATGTGTCATCCTATGGGGCATTGCCCCGTGTGTATTAATTCAATAAAATACGTTGGTGAATATAACAAAAAGTGGTTAGTTGTTAGTAGTTAGTGGTTAGGATTTGCGGGGAAAAGGGGGAGTGATGGGATAAAAAAGAAAAAGGAACACTCCGTATGGAGCGCTCCTTTGAAAATATAGCCGCGTGAAGTTACAGATTATGAAAAATCGAGCTGAAACCCTGAACGCTCATAGCTCATGGCTCAAAACTCACTGCTCACTGCTATTAGATAAACATCATCGTATTCAGCTTGGCGCGGTACTTCCAGGTCAGTTCGTGCTTGGGACCCAGAACTCCGAACAGGGTAAGCATGGCTTTCTTGGCTGCACCGTCGTTCCATTCCGGGGCTTCTACATACAAGTTAAGGAAAACCTGCAGGGCTTCTTCGAACTGCTCGTTTGCTGCCAGGACGCAGGCTTCATGATAGACGATGGCTTCCTTGCCCTGGACGTCCTTCTTGGCAGCTTCGGCGTGGAAATCCAAAAGTTCCAGCAGGGATTTGGCTTCCTTGTACTGGTCGTCGGCTTCTGTGAATTTGTTCAAAATTTCCTTAGCTTTGTCGGAGTCGCCGATGCCAAGACTAGCCGTTGCCCAAAGGAGCTGGAGTTTCTTGTCTTCGGGAGCCTTTTGCAGAGCTTCGTTCAACATGGGGAGGGCTACATCGTAGTTCTTCTGGGCGATAGCATCTTCAAGCGCATTCTGGGTGCGGGCTTCATCGCTGACATAGAATTTTTCGAGACGAGCCTTTAAGTCTGCTTCGGGCAGAACCCCTGCGATGACATCTGCAATCTGGCCCTTGTCTACGATATGGACTTCGGGAACGGAGCGCACGCGGAATGCCTGAATCAACTGCATGTTGGCGCGGTCGTCGCAACTGACGACGCCAAGGGTAAAGTCCAGGCTTGTGCTGAACTGGCCCATAAGCTGGGCGTAGCCTGCGCAATCCGGGTATTCTGCGCTGGAGAAAAGAACGGCCACGGGACGGGTTTCGGATGCCTGGGCGATTTCGGTTTCAAAATTTTCTGCGGTAATCTGTACTACTTTTGCCATGAAGGGAAATATAGTAATTAGTGGTTAGTGATTAGTGGTTAGTTGTTAGGGATTAGAGGCTTGTGATTAAATGCATTTGAAAAAAAACATTCTATACCAGAGCGCGCTAATAACCAAAAACTAATAACCAAAAACTAATAACCAAAAAACAAAAACCAAAAACAAGATGTTCCCGTTTGCTATATTAGACTTCATGAGTAATTGCCCTTTTTGCAAGACCGAAGTTGCCAATGTGAAAATCCATCACCTGGATTTGCGTATCTGCCCCAAGTGTCTTTCTGCCTTTTTCCCCTGCGACCAGACAATGGCTCTCCGCGGGGATATATCGGACAAGTCCCGAGAACTGTGGTACAAGGCTCTGCTGGCCAAGAATCCTGAGGATCCCAAGGTGGATCACGTCTGCTGCATTGATCACGGTGAACCTCTGGTGGATGGCAATTTGCCTGACTACGGCATCCCCGGTAAGGTTACTACCTGCTGCAAGATGTTCCACTTGCCGCCTTCCCTTACCTTGCAGATTCTAAAGCGAACCATTGATGCACCATTCCAGAAGCCCACAGCAAACGGAAAACACCATTTCTTCTTTATCCGTTGGCTGGATTCCCTGGTTTCAAGGATGATTGGCGAGAAGGTTCCCGACGAGGATCCGTTGGACTTGATTCAGTATAACCTCCATTTGAAGAAGTTCTTTGAGTAGTATGAAAAAGACATACATAGTTCTTTCCATCATAGCTGCCATAACCCTTCTGGTTTACAATCTCCTGCCGAACATGTATTTCGAGGAGAGTGTTTTCCCGTTGCAGGAAAATGTGACGGTTATTGGCTACGATGATGTTACGGATGGCGGTGAATCCGTTACCCACTTTAATGTTAGTGATAGCGCTCTTTCCTTTGACTGTACTCTCGGTGCTGATACGACGAAGTCCGCCTGGTGTGGCATCCTGTGGAATATGGACCCGAAGAAGGAAAACCTTTATAGAAACTGGACTTTTGTGGATACTCTCATTTTTGATGTGGAATCCCAGGGGACCAATGAAGTCCTCCTGAAAGTCTGGACCTTCGATCCTGACGTTACCGATGCGGAGAAGCCCAGGACATTTCGCCTGCTGATGAAGGAAATGCCCTTGCAGAATGGACGCCATCGTGTGGCCATTGCCATGGACCAGCTGTACACTCCTGATTTCTGGTTTGAGACCGCCGGTGCGGACCGTGAGCTTAACAGAAGGCATCAGGAGACTGTGGCCCGTATCGAAATCGCTCCCGGTTGGAATCAGGCCCGTGGCAAGACTTTCTCCTTGAAGTTCTACAGTATCCGTGCTATTGGTGTAAGTAACATAGCCTTTGGCGTTGTACTGTTTATTTTCCTTGCCTTGACCATTGTTGCCGTTGGCCGGCGCCATCACTTTAAGAATGAAGAAGAGAAGAAATAAAGTTGTTGGAATAGTTTTCTTTGTCCTGGCGGCGGTTATTTGGGGTTTCCTGTTTAATGCCTTCAGGGAAAATTCCTTTACCCTGTTTCCTGCAGGGGGATATGGCGTCTATTCCCTGACGGATAGCATCGCAGGGGGCTATTCCACAGTGGACCTGACTCAGGGTGAAAATTCCATTGCTGCAAAGATTAATATCCGGAGTGGCAAGGCGTACCCTTATGCGGGTATTGGCTTCAACATGATGGCCCGAGAGAACCGACCTGTGGGACACTTTGACTTGTCTCGCTATGATTCCCTTGCCGTTGTCGCTGTGGCCGGACGCATGCGGTCCATATCCCTTCGTGTCATGACGGACGACCCTGTTTATTCTAGAGCTGGAGCCTATCTGACCTATAGACCTTTGGAGGTCCAGATTCCCGTGGAAAAGACCTTCAGTGAGCAGAAGGTTTCTCTTGTCAGTTTCAAGACTCGGGAATGGTGGCTGGCTGAACGTGGTATGGAACAGGATGATGGTCTTACCTACTTCTATCGCACTGCCTTGCTAGAAGTTTTTAACGGGGAAGGCTCCCTCCGTGGAATTCCTGACGAGATTGAGTTGAGGTCCATTCGCATGTGGGGCGAAAATAGGGACTTCAAGAAGGGCATGTACTTTGCTCTTGGCCTTTACGTTCTTTTGCTTGTTGGCTTTGCTGTGTTGGCATTTCGCAAGCCAAAGGACAAGGATGAATTGAAGTCGCGAATGGATCAGGCGGCCAGATTGCTGAAGACGACGGATAAGTCTCTTGCTGAGATTGCCATTGAGGTTGGGGAAAAATCCCAGTCGCGGCTGGAACGTGATTTCAAAAAGTTCTACGGCGAGAAGCCCTTGGCATATAGGAGAAAATAATGCCCAACCATTGGAATATAGATCGCGTCATGCGCCTTGTGCTGACGACGCTAGCTGTCGTGGTGGTTCTCTTTATGGTGAACTACCTCCGTGGCGTTTTGTCCCCGTTCTTTGCTGCGTTCCTGCTGGCGTATATTCTGAATCCGCTGGTGAATAGATTGGAAAAGAAGCTGAAGCACCGAATCATTGCCGTGGTGGTGGTGATTCTTGGGGCGATGCTCATCATTGGCGGTTGCCTTAGGTTGTTCGTACCCATGGTCGTCGCAGAAGTGCGGAATCTGGGTGAGTTGATTTCCAAGATGTTCAATGACTCCTCCTGGTCGGAACGAATTTCCCATTTTGTTCCTGGTGATCTCTTTGAATCTGCCAAGTCCATGGTTTCCTGGAATCAGATTGCTTCTGCCATGCAGAGTCTTGACTTTTGGAAAGAATTCCAGAATGTGGCGACAAGTGTTTTGCCTGGTGCCTGGGGTGTAATCTCTCACGCAACATCCGTTGTACTTTGGTTCTCCGGCGCTGCGGTGATTTTCATGTACCTTGTTTTCATTATGCTGGACATGCCTAAGCTTCGCAAGGGAATGCTTGGCCTTGTGCCAAGCCGCTTTAGACGCGAGGCCAGTTCCTTTGCTCACGAAACGGACCGCTTTATGGGAACCTATTTCCGCGCCCAGTCTTTTGTGGCGTTGACTGTTGGTGTCTTGTATGCAATCGGTTTTGGCTGCATGGGCTTGCCTATGGGCGTGGCTTTTGGACTGTTCAGTGGTGCGCTGAACATGATCCCCTATATGCAGCTGACGACTATACCCCTTGCCCTGCTTTTGGCCGTTGTGCATGCTCTGAATACGGGAATGCCCTTCTGGGAGGTGGCCATTATCATTTTGGCCATCTATTTGGTGGTGCAGGTAATCCAGGACTTTTTCCTGGTCCCCCGCATTGTGGGTGGCTCCATGGACTTGCCTCCCGTGGGCATTCTGCTGTCCCTCTCTATTTGGGGTAAGTTGTTGGGGTTCTTGGGGTTACTAGTTGCAATCCCCTTTACTTGCATATGCTTAGTTTACCTGCAAAAGGTGAAAAAGAAGGCTGACGAGGCTTCGACTGCCGATGGTGGACCGACCTCTGAGGCTTGATTTTACGGGCTTTAAAACGATTTTTTTCTAATAAAAGTTGTCCATAGGACTAAAAAAAAGGTATAATATCTGCATACAATTTTAAAACCAACTCAAGGAGTTATAAAATGAACAAACAAGATCTCATTGAAGCAATCCTCGCCAACAAGGAAGCTGGCATTGATTCTAAGGCTGCTGCTGGCCGCGCTGTTGACGCTGTGCTCGATGGCATTGCTGCTGGTATCAAGAAGGACGGCAACGTTCAGCTGATCGGTTTCGGTACTTTCTCTGTTAAGGCTCGTGCAGCTCGTACTGGCCGCAATCCGCAGACTGGTGCAGCAATCAAGATCAAGGCTTCCAAGACTGTTGGTTTCAAGGCTGGTGCAGCTCTCAAGGAAACCGCTGCTAAGAACAAGCCGGCTAAGAAGTAATTAGAGTTCTCTCTAAACTTTTCAGTTTGAAGAACCGTTCCCTCTGGGAGCGGTTTTTTGTTTATCAAAAGCGTGAACGCCCCGAAAAAGGACGCCTGAAAAAAACGAGTGTTCCCCAAAATAAACGGAGAAAGTCTGAACAGGTTATGTTTGCTTGGGCTGTACTTTTGGGTAACAAAAAAGCCCCGCTTTTCAGCGAGGCTTTTTTCAGTGGTCGATACAGAACTCGAATCTGTGACCTCTACCATGTCAAGGTAGCGCTCTAACCAACTGAGCTAATCGACCATTAGAGTAGCCCAAAGTTAGTAAGAGAATTTGGGTTTGTCAAGGGAAAAAGTCGCAGGATGTGAATTTTATTGCTCTACCGCGAGTTATCGCTCGTCTTCGGGGATCCAGTAACGGAATCTGCCGGTAATGTGCACTCTGGGAGCGTCTTCCATGCAGTCGCCTCCGCGGCAATCCTGGGCGTAAAGGTCCAAGTCGGCGGTCCAGGTGGAGTCATCCTTCTGGTCTATGTGGAAATGGCTACTGTCCTCGTAAATGCGTCCTGCGTCGGATCCTTCCAGGCGGAACTTGGAGTAGGCCTGCACGATGGGGTTGTCGCCCAGGATGGGACGGTTGACCATGATGGAGAATACGTCGCCGCGCTTGCTTTCCTCTTCCCGTGTATGGATCATCAGGTAGTGATGGCTGTTTCTTATGAAGGGAATCTCCACGTCCTCGTCGTCCAGCTCGATGGTGTAGCTTTTGGAGCCGTCAATGCTGTACTTGATGAATCCTCCGCCTTTTACTTCCCAACTGTTGTTGATGTCGCTGCAGGCGATGAAAAAGCCCGCCCCTGCTACCAGGGAACCGATAGCGACGATGGTAGTGGATTTTCTCATGGTATGGACGGACATGCCTCTAAACTAGAAATTATCTTTGTGGTGTGATTCCCGTGATTCCCATAGATTCCGCCCACGGAAAGGTCTTTCTGGCTGCCTTTGACAAGGTGGACCATCGCCAGACCATTTTTGCCCTGCTGAGTGAAGCCTGCGGCTGTTGCGTAACGTCCTCGGATCTGGTACAGACGGAAGATCACCCCCGTCCGGAATTTCCCAGTCTCCCTCTGGATGCAAACTGGACGCATTCTGGCGATGTGTGCGTGCTGGCGTATTCTTTTGAATGTCGTGTGGGTATTGACCTGGAGCAGGTGAAAAAACGCCGTCTGGAGGTCTTTAGGCGGTTCTATGCCCCGGAAGAGGTGGCTGCGCTGGAAGGTGGACCGATTGGCCCATATTATGATCTTTGGTGCCGTAAGGAAGCTTTCTTCAAGTGTATTGGGGGAAGCTTCTTTGAAGGCTCGCTTGGCCGCTCCATGCTGGCAGATTCCGTGGATGGCGTGCAGCTAAAAAAACTGGATCCCAAGATGCTTGGAATCCAGCAGGATTTTTCTTTGTGCCTGGCAACGGCACCTAAAGTTTCCGGGTAGTTTTTCGCCGAAATTAGTTGGCTACTTCGCCATCTGCAGCGGGAGCTGCATTCTTGGCGCGGGGATCTTCCAGAATGTAGATCGGCAGTGCGGCCAGTTCCTCGTCATCGACGCAAAGGCGAACGATGTACTTGTCCGGACGCTGGATCTGCAGACGCTGCATGTTCAAGACCAGGTTGATGGCTGCGGTGTCAAAACCCTGTGCTACCGGTTCCAGGGGAATGTTGGATTCCATGGGCGGAACGATGGTGTGGCCGCAGACGTCTTCGATGGTAAGGGCCAACTTGTGCATGCCTGCTTCAGAGCGCTGGTAGCGGATGCGGAATGCTACTGCACACTGGGGGATCACAAAGGGGAACTTGGCCGGGAAGGCTCTGTCAAAGGCGCCGAGGATGTTCAGACGGCCGCCAGCACCGTTAGCTGTGGCTGCGTCGCAAATGGAAGCAATTTCAATATTCATTATTTCTCCGTTTGTTAGTCGTGTTCGGGATAGTCGTTGACTGTCCAGGAATCGGCCACATACTTCATGACGATGGGGCCAAAGTTACGTTCTTCCTGTCCTGCCTGGGCTGCATTTTGCCAAGCCAGCATGGACACATATACTCTTTCGTCGTCGGTGATGGTGATGTCCGGCATGGAACCGCGCAGGTAGTATTTGTTGATGCCGTAGAATACGGTCTTGAAATAGGGCAACTGGTTTTCTCCGTAGATCTTCCAGTTGGCTGCATCCAGGGTGTATACGTTGGTCTGGGACAGGCTGGGCTGTTCCTTATCATCAACGGTGACGAAAACCTTGCCAGACTTTGCTGCCACACTGATTCGGTAGGCGAAGGTGTTGGGAGCGAAGGGCTTGGTGAACTGGGTCGCATTGCTCAAGGTGATTCCGCTGGAGGAAATGGTTCCCTGGGCGACTGTGGGACCATAGTTGTCGGTGTCTCGGTACAGGTAACCGATGTACAGGGTGTTTCCGTCTACGGCCAGGTCGATGCCGTCCATTCCGCTTCTAAGATCCTTTTTTGTGACCTTTTCGGAGTAGGATGCGTCGAAGAGGTTGTAGTATCCCTTGTAGTCATTTGTATTGCCTACGTAGGCGATGACCAGGATGCCGTCCTTGGAAACTGCAGCATTAACGGAGCGGACCTTTGTGGTGCTGGTGCTTACGTCGTACTTGTTCCACTTGCTGCCGTAGACGTAGAAGTGAGGCAGGGATTTTGCCTGGTCAACATAGGCAACGATAGGATTGCCGGAGGAACTGCAAGTTAGGCTGAGAGTGGTGGAAAGTGCTCCAGTTAGGCCCAACTTCAGGTCGGACCAGGCGGAGGTTCCTCCTGTAGACTTGTAGACGGATACGGCGCCTGTGGATGTGAGGATTGCCATGTAGGCGTCTGTTCCGCTGCTTGCCAGCTTTATCTTGGTGATGGAGTCCGTTACGGAAACTGCAGCTGTGCTAATCGTAGTCCATTTTGTTCCGTTGTAGTACCTGCTGGAAACCTTGTTTGCAGAGGTTAGGTAGGCTGCGACGATGTTGTTCTTTACGGACTGGATGACTGGCTGAGTTGTCATCTTGCTCTTTTCAAGAACCGTATCAGTTGCGGCAGCAGTATTTTTCCAGGCCTTGCTGAAGTAGACCTTGCGACAGACTTCCGGTGCCTGGTGACGCAGGAGGAAGGCTTCCTGGTTCTGGTTCTTGGCCATGGAACTGTCACGGTAGTCCAGGCAGAATTCAACGTATCTTTCAAGGCTGTCGCGCTTGAAGGCCGCGTTGAACTGGGCGGTACTGGTGTCCATGGAACCGTCCTTGTTGCCGTCGTAGAAGGAACTTCCTGTTCTGCTGAATTTCCAGCGGAAGGTCTGATTGTTCTTGTCGCCGATAAGGCCCAGGACGGAATTCTTGCCACCCCATTCGGGAGTATAGAAGTACTGGGCTTCATCTGTTGCGGTCTTGTCGCCACTCCAGAGATAAACCGTATCTGCGGCGGAAATGACACCAACAGGAGTAGACTTCATAATCGTAATGTGGGTGGTATCGCTCTTGAGGGTTCCGCTGGTTCCCTTCTGGGAGGCGGTAACGTAGCAGAAGATGTCCTTTCCATCCTTCGTGTAGGTTTCATCTCTGTCCATGTAGAAGTGGGAAGTGTCCTTGCCGGAGATGTAGTAGTACTCGTTTTCCTTGTCATTAATGATCTTCTTGGTATCCTCGTAGTAGCAGGTCCACTTGTACTTTTCAAGTTGTCCTTCGTTCCAATGAACGTCGGAGCAGGATACGGATGCGGAAAGATCAAAGGACTGGCCTGCCACCACGTAGATGACCTTGTCCGTTACGGAAATCACCGGTACGTCAGTCTGAATGCGTACTGTGGCGGTATCTCGAGCGGTGTTGCCGTCGTCGTCAGTCACGCGGACAATACACATGACTTCCGTAGAGGAGGACTTGATGTGCCAGGTAGTCTTCAGGTTGGAAACGGTCTTCCAGTTGCTTTCCACGTCAAGGGCGGTGCCGCAGCTCCATTCCTTCTTGACGATGGTGCCGTCGTAGCTGTCTGAAGCGGTCGCGTCAAGTTCAATATCGCTGTCGTTCCAGGTGACAATGTAGTCTTCCTTTACGTTTACAGTGGGAGGTGCTAGCAAAACATTGATATCTGCAGATGCCGTAGTGGAATTGCCGTCATCATCTGTAACCCTCAGCAAGCACTGGTAGGTCTGTTCCGTAGACGGGAGGATGACGGTGTACTCGGGCATGCTCTTGGCAGATGCTGTAAAGGAAATAGAGGATCCCTTTTCGCCACAGCCCCATTCATATTTAACGATTTCGCCCTGGAGGAAAACGGAGCCGTACTGGTTCATGTCGTTTGCCTTGGAGGACAGGGTGACTGTGTCCTTGATGGTTGCATAGTTTGCGACGATGATCTCTGCGGTGGGTGCAGCTTCCAGAATGTGATAGGTAGTGGTGTCTCTGGATGTGTTGCCGTCGTCGTCAGTTACCTGGATGGCGCAGTAGTAAGTGCCTTCCATGGCATCCATGACCACGTTGGTGGGCGGAGTGAATTCCGTCCAGCTATCACGGATGCTGCCGATGGTCCTGGTGCAGTTCTTTTCGTACTTGACGATGGAACCAAGGGTGTCCTTGGCGAAGAACTTGAACTCTACTTCGTCATTGATGGTGACGTAGGTTTCCTTGATGTTCAAGGCGACGAAAGGAAGGTCCTTTCTAACCGTAAAGGTCAATGTGTCGGATGCAACCTGATCGTCGTCGTCAATAACCTGGACGGCGCACTTGAAATTGCTTGTGGCCATGGTGTCCATATCCACCACGATGATGGTGTTGGAAAGAGTCTTCTGAGGTTCGGAAAGGGTGGAGTCCTTGCTGATGACAGCCTTGTTGTTGCCACAGCCCCACTTGATCTTGTTGATAGTGCCAAACTTGTCAGAGGCGTTGACCTTGATGTCGACCTTGCTCTTGATCTTGATGCGGTCCTTGTTTACATCGGAAGAAATCTTGATGGTGGGAGGATCGTTGATCACGTTGACGGAGAGTGTATCCTTTGCCTTCTTTCCATCTTCGTTTGTAATGGTAACTTCAATCTGTTTTTTGCCTGCGGTCTTCCAGGAGTATTCTCCGGAGGCCTTGTCATCATCAAGGCAGCTGGATTCTCCAATGCACTTCCAGGTGATGGTCTTTCCGTCACTTTCGTCGTTGTTGTTGGGGATGGCTTCGATCTTTATGCTGATCTTGTCGTTAATGGAAATGGTAGTGTCGTTGCTGGGTGTTTCGAAGTAGACCGCAGGACCGTCGCTGAGATAACCGAAACGGACTGTGTTGGACTGAATGCCGCCCTTTCTGGAGGTGTAAGCGGTCATCTCGTAGAAACGTCCATTGGAAACGCTGGAGGGAAGGTCGCTCTTTTTGAGACTTAACTTGGCTGCGCCCTTGCTTACGGCAACGCGGAATGTATCTGCCTTGCTGATGTTTGTGACCCAGAATACGGAATCCGGCATGGGACTTGCATTCTGGATGTCTGCTGTGAAGATCAGGGATTCGGAGTCCTTGGTAAGCAGGGATGTCTTGCCGCCGACTCGGATGGACATGGTTGTTGCAGAAACGTAGAACTTGACGGTCTTGGTCGAAGACAGTCCTGCGCTGTCGGTAGCGGTGATCTTGAAGGTGTGGGATCCGTCCTTGAGGTCTTCCAGGGTGGACTGCCAGGTCCACTTGTTGATCAGTTTGTTGTACCAGCCGAATTTTGTGCTTTCGACGTCAGCGTCATCCAGGGTTGCGCTGACTTCCTGGATCTGTGATCCGATATCCAGAATTTTACCGCTCAGGTTCAATGTGCGTGCCGCAACAGTGTCTGCGAAGTAGTCCACCTCGATGACGGGCTTGATGGTGTCCTTCAGGGTGATGGTGGGAAGAGTCTTGGTCTGGCCCAACTCAATATGAAGGTTTGAGATGGATTCCGTGGTGTATCCATTGTCGGTCGTGTCCTTGGCGGTAATGTTGTAGGCACCTGCGGGGACGTTTACGACGAAGTAGCCCTTTTCATCGGTGGTGGTTGTGTAGGTGTTGATGGAGTCCTGGATGGAAATGAAGATTCCCTTATGGTTGTTGCTGGAATGTCCCTGGTACTGAGCGTAACCGCGGAACACGCCGTAGGGGTTCTTCAGGTCCACCAGAAGGAAGGTGCGGGGACGTTCAGAGGACCCGTCCTTGATTTTGTCGGCATAGACGGTGTCGTAACCGTCGGTAACCCACACGTCCCAGTAAATGCGCCCGGAGAGATTCATCATGTTCTCGCCATTGGAGTTGATGGCGACGAAGTAGGGATCCTTCAGGTTTTCTGCAATGAGATACTTGTCAGAAAGATTGGGTACGAATTCCTCGTAGCTGGTGTCGCTGGGAATGGGGTTGGCAGCACGGACATAGAAGCGGAGGCTTGCGGGGTTGTCTACGTCGGTTGCTTCATAGTGGAGGATCAGGTAGTCCTTTTCACTCTGGGTGGAACTGTCTTCCGGGCTGATGATCTTCAGAACGGGAATCTGGTTGAAGTGGAGGTAGACACTGTCCTTGGTCTCGTTGTTGTCGTCATCGGTTGCGATGATGTAAACCATCTGGTTTCCAAGGGAATCCACGAGAGTGGAGTCGTACTTGACGGTAATGAGCAGGGAGTCTCCGCCCAGTTCTTCGTACTTCAATTCCTTGGGCTTGCTTTCGCCGCTGGCATCCAGGTCCACCTTGATGGACTTGATGGTGCCGAAGGAGTCGATGGCGGTAATGGGGAAACTGATGTCGCTCTTGGCGCGGGTCCAGAGAGTATCCTTGGGAACGCGGAGGTAGGGCGGCGTGTCGATGACGCGGATGTACTGACCGATACCTGCAGTGTCGCGGGCGCCGTTGCCGTCAATGGCAATAAAGAGGGGGCTGTAGATGCCTGCGTCTGGGTAGACTCGGAAAATTGCTGTAGCATTGGCGCCGCTGACGTCATACTGGATACAGCCCTTTTCGGGCGCCTTGCTGAAGTAGAACAGACAGTTCACGTTGTCGGACTTCTCGACGGTGGAATCCTTCATCTTCTCTTCGGAGTAGGGTTCCTCAAAATGCCAAATGTAACGGTAAATCTTGTTGGCGTTGTAGCGGAGGAAGCCCATCAGGTAAATGGTGTCGTTTACGGTGATGGTGACCGTGTCGTTCACCAGGACGGAGTCCGGGTTACTCAGGTTGACAATGGAGTCCGCAAAAGCTTCGGCATTTTCGAAGGGCTTATTGAATGAAAAGACAACGGAATGGTTGTTTCTCAGGTTTACATTTTCCTTAATGGAGGATTCCCTGGAGCAACTGACTAAAACGGCCAGGCAGACAGCCATGGTCATGAGAAAACAGTATCTAACGAGTCGCATAATCACCACCCTTTTTTTCACTATTCTTACAATATAAATTTATCTTTTTCTTGGACGAAACAATGTTTTTATAGGGCGATTTATGGAAGAAATCCCTCTCTGGTACTGGCTAATCGTTTTCTTTGCCTTCGGCGCATGCGTTGGAAGCTTCTACAACGTTATCGTTTATCGTATGCCTAGGGGGATTTCCCTGATAAATCCTCCTTCCCATTGCCCTTTGTGCAAGAAGCAAATCCCCATTTACCTGAATTTGCCCATTATCGGCTGGTTTATTCTGAGGGGAAAAACCGCTTGCTGCAAGCAGCCCCTGAACATCATTTACCCTATTGGTGAAAGCCTGTGTGGGTTGTTGGGGGCCTTGGCTCTGTTTGCTGCGGTTGCCGTAAATTATGGCGCTGTGGTTCCGGAACTTTTTTCTGCTCCTGTGACTGCACCGGAAACCTGGGCTACGGCCTTAGCCATGTTCTGGCTCTTGCTGGGAGCCTATCCGGTTTGTGCAGTTGATTATAAGTACAAACTAATTCCTGATTCCATGTCTATTGGAGGGATTGTTGCTGGGCTGCTGATTTCCCTGATTCCTGGAGGTGTTACACCCTTGCAGAGCCTTATTGGAGCTGTGGCTGCTGGCGGTGGACTTTTCCTGCTGGGATGGGTGGCATCGAAGGTCCTGAAGAAGGACGCCATGGGCTTTGGCGATGTGAAACTTTTGGCTGGTTATGGCGCCCTAATGGGATTTATGGGTGCCGTGGAAACACTGGTGACTGCTGCGGTCCTCGGAATTCTGGTGATGATCCCCTATGCAAAGATCCAGCAGAAAATCGCCGAAAAATCTGCTGTTGACGATTCAGCGGACGCCCCGGGACAAATTCCCTTTGGTCCCTTCCTGGCTATAGCCGCACCCATCATGTACTTGTGGGGAGGAACAATCTTTGAAATTTACCTTAAGTTCGTTCTTGGGGAATAGAGACGTGTAAATGAGGAAGGCGGCCAGATGGCCGCCTTTCCTGTTTACTGAATTTGTATGATTTTATTGGTATTGAGTAGACCAGAGGTTGCTCGAATCAGGTATGTGCCTGCTGGTAATTGGTGCTGCAGGGTCTGACGGAGATTTTCTGTACTGGTAATCCTTATGTTGTCAAGAGTGCATACCAGTTTGCCCTGAATGCTGAATACATGAATGGTAACGCTGGAAGAGAACGTACTGAAGGAAGTCTTGTTCCAGTTACTGATAAATGCAGTCTCATCGCCAGGTTTTTCCTCGTTGGGTGTGCTGCCTTCACTGCTTGTGGGTATGGAAGTTGCGGAAGAGGAACTTTCTGGTATCTTTTCAACATCAACAGGAGTGAGGATAATCTGGTCTAGGTTTGGACCATCGTTACTTCCAACGACACTAAACTGGATGTAGCTTGCTCCCCTGGGGAGGATGATTTCTGTTTCCTGGGAGGGGTATGTTTTCCAGTCGGTAGTCTTTTCGAAGGTAATCTGCTGTTCTTCTGCTTCTGCGGTACCAAGCGCCTTGATGATCAGGTCGCGGCTGGCGGCACTGCCATTGGCGTAGAACATTTCCATCTTGTAGGTGCCTGCGGCATCTGTGTAGACGGGAACCTTGACGTAGGAATTTCCTGCGCCGAAGTTCACGTAACCTGCGCCAGCAAAACCTGCGTTGGTGCTTTCGTTAATGCCGTTTTCGATGATACCACTTTCTGCCTGGAAGGTGGTGACACCTTCCGCAGTGAATATCGCTCCCAGTTCAATGTCTGCTGTTGCCGGGATTTCCAAAGTCGAAGAACTTTCCGTATCTGCGGAAGATCCTGTCCAACCGGCAAATTCCCAGCCGTCAGCGGGCTTAGCCGTAAATGTGGCAATCTTGCCTTCTGCAATTTTATTGCTGTTCAGGCTTGTTTCAATGGTTCCGCCAATGGATTCGTTAAGTTTCACGTTGTAGTAGGTGACGTTGTTTTCCAGAACAGAAATCTCGTTGGAGGTTGCGCCCAGGCCGCCCATGGAGTTGGCGGCACGAACCGTCACCTTGGAACCGACAGCGATATCTTCGGTAGAAATACTATTTGTTGCAACGCTGGTCTTGAATTTCCCGTTGACGAATACCGCCCAGCAGCGAGCGTTTTCGTCATCGGCCCAGACGATGTCTGCCCCATCCTGAGAAATTTGCGGAGCGTCCATCTGAACAGTTAGTTTATTCGGTTCCCATTTGTCGGAACCGCCAAGAACGTTGGCTAAAGTGTACTTGGCGGCATCGCTGGCATTCCATACCGTCTTCAAATTCTTTGCAGAGGAAGGATCCTTGTTTCCATCAAAGTAGGTCTTGCGCCTGCTGACATCAACGGCGCCGCCGTTTCCATTCTTGCTGTTATATTCTCCATAGACATCTGGAGCAGAATTCATGTCCGGGCCCCAGCCTTCAGCTCGCGGCTGTGCGTACATGGTGGTGTTCATGAAAACAGTCTTTGCGTGTCCCCAGGAACGTCCCAGGTAAAAGGTGCCGTTGAAACTGCCGTTGGAAACGTTGATCTTGGAGTTGTTGAAAACGTAGCCCCAGCTGGTAGAAGTCTTGGCCGCGGTAATGTAGCCTCCGTTTTTAGTCATGACCAGGTTGGTGCCTTCAAACCACACATCGCCATCGCCACAGATGAAGTCCACGGTTCCCTGAATCTCGCCGTCTTCCCAATAAGTTCTGCCGCCTTTATTGGTGTAGTAGGTATCCTGTCCGCTGAGTAAACGCACATTCTTGAAAATGTACTTGTCGCCAATCTGCTGGATCGTTACCTGTCGGGCGGCTTCGGCGCTTGCAAAGGAACTCTTGTTTCGTACCGTCAGATCCTGCATGTACATTCCGTTGTTATTGGGAAAGTACAAGGTCGCGGTGACGCTGATGCCTTCGGTGTCTGTAGTGTTAGAAATGGTTGTCTTGTCGCGGGTCTGGCCAATCAGCGAAACGTAGGAGGTGGAAAATGTGCTCTTGCCGTGGCTATCGCCGGTCACCTTCGTGATGTCATATTCTCCGTCAGGGAAGAAGATGACGAAACGGTTATTTTCTGAGGGTTTGGCCGCAGCAGCTGCGGCAACTGCAGCCTTGAAATCACCATCCACTCCAACTACAAAGTCAAACTTTTTCTTGGTAATGCCAAAGGCGTCGGTAATAAAACCGGCTGCAAGAAATGCGGAAATCAGCAAACGAGTCTTGTTCATTTTCGTCATTCCTATTTTGAAATTCTGGTGGAAGTTCTTGCGAGGATTCTGTTTCCCTGTCTTATGGTAATCAGGTAACGTCCGCTATTCAGCTGGCTGAGATTGACAGAGGATTCCCTGGATAGGATATTCCTGACCAGGTTGCCCTGGAGGTCGTGAATGGTGACGTGGAACTCTCCACCAGGAATAGTTTCAAGCATCAATGTGTTTCCGACTACGGAAATATTCATGGATCGTTGTTTGCTGGAAACAATGGCTTCCGTTTCATTTGAGTCGGATGATTCCTCTGAATTCTGGATGTCGCTGTTGCTGGAGGAACTGGGCGATTCCTCAGAAATGCTTGAACTGGAAGATTCTTCAGGGATACTGGAACTGGAAGATTCAGAATTGGCGGGAACCTCAACCTTTCCCTCCTTCAGAGCGGCGCTCATCCAGCCGATGGCGTCGATGTTTGCCATGCCGTCCTTGCCGAGGCTGGTGAAGGTGATTTCGCTGTAGCCCTTGGGAAGATCCACCTCGACGGATGCAGTTTTCCAGGTGGTCCAGCCGCCGGTGGCGTCCATGCTGCCAGATTCCAGCTGAGTTACCGACTGGGCGTCTGCGATTTCATTGCCGTTGGCATCAACAAGCGTTTTGCTGCTGATGCTGAAGTCGCGGGCGGTGCTTCTGCCGTTTGCAAAGCGAACGTAGAGTGTGTACTTGCCTGCTTCTGTTGCGGTAACGCCATAGGTTACGTAGCTGCCTACAGCGTTATCAACATTGGCGTAGCCTTCTCCGACAAAGCCTGTGTTGGTTGTTTCCTTGACGCCTTCGATATCGGCAAAGTCAACACCGTCGATGACAAAACTGCAGGTGTCGCTTCCGCACATGGCTACAGGAGGTGGCGGGGGAGGAGGCGGTACATAATCATCACTTGCCTTTTCAAGAGCTTCGAGATAAGCCTTTTCGGTGTTGATCAAAGCTGTCCCGTATTCGCCTGCCCACTGGTAACCCTTGCGGCGTTCTTCAGAAATCTTGGTGAAGTCCTGAGTCTTGGTGCTCACGCCATCGCGGTCGCAGAAGAAATAGTTGTCGTTGTTCACTTCGTAAAAACGGTACCACAGAACGCTGCCGGCTTTTTCGTCGAACGTTCCCGCCTTCTTGTTGAAGTATAGGCCTGTCACCTTCGTTTTCTTGTACCAGTTAATGGCGCTCTTGACTGCCAGCTGGATTTCGGGAGTCTGGTTTGGCCAGTTCATTAAAAACCACACCACACCTGCGGATTCGCTGCCGGACTTGCTTTCCAGTTCGTAGGCGCGGGCCGGACGGGGAGCATAATTTGCGGTATCGTGCTGGGCGCACCACACGGTGGGAACGCCGTTGTTCACAATCTGAGCCTTCAGCAGGTAATTGATGGCCTTGTCCATGGCGCCGCTCATCTTGGCGCGGGTAGCGTCATCGATAATGTCGCTATCGAAGGGCGACGTCTTGTTGGCGATATCCATCATGGTCACCATGGCGCGAATCATGGCGTTGTCGTTCAGCGTAATATGGTCGCTGTAGTTGCCGCGCTTGGGCCAAACCTGGGGCAGACCGCCTGTGGAACGCTGCATGGTCAAAAGGAAATTGACGGCCTTGTTGAAACTGCTCTTGAATGCTGCCTTGTAGGTGGCGTTGGTGGTGGCCTTGTAGCGCACGGCCAATAAGCGCATTTCCTGTACGGTGGCGTCGTTATCGATAGTTGCCAAATCGCCACCAGTTGCGGAGCGCCACTCGGACTTTTGCCCGCCGCCATAGGCGTTGACGTACTTTTCGGCCATGGCCTTGTAGAAACCGCCATTGCTGATTTGCCAGGTGGTCATGTTGTAGGCGTATTGGTCAATATCCATGCCCTTGGCTGCGTTGGTCAATTCGGAGTAGCCGCGGTAGCTGTTAATTTTGGAAACCGCTGTAGAGGGCGGTTCATAGGTTGCACCAAACGCAGAAGACACTGCGCAAATTCCAGCTAAAATGCCGAAACCGTACTTGAAAAATTTCATAACATCCATCCTTTTTCCATACCCACTTCACCTAATCTACAATCTATACCCATATTGACAAACTAGGTTTAGGGTTTTGCAATGGGGGTTGTCTAGAGACAACAACTTCACAAACTTAAATGTAACGGAAAAAATGGTGAATTTTAGCGAAAAAAGGCGTTTTCCCTTGTCAATTTGTCAATGAAACCGTTTTAATGAAGAAAAAAGCCTCCACTGGGGAGTGAAGGCTAAATTTTTTGAAACTTGTTCAGTGCGAATGTGCTCTCGCCCTATTTTTTGAACTTTTTGGCACCTTTTGGGGGGCCTGGCATGAAGGGGCTGCGGGCATTGTCCCTTGTCTGGACTTCCTCTGCCTTGGTCTGCTGGCCGGTTATTACGTTATCGCCGACACTTAAGCCTTTGAGAATCTGTACATTCACGCCGTCAGTGATGCCAATTTCTACTCTGCGAGGAGCTGCCTTTCCATCGGTGCTGACCCACACGCGGTCGCCCTTCAGGTGGGGCTTGTGCTTGCCGCCGGTCTTGCCGGGGCCAAAACCGCCCTTGCCGAAATCGCCCGGACCCATACCTGGACCGCCGGGAGGCAGCATGTGGCCATCCTTGTTGGCTCCATCCTTGCCTTCAAAACCTTCGGGAGGCCCCTTACGTTCTGCCATGGGGGTACTTTCGTCGGGTATAAACTTTAGTGCTTTCACCGGAACGGCGATGGCGTCCTTCACTTCCTTCGTCACGATGGTGCAGGTGGCGGTCATGCCCGGCAGCAGTTTTTGCTCTGGATTATCCGCTGTAATGACGACCGTGTAGGTGACGACGTTGGAGGTTGTAGTGGGATTCAGGCGTACTTCCTGGACCTTTCCGCTGAATTTGTCGTCCTGGAAGGCGTCTACGGTGAATTCTACCCGCTGGTCGGCCTTTACTTGTCCGATATCGGCTTCGTCAACGTCTGCCATGACCTTCATCTGGCTTAGGTCCTTTGCGATGATGAACAAGGTTGGAGTACTCATGGAGGCGGCAACAGTCTGACCGACATCAACGGCACGGTGGAGCACTACGCCATTAATGGGACTCTTGATGGTTGCGTAACTTAGGTTCAGTCGAGCCTGGGCCACTTCGTTTTTTCGCTGTTCCACCGTAAGTTGAGCGGCGTTCATGCTGTATTCGGCAGATTCCAGATCAACGGCGCTGGCGCTATTGCTTTCTGCCAGTTTCTTGGTGCGTTCAAAGGTACTCTTCTTGTAGTTGAAGTCGTTTTCTGCGGCTTTATAGGCGATTTCTGCCTGAGTCAGGGTGGCCTGCAACTTGGACTTGTCGAGTTCGGCGATGACCTGGCCCTTCTTGACCTTGGAATTGAAATCCACGAAAATCTTGCTGATGTCACCGGAAACCTGGGTGCCAACTTCCACCTGGTCTACAGGTTCCAGGGAGCCTGTTGCGGAAATGGTAGTGGAAATGTCAGTCAGGGAAACAGTTGCTGTCACCAAGGTGGCTATTTGGGCCTCGGCCTTTTTACCCAGCACAAAAGTCTTGATTCCGTAGCCGACTCCGGCCAGGATTGCCAGAACAACAATGATTTTCAACAGTTTCTTCATACGCTATGGAGATAATTTAGAAAGTCTCAATTTATTTTCGTCCAATTAGATGCCCTGATGTGCTAATCCGTTGCCCTTAGAAACCTAAAAATCCCAAAAGTTTAGTCTTGTTTCAGTTTGTTAGTGAATACTAATGATGCGTACACCTTCCCAATTGATTCTGCTTGGCCTAGTCTTTGTTCATACAAGTTGCTACATTGGGGGCATGACTCGCATCGCAAGACATGACGACAGCGCCGAAGTGCGGCATGTGACCTGGGTTGGCCTGGGTTGGAACGTGGCTCTTTCCATAGGGAAGGGGCTGGCGGGCTTTTTCGGCGGGTCTCAGGCCTTGATTGCTGACGCCATCCATAGTGCGTCGGATTTTCTGACGGATATTGCGGTCATCGTTGGATCCCGTTTCTGGAATTCGCCTCCCGATGCAGAGCATCCTTATGGCCACCGCCGTTTCGAGACTCTTATTTCGGTAGGTATCGGCGTTGCCGTTTGCGCGGTGGGCGTAGGACTTGGTTACGATGCTATCCAGACGTTGCGTTTGGGTGAAGAGGGCGCTTCCCATCCGGAATGGATAGCCGCAATTATGGCGGCACTTTCCATCATTGTCAAGGAAGTCCTCTTCCGCTACACCCGCAAGGCGGGGAAAAATATTCGGAGCCAGGCTCTGGAAGCTAACGCCTGGCACCATCGTAGTGATGCCTACAGTTCCATTCCTGTACTGATTGCGGTGGGCATTGGAATTGTTTTCCCGGAACTTTGGTTTGCGGACTCCGTCGGTGCTATCATTGTGGCTTGTTTCATCTTGCATTCCGGCTACGAAATTGCCTGGCCCGGAATCCATCAAGTTGCAGATATTGGCGCCCCCGAAAAAATTGCAAGTAAACTAAAAGTACTTGCGCAGGAAACCCCGGGCGTTATCAGCATTCATGGTTTTAGAACTCGTTATGTGGGCAGTGACCTTCATGTGGACCTCCACATTGTGGTGCCTGCCGACATGACTTTGCTTGCGGCTCATGATTTGTCCGAAGAAGTAGAACGTCGCATTCTTGAAGCCGGTGAAAATGTGGTGGATGCCATGGTTCATGTGGATCCCTACGACCCGAAGAAGGCTGGCAAAGTTTAATTTTTACTACATTATGGTCATACAACTTAGGGGTGCTGCGAGTCGAGTGGCCGTGGCTGAGAAAATACCCTTGGAACTTGCGCCAGTAATTTGGCCGAAGGAAAAGTGAGGTTCTCGTGGAATCCAAGAATTCCCTTCTGAAACCGTTTATGAATTCCCGGAAGATCTATGTGCCGGGTAAGATTTATCCTGATATCCGCGTGGGCATGCGCGAAATCCAGACCGAAGATCCTCTGACTCCAAACGTTCCCGTGTACGATACCAGCGGACCTTACAGCGATGAAAACGCTATTATCGATGTGACTAAGGGCATTGAACGTTTCCGCGAAAGCTGGATTGCCGAACGCGGCGACGCCGAACAGCTGGACGACATGACTTCGGCTTATGGACGCGCCCGTCGTGAAAATCACGAACTGGACCACTTGCGCTTTAATGCAGTTCATCATCCTATGCGTGCCAAGGCAGGCCGCAAGTTGACCCAGCTGGACTATGCCCGCGCAGGCGTCATTACCAAGGAAATGGAATACGTGGCTATCCGCGAAAACC
>JAZLHK010000078.1:0-153365 GCA_045616805.1 Fibrobacter sp.
CAGGAACTCAAAAAATACATCGAGTACTATAACAATGACCGTATAAAACTGCGCCTAAAAGGAATGAGCCCGGTTGGGTACCGGACTCATAACACAGTTTTATCCTAACTTTAAACTGTCCAACTTTTTGGGGTCAGTTCATTATGCCGGGCGGGTGTTTCTTTTTCAAAGTAATTTATTCCTTCTCGGGTTGGTCCCATGGATAGGGGTCAGGCGAATTTGGAGAAGCAATTGGAATGGTGACTTTCTTTGGGAAACTACTGGAAACGGAGGGTGTGTGCCAATCAATAATTGCCACAGGGATAACTAACATCCCAACGGCAATTCCCAAGACGGGATTCGATTGGCCTACAGCCTCGGTGAAGTGCAGGCTTTTGTCAACACCGACTCCGGTGCTAGTGTAACTTACCGTCTTTTTCTTTTTGACGATCAGCTTGCCATACACAACACTGTCCTTTCGAGCGTCCAGAACAACGTTGTCGTTAAAAGAGCCAAAATCGACACGGCACTCGCTACCCGTTTCACAAATCTTTTGCTCATCCATATAAATCGAGAACGCAGTTTTGTTGGATGTATCCACATCGACCCAAATGTAGTGTTTTGGGGCACAACCAACTAGCAAACATAATAGCAATAGCAAGGCAATCTTCTTCATACTACCACCATACCTGAACAGTTGTTTGTAAGCCATAGGAAGCCGGGGAATATTCATCTGTAGCATCATAACCATGACCATCCTCTACATAAAAACTCTTGAGAAGATTGTAGGTCAATCGCACGTCAAATACATAGAACGCGGAACTCCTGTTAAATTTCAATATGAGGCCGCCCTTTGCCAACAAGGACACGTCACCATTAATGATGGACATATCATTGGGATCACATTCCGTCAAAGAAGCACCCGCACCGCCGCCTACATAAGGGTGTAACTGCTTGAAATCAAACATGTACGCATAAGAAAGGAAGGCTCCGTAATTCAGCAAGGGGGTGGGGCTCAATGCACCATTCACATCCAGCGTAACGAATTGGTTGTTGAACATGTAATGGGCACTGAGGTCCAATGCTGGGGCCACTTGAACACCTTCTATGGGGAACATCATTGCGCCAATTCCAACGCCCAGCTTGAAACCATTCCACTTGGTAAACTGTTCGTAAAATACATCCAGTATTAAAATAAAATCGTCAGGCCTATAGGCAATGGTAGAATAGGACCACAATACGGTTTTGTCCATAGGATCAAGGAGCTTATAGGTAACCACCACTCCACCGCCAAATTCTTCCTTGATGAGACTAATTTTCAGGACATATTCGCTCTGGTCAGGATTATTGACAAAGGAAATCTTATCCTTCATGGAACTCATTGTTCTATAAACAATTCTTTTGGCGTAATCCTCATGGACACCGGCCACGTCCACGCCATCAATGAACACAATGGGCCTTGCCCAAAGCGTTGCGCAGAACAATAACAGAACAAACAAAAGCCGTTTCAAAATTTTTCCCTAAGCCCTTCTATTACTTTCTATGGAATATACAAAATATCCCGTCCGGTTTATGCCGGGCGGGTGTTCTGCTTTATAGAAACAATCTTCACCTCGGCAATGTGCGGTCAAGCAAGCTTCACGTTCGCTGCTCTCGGCTCGGGTGTTTTGTAGAAACAATCTTCGCCTCGGCAATGTGCGGTCAAGCAAGCTTGCCGCCCACTGCTCTCGGCTCGGGTGTTTTTAAGTTAAGTTTTTGCTTCGCGAAAAATTTCGAAGGTTTATTTCTTGCGGCAAAATTCGCAGGCTCTTATGGCTGGTACTTCTCCCGCTTTTCGCGGAGGGACTGAATGATAGATTGTACTTCTGGAGAAATTTTATTCAAATCTTCCAACAGTTCTTCCTGCGACATGCCCTTTATTTTTTCGTAATGAGCCTCACGGATTTTATGAATATCCTCTACAGTAAAGTCTTTCGAGATGTCTACTTTTTCCATAAACGATACTCCTCGTCTTCCTGATGATCTATAAGAACAGTGGGCTGCACAATTGCCAACATAGATAAATCCTGATGCAGGTAGCTGATCACAGAGGTGTCGAGATAGACCTTCAATTTTTTCTGATTATCATTAGACATAGCATCTCCTTTTTTAAAAGAAAAAACACTTGATTTTCTCAAGTGCCGCGGAGACGATTTCTAACGCTCGGGATAGAATATAGAAAGCACCCTGTTTTTGTAAAGGGTGCTTAGGTAAAAGGTTTGTAATTTCGGCTTATGCCTTTACAGCATCGCTACTTCTACTTCAGCAGAATCTTGAGAAGAGATTCTGCTGTTTCATTCTCTATGAAACGGATTCCTGTTACCGGCCGGTATTCGAAGGACATGTACTTCGTAAGCTGCAAAGCCGCGAACTTGTGGTCCCGAGAATAGCAGAAAGACAGATTGTACATCCCATTTTCCGCTGGCGACAGATGGTCCATCTTTGAAACCCATTCGCAGATAGTCTCATCCGGTAGCTCCAGCAATTCCTTGATCTTTTCGCCACTACAAGGGTCCAGTTCCATATCGGCTCCATCGATTTTTGATTTTGTCGGATTAAAGAAAAGCGTTTCCTTAAGGCCAAAGAAGTTTTTCTTGACGGAAATGTTGGTTTGATTGTGAAGGGAGTAATCCATCTCCCTGTCGTTTGTAAGACTCATTTTTTCTTTCTCTTTTTTAAGTTTATGGAAGTTGCGCCATCGGCGCACACGCAAAAAAAACGTGCGATAAATTGCGCACACACGAAGTCCACTAAGGCATATCCCGTGGGACAATTCATTTCGTAGCGAGAAAGATCAACAGAGCATTCGCTCTAGTGTATAGATATAGAATTCCTTCGGATGGTTGAACGAAAGTGCCGTCGGGAAATCCGAACGGCTGGCCGCACGCGCCAAAGTATTTTGCGACACGTCGGGACCATGCCATCCAACAATTCCACGATTAGCATTACGGCCACCGAAACCATCTAAGGAAACAGTACGTAAGTTCCTAGAGAGAAAATTTTGCGCAGGAGCCCAAGCATCCACAAAAGCGGTCACAGGCAGCGCATCGTCATGATGCTGCAAGCGGTCGCCCTGCAATTCCTGTGCTTGACGGGAATCAACATAACTAGCGTAGGCGCCAACATTAATTCCGGCAAACAGCGCGAAAGCCGCACTTACCAGAATCACCACCGCATTTTGCCTAAGCCATTTCATAACAATACCAAAAGCAGAAGATACAAAACAAGTCACCTAGACGGCAAGGGCGATTTACGAGAAATCTTGTGACGTTCAAATCCTAGCGGGACTTTTTGACCCTATACAGTTTCTTGTCTGCACGGTCAAACAGGTCGGGAATGGTGTCATCGGAATCCTTGACAAAATCATAGCCGATACTCACGGACAAGGGGCACACAAAATTTACGGATTCTACCGCCAGTGCTTCCTTGATTTCCTGAACAAGGGTGTCACATTCCTGGTCATCGCCGTACTTGGCAACTACAACGAATTCGTCACCGCCAAAGCGGGAAATAAAATGCCCCTTTGGCCCGCAGACTCTCTTAAGAACATTGGAAACCATAAGCAAGGCTTCATCACCCCTCATATGCCCAAAGTCATCGTTGATATGCTTAAACTTGTCCATGTCCAGCACAAACAGGTAGGCCCTGCAATCCGTAGGCGGATTCGCAATGAGACGGTCCAGGTAGATATTAAACTGGTTCCTATTGTTCAGCTTGGTCAGCGGATCCGCAGAAACCTGGCCTCGCTGCACCGACAGATGGTTTGTCAATAGGGTTAGCGCCATGCCCATGGCCGAACTGGGAAGATCCGGAAAGAACACTTCCAATATCATGCCCACGATTGTAAAGAAACCAAAGGAAGACAGAGAAAAGTACATGGAGCGATCTGCATAGTAGCGCTTGTTAATGGCCCTGCTCAAGCAGCCAAACATAGGCACAATCAAATAAACACCAAGGATTCCCACATAAGGCAGATACAGAGGGCCACGCGTATAGCCGTGGGCCTCATCCACATAAAAGACCCAGCCCGTCCAGACAGACAACACACTGGTTACCATGAAAAACAGCACAGGCACAGCAATCAAAACCCGAATCCATAACTTTAGACGGGGTTCAACAAACACCCGTCTAACCATATATACAAGCCACATCAACGGCAATAGAGCGGTCAACGCAAAATAGAAACCATTAAAGGCGCGAGTTACGGTAATCAGCTCGTCCCCAAAAAGTCCGGGGTAAGTGCCGATATAGAGAATACAGGAAGCGATGGCTACCAATACACTGCGAACAAAGAGAGCTCGAACGCCACTATGGCGAATAGGCACATAGGCACTTTGCAGCACCAGCAGCAAAATGAAAATGCAGAAAACCAGAACTCTTACAGATTGGGCAGTCATTACCTGTAATATAACAACTTCACTTCGCGGGCTGGTCCCAGGGGAAGGGCATACGGACCGAATCCAAATGAAAGAGCTCTGTCGTATGCTGAGTTACACGATCAATACTTTCAGAATAATCCTTCCAGCCACCATCACAGCCTAACAGGCAGCATGCAAATGCGAGGAAAACGAGCATTTGTTCAAGCCTAACCATATTCACTATGTAGTTAAGTTATTGAAAAGAAATGTTTCCTGGGAGAATATAAAACGACATAGTACAACGAGAACTGCGCTGCGGGTACAGCAGTAAACATATTTTGGAACAATTTATTGGTAAAACTGGAGTCTTGGATGGTATATTTTGAATATGAAAACTATGAAATTTGCAATTCTTGGATGCGGCTATATTGCCGGTAAAATGGCAGAAGCCGTTAAGGTGTTGGAAAACAAGGGCATGGGCGTTGAACTTTACGCCGTTGCCGCAAGGGACCTGGCCAAAGCCCAGGCTTTCGCTGGGGAATACGGCGCGCAGATAGCCTACGGCAGCTATGAAGAATTGGCAAACGATTCCGATGTGGACTTGATTTACATCGCAACGCCCCACTCCCACCATTACGAACATTCAAAACTGTGCATAAACGCCGGTCGAAATATTCTTGTAGAAAAGGCATTCTGCGGAAACGTGAAGCAGGCTACAGAAGTCATCGCCATGGCCCACGACAAGGGCGTATTCCTGTGTGAAGCCATGTGGACCAGATTCCTGCCTGCCGTTGATGTTGTTCGCGGCTGGATCGCCGCAGGCCGCATCGGCGAAGTACAAAGTGTGGAAGCAGATTTCTCGCAGCCATTGACTCATGTGGAACGCCTAATGAACCCTGCCCTTGCCGGCGGTGCCTTGCTGGATCTAGGTATTTACAGTTTGACCTTTGCGGACTTGTTTTTGAATGAAGAAGGCTGCCGCGGAAGCGACGTCGGCAGCGACTCGGGTTGTGACTGCGCCGGTGTCGTGGGAAGGAATTGTACAAATTATGGCGCGCCCATCGCAAGCCTTGACGCTCGCTGCATCAAGACAGAAACCGGCGTAGATGCCACCGACTGGATCAACATCACCTACAAGAATGGCAAGAAGGCTTATCTCAAGGCCTCCATCGCCAATCCCTGGCATAACGAAGGCGTTATCTACGGTACCAAGGGCTACATCCGCGTGGTGAACCTGAACGACATGGAAGAACTGCAAGTTTATGATGCCGCCGGCCAGCTGGTAGAAAGCGTAAAGCCGGAGAGAATTTGCAACTGCTACGAGTATGAGGTTCTGGCTTGCAAGAAGGCTTTGGAAGGCCAGATCCTTCGACGCGCGACCCTTGCTCAGGATGACACCCAGGCACCACACGTAATCGAATGCGCCGAGATGACGCACTACAAGACCATGGAAATGATGGAACTGATGGATTCCATCCGCGACCGCTTTGGCGTTAGCTACCCATTCGAGATTGCACCTGGCGTTACCTGGGACCGCAGCGGCAACAAGTCCATCCTGCAGGTGTTCGACATCGAGAAGGGAAAAATTACCACCCTCAAGAAATTTGACTGCGTCATCGAGGCTCCCAACTGGAGCGCCGACGGAAAGTACATCGCCTACAACAGCAACGGACGCATCTACAAGATGGACCTGGTCCGCGGCGCATCCGACAGCAACGGCAATCCCGGCGAACTTGCTGCGGGCGAAATCACCGAAGTTCCAAGTTACTACGTGGACAACTGCAATAACGACCACGTTCTCGATCCCGATGGAAGCGGCCTGTATGTAAGCCACCACACGAAGGAAGATGGGCTGTCCCGCATCTACAAGATTTTCTTTGACGGGCGCGAGCCTGTGCTGGTGACGCCCCTGGCCCCAAGCTACCTCCACGGAATCACACCCGACGGAAAGCACCTGGCCTACTGCGCCGAACGTAACGGCGAATACGACATCTACACCATTCCCACCGCCGGCGGAAACGAAAAACAGCTGACAACTGCCCGCGGCCTCAATGACGGCCCCGAGTATGACTGCAAGGGCGAATACATCTACTTCAATTCCGTACGCACCGGCCGCATGCAGGCCTGGCGCATGAAGGCAGACGGCACCGAACAGGAACAGCTGACCTTCGACGAACATTGGAATACCTGGTTCCCCCACATTTCCCCGGACCTGCAGAAGATCGTAACCGTGGCTTACACCGAAGTAGACGTAAAGCCTGGCGAACACGTTCCCAACAAGATGGTGGAACTACGCCTGATGCGTAGCCAAGGTTCCTGCAGCCTAAACGGATCCTGCAACGCAAGGCCTTTTGGTGAGCCCAAGACCATCCTGAAGCTATTCGGCGGTCAGGGAACAGTCAATGTAAATTCCTGGGCTCCCGATAGCAAGCAGTTCGCTTTCGTCATCTACGAGAAATAGCCGTTCTGTAAGATCCTTCGCGTTGCTCAGGATGACACTCGCAACGATATGCCCAGGGTGTCTCTCTTGACGATATGCTCAGGGTGTCTCTCTTGACGATATGCTCAAGGTGTCCCTCTTGATGATATGCCTAGGGTGTCTCTCTTGACGATATGCTCAAGGGAACATTCCTGATGATATATACAGGAACAGCCCCTCCAACTTCGTTCCACGCGAAGGCTTCGCGCAAGACGGGTTCATCGAAATATTATACCTTTAGGGGCATGATTCAAGATGTCGTCGCACAGATCAAGAAGCTGTCCCCCCTGATGGACGAAAACTCCGAAATTTTTCACGAGTTGACCATCTTCTTTGGTGGTGCAGCAAAAATTGAAGTTCATGCCGGCGACCTCCCAAAGTTCCTGGGCCGCAAGCGTCTCTACCGCATTATCCGTCTAAAGGGCGAATCCTACAAGGATTGCGTTTACCAGTTGGTGGATGACCATCCCGAATCCATGGAGGCACTGGGAATGCTTCGCTACTACGTGGCTCCCACAGGTCAAATTAAGTGGGAAGACATCGAAAAGGCAGAAACCGCCATGGGAAACGAACTGACCGTAAATGCATACGGCTGGATGCCGGACGCATGGACAGTCTTTGAAAAAAACGCTAGCCAGGAAGATGCCGACACACACGAAATGGTCGCCCTCCTGGCCTTCGATTTCGGCGAATAAATTTTCAGCTAGGGCTGAACAAATTCAAACAGCGTGACACCAGGAAGTTTTCCACGGCGGCTTTCCAGGTATTCTGCAAAAGGCTGTTCCACCACCTGCTTTCTCAAGGATGACGCGTGACGCACTAGAGGCTTTTCACCGGGACGCAAAACAACAAATCCCGTATGTGTGGCATCAATCTTATCCGTCTTTGCAATAAACGCCACACCAACAACCATCATGGGACCTTCATAAGGCTTACTTGCAAATTCCAGCGCCTTGTCATAGGGCAAATAACGCAGGTCCATGGGCGAATCCTTCGCCTCCTTGCCATTGACCATATATTTTAAATTCTTGGATTTGAAGAAATCCACCTTGGGCATAGTGCGCTGAATGGTGGTGTCACCAGCCATGGGGATAATCTTTGCATACTTGGGATCGGCAACCCAGTCTGCCACCATGAAATGCTTACGGCTGGCATAACTAATCTTGCCATCCTTATAGCGGATTCGCTGCAGTTCCCAGAAAAGGGAATCCTCATTGGCAGCGCGGGCAAGAGCCAGGGCGTGTTCCACAAAGGTCACACAGTCAACAGAGTCCAAATAAACCAGAGGCTTGGTCTCAATGGAATCCAGATAGCCCTCACCCATGGGGCCCAAACGATAGGGTTTGCCAATGAGGGATCGGGTAAAGTAATCCAGCCTTGCATAAAGCCCGCGGACATTCTTGCCAGAGAGCCACAGGGATTTCATTTCCATCAGGGAAGCGTAGCTATCACTGGTAAAGGACACCAGACGAGTCCACAGTGTATCCAGAACATCCTTACAGGTCGCATCCGGATTCTTGTCCGTATCATTCAGGTACATGGCTACGGTCAAGGTGTCTCCATCCATAGGGAAGATGTAGCCAACCAGACCATGGGCTCCGCCAATAAATCCGGTCTTGAAATGGGTCAACCAGGGATAAGGCTGATCCAGCTGACGCTTTCCGCCGGTCCCCACGCCAGGGCTTGCAAAACTGTTGATGTAGAACTCACCCTTGGGATGGCGAGCCATCTTTGCAAGCAGCTGAGTTTCCACAGAGGGAATCAGCTTGTTCTTGGGAGAAAGTCCACAACCATCCCACACCTCAAAGGCGGTTGAATCAAGGCCCATTTCCGCGAGGAACTTTCGTTCCATGGTCTTGCCACCTTCAACGCTACCATCCCCAGCCTTCTGCGCTCCCAGATTACGGAACAATGTTTCAGCATGGAAGTTCTGACTGCGCTGATTGATTTCATCCAACATGCTGAGAAGCGGTGCAGCGGAAAAAGAGAATTTCTTGATTTCAATACCTGCCGGAATTTTTTCGTCGGCAATAAAAGTGATACCACGTTCCTTCAGGGCATACATAAATGCAGCCCCAAAATAACCTATTGGATTGCGAACAGGAAGAACCAACTGGGCTGAATCAACATTTACACCAATGGTTCCTCCCAGTGTTACTTCGGACTTAACAGGGTCAAGCGCATAGGTCCATTTTTTCTTTTTTCCAGGAACCGTGGTGAGATTATTGACAACCGTTACGTAACCCACGTCCGGAAGAATTTCCACCTTGGCGGTGTCCCCTTCCTTTTCGCCAGGCTTAAAGCGAACCATGGTACAGTTATCGTTAAAGTTCAGGGGACCTATTTCAGCACCATACCAGGCATCATAAAAATTCTTGCGCCAGTGTTCGGCCTTCCATGGACCTTTATGGTAACTTGAATCCAGGCTCACGGTTCCACGAATCGTGTCAATTCCAAGAGCCTTGATGGAATCCACCATGGCGTACAGCATGTAGAAAGGATCTGCGTAATAACGGCCAGAAATATTCGGATCGCCTTCACCACGAATATCAACGGAACCCACAAAGGAATTCTTTTGGACGCTTCCGTTCATGGAAACATAGGTCTTAGGCTCGTAATCCAGCGGCAAATAATGAAGGGCCGTTGCCGTCGTCAAAGTTTTCAGGGTACTTGCAGGCGTAAACTTTTCATCGCCCCTAATATTGGCAATTTCCTTCCCTGTTTTCACGGAGCGAACAGAAAGGCCATACCTGGATCCAGGAACTAACGAATCTACATAAGCCTGGAAAGGAGCCACATCAATTCCAGCAAAAAGAGGAGTTGTCAAAAGACAAAGAACGCTAGCCAGTTTTTTCCAGTTCACTTAAAGCCTCTTCTTCGCAATACGAATGACAAGGACCAGGGCCCCAACAATCAGAAGGATCACAGCACCCAAGACGATCTGTTTTACAGGACTTTCCGGTTTAGGCTGAACCACGTTCAAATGTTGCGGAACAATTTCTTCCGGCACATCGGCCAGCAGGGAAATCACCTGCGGAAGCAGATGTTCTTCATCAACTTTCTCGTCATTTCCCAGAACTGCATTGATTTGGTTATGGGCAGAAAGAATCAGGTGAGCCACACCTCGATTGCGTTCTTCCTTCAGCTTTGTCTTGGAAAGGAGTGCACCCATTTCATTGGAAAGCCTATTCAGAATATTTTCCACGGCGCCCCATTCCGGAATATTGGGGAAACTGCGGCTGCTCTTCAGGTTTTCAATAAGTTTGGAATAACGGGCGTCCTGTTTCCAGATATGGACAATCCCCTGATCGGAGGGAAGGAATCCCAACTGGCGGGAATAGGCATCAATGTTGTCCGCACGAAACAGGAAGAGAAGTAAATCTTCAGCCAATTTGGCACGGGCAGAATCCAATCTACTTGGCAAGGCAAGATGACTTCCCCCTAAAAGGGAAATATGTCCTGCAGGACCCGCAGGGAACGGAATAACAGAAAGGCCATCACCGGCAATCTCACTGGACTTCAAGCCGCCTGCATCTTCAGGAAATTCCAGTTGGCGAATCAGTTCCGATGTACCATAAAGCAGCAACTGCTCAGAGGCAACGAACTTTTCTGCACTTTGAGCAGAATTCATCTCAAGGCTATGGGGAGCCAACTGATAGTCACCCATGATGGTGGCAAAAATTGCAAGTCCCTGCAGCGTACTGGGATCAATCAACGCACTGCGAAAACCATCACCATCCTTTACAATAAAATCTCCACCATAAGACCAGACTATGGGAGCCATCTGCTGCGGACCGTCCCAGTCATTCTTACCGGCTATAGCAAAGGGAGCAACAGCCATCCCCTTACCGTTCTTCAACTGAGCCTGGGAAATGGCGCGAAGCACCCCCATAAACTTGGGATAGGTATCCACATCCTGTTCCTGAACTTCAAGATTCTTCCAGAGGCGTTCGTTTACAAACAGACCTCGCACATCCAGAAACCAGGGAACGGAATAAGAAGTAGAATTATCTGCAATGTGGGTTGTCTTTAGGCACTCGGCAAAAAAACGGGTGGTATCAATTTTTGCCAGCAGCATGTCCATTGGGCGGATCTGTCCTGCTGCTGCAAAATGCGCAACCCAGGTGGAACCTAGCTGAATCAAATCTGGTCCTTTCACCGAAGAATCCGTTTCCGCCAAGGCCTTACCGATTTCATCAAACGCTTCACCCCAATTCAGCATTCGAATGCTGACGGGAACGCCGTATTCCTTCTGGAACTTCTTGCCTATACGATGAAGGGTTCTCTGGGAACCAATGCCGTTATCCATAACCCATATAGACAGAGTATCCAAGGACGGCATAGGACGCAATTCCGGCACGGCAAATGCATCAACGGCAAATGCCACGCACACAGAAAAAAACAGAGCCTTTATCTTAGTTCCAAAATTCATTCTACTTGGCAAGTCTCAGGAAATCCTCAAAGTACTTGGGATAGGTCTTGTTCACACAGCTGGGATCCATAATCTTCAGCGGGATTCCACCCAGGGAAACCAGACTAAAGCACATGGCCATGCGATGGTCATTATACGTTTCAATGGAAGCCGTCTGCAGCTGTGCCGGAGGCGTAATGGTGATGGAATCGTTAGTCTCTCGAACTTCAGCACCAACTTTGCGAAGTTCTGCAGCCATGGCGGCAATGCGGTCAGTTTCCTTCACACGCCAGCTGGCAATGCCACTGATAGTCATGGGGCCATCCGCAAAGAGTGCAAGAACGGCCACCGTCATGGCGGCGTCAGGAATGTCATTGAGATTCATGTCTACTGCATGGAGAGGAGCACCCTCGCATTCCACCCAGTCCGGACCCATGGTGATTTTCGCACCCATCTTTTCAAGGACCTTCGTAAAGGCTACATCACCCTGACGGCTTTCGGAACCAACACCAAGAACGCGAACCTTTCCCTTGGAAATGGCGGCCGCAGCCAAAGGATAACTGGCAGAGCTGGCATCGCCCTCCACCATGTAGTCTCCGGGGCTCTTATACACACCCTGGGGAACGTAGAAGTCAGAAAGGCCCTCACGGCGAACCTCAATGCCAAAGTGCTTCATTACATCCAGGGTAAGCAGGATGTAGGGCGCAGAAATCAATTCACCTTCCACATGAATATGCATGGGACTCTTTGCATAGGGAGCGCTGATTAAAAGTGCCGTCAGATACTGACTGGAAATATTTCCGCGAACGTTAACCGTTCCTCCCTGCAATCCGTGGGCCTTAATGCAGACCGGCGGATACCCTTCGGATTCTTCATAACTGATGTCGGCGCCGAGAGAAAGAAGAGCATCCACCAAGTCTCGGATGGGACGTTCCTTCATGCGGGGCTCACCGCTCAGATGAAATTCCCCTTCGCCAAGGGTCAGTGCAGCACAAAGGGAACGCATGGCGGTACCAGCATTTCCCAAATAAAGGTCAGCCACGTAGTCACCGTCCACATTTTCGGGAGCATCCAAGCAGGCACCCTTGCCTACAATTTCAGCTTCAGTGAAGTCTTCCGAAAGTTTGAGATTCACATCGAGAGCCTTCAGGGCCTCACCCATATAACGGGTATCATCACTGCGCAGCAGGTTATGCAGGCGGGTGGTTCCAGAAGCCAAGGCCGAAATTAAAAAGACGCGGTTAGTGATGCTCTTGGAACCGGGAACACGGACTTCGCCATTGTAGGAACTAAGAGCGGGAATCTGAATAGAGCTGGGACGGGAAAAAGGTTCTGCCATGGGTCAAATTTATAAATTTGAGTCCAGTATTGAAGAGATGACCTCTCAATTAATGCCCTATAAGGTAACGAGGTTTAAATGTTTTGGAATAGTATTTTCAAGTCAAAAAAGAATGTCGATGATCAAGGCAAAAACCAGAACACCCCAAAGACAGAATCTGCAGAAACAGACAACTTCTCCGAAATGGTCGCTCATGCAGAAAAAATGGCTGCAACAGAAAACACAGCCGTTGACTTGAACGATTCCAGTGACGAAATCACAGAACTGAAATTCAGCGTCCGCTTTTCCGATTGCGATGAATACAGCCGTCTGAAGCTGTCCCGACTATTCCAGTTTACGGAAGAAGTCGCCCTAGCCGACGCCCAGCGCAAGGGATATGGGCTATGGAACATGATGAAGGCAGGCTATGGCTGCGCAGTCACCCGTATGAAATTACGACTGAACCACACTCCCGTTCAGGGCGAAGAACTGTTTATCAGCACCTGGGCCAAGGAAAATTACAAGGACAAGGTAATCTATAAGGATTACAGGGTTCGTGACGGGCGTGGTAACGTTCTGGCCGAAGGTACATCCAGCTGGCTCCTTGTCGATCTAAAGACATACAAGGCCCTTCCCCCGTCGGCAAGTCCCTTCCCCATTCCAATCGAGGAAGGAAAGGAAGCCTTGCCCGACAAATTGGAAATTCTTTCCATGGGTCTGTTCCCTAAGGTTGTCGGTCATGAGCAGGGACGCAATACAGACATGGACATCAACCACCATGTCAATCATTGCCGTTATGTTGACTGGGTTCTGGATGCATTAAGCAAGGAAGAAATAAAGATCCGCGGCATCCGTTCCATACAAATGAACTACATCCTCCAGATTCCCCTGGGTGAAAAAATTGACGTCGTTCGTTTCAAGGACTCCAAGCATCACGCCACACTTTTCGGCATGAATGCCGAAGACATGCAAGGCAATCCTCTCAAGGCTCGCTGTCATTTCCAGGCCCGTGTGGGCTTCAGGGAGTAACGCCGTCCTTCAGCACTCCCATTCCAGGGAAAAGCCTGTAGGAAACACTTCCATCCAGATCTGTTCGGGAGATGGATGAAGAGTCCTCCATAACATATGTTAATTTGTTCAAAACTACAGCCGTCGGGTGGCCATACCTGTTGGATGCTCCTACGCTAATAAAAGCCCATTTCGGATTAACCTGGACCAGAAATTTTAGAGTGCTGCTGCCCGCGGAACCGTGGTGACCCACCTGAAGGAGATCTGCAGAAAGAGTCGGGGACAAATCCAGTAAGCGGCGTTCCCCCAGGGAATCCAGATCTCCTGTAAATAGGACCGAACCCGTCCCATATTCCAAACGAAGGACCACGCTGGCCCCATTCTCCCCAACAACCGTAGAGCGACTGGGCCACAGGGTTTCCAGACGGGGGCCAGCGGGGGCGCGCTCCTGATTATAATCCGACGTTCCAAGCTCCAAAGTCTTCCCCCGGATTAGCGTATCCACCATTATGTCCAACCGACGGGACAGTTTTACGATGCTGTCACGGATGAAACCACCCGACGTATCCGTCCCCACGAAAATCTGACGAATTCCTATTCTGGAATAGCCGGGCTTACCCTCCACAGGCAGTTCCAGGAAACCGCCTACGTGGTCCCGATGGTAGTGGCTAAGAACCACCCACTCCAGAGTATCAATCCCTCGCGCTGCCAGGGAATCCAGAACTCCTACGGAATCAGGTCCCATGTCATAAAGGGCGAACCGTCCCTGCCACTCCAGAAGGACCGCCAGTCCCTGCCCTACGTCCAGGGCGGTTACAACCAGAGGAGGATCCTCAATTTCGAAATCCGCCTCATAATTGCAGCCGACCACAATGACAAGAGAAAGGATTGCACACCCCAAACAGAAACTTTTCCCAATGTTTTTAACAATTCCCATACCTCATAGACGGATTTTTAGTCCATTTTGAGCCATTTTAACCCCTTTTTTTACTAACTTTTCATGCAAACGACGGTTATCGTCACCTTCACGGAGTACTTATGCAGCTTCCCAAATACAAAAAGAAAAAGCGTATCAAGCTCAAAATTTGCCAGGAACCCGGCTGTGGCCGCGAATTCTGGGGACATCCGATTGCAAAGTACTGTGAACTTCACCGCGACATCAAGCAGCGCCAGAAGCAGAAGAAAAACGTCGAAAGCATCGAGTCCAAGAACATCATCTTCCGCCATAACTACACGGAATCCATGGACCTGACCTTCAGGTGCTGCCTGGAAGGCTGTAACGAGCTCTTTACCATCAAGGTTTTCCCGAAGCAAACCGTGTACCCGCGCTTCTGCATGGAACACAGAAACGACTTCAAACGAGAAAACTTCATCAGAATCATGGCAAAGAAGAACGCTGAATAATTTTTTTATCGGCCATCCCTTGAAATTTGGGATGGCTTTTTTATATTTGGCGTACATTCATGGTGGATGTAGCTCAATTGGTTAGAGTCCCAGATTGTGATTCTGGATGTTGTCGGTTCGAGTCCGGTCATCCACCCGAATAAAAAAGGCCTTGCGTTAAGCAAGGTCTTTTTTTATTCCTCAGGGACAACCCCCGCCCCCCCCCCCCCCGGGCAATCGCATAGCGATTGCGAACTCTGGAACAACCTCGCGAAAGCGTTTTTTTATTCTCAGGGGCTTCGCCCCCGAACCTCTGGGCATTCGCGTTGCGATTGCATTGTTTGGATTATTTCTTCGGGTTTCTTCTTGATATACGGGATGGCTTCGCACTCCCTAAAACCCTCTCGGGCAAATGGCTTTACCATTTGCGAATGCTGGATAAGTCATCTTTTCGCCGCACAATCACTCAGGGTGTTCAGAAGCTCCTCATGCTATTGCATTCTAAACGATTTATAACTACATTCCTTGTGCATTAAGAAAAGCCCGGCGACGGAGGTTGCAAGTTACACGGCCGGGAACATGAACCCTTTTTGCAAAAATACTGGATAGCTGTCAGGAACATCACCTGATCGAGAGAAGCCTCGCTTCCAAGTAACGCCAGGGTAGGCCCCTGCCAGTAGTTTTGTAGAATCATCCCATTTCACTGCTTTTGATTCGGTGGCGACGGCCACCAGAATTTCCACGCATCATGCACAGTCGCATGGTGCATTCGCCTATTGACTTTCATTTTCGAGATATGTATATTATGCATATAGAAAAAGAGATTGAGTGGAATGCCGAAAAAGCGGAACTGCTCTGGAAAGAACGAGGCGTCGATATGAACGAAATTGCAAGCCTTCTAAAAGAAGATAAATATTTCGCCATCGAAGACGTCCCAAACCAAAAATTACATCCTGGACAAAAAATGTTTGTTCTCGCCTATAACGATTACACGTTTTGCGTTCCTTTTGTTAAAGATGAGGAAACTGTATTTATCAAAACAGCATTCCCATCACGTTTTTACCATAAAATATATGGAGGAAACAATGCCTAGAAGAAAGTTGCAACCTAGCGATTTTGAGCCTCTTGACGAAGAAGAACGAATCCTCATGGAAGCCATCGAAAGAGGAGATTTCAAGAGGGACTACGAGACCGAAGAAAGATTTCGCAAGATGAAATTAGTTGTCAAAGGTCCTGTCGCTCGCAACGTCACCATCCACATGCAGCAAGAAGATATTGACGGCATGAAGAAAAAGGCGGAACAGGCAGGAATCCCCTACCAGACGCTGATCAATTCCGTTATCCATCGATATCTAAACGGCGGCATCATTTTAAAGGACGCCATCTAAATTCATACAAAAAGCCTCGCAGAAATGCGAGGTTTTCTTTTTGTCACTCAAGCGCAAAATGATAAAAACTATTCCTCAGACTCCCATTTTAGAATAGGATAGCCATTGTTCACTTCAGGATCATAGGAAAAATCCTCACCTAGCAGTTCAGCAAATTCATCAGACTTCATTTCGCTTTCTGTTTTCGAGGTCGCGACTCCGCCGCCATCATTCAAGCCAAACGGTTCCTGTTCACCCTGCTTTAAGTAATAGTAGTCTGCCATGGTGGTGTTGTAGTTGTAGCCAATCATAAGACCCACAAGGGAGTCGCCATCGACCTTGCCGGTTGAGTATGCGGAACTGGTAATGCCCTCCTTCTGATTCCCAAATATTCCGCCGACATAACCAGATCCAAATACGGAACCAACGTTATAAATGGAGTTGCCAGTAACACGTTCAGCATAGCCACCTATGCCCGCAACATAGATTTCTCCCTCCACCTGAGCAACATTCGTTGAATTTTCAATAGTTACGCATTGTCCCTCTCCCACAATTCCAGCAACATACTTAGTTCCCAGTACATGGCCCTTATTTTTTAATTTCTTAGCAACACCATAGCTTTTATCGGCAGGACAATAACCATACCCAAAATAACTCAAGATTCCTGCAGAGAATTCCTTACCCATGATTTCCGCATCATTAAAGGCGTTCTCAATATCCGAGCTTGAACCAAAATGCCCTGCAATTCCCCCAGTTCCATAATTACCTTCTATTAGTCCGTGATTCTCAACATTTTTCACCATTATTCCGTTATCAGTTGAAGCAATTATTCCCGCAACAAGCTTTCCTCCCTTAATCACTCCATAATTTTTCGAATCTTCTATTTTCCCTTTTTTTTGAAACACATAAGATGTTGCCGCAACAATACCAGCCGTCGCTTCGGTTCCACTTATCAATGACTTGTTAACAACATTTTTTACGAGCGACTCTCCCTTAAGCATCCCCACCACACCGGCGGTATACTTTCCGCCCATCACCCAGCCATTTTCCACAGTCAAATTCTGGATAGTCCCGCTAGAATTACCAAACAGTCCGTTGTGTGTACTCGTGGTATTAATAAACATACCGCTAATAGTATGTCCATCTCCATCAAAACTTCCAGCAAACGCAATGCTAGAGTTTCCAATTGGTGTCCACTTATGGAGCTTTGCAGAATCTGCCACAAGCCCGCCATTTTCATCAATAACTTTTCCGTCATTCAAAATGATATCAGCACCGAGCTTGTAATACTTTTCAAGATAATCCTTGTCCTTCGCACCAACAACAAAAGACAAGTGAGCCAGCTGTTCCGCAGTCAAGATAACATAGGGACTGAGTTTCGTTCCAGAGCCACAGGCGAATTCCTTTGCGGTAGTTCCATCCCAAGGTTTTCCGGATTCACCAATGCAGTCCTCGTCAATTTCACTAGCAGGATTTTCAGTATCAACATTCCTGCTAGAAGAACTTTTACCTTTGCTGTTAGAACTAAACAACACGTCATCTTCTGAATCATCAACCAACGTACTAGTCGTATCCGAACAAGCACCAACAAACAAAGCAACAAAACCAAGCAAAATAAAATCACGCAAACGCATATAAAATCTCCTACACCAACTAAAATATCTTTTTTTATTAAAAAAGTTTACACAATCTCTCAAAAAGCAAAAGGCCCGACCCTGTTAAGGTCGAGCCTTTTGTAAGAGCAATGGTCTGTCACATGTCCAGACCCACTCTTAAACCATTGCGGTCTCCGTGAGCAACAAAGCCCTCGGGTGTTAACCGAGGGCGGTTGCGAGAGTGAGTGCCGACCGGAATTTAACTTTCCGACTCTAGCACGAACGGTCTTATTAAGCCAGGCGGCTAATCATGTAACCAGCGCAAACTGCGGTACCGATCACGCCGGCCACGTTGGGGCCCATAGCGTGCATCAGCAGGAAGTTCTGCGGGTCGTACTTGGCGCCTTCAACCTGAGAAACGCGGGCAGCCATGGGCACTGCAGAAACGCCAGCAGAGCCAATGAGCGGGTTCACCGGATTCTTGGGAGAGAGCTTGTTCATGATCTTTGCGAGGAAGAGGCCGGCTGCAGTAGAGAAGCCGAAGGCCACAACGCCCATAGCGATGATCATGAGGGTCTGGGGGCGCAGGAAGATGTCGGCAGACATGGTGAGGCCCACAGAAGTACCAAGGAAGATGGTCACGATGTTCATGAGTTCGTTCTGACCGGTCTTGACGAGACGATCAACAACGCCAGATTCCTTGAAGATGTTACCAAGCATAAGCATGATGATCAGTGCGGATGCATCGGGCACAACCAGGATGCACACAATCATCACCATGACAGCGAAAGCGAGACGTTCGGCCTTGGAAACCTTGCGGAGGGCCTTCATACGGATCTTGCGTTCCTTGTCATTGGTCATGAGGCGCATGATAGGTGGCTGGATCAGCGGCACCAATGCCATGTAGGTATAAGCAGCAACGGCGATGGGGCCGATGAGGTGCTTAGCCAACTTGTTGGCAGTAAAGATGGAGGTCGGACCATCTGCACCACCGATGATACCGATGGAAGCAGCTTCGCCAAGAGTAAAGCCACCGAAAGCAACGGCGCAGAACATGGTAGCGAAGACACCGAACTGAGCACCACCACCCAGGAGAAGGGTACGCGCATTTGCGATCAGCCGTCCAAAGTCAGTCATGGCACCCACGCCCAAGAAGATGATGGGCGGGAAGAGTTCCAGGTGGATACCCTGGCTGATGTAGTAATAGAGGCCTTCGGTCGGGACAAACATGCCCTCGATGCTCCAGCCACCATCGTAGAATCCCTTGGTGGGGATGTTCACCGCAAGAGCGCCCAGTGCGATCGGCAAGAGCAGCAGCGGTTCGAACTTTTTCACGATTGCCAAGTACATCAGGACGAAGCTGACAATCCACATCACCAGCATAGACGGGGTGATGTAGGCAAAGCCAGTGTCGCCAGCGAACTGGACAACGGAGCTAAGGATTGAACTCATTTATAATTACCTCAGTAGGCTGAATTAAGCGATGGTGAGGAGAGTCTGACCGTCGACGACAGTGTCAGTTTCCTTAACAGCGACAGAGTTCACGGTACCTGCGCAAGGAGCGACAACCGGATTTTCCATCTTGAGGGCTTCGATAATTGCAACTTCCTGGTTAGCTTCAACCTTGTCGCCAACCTTGACCTTCAGCTTGAACACAGAACCAGCGAGGGGGCTCTTAACTTCGGTACCGCCAGCAACTGCAGGAGCAGCAGCCGGTGCCGGAGCAGCTACGGGAGCCGGAGCAGCAGGAGCTGCAGCGGGAGCAACGGCGACATTGGAATCAAGAACTTCAACTTCTACATCGTAGCTCTTGCCTTCGAAACTGATACGTACGGTCTTCTTCATTTTGTTTTTTTCCTGGCTTTATAGCCTGTTGAATTTTTAAAGGTTGTTCCTAGGACTTAGACGATGGTCCAAGCAGGAGAGTTAACATTCTTGTATGCGGTGACGCGGCAGGGCTGACCGAGAACCTGAGTTGCAGCTGCGGTCATGATCACCACCAGTTCGTCGTTGGTAAGGCCCGGATGTTCTTCCAGAGCGGCAATGGCAGCGATAGACAGGAATGCCTGGAGCTGCTTGTTGGTCATGCCCGGATGAACGCTCTTAGCATTGGGATCCCAGTCGCAGTGGGCGGGGCCAATGGTACGAGGAGCTGCGGCTGCAGGAGCAGCGGCAGGTGCGGCGGCGGGTGCAGCCTTGACTGCGGGTGCCGGAGCCTTGTCCACATTGAGGCCAAGCTTTGCCATGATGAAATTCATCAGGTAGCAGAGCAGGCAAAGGCCGATAATCACAGCCATCACTACGATAAGGCCAGTTGCCTGGAATTCGGCAAGCTTACCCAGAGTGAAGGTTTCCTTTTCGCCCTGGCAGACGCCTTCGATGACGTTGCCATTGCAATATTCCTTGCCCAAGGTAGCCTTGGCAATGGGGAGCACCGCGGAGGATGCGTCGTCCTTAGCCTTGAGGGCGTTACGGGCAGTCACAGACTGATCATAAGTCTTGTAGAGCACCTGGAATCCACCACCGTGGGCTTCGACAATTTCGAAGACAGCGGAATCGGCACCAGGAGTAAGGTCAAGCTGAGCCTGAACCTTAGCTGCATCGGTCGGAGACATCAAGGCGATCTGCTCGTCAAAACGACCCTTAGCCTTTGCAGCCGGTGTTGCTACTACAGCTTCTTCAGCGGCAGCGGGTGCTGCTACTACGGAATCTGCAGTGTTCTGTTGCGTTTCATTCATATTGGATTTTATCCATTCTTTTAGGTGAACATTTTGATAAAAATCAACGATTGAAATGTAGTTATTTAGCGAAAAGGTAAAGGATAAAGGTTAAAGGTCTTAGGCAAAATAGGGGTGTTTTTTCATAGGAAAAGGCCCCGCAGTTCACCTGGAGGCCTTCGCATCCGCCTGTCTTTACAAGCTATGGAAAACTAGATGATCATGGAACCGCTATCCAGTCCCTTCACCGGCACATAGCGAACCTGTCCTGCAGAATTGATGATGACCGCTACACCAGCCAGGAAATTCAGCCAGTTTCTGTTTTCAAAGTAACGCAGGTTCACCTTCTTTCCAGAAACATGAACCGCAAAGGGCAACACCATCATATCGTGAGATATCATAAAGTTCACCTTCTGCAAACTGGCCCGATTGGCCATAATGGCCTTGGACACAAACTCTTCACTGCGCTGTTTCAAATCATAGAAAGCATCACTATACATGTCACGGTAGACATATCTCGTATAAACGTTCAGGGATCCACCATCAGAAGCCTTATAACTATTATAACGACTTTCATCCTTAACGTACCAATCCCCATCCAGAGCTTCAATCAGCACAGGAGACACATTACTTTGTCCGCCACCGAGCGCAATGTTTTCACATGTTTCCCTAGTTCGGGTGTAGCCGGAATAGCCTAGGAAGAAGTTGCCCGCATTCTTGACCATCGCCCCTACAGACTGAGCCTGTTTCTTTCCGTCTTCTGTAAGATGGCCATTCTTCCCCGTATCATCCGTTCGTTCTGCATGGCGCAGGACAAACACCACCTTCTCATCGGAGGCCAATCCCCTATAGACATCCTCCACTGACGAGAATTCCATTATGTCGTCGCTTGTAGCCGGACGCCAGGTATTGGTAGATTCCACATAGATGTAGCTCCGATCCAGGTTGATCGCTCCCTGGCGGAAAGCTCCATCGTACTTGCTGCTATCAGCACCGAGACCAACGGTATCCTTCTCTATATCCGTAGCAGTGCGCCAGCTACCGGTCTGTGGATCACAGATAAAGCGAGTACGGGAACCATTGGGATCATAATAGTACGAGACAAAGAAAGCACTGAGACTATTGCCTATGTGAGAGACTGTACCAAGGGCGGCTCCTTCACAAGCCGGGAACTGGTATGTCCTAGTCCAGAAATTCTGAAGGTACTTTTCAAAATTAGGTACAGGCTTCTGCGTTAAACTTTCAAGATTTTTACGAATAACATTATAGGTGCCACTGGTATCCAGTACCATAAGCCAATCAGCAAGATCCGCCTTTGCCGTGAAGTCATCCCAGTTGCCATTGCCCTTGATACGTTCCGCAATGGAACCTGCGTATTCCATCATCTTTGAGCCGGTACCCATGCGTTGCATCATCACGGACACCGCAATAAGCGCAGCACTAAAATCACCATCATCAAAGAGGCTGATGTCATCGGCAATGATTCCACCCTGTTGCCAATTATTCGGCTGGCCTCCATTTTGTTCATTAAAACCAGGAATCTGGATATCAAATGAGAAAAGGATATCCTTTAAAGCCTGTTCCTTCATCATACGGATGGGCTGGTTATTCCCCGTATTCTCTACCATCTTTAGTGTTCGGGGACCTTCCAGATGAGTTAGCATATTCACATTGACAGAATCCCTTTCTGTCAAGTCCGTCACCGCACTCAAGATAACCGGTTCAGCAGAAAGGCCACCATTAAGCTCATTCCTGTAGAATCCGTTTACATCCACACGAACATAGGGGGACACCAAATCCAAAGGTTCAAAGCTATAGCGGCCATCAGCGGAAGTGATACATGTCTTATGAATACGAGGAGAATCAGCAAGGCGCATAACACTGTCCAGTTCCACAACAGAAACGGATGCACCATGACGGAAAGGTCCCTTTTCTGCAAGGCCAGCAATAGCAACGCCCTGCCTACGGAAGACCACAACACTATCCGTGCCTACCCCCATTTGTAAGGGATCCATAGGAGAAACATCTACGGTTGCACCAGCGATCAATTCTCCATCTTGACAGGAAACACCGACTGTTTCTACCACGTTATTGTACCAAGTCCCCCCCAGGCAAAAATAAGGTGTATTTTCAGAGGAAACCATCAATGCTTCACCTTCGTTTGCTGCTGTGCAGGGAGGCATCTGGTTGGCATCGCTTACCGTACTGGAATCTTCAACGAAAGCTTCTTCTGTCAGAATATCAGGGGGTACATAGTTGTTATTGGATCCGTTATTCCAATTGTTAGGTCCACCACTTTGATGAGCCCCCTGCTGGTTGGAACTTTGTCCTTCACTTTCAGCATTTGCAGAGGTTCCATCGGAACACCCAAACAAAAACATTGACAAAACAGTCGCGCTACAACACAAGCGCGAAAACCACAATCTGGATTTTTTTACGCAAATACTCATAAGATCCTTTTTGAGAATATATAAAGGTGACCAGAGCATTCCAATAAAAAATTTTATTACAAACTATGGGGATGCATTTTTTTCGCCATATCCCTACGGTTTTTACAGCATGGATCCCGAGTCTAGAAACTTCTGATGCATTTCAAACGCCCGGTTGATGGCAAGAGGCATATGAATTCCCTTCGCATGCTTCAGACTGTATTCCAGGAAATCCGTCAACGGTTCCTTGAAGTTAGGGTGGGCACAGTTTTTGATTATCAAGCGAGCGCGGTCTTCAGCAGCAAGGCCACGAAGGTCAGCAAGGCCCTGTTCCGTCACAAAAATCATGGTGTCGTGATCCGGATGGTCCACATGGCTTACGTAGGGAACCACAGAGCTGATGGTGCCGTTCTTCGCCACAGAAGGCGTCATGAAGAAGCCAAGCAGGCAATTTCGTGCAAAATCAGCAGAGCCGCCAATGCCATTCATCATGGCAGAGCCGGCCACCAGTGAACTATTCACATTGCCGAAGATGTCAACTTCAAGTGCTGTATTCATGGAAATAACGCCTATGCGCTTGATAACGTCAGGGCTGTTACTCACTTCCTGCTGACGGATGATCAAGTGTTTTTTCCATTCTTCAGCGTTGTCAACAAATTCCTTCTGGGTACTTTCAGACAAAGTAAGCGCTGTGCCCGAAGCAATGCCAAGCTTTCCGTTTTTCAGCAGCGGAAGAACAGCTTCCTGAATAACCTCTGTGTAGAGGTCTATCTGACGGAGACGACTGTCCGCAGCCATGGCAGAAAGTACAGCATTGGCAACCTTGCCCACGCCACTTTGGTAGGCCAAGCCCTTCAAGAGACGGCCGCGTTTTTCTTCGTAGCGGACAAAATCCAGAATACGGTCGCCAATATTGCGGGAAATTTCATCAGGTTCCACAAAGGGAGTAACCTCATCAAAGCGGGACTGTTCCACAATGGCAACCACCCGATTGGGATTTACGCGAGCAAAGGCATCCCCAACGCGATCGCCAGCGGCATCAATGGGCAAGGCCCTTGCATGAGGCGGAAGTTCCGGTAGAGCCACATCGTGGATGCCCACACAGGCGTCCCCAAACCGAGTGTTCAATTCCAGAATAACCTTTTCCGCTGATTCCAGGAATGTAACGGAGTTGCCACCAGAAGTAGAAAGGCACACACGACCATCCGGCAGAATCTGAGTCACTTCAATGATGGCTACCGTCGGACGAGGGAGCGCCCCTGTGCGAATCCAGTACCCCATCTTTCCAAGATGGGCATCGATATACTTGATTGCGCCAGAATTAATCGCCTTGCGAAGGGCTGGATTGGACTGATAAGGCATGCGGAAACTGACAGCCTCTGCGCGGGCAAGGGCGCCATCGCAAGAATCTCCAGTGGATGCACCAGAAAAAAGCGTCACCTGGAACGGTTTGCCCTCTGCATGAAGTTTTTCGGCTCGGGAAGCCAAGGCCGTAGGCACCACCTTAGGGTAACCTGCCAAGGTAAAACCAGAAACTCCCAGGACATCCCCATCGTTAATAAGGAGAGCTGCCTCATCCGCAGTACACTTTTTATCTTCAATCCAATTCATGATGGAACAAAATAAATATTTTTGAATCGATGCTTCATTTTATCAAGTACAATCTTATCGGAATACTGAACACCCTGATTACCCTGGCCGTAGTCTGGGTTCTTCATCAGGTTCTGGACTGGAATTTGGAACTGTCCAATTTTCTAGGATTTGTTGCCGGAGGCTGCAACAGCTACTTGTGCAATCGCATCTGGAACTTTAAAAGTACAAATGAAAAACGTGCCGAAGTGGCACGTTTCCTTGTGGTGTTTCTCTGTTCCTACGGAGTGAACCTGCTTGTCCTGGAAGGAGCCGCCTACCTGCTACAGAATGCAACCTGGTGCGAACCCTTTATCACATGGCTATCCCGGTTCATGAAACCCACCTACCTGGCCAACATCATTGCTAACGTGGTTTACGTAATGGTGAGTTTCATGCTTTACAAGAAATGGGTTTTTAGCAGTAAGACTTAAACCAGTCGGCAAAGGCCTTGATACCCGTGTCCAGATTGGTTTCTGCACGATAGCCCACATCCGCTTCCAGGGCCTTGGTATCTGCCCAGGTTACTTCAACGTCGCCGGGCTGCATGGGCAGATAAATCTTTTCAGCAGTCTTGCCCAGATGCTTTTCCAGAGTCTGGACAAATTCCATCAAGTTCACCGGATCACCATGGCCAATATTGTACAGGCGATGTTCTGCGACACCGGTGCTATTCATGTGTTCCATGCCCACTTCAAGTACACGAAGAACCCCACCCACAATATCGTCAATGTAGGTGAAATCGCGCATCATCTTTCCATTATTGAAAATCTTGATGGGACGGTCATGCAAAATGGCATCGGCGAAAAGCCAGGGGGCCATATCCGGGCGCCCCCAGGGACCGTAAACCGTAAAGAAACGAAGTCCTGTGGAATTCACCTGGAAAAGATGACGATAGGTTTCTGCCATCAATTCGTTACTGCGCTTCGTGGAAGCGTACAGGCTGGACGGACTGCACACCGGATCATCCGTGCAGAAGGGGGTCTTTGTATTGCGACCGTAGACGCTTGAGGATGACGCATAGGTCAAGTGCTCTACAGGAAATTTACGGCAGCATTCCAGCACATTCAAAAAACCGGTGATATTGCTGTCAATGTATGCCTGTGGATTCTGCAGGCTGTAGCGCACGCCCGCCTGAGCAGCCAGGTTCACCACGCCGTTAAAATGTTCCGCCTCAAACAAGGACATCATGGCAGCATTATTGGCAAGATCCATTTCCACAAACCTAAAATTCGGATTGTCCAAACGTTTAAGGCGATCCTGCTTCAGGCTTACCTGGTAATAGGAATTCAGGTTATCTATACCCACCACCTGGTAACCCTTAGCGAGCAGGGCGAGAGATACTTCACAGCCGATAAAGCCGGCAGCACCTGTAACCAAAATTTTCTTAGCCATTTCATTTTCCTCGTTACTGGTCAAAAGGTAGTAATTCAATGCGTCGATTCTGCTTACGACCGTGTTTTGAATCGTTATTTGCAATGGGCTTATCAGAGCCAAAACCTACAGCGCGAAGGCGGTTTGCATCAACACCCTGCTTCACCAGGTAATCCACCACAGCCTGAGCCCTGGCCAAGGACAATTTCCGGTTCTTCTGGGCGCTGCCCACATTGTCCGTATGTCCCTGAACCTCAAGATTCGTTCCTGGGAATCGCTTTAGCAATGCCGCAATTTCATTCATTGCCCCAAAGCTATCCTTCGTAAACTCCAAGGTTGTCCCCTGGAATTGGATATCCTTCTTCAGCCTGTTTAGATCCTGCTTCCTGTTCAGCGGGCAACCCTTGGCGTCAACGGCAACACCCTTGATAGTGTACGGGCACTTATCCAAATAGTCGGCTACGCCATCGTGATCATCGTCTGTAGGGCAACCAGCAGTATCTACGGGTACACCACGTTTTGTTCCCGAACACTGATCCAAACCATCAAAAACACCGTCTCCATCGGAATCTATAGGACAACCTGACGCATCAACCAACACCCCAAGCCTTGTATTGGGACACTTATCCTGTTCATCGGGAACCCCATCCTTATCAAAATCCAGGGGACAACCTGTATTGTCCACCATGGTTCCGGAAACCGTACCAGGGCATACGTCATTAGCATCAATGACTCCATCACCATCGGAATCAGAAGGGCAGCCCAGACTGTCGACAGGAATACCCGGTTTTGTATTGGGACACTTGTCTACTCCATCGGGAACTCCATCACCATCAAAGTCCCCTTCACAGCCTTCCGCATTCACATGAGCGCCAAAGGCCGTATTCGGACACTTGTCAAGAGCATCGGCAACGCCATCTCCATCTGCATCCGCAGGGCATCCTTCTACGTCCACAGAAAGGCCCTGAACCGTATTCGGACACTTGTCAAAAGCATCAGGAACCCCATCCTTGTCTCCATCCGTAGGACATCCCACAGAATCCACGGGAACATTGTCTGGAGTATTGGGACAGCGATCCTCCGTATCCACAACGCCATCATCATCAGAATCCATAGGACAGCCGGAAAGATCCACAGGAATACCTGCCGGAGTATTGGGGCAACGGTCATCAGAATCTACAACACCATCCAGATCAAAGTCCCCCTCGCATCCAAAGGCGTCAACAGCAAAACCAGGTTTTGTATTCGGGCACTTATCAAGACCATCAAAAACTCCATCCCCGTCCGTGTCAAGAGGACATCCCTTGATGTCCACATACACTCCCGTAGGCGTTTCAGGACACTCGTCAAGTATATCGGCAATTCCATCCCTGTCACTATCAACCGGACATCCTAAGCTATCCACAGGCACATGAGCCATCGTGTGCGCGCAGTGATCCTTTCCATCAACGACACCATCCTGATCTTCGTCAGCAAATCCTGCGGCATCAAACCGCCAGGTCAACGAGGCCGTTCCAGCATAAGGCGGGATGGAAACATAGCAGTAGGAACTGACCCTATCCCTATCATCCTTGAATTGGATGCGGTAATCCTGGCAGCCCTTTCTCTCCTTTTCAATATCGTAACTGAAATTGGAAAGGGCCCTCACGGACATGTCTAGACCTACAGCAAATTCCATGTGGAGAGGCAACCGCAATTTGAAACCTGGCGTAATGACCATGGGATCAACCAAGGCATCAAGAGGGTATCCTGAATCCTGCACACGAATTTCACCGGAATACTCCGCAAAAAGATCCAGCCAAGGAAGCACAGGAACATTCAGACCCGTGCCATAAACAACAGTATTTGCCCTATGTTCATCCGGAACAAGTACATACCCGCCATGAACATTCCACCGCAGAGGAATTCCCACCTGGGACAAATCCAGAGACAGTGCCAGGGAACCTCCGAATGCCCACGCTCCCGCTGTATAGGGATCCGTAACGCCATCGTCATTCAGGTACCAGCCGTGACGGGGACGAACGCCAGCAGATTCCTTACCCGTCGGCAAATAAAGCTGTCCAGCTAAGGCTGCAGCAAAAAGCGACCGGCCTCGGGTAAAGGGAAGTCTCCACTTCAGCCACGCTTCCAGATCACCCTGGGCCCCACTCCACATATTGCTACTGCCTGCGGTACCCTTGCTATTCGCATGATCATAATAAATCGGAAGGCTCGCCCCCAGATCAAGAAAATCATTCAAGCCAAGGAAAGCACTGAAATAGCCGCTAGCGGAAACATCCCACGCATTGAAAACATAATTGCGGCCATCGGAGCCCACATAAGAACCCCCTCGAGCCAAGGACCAGGAATCCAGGGACAAAGAACCACCTGTGCCCAGGGAAAAACTTCCCTGGCCAAGAGTAAAGGCATTCTGTTGATGGATACCGTCAGAACCTCCCTGCAAACCAGTCTGCGCAAAAATGAAGGAGCCTAACAGCAATAACCCGGCAATGACTCTTTTCATTGACCTCCTCATAAACTCACACTTCCATAAGATAAATTATTTTTGTTTTGACTAGCAACGAAACAGGGAACTGGCTCATCTAATAAGAAAAAAATATGATGATAGACGAAACTCCAATTCTCTCCATTCAAAACCTTCGCCGAGATTTCAAGATGGGCGAAGAAACTGTCCACGCCCTGCGTGGGGTCAGTTTTGATATCCGGAGAGGAGAATTCGTCACCATCATGGGAACCAGCGGCTCAGGCAAATCAACCATGCTAAATATTTTGGGATGCATGGACAAGCCTTCTGGCGGGCACTACATTCTGGATGGTGAGCACACCGAAAAAATGAATCGCGACGCCTTAGCCCGCGTCCGCAACAAAAAAATCGGCTTCGTTTTTCAAAGTTACAATCTGCTCAGCAGAACTACCGCACTCGAAAACGTTGAGTTGCCTCTCCTTTATAATTCAAAAGTTTCCGCTGCAGAACGACGTAAGCGCGCGATTACCGCTCTAGAAATGGTTGGTCTTTCCGATCGCATGAACCACCTGCCAAATCAAATGTCCGGCGGCCAGCAACAACGTGTGGCCATCGCTCGCGCTTTAGTGAATGACCCTGTGATTATCCTGGCAGATGAAGCCACAGGCAACCTGGATACACGAACCAGCTATGAGATCATGATGATCTTCCAGGAATTGCATAGGCAAGGAAAAACCATCGCCTTCGTGACCCACGAGCCGGATATCGCCACCTTCAGCGGACGCACCATCACCCTGAGGGACGGCCTTTTGAAAAAGGACGTTATCAACGAGAACGTGGCTAATGCACGAGCTGCGCTTGAGGCGTTGCCACCACCTGAAATTTTCGAAGACGAAACCGAAGATGCCTCCGGGGAAACCCGTCGCAGGGAGGACGCGTAATGAGTCCGTTCATCCTGATGAAAATCGCAGTGAAGGCACTGTTCCGCAACCGCATGCGAACATTCCTTTCAGTGCTGGGCATTGTCATCGGTGTTGCCGCCGTCATCGCCATGGTTGCCATGGGCGAAGGATCCAAGCAGTCCATCAAGGCCCAGATGACATCCATGGGCACCAACGCCATCATCATATCCCCTAATCGCGATCGACGCGGTGGCGTGCAGACCGACGCCTCCTCCGTCACTCTGGAAGAAGCCGATGTAATCGCCCTAAAAGAAGGTGCCCGGTACATCGATGCGGTTTCTCCCATGATTAACGCCGGCGGCCAGGCCATCGTTGGAAACAACAATTCACCCACTCCCTTAAGCGGCATTTCCGCAGACTACTTGAGAATCCGCAATTACGAAATTGAGGACGGTGTCATGTTCGACGACAATGGAGACCGCATCGCCAAGGTTTGCGTCATCGGTCAAACCGTAGTCAGGAATCTGTTCCCCGAAGGTAACCCCATCGGCAAGACCATCAGGTACAAGAGCATTCCCCTAAAAGTCATAGGAACTTTGAAAGGCAAGGGCAGTGGTGATTTTGGCCAGGACCAGGACGACGTCATCTTCGCTCCATACCAAACTGTGATGAAGCGGTTTAACGCCACAACCGAAATCCGCCAGATCTTCGCCAACACCATCGGTGAGGGCTACGCGGAACAGGCTACAGAAGAGATCATGGGCATCCTCAAGGAACGCCGCCAGTGGACAAAACCCACAGAGCCATTCCGCGTGTTCACTCAGGAAGAAATGATTACCATGATGACCAACACATCCGACATGCTTTCCCTGGTCCTTACGGCAATTGCAGGCATTAGCCTTCTAGTGGGCGGCATCGGAATCATGAACATCATGTACGTTTCCGTGACAGAACGTACCAAGGAAATTGGTCTTCGCATGGCCATCGGTGCACGGGGCCGCGACATTCTCCTGCAGTTTTTGTTTGAATCCGTCATGATTAGCCTACTGGGCGGCCTCATCGGAATCGCCCTGGGTATCGGCGCCTCTCAGGCGGTAAAATCCATTCTGAACTGGCCCATGAGCGTATCCATCACAAGCATCATGGTAAGTTTCGGCGTATGTTTTGCTACGGGAGTTTTCTTCGGCTGGTATCCCGCCCGAAAAGCCAGCAGGCTGGATCCCATCGAAGCATTGCGATTCGAATAATTTTCTTGTATATTTAGGGTATGGAATTTCTTGAATCTCTAAAAGACATGCCGGTCATCGGCATTCTCCGCGACATCCCCCGCGGTTCCGAAGAACTCTGTGCAAAAACGGCAGCCAAATGCGGCCTCAAGGCAATCGAAGTTACCATGAACACCGATGGAGCCGCAGAAATCATTTCCGCTCTGAAAGACGCCTGCAGGCCCTACGGCATCACCGTCGGTGCAGGCACCGTCCGCCATGACAGCGATCTGGAACGAGCACTGAACGCAGGTGCAAACTTCATCGTAACGCCCAACACCCGCAGCAACATCATCCGTACTGCCGCAGCCTCCAGAACACCCATCATCCCCGGAGCGCTCACTCCGACAGAAGTCCAGAAGGCCTATGACCTGGGCGCCACGGCAGTAAAGATTTTTCCCGTAGACTGTGTCGGCGGCCCCAAGTACATCAAGGCACTTCGTGGACCCTTCCGTGACATTCCACTGCTCGCATGCAGCGGCGTGAATGCAGAAAACGCCGGCGAATACATCAAGGCAGGCGCCAACCTCCTGGCATTTGGCGGAAGCATCTTCAGCGCCAAGCTCATGGCCGAGGGCAACTGGGATGAAATCGGACGCCGCTTAACAGAGTTGCTGGACGCCGTTCGTGCCGCACTCAAGTAAGCCCCCATAAAACCGAAAAAAAAGCGCAGGAAATCCTGCGCCTTTTCTTTACCCTTTAATCTTTATCCTTTAACCTCTACCCTTCATCTTCTTCTTGCATTCGTACATGGAAGAATCTGCACTGTGGAGCATGTCGTCCATATCCTTGTAATCCTCACTGGAATGGGCGATACCATAGGCGAAGCTTACAGTCTGGTCCACGATGGTCACAGCCTTCACGGCGTCCTGCATACGTTCTGCGCAGATGAAGGCTCCACGCTTATCCGTATCCGGGCAGAGCACCATAAACTCGTCGCCGCCCATACGGAATAGCAGGTCAGATTCACGAAGCAGTTTCTTGCAGGCGCCCACCACAGAGCGAAGCAGCAAGTCACCAGCCTGATGACCGTACTTGTCATTCACGATCTTGAGACCGTTCAAGTCAAAATAAATCAAGGAGAACGGTGTTCCATAGCGCTTGCTACGGGAGAACCATTCACGAAGGGAGTACATGCCATGACGACGATTGTAGCATCCCGTCAAATCATCCGTCAGGGAAATATCGCGAAGATAGCGAAGGGTCCTGGACAGGCGAATATGCACATTGACACGCGCAAGCAAGATATCGGAAGGAGAATTCTTGCTGATAAAGTCAGACGCCCCAGCATGGAATCCCTTAGTAACGCTATCGTCGTCCTCGCGGCTAGTCAGGAAAATAATAGGCAGGTCATCCAAAGCGAATGACTGACGAATGCGCAAACAGACTTCGTATCCGTTAAGACTTGGCATATTGATATCCAACAGCACAAGGTCCACTCGCTCCTTGCCTAAAAGTTCCAGGGCATCTTCCCCAGAATAGGCAGCAAGAACACTGTAACCCACCTGAGATAAAAGCGTTCTGGTCCTTTCCAGGACTTCAGCATTATCATCAACAATAAGAATCTTTTCTTCTACCATAAAAGGCCTCCCTAACGAGGCATATTATACAAAATTAAAGGTACTCAACGCAAGGAACAGTTTCACTCAGGCCAAGTCTTGCCGATAGTTCAAAGAACAAAGTAAGAGATTTTTTACGTTCCTCAGTAAATCGGTAATCCAGCACCCTATAATAATCCTCAACCACATTCCGCGGAAGAGACACAGGATACCTGCTCAGCCATATATCCAAAGCTGCCGAAGGATTTTCTCCAAACCTTTGTATACTCCGTTCCGTCGCATCAAGATAATCAGTCAATACCGTTTTCAGTTCCGGCGACAGAGCTTCCTTTGCAATAACCCACGCACCAAACACAAAAGGCAATCCCTGCCAATCCTGCCATAACGTACCCAGGTCGTAGCTAAACGGGAATCGGCCACGTTCATTTTCTTCCAGAGCCATATCGCCGATAAGGAGGCACGCATCATCACCAGGCTCCGCCCCAAGTCCATCAACATAATCAGGGTGAACGCCATAACGAATTTCAAGAAGGATTCGCAGTAGGGCAACAGATGTCCGGCTTTGCAAAGTCATGCGGATCCTCTTTCCGTTCAGGTTCTCCAACGGACATTTCGAGAACAACTTAACTGAGCGAACCTCAAAGGAGCAGGAAGTACACAGTACGGGAGACAGCACAAAGGCGCCAGGCTTCTGCGCAAAAGTTATGGATGATGCCGGTGAAAGATGAATGCGGCCTTCCTTCAAGCCCACACTATGGGCACTGGGTGGCCCGTCAACAAAGGCCACCTCTGGAAATTCATGCTCACGCCCCAAAAAATCAAAGAAAAAGGGCGCACAGACTAAAAAAGGGATTCGTCCCACACGAAGAGTCATATAAAAAAGTTAACTTTTAACCCAGCCTCAGTTGGAGGCCTTGATAGAATAAACCCAAAAATAACACAGATAATGGCTAAGGTATAATGGCTGTATTTCACGTGAAGAAAACCTCGCTTGGTGAAGACCAGACTAGTTTGATTTTCAAGGGAAAGATCATCGAAGGTCCAATCAGCAAGGGTATGACCATTGAAATTCCTGTTACCCAGGAAGTTGTCGTTAAAATGAAGATTTACGACGTTGTTCAATTCGATAAGCAGAAGGACGAAGATAAGAAGGTCGGCCTGGTTGTGGATTTCTACAACCTCCCGGATGACATGGAAGTCATCATGGATCTGAACATCGCAGACGAAGACCTGAACATCGTCAACGAATAGTATTTCTTAGAAAGCGGGCATTTCCGTTTGCTTTCAAAACACAAGGGATGATAACATGATTAAAGAAAGACTGCGGGGAGTGAATTTGGGCGGCTGGTTCAGTCAGGTAGACTGCATCCAGGAAAAGGATCCCGTAGGTTTCCCTGGGATCATCCAACACATTAAGACGTTCCTCGGTCAGGAAGATTTCAAGAGAATCCGCGAAGCAGGCTTCAACCATGTTCGTCTGCCTGTGGACTACTTCAACGTCTTCGACGGCGCAGAACTGAAACCCAACGAAGAAGTTCTTGGACTTCTTGACAAGGCCCTGAATGACATTCAGGCTGCAGACCTGGACGTAATTCTGGACCTGCACAAGTGCCCGGGTCATGATTTTCACTTGGGCTGCTCCGAAGAACAGTCCTTCTTCACCAGCGCCGAAGCACGCAAGGACACCAACAAGGTGTGGGCATACCTGGCAGAACGCTATGGTGGCGACAACCGCATCATGATGGAACTGCTGAACGAACCCGCCGGCAGCGATTCCAAGGTCTGGGACAAGGTGAAGGACGAAATCTTCTGGACCATCCGCAAGCACGCTCCCAAGAATACCATCGTGGTAGGCTCCAACAAGTGGAACAGCGCTCGCGAATTCGAGTTCCTCACTCCTATGGATGACGACAACGCCATCTATAGTTTCCACACCTACACCCCGGTAACATTCACCCACCAGGGTGCCGCATGGATCAACGACCCGTTCTTCAAGATCGAACGCTCCTGGCCCGGCGACTACGCCGCTCCCGAAGCAGGCGCCACCACCCGTCTTGATGTTGAATTCGGCAAGTGGGACAAGGCTCGCCTCCAGGCAAGCATCCAGAACGCATTGGACTTCCGCGCCAAGTACGACCTACCAGTGGCCTGCAATGAGTTCGGCGTATACGTTCAAGTTCCCCGCCAGTACCAGATGGCATGGATGCACGACTTCATGGAAATCCTCCGTGACGCCGACGTGGGCTACAGCTACTGGAACTACAAGAACCTGGACTTCGGCATCGTCTCCAAGGGCGAATCTCTCCACAACTCTCTTGCACAGTACAACAATCCGGAACGCCTCGACAGCGAACTGATGGACCTGCTGGCCAAGGGGTAACCATAGGCGATGAGCCCGCTACGCTATGAGCAGAGAGCCATCAGTAGCCGTTAAGGTTATAGTTGGACATACAGAAAAGCGCGGATGCAATCCGCGCTTTTTCATTTTGAGGCAACACCTCCATTATTCATCCAATTTCAACAGCTAGATTTCAATAAGAATACCAGCTTGCAGATAAATGTAGCCCTTGCCATCGTGTTCCAGGAACTGGTATCCGCTCATCAGCATGATGGAAGAATAATCTCCATTCTTGATGTCGACACCACCACCCGCACGCCAGAACATCTGATGATCGGAGCCGATGAGGTAACCCCAGTCACCAGTTGCCACCGGCAAAGTCTGACCTCCAATCGGAAGACGAACCCAGGCACTTGCCGTTACGGGAATCAGGCCCACGTTGTCAATTTCCTGATAGCCGCTGCCCACACCCACAAAAAGCATCTGGTCAATGGGATACCACCAGTGTCCGAAAACATTGAGATTGAACTTCTTCAGTTCGCTAACGTGGTTAACAATGCCGCCCTGTACATCCATTGTAAAGGCATTGGCAGGAGTAGCACTCAGAGCAAAGCCAAGCGCCACAAGGAAAGGCAAAACCTTCGTACTCACAGACGGACCTCCATTTTCGTCATCACTTCTTGCTTCACGGGCCCAGCCACCCCCCTTTTCAGGAACGAAGGAAAGGAAGGACCCTTTCAAGATAGCAACATTCATGGACATAAAGTAATAGGCGCTGGGCACAATCTTTGTCAGGCAAATCAGGAGCACGGCAACCATCAAGCCAAAGGACACCTGGTAAACAAGGCCACTAGTCAACAAAAGTGCATTCACAATGAACAGGAGAATTGCAATGTGAGGAGAGAACCAGCGAAGAATCTTATGGGAAAAGAACAAATATGCCAGCAGCGGCTTAAAGGGATTCAGCAACGGCAGGTACGAGAAGAGGTAGTTGAAATTGGCACGACCAATTCGAACCTTACGGCGGTACTCTCCGCCACCTTCCTTGGAAGTCAGTTCCGTACCGATAGCGCTATCCACAAAAGTGCAGTAGTACCCCTTCTGCAAAACCTTTGTTGCAATGAAGAAGTCATCCATGACGCTCTTCTTTACCGGCAACTCCGTGTAGAGCTTACGACGAATGGCATACAAGGCGCCGTTTCCACCCACCAGGCGATCCAGGATTCCCTCGAACTTCTTGATCTCGGATTCCAGATCCCAATAGGAAGATTCGCCACGGCCAAGAACACTTCCACTCTTGTCGGAAAGAATCAGATGACCACAGGCGCAACCGATTTTTCTGTCCTTGAAAGGCTGCACCAACTTACGAACAACATTCGGAAAGAACATGGTGTTAGCATCGCAGAACAGAAGAATTTCATTCTTCGCAATTCCATTCAGACGGTTCAGCATGGCTGCCTTGCCGGCATTCCTGGGAGCCTTCACCAGAGTGATTCCCTGATCTGCATAGCGGGCAATAATTTCTGCGGTACGGTCAGAGGAGCCGTCGTCTCCAATGAGAATTTCCAGTTTTTCCCTGGGGTAGTCTATTTCCAGAAGATTCTGGATCTTGCGTTCAATGACAGCTTCTTCGTTGAAAGCGGAAAAAATAATGGACACCGTAGGCAATTCACCGTCTTCGTCAACCTGATAGCGACGGCGCTTAAACATTTCACTTACAAATGGAAGGGTTACAGGAAACAGCAGATAGCAGTGAATCAGCAAGAAAAGAAGTATCCAGAAGGCAATCTGCAAATACAAAAGAACCTGTTCGTTCATCGTTCAATCCACTCCTTTTCTTTTTCCAGGAAACGGTACAGAAGCATCTGCATCTCCTGAGGGCTCATGGAATCAGTAACGGTCAAAATGGACATGCCATTGGGAGCCACCAGCACAAAGGCAGGCAATGCCTTCAGTTCCCATACATCAAAGTAGCAGCGCTGTGCAGTCTTCAGCTGGCCATCGCATGAAATGGTATCCTGGGAATCCGCATCCAGCTTCACAGGAATAAAGCGGTTGTTCAGGAGAGCGGCAACAGTCGGGTTGGAGTATACGTTCTTATCCATGACTCGACAGGGCACACACCAGTCTGCGTAAAGATCAACAAAGATCAGCTTCTTGCCGTTCTTCGCCTTTTCAAGAGCTTCCGTGTAGTCCATCCAGTGAACCAGCTTTGGCGCAGGCTGTGCTGACTGAGCAAAACCCACCCACAGCAAAACAACAAGGAGCACATGCAGAACCTTCATCACTTGGCATCCTCCGGCTTTTTCTTCTTTGCCTTGGCGGCGGCAGCTTCCTTTTTCTTCACGAAACCTTCCGGATCAAGCAGGGAGTCAATACGATCTACCACCTGCCTCTGGAAAGGCACCCAGCGAAGATCGTCCTTCAGAAGGATTTCCGCCTGTTGAGAATAGCTCTCCCTTGTATAGCCGTACTTACCCAGAATTTCCTGGCGCACCATTCTCGCCATGGGGGAATTCGCACCATACATCTGTTCCGCCACACGCATGTCCACATAGGCAGCAACAAACTTCTCATCTGTCTGCGGATTATCATTTGCGCAAGCAAACAGTATCAAGCCCGCCACGGCAAAAACAAAACGAAACGCGGTCACCCGCGCCTCGCCAAAAATATTTTGCCGTAACCACTTCATAAACGGTCAGGATTCTTCCAGCGCGTTTTCAAAGAGTCCTTCCACGTATTCGGCCTTGCTGAAGGGAACCAGCTGGTCGATACGTTCTCCCATGCCAATCCAGCGGATTGGAATCTGCAGGGAACTGGCGATGCTGAGAACTGCGCCACCACGGGCGGTTCCATCCAGTTTCGTCACCACAAGACCGGTGAGAGGAAAACTCTGGTTAAAGATCTTCGTCTGGTTAATGGTATTCTGTCCGGTGTTGCCGTCAATCACAAGCCACATATCCTGCGGCATATCAGGATTGACCTTCTTGATGACACGAACGATTTTCTTCAGTTCTTCCATCAGGTAGTCCTTGTTATGGAGACGACCGGCAGTATCGATCAGGACAACGTCGCAACCACGGGCCACAGCCGCCTGGCAGGCATCGTAGGCAACAGAAGCCGGATCAGAGCCTTCCTGATGCTTAACGAATTCCGCACCGGAACGTTCAGCCCAGGTTTCCAGCTGGTCAATGGCCGCCGCACGGAAAGTATCGCAGGCAGCAATCATGACCTTCTTGCCTTCCCCAATGAGGCGAGCAGCAAGTTTACCGATAGTCGTCGTCTTTCCTGCGCCATTTACGCCAATGACGAGAACCACATGGGGCTTAGCCTTCAGCTCAAACGGAGGAGGATCCTTCAAAAGACGTTCCGCTTCGGAGCGCATAATGTCCAGGACCTGTTCCGTGGTAAGGGACTTGCCCAGGGCACTTTCGCGAAGGGCATCCGTCAGCAGGAAGGCGGCCTCCACACCCACATCAGCCTTGATCAGGTGTTCTTCCAGCTCTTCCAGAGTTTCATCTGTAATCTTACCGGCGCCAACAATCCCCTTGAGTTCCCCCATCAGGGCGTCACGGGTCTTGGCAAGGCCATTCTTAATTGCGGAAAAAAATCCCATTGCTATTCTCGCTTGTTCACCGCCCTAGCCCATCAAAAGGTTCATGAGCCTGCGGCCATATATTAAAGCTTGCTTTCTACTACGTCCACCAGGCCGTACTTCTTGGCTTCCTCGGCACTCATGAAGTTGTCACGTTCCGTATCGCGGTCAATTTCTTCCATGGTGTGACCAGAAGTTTCAGCAAGGATCTTGCCCGTAATGTTACGGATGCGGAGCATTTCTTCTGCCTGGATCTGGATGTCGCTGGCGGGAGCAACAATTTCACCATGAATGAGAGGCTGGTGAATCATGATGCGGGCATTGGGCCATGCGTAGCGCTTGCCCTTGGCTCCGGAAGTCAGAAGGACTGCACCCATGGAAGCAGCCTGGCCACAGCAGACCGTAACCACGTCACTCTTGATGGCATTCATGCAGTCGTAGATGGCAAGACCGCTGGAAATAACGCCACCCGGGCTGTTGATATACAGGGTGATGTCATCATGGTTCAGGGAATCCAGATACAGAAGCTGCTTCACAATACGTTCAGCACTTTCGTCATCCACGCCACCCCACAGGAAAATACGGCGATTCTGGGCCAGATATTCTTCGGCCTTCTTAATCATATCCGGGGTCTGCGCTTCTTTCTTTTCGTTACAATCTGCCATAAAAGCATCCTCATTTTATGATGAAAATTTAGAAAATTACACGCTCAGTACGCATCCTGTTATCGTCCCCAGCCAGCGAAATGTCAATCCTTATCTATATTTGCGCCATGGCTAAGTCAAAAACCCAATATCTGGTAGGCCTTGTCGGGCCAGAAGTCCTTTCCGCAATCGAAGCAGACAGCATGAACCCGGTTTTTATGGACCTGGAAGCCTGCAATGCGCTGGAAATCCGCTATGACTTCTTTCCCAGGGAAGAATGGCCCGGTCTTTCTGCACGACTCAGGAAGGTGGCGCCCACAGCACTCCAGATCGGGACCATCCGCCTCAAGCACGACGGGGGAAGATTCCCCGATAACGAAGCCAGCGAGCGCATCGCCCTCTGGCAGGGAATCCTGCAGGCAGAACAGGTGCCGGAATGGCTTGACCTGGAAAGGGACTATCTCCATTTCTACAAGGACCTGAAGATCATTGCAGACAAACGATTTGTAAAGATACTGGTTTCAGAACACAACTTTGCTCGAGTTCCCAACGAACTGGAACTTGAAACCCTGGCAGACGACCTCATGCGGGTGAAGGCTCCCGGATTAAAGATTGCCGCCATGAGCAACTCCGAAACGGACTGTGACCGTCTCTACAAGTTTATCAAGAAAAATGCAAAAAATTTTCTTATGTTTGCAGCTTTCGGCATGGGAGAAACTGGCAAGATCAGTCGCCTCTGGTCCCTGAAGGAAGGCGCGAACCTGACCTATGGCGCCATCGGAAATGCAGAAGCACCTGGTCAAATTGACGTCATTTCCATGCAAAAGGCCATCAAGGAATTTGTAAATATAAATTCACAGGACCAAATATTGGCTTTTTTACGCTAATTTAGCCAACTTTGGATATTTTAGTATTACAAACCCTCCACAGGCTCTTTATTTTTACTAAAATAGTGGCCTAGAAACTAACAAGGATAGGGTATATGCGTCTTTCCGAAAGATTTGTAGATAATTGCATCTTGATCAATTCTGCAAGCGAAACTAAGGAAGCCATTTTAAATGAACTCGTAGACACTCTCTGCAGTGCCTACAAGCTGGAACACCGCGACGAAATTTTCGAGGCCATCTGGAACCGCGAACAGAGCCGTTCTACCGGTATTGGATGCGGTCTCGCCGTCCCCCATGCCAAGATCGACTATGTGGACCGCATGTGCATGGTGGCCGCCACCGTTGAAAAGGGCCTGGACTTCGCCTCCTTCGATGGAGAACCTGTGTACCTGCTGATCCTGATCGTGAGCCCGGGCAATACCGTCGGTCCTCACCTGAAGGCCCTGTCCTCCGTCAGCCGCCTCCTCGCCGATGGTTCCGTCCGCAAGGACCTTATCGCAGCCAAGACCCCGGCAGACTTCCTGACCATCCTTCGCGCCGCCGAAGATAAGTATTTGTAAGGCGAGAGAAGCGGCCAAGCTTGCTTGGCCATTTCCGAGCCGAGAATACTGCGCATGAAATGCGCCAGTATCTGTAAGCCGAGAGTCGCACCGACTAACCGAGCCGAAGATGGAGCGCTATTTCGATTGCAGGTTTGCATTTTGATAAATGGGTTGACAAATTTTAAATGGCTTTTTATATTTGCACCCACATTCGGACGGTTAGCTCAGTTGGTTTAGAGCGCTGCTTTCACACGGCAGAGGTCATTGGTTCAAATCCAATACCGTCCACTCAAAAAGGGTTCCCCAAGAGGGAGCCTTTTTTGTTTCAGTTTCATTTTTCTATTTTGTCGGTAGAAAGCAACCAACACACGCCTTAGGACATCTAAAGGGCATGATCAACAAGAAAGCGTTCATCGTCGGATTTCTGGCCAGTGCAGCCCTCCTCTCTGCAGGGGAGTCCTGGACTTTGGAACAGTGTCTCAAGCAGGCCAAGCAAAAAAGCCTGCAGCTAGAGAACGCAAAGCTTAGAGAACAGTCCGCAGACATTTCCGTCAAGCAGGCATCTTCAAATCGAAAGCCAACTCTAAGCGCAAATATCAACAACACCCTGTACGATCACCCCCTGGCAGACCACCCCCAGGACCACTACAACCTGAGCCTGGGACTTAATGCATCCTGGTTGCTGTGGGACGGAGGAGCCTCCAGTCTGAACACAGAGGCAAGTCAGCTCACCAAGGAATCTGCACAGCAGGCCACCCTGCAAACCGAACGCAACGTGCAGGAAAATGTACTGAACGCCTACATGAGCCTCCTTGCCGCTCAGGAAAACCTCCGCACGGCAGATGCCTCCGTACAGCTTTCCCAGGCGGAATTCGAAAACTACAGCAAGCTCTTTGAGGCTGGTTCCATTACAAAGAAGGACCTGACCCAATCCCAGTCCAACGTTCTGCAAAAGCAGGTGGCACAACTTACCGCCCAGCTGAACGTGAATACCAGCAAGACAACCCTCCGGCAGCTGCTGGAACTGGAATCCTCCGAAGATTTCCAGGTGACGGCTCCCGAAACCGCAATCTCTACGCCTGATTCACTGGATCCTCTTCCCTCCTTCGAGATGCTGATAGAGAACGCCCGCAAGGCAAATCCTGGCCTCAAGTCTGATAGCATCGCTATCAAGGCAGCCCAGAAAAACACCCAGGCTGCAGGCACAGGCTCCTCCATTACAGTCACTCTAGGAGCAAGCTCCACCACAGGCCTTACCGCCTGGGAATCCGACCATTACGGCGACCAGCTGAAAAACGGTTGGCGCAACGCCATCACCTTAGGAATCAATATTCCCATTATCGACAACGGTTCCACGGACAACAAGGTTCTCCAGGCCCAGGTCAGCGAATTCCAGTCCCAGGTTACCCTGCAGGAAACTGCCAAGTCCCTTGAAAACAATCTTGAAAAACTTTACCTGAACGCCCTCAGCGCAGACATGCAGTGGAAGGCAGCATCCCTTCAGGTGGAAGCCGAAAATGAAGCCCTAATGGTAGCTGAGGAACAGCGCAACGCCGGCGCCCTCACCTATACCGACTACCTTACACAGAAGAACAATCTGGAAAAGGCTCAGGTCACCTTGACCAACGCCAAGTACACAAGCCTTCTCGCCCGCAAGCTTCTGGAACTTTACCAGGGCAACCTGGATTAATCCGTCACGGAAAGACGGGAGCGTCCGCTTTCCTTGGAACGGTAGAGACGTTTATCTGCAGATTCATAAAGGCTGTTGAAGTTATCCAATTTTTCGTTGGATACGACTGCGCCCATAGACAGGCTTGTTGCGGCAGAATTCATCTTCAATGTCATGTTGATCTTATCGAAAATCTGCTGGGCGCGTTCATACATAAATTCGTCTGAACAACTCTTCTTGAAGAAAAGGGCTGCAGCAAATTCATCACCACCCATACGTCCTGCAATATCGCCATGACGCAGGGACGACATGATGGTCTGGCCAACGAGGGTAAGAAATTCATCACCACCCTTATGGCCGTAGGTGTCATTGTATTCCTTAAAGTGGTCCACATCCAGCATCAACAGCATAACCTTGTATTCACCTTCCAGCAGCTTAAATTCAGTGTCGTTCTTGAAGGCCGCACGAGTCAGCACCCCTGTCAGGGAATCCTTGCGGTAGGCATTTTCCCATTCCGTTTCACGGTTGCGGGCTCGATTACGTTCCACGTCGGCAATTACACGCAAGCTGTAGGTATCAGCAGCATTCACCACAATAATTTCTGAACGGGACGCGCGAACAGCCGAATCAAAATATTGACGGCCGAAGCAGAAGACGTAGGAAACATTTCCATCCTTACGGACCAGACGATGTTCAAAGAAAGCCTGGGGACTCTTGGCCAGCTTTTCATTGACCATGCACAAATACTCCGTTCGATCTTCAGGCGGAATCAGGTCCAGGTGATTCATGCAGTTATTGGTAACTTCTTCCTGGGTATAACCGGTTAGATCTTCAAAATTGCGGTCCACGGAAACAATGTTAAACTGGTCGTCCACAATGTAGCGACTAAACAGCAAGTTGTGGACATAATGTATGGACTGGTCCACCGGGCTCTGCTCCAGCTCTTCACGGACAATAGCCTCCGTTTCCGAAGTTAACGTTTCATCCAGAGCGACTTCTGCAGACGACGAAGGCAATGATTCCGCCATCTGGATAAATTCAGAAACAATGCCTGGGTCAAACTGGGAACCGGCACAGCGCCTCAATTCATCAAGAGCCTTCTCCTTAGGCAAGGCCGCACGATAGGAACGGTTGTTCACCATGGCATCGTAGGCATCCACCACGGAAATCACGCGGGAGAGCAGCGGAATGGATTCGCGACTCAGACCATCGGGATAACCGGCGCCATCCCAGCGTTCATGGTGATGCAAAATCATATCGGCAATACCACGCAATTCCGAAGAACTGTTAGCAATCTGGTAGCCCTTGGTCGCATGAGAACGAAGAACGCGCCATTCCTCACTTGTCAACTTTCCTGGCTTATTGAGAATTTCCAGAGGAACACCAATTTTTCCAATATCATGCAGAAGGCAAAGCAGGGACAGCTCACTTTGCTGAGTGTCATTCAAGCCAATCCTACGGCCAAGCTCAGCTCCCATCATCTGGGTGCGGCGAACATGCTCTTCCGTATCGCTATCGCATTCGCGCAAAGCCTGCACCAGGGAATTCAAAATGACAGAGTGGGAAGATTCCTTGTTTAAAAGCCTCTTCTGACGCAAACCACGAACGGCATCATCGATGGCATCCAGCATATCATCTTCCGGCAAAACCGGCATATGGGAATACTGAACACTCATGTCAAAGTCTTTTGCAACCGCCTTTAGGCAACTTACCGTCAACTGGGGATCCTGCACAAAATGCAGAACAATAAAGGTTGCATCCATGCCTCGGACGAAGTAGGATTCCGTGGGGAAGTGTTTCCGGAAAAGATCAGCCAGTTGCTTGATTTTCTGGTCGCCAACATGTCGTCCCTGAGTTCCATTCAAAGCGGAAAGACCAATGATGTCACAGGCACCCACTACCACATTGGAACGATGTACGCTCTTATTTTCGTTGACATAGAACTTGAAATCTTCCCAGTTGTGGAATCCCGTCAAAGGGTCTGTAGCCAACATTGCGTTGGAAAACATGAACAGACGACCCAGAATACGCCCCTTCTTATTTCTCAGAGTTCTAAAGTCACAGCGAAGAGGCTTATTTTCGCCATCACTTTCTACATAGCATTGTAGAACATAAGCATCATGCCCCTTTGGAATCTCAATCTTGCACTTGGTCGCAAATTCGTCCATGTGCATCAAATCCTTAAACTGGACATTGGCCCACTGACGCCTGGCCATATCGTTGAAAAGGATCAGTTTATCCGTATAGTCAAAAAGAACCAGACCCTGGTCAATATTTTCGAACACACTCATCTTGAGCAGGTTCATCATTCCCTTGACGGAATACTGGAAGCAGGCCCAGTAAAACACATAGGCACCAAGGCTATATCCTAAAATAGAGTAATCCAGGAAATTATATGCGGAAAGACCTGGAGTAAACAGGAATATGGCATTTACACCCACAATGCCCACAACACCCAGAATTGCATACAGATACTGGCGCTTATATTCCCATGGAACCTGAATCAGGCGTAACACCAGGAAGAACACCACTGTTGCCACCAGCATATAACAGAAAACCAGGTGCGCATAGTACGGAATATGCATGTCGTAGCTGTACTTGGCAAATTCCGTTGCACGGGGGATATAACTTATGACAAAATCCTTAAAGGGATTTACCGCAAAAAGAACAATTTCTATACCTACGTAGATAGACGCCACCGCAAAATGGATATTTCCCATTTTCGTGATTTTGAACTTGCAAAAATTCAGAACAAAAATCACCAGGGACATCAGCATAAGGTCCACGCTCACAAAATACAGGCTGGACATGCAGGAATACAAAAAGGCATTTTCAACGCAGACGCTAACCAGGTAGCTCAGGTCAACAAGGGCGCAGCCCACACAGGTTGCCCCCAAGGCCTTGCCCAGCACCCCCCGTTTCCTGAAGGACATGACAGCAAGCAAGACATCCAAAGCCGCAAAGACTAAAGAAGCAATAATGTATTCAATAAAAAAAACAGACACAATGCCCCCTAAACAGCAGACACAAAATACGTCATATAACGGAAATATATACTTATTTCAGCCTTTTTTTCCATTCCAACTTGTAGAATACCCCTATGCAAATTAACATGGACAGGAAAGAACCACTCAAAGTGGCAATCCCCATAGGAAACAGGGTATCCGGATACCAGACGGAGGCCAGATAAGCCCCAGGAACTCGCATGGTGACGATGGAAATGGCATTATGAATAAAGGATACAATGGAAAGCCCGCAGGCACAGAAATAACCGCTAAAGCAGAAGTGAATTCCCGCCACCATGCAGTCAAAAACATACGCATGGAGGTACTGGGTGCCAAATGTCACCACCTGAGGGTTATCCGCAAATAGGGAGAGAACCGGTTCCGATATAAACTGGAACAGAATGGAGCAGGCAAGGCCGAAGCCTGCAGCAATGGCTATGCCGCCAAACATGGTCTGGTGGGCACGATCATAACGCCCTGCGCCAATATTCTGTGCAGCAATGGCAGAAACCGTAGAAAGCATGGCAGAAGGCACCAGGAAAAGGAAGCAGATAATCTTTTCCACAATGCCAACAGCGGCCGCAATTTCAAGACCGCGGGAATTGGCTATGGCCGTAATGAACAGGAAGGAAACCTGGATAAATCCATCCTGGCAGGCAACGGGAATTCCAATCTTCGCAAGAGAGAGAAGAATCCCCCGATGGAGCCTAAAGTCCCTGAGGCGCAGATGAACGCCAAAGGCGATGGAACGGGAATACCTAATGGCCACAAGCGAAAGGATGACGCTAAAAGTCTGGGAAAGCACTGTGGCAAGGGCCGCCCCGGCAGCCCCCATTCCGCACGGACCTATAAAAAGATAGTCCAGCGCAATATTAATAACGCACGCCACCGTAATAAAGTACATGGGACTCTTGGAATCGCCCAGGCCGCGGAAAATGGCCGCAATGATATTATAGGCCGTAATAAAGGGAATCCCCAAAAAGCAGATAAACAAATAACGGGAAGTGTCTGCCACAGCCTCCGTTGGCGTAGAAAGCAGGGATACGATCTGCGGGCAAAGGGCCAGCAGTACCGTAACAAAAACCAGGGAGACTACGCCAAAGAGCACCACCGTATTGCCAATGATCCTTGCAATACTACGCTCACGTTTGGCGCCAACGGACTGTCCGATAAGTACGGTCGTACCCATTGCAAGACCAATCAGGATTACTGTCAAAAAATGCATCACCTGGCTTCCCACGGCAACAGCGGTAATCCCAGCCGCATCCGTAAACAGCCCCACAATGAACAGGTCTGCCATGCCGTACAGGGTCTGAAGGAAATTGGAAACCAGAAACGGGATAGAAAATATCCCGATATTCTTTAGAATGCTTCCTTCGTAGAGATTTCTTGGCACGACTTTTTTTGATTGATGATTGAGAATTGGTGATTGACAATGTAGAAAAAGCAAGGGAACAATTTTATGCGTCTAATAATGAAATCCCTGGTGTATCACCTATGAAACATGTGGCGTTTCCGAATGAAACCACCCAAACTCAGACATTCTGGGAATGCGCGAAAAATGCGCAAAAAACGCAATTAAACAGCCTTACCAAGTTTTTTTTCAAAAGTTGGCACAGCCTTTGCATAAAGGTGTACGAAAACAAAAGGGGCCAACGGCGAACGCCGAGCCCGCTCAAAAAAAAGAGGATTAAAACTATGATCAATACCCAGATTCTTCCCAACGCATTCTATGGCATCCAGAACCTCATTGACAGCCTGAACGCAGCCAACGCCCAGGGCGAATGCAACTACACCCCCAAGGCCGATTACTACGAAGTAGAAAACGGTTTCATGCTGGAAGTGGAACTACCGGGCGTCAAGAAGGAAAATCTTGATCTCCAGGTCGAAAAGAATATCCTGACAGTCAAGGCTACCCGCGAACGCAAGGACAGCAAGGTCACTTACGAACGTAGTTTCCGCCTGGCCGACGACATTGATACCGACAATATCAAGGTCTCCCTGGAAAACGGTATTCTCGCATTTGCCCTCGCCAAGAAGCAGCAGGCCAGCGCAAGAAAACTGGAAGTCCTGTAATATTCCAAAAGTTCTTTTCATTCATCGTACTCCTTAAAGCAATAGAGGCGCCCCAAAAGGCGCCTCTTCTTGTCTTGGGAATCTATTTTTGGTATATTCTTGACACAATGCTAGATAAAGAAGTTTTAAAGACCGTCAGCCGCATTGAACTTTCTGTTCGTGGCACGCTGGACACCGTCATGACCGGTGCCTACCACAGTTCCTTCAAGGGCAACGGTATGGAATTCAGCGAAGTCCGCGAATACATGCCTGGCGACGACGTGCGCACCATTGACTGGAACGTTACCGCACGTACAGGCACCCCATACGTCAAGAAGTTCATCGAAGAACGCGAAATGACCATGCTCCTCATGGTGGATGCGTCCAGCAGCTCCGAATTCGGTAGCGGCACCCAGATGAAGGGCGAAGTCATGGCTACCCTTACCGCGCTTCTGGCCTTTGCCGCCATCAAGAACAATGACAAGGTTGGCCTGCTGATTTACACCGATCAGGTGGAACTCTTTATCCCGCCGGAAAAAGGCCGCAAGCACGTGCTGCGCCTGATCCGCGAAATTCTTTACTTCAAGCCGCAGCACCACGGCACCAATACACAGGTGGCCCTGGAATACGCCGGCAAGATTCTGAACCGCCGTGCCGTGGTCGTGGTGATGAGCGACTTTCTGGACGAAGGTTTCGAGAACGCATTCAAGGTGCTGCGCAAGCGCCACGACGTGCTTGCAGTTTCCGTGGTGGACCCGCGAGAAATGGAACTGCCCCCCGCCGGCCTCGTAGAACTTGAAGATCCCGAAACCGGAGAGACCTTGCTTATCGACACCGGCGACGCCGCTTTCCGTGAGGCATTCGCCCGCGAGGCAAAACGTCAGGGCAAGCAGATCAAGGAACTGTTCCAGCGCATGTCCATCGACTTCGTGCGAATCGAATCCAAGGAAGACTTCAAGGATACCGTGGCCCCGCTGATTGAACATTTCCGCCGCCGCGCCAAGATGGCAAGAATGTAATTTACAGTTCTTTTACCTTTTGACCCTTTACAAAATAGGTGGATTAGTTACATTACATCCCGAGCGTTACGAATCGTCTCCTGAACACTTGAGTTAATCAAGTGTTTTTTCTTATAGGAGATAATATGCCCACACAAAAAACAACTAACACCATCGCTCACAACGAATCCCCCAAAACAGAAATCGCATCTCTATTGGCGGATTGTGCCTTCAAGTACGTGTACACCCGCGACAACCCAAAATCCCGGGAAAACTTGCGGCAGCTGATGTCAACGCTCATTGGCAAGAAGTTACGAAAGGCGGAACCTCTGGCTACAGAAACTTTCGCATCCACACAGCCCAAGACCGAAAAGACATCCCGCTTCGATGTCCGCGTGGTCATGGACGATGGCGACGAGGCCGATGTAGAAGTCCAGCTATGGACCGAAAAGGACGATTACGCCAAGCGGCTTTCGTATTACGGAGCCAAGCTCTACGCCTCCCAGGCAACCAAAGGCGCTAAATATAAGGATCTGAAAAAATGCTACCAGATCATCATTTCGCAGGATTGCATTTTCCCGAACACATCATGGCTCTTGAATTTGGATATTTCTGCACAGGAAAATCGCATGTTCAAATTCGACACCATGCATTGGTGCATTATCCAGCTGAATTACTTGGAGCAGGCAATCCGCGAAAATGTTGGCAGAAACAGCGAATACTTGCAAAACCTTTTGGATTTGTGTAAATTTCATGCAAGCATGCATTTAAAAACGGCTCGGTCATAAAAATTCATTTTACGACTCTCGCCTCCGGATAAATGAATCGCGGAACCCACCCGGGTTGAACCTTTTGAAGACGTGTACGAGGATCTTATGGCATTTAGTGCTGACCAAATCGAAGCCTACCGCAAGGAAATGGAGGAGCGTCGCAGACTGGATGCAATCTCTACTCGCAAGTACACCGAAGAATTAATCAAACAGCAAGAAGAAGAAATTGCCGAGCAAAAGCGAGCCATCGAAGCCAATAGGCAGGAGCTTGCAGCGAACAAGCTGGAACTCGCCGCAATTAAACAAGATCAGGAAGCAGAAAAAGCCCGTGCCGACAAAAACGCCAAGGAGCGAGACGCATACGCCGAAATTCTCAGGCAACACGGCCTACTGTAAAAATTAATCAGGAATCGGCTTATACGACAAAAAGGTCGCTTTTTCAAGCGGCCTTTTCCGCTTAAAATATTTCCAGAACAATTACGCGAAAAATTGTCTATAGCCCAACAATTTCAAGCTATACAGCGCAGTACCCTTGCTGATGCTGCGAACGTTGGTGGCATAGCCGAAGATATTGCGGAGCGGAATGTCCGCCTTCAGGAAATGGGTACGGCCGTCACCGCCGATTTCCTTCACCTTGCCATCACGGGACTGAATGTCTCCCGTAATGTTTCCGGCAAAGTTTACCGGACATTCCAGGGACAGTTCCATAATCGGTTCATACAGTTGAACATCTGCAGGCTTGATGAGTTTCACCACTGCATCGGCACAGCACTTCTTGATCATGGGAGGCAAAGCCCCCTCAGACCATTCAAAGGAATGGACCTCAAAACATACGCCCACTAGCGGGCCCTTACCCAGCACGCCAATATCTGCAGCCTCCAAAAGAGCAGAGCGGACACCTGCAAGAATTTCGAGAGGAGCCTTCTCCAGAAAATCTGCAGAGAGACGAATGTCATGGTGCAACTCCATATTGCCTTCCTCTTCTACGGGAGTAGCAGAAAGGCTAATGGAAATTTTATGGGGGCCTATCTGGAAGGAATTTTCCACCGGATCCAAGCGATGGGCCAGACGTTCCTGCCAGCGGATTTCGGGCGCACCAGCCTGCACATCACAGCCAAATTCCCGACGGAGGCGAGCAAGCAAAACTTCCAGCTGAACTTCACCTACAGTATGCAGGTACCAGAACCCCCCATCCAGATCATGCTGCACTCTAAAGCTGGGGTCCATGCGGCTGAGGGTCTGGAGACTCTTTTCCACATGAGGATAGTCCTCCGTGCTAACGCATTCAACGCGAGTCTGTAAAAGAGGCTGATAACGGTCACGGATGCTAGATCCTTCGTTTCGCTCAGAGCCTGCCCTGAGCTTGTCGAAGGGATTGCACGGACCATCGCTAAGGTCACGCGCCAGAGTTCCATCACACAGAATTCTCTGGCCCAGTTCCGTTTCGTAGGGCGTACGCATGGCATAAATATCGCCTGCACGGATTTCATCTACAGGCAAAAGGAGGTTTGCCTTCAGGCGTGAGAATTCAAACCCCGCCGGCCATTCCTTGCGTTCCATATCAGAGAAACTGCGGAACAGGGAAATCTCCCCCACGCCCTTAAAATGACGGAGACGAATCACCTGTCCAAGCATCCCTTCTTCAAATTCAGGAACCTCGGGCAGGAAAAAACTGAGAGCGCTAAGCAGGCTACGAACGCCAAAGCCTTCCATGGCGGATCCTGCATAACAAAGGGCATAATCGTCACTCAGACAAAGAGCGCGAAGGCCCCGCAAAAGCATCTTGGGAGGAACAGGCTTTCCCTCCATGGCCAGGGATAGTACTTCATCATCAAAGTTGCAGGCAAATTCTACGGCTTCGTCGTAATGTTTCTTCAGTTCGCGGGAGTTGTCCCACCCATTAGAAACGTCCCAGCCATCGTCTACAATTTCTTCGCCAGATTCGGAATGAACAAGCCTACTCTGGCTCAGAACATCCAGTACCGCACTCATGCGACCCTTTTCATATTCTGGCAAGGTCATAAGAACCGGGCGCACTCCCAGAATCTCTTCCACGTTAATCAACGTTTCATCCAGGGAGTAATCAGGATTGTCCAACTTGTTGATGAAAAGAATGGTGCGAACACCCGCTTCACGCAATTTGCGGTAGGCAGCAACAGTCTGGGTTTCTACACCACTGGCAGCACTGATTACGAGAACAGCGCCCTCGACAGCCCCTAGGGCCATGTCCACCTCGGCGCCAAAATCAACATGCCCCGGAGTATCAATAAAATTGAACCAGGTATTCTTCCATTCGAAATGAGCAACACCACTTTCAATGGTGATTCCACGTTCCTTTTCTTCGGGAAGGTAGTCCATGGTGGCGAGGCCTTCTTCAACCTTACCGGGACGCTTCACTTCACCGGCAGCAAACAGCATTCTCTCAGAGAGAGTTGTCTTACCTGCGTCCACATGGGCCAGGATCGCAATATTTCGAACGGACTGGGCCATACTATTTCAGTCTTGCTTCCAGAGCGGCAATACGCGCTTCCAATTCACGGCAAGTCCTTTCCAGACGAGCAAGGCGCTCGTCGTGTTCTTCATCCTTCACAGACTGGCGCTGAAGTTCAAAATCATGTTCAGCATCCTTTGCCATCTGAGCTTTCAACTTGAAATTCTGCTCTTTATTCTTGCAATAAAGCGAATCTATACGCAAGTCGTGCTCGTGGTCCTTTTCAGCCTGGGCATTCAATCGGGCATCATGTTCCTTATCTTTCTTTTCGAGATCAGAAAAGCGTTTTTCTTCAGATTCCATCACAAGCCTCTTTTTTTCAAAATATATAAAATGCCAGCAGTTCCTAAACAAGGATAATTTTCTGAATGTTGGAAAGGTTTATCTTTCGTTCTACAATTACCAATACATGCTGGTGTAAATCCAGTCTGGAAACCATCCCTTCCGTATCCTGATAAGTTCCTATTCCCTGGGCAAGTACTGCATCCTGGACAAAATGGGTCACCCTCACAACTGGATGTTCTCCGCGGGAAAGCTTTTCTACAAGAACCCCAAGCGTTTCATCCAGTTCGTAGCGGGAGTCATCCATCAAGTCTTCCTGGCGAACGGTCAGGTTTCTTTCGGCAGTATCGTCAATGGCATCCTTATGACCGCGAAGAGCCGCAAAGGGGCTAAAAATCTTCGCACGGTTTTCTACAGACATGCGAGGATGCTTCATGAGAAAATTCCAGTCATTGCGGGGATAGGGCAAATTGATAATGTCGTCGTAGTTAAAACTAGGCACGGTGACCTCCAATCTGGCTATTGCGTTCCATGGTAGTGGCACCATCCTGCAAATCCATGCCCTTGAGGATTGCGTTTTTTCCGAAACGTTTCTTGATGAGAAGTTCTGCCTTCAGGCGTTTCTTCTCTCGCATCTCCTTATTCACATCCGTGAAGAGGTCCGCCTGTTCGTAACTGGCATCCACCACATCGTTAGCCACAAGATTCAAACGTTTCAGAGTCAATTGCGGATTTACAATGCGGTCGTAAAGCTGCATGACGGCTTCGGCAATAGCCGTAAGGGAACTGGTATAACGCCCCAAATTTGCCGTTCCGTGTGCCGGCTTGGGGAGGGTTCTGCCATAAGGGTCAATCACTGTATCCCCCTGATAAATTCCCTTATCAATATTTTCACGGTCATAGCCCATCATGAGCGTAAGACTGTTGGTCACCAGGTTCTTGTCAATGAGATCGATAGTCAGCGTATCCACCATTTCACGAACCACAATGCGGGCCTTTGCCGCATCGTAGGGGCAACTTAGCACCTGCCCTCCACCAATGCTATTGCTCTTAGGCCTATACTTCTTGATTTCAGCAATGGTGCAGGGTTCATAGCCCCAGGCGTGATCAATTAAAATTTCTGCATTGATGCCAAACATCTTGTACAGGGCTTCCGGGTTCCTGACGCTTACACGGGCCAAATCGCCCATGGTAAGAATTCCGCGCCCGTTGTTCAGGTAACAGTTTTCAAGACGTTGGGCAATACCTCGGCCCACCTGCCAAAAGCTAGTCAGCGGGCGATGGCTCCACAGATTCTTGCGGAAACCCATTTCATCCAGTTCCGCAATTCTAACGCCATCTTCATCGGGTTCCACATGCTTCGCCATAATGTCCATGGCAATCTTGCAAAGATAAAGATTGGTCCCCACCCCAGCAGTGGCCGTAATTCCAGTTGTATTGAATACATCCTGAATCATGGTCTTTGCCAGTTCACGGGCAGATTTCCTGTATAGAGACAGGTACTGTGTCACATCGATGAAGCACTCGTCAATGGAATATACGTGAATATCTTCGGCGCTGACATATTTCAAATACACGTTGTATATGCGGGTGGAAAATTCCACATAGCGCGCCATCTGCGGCTTAGCAATGATGAACTTGATTTCTTCTCCGGTCCGTTGCTTTACTTCCCGAACTTTCTGGTTCACTTCAAAAAGGCGGGCACGACCAGGAATTCCGTAAGCCTTCAAGGAAGGTGTCACCGCAAGGCAAATTGTCTTTTCGGTACGGCTTTCGTCAGCCACTACAAGATTCGTAGTCAGCGGGTCAAGCCCCCGCAGAACACATTCCACGGAAGCAAAATAGGACTTCAAGTCAATGGCGATAAATGTACGATTCTCGCGACCCACAAAAACAATATAGCTATTCTTTTGTGCAGTCCCTGATCATATCGCATTTCAATGGATGGCCGGATTGACCGTTTCGCCTTACCAGTCATTGCGCTCTGCGAGCGCAGGACTTGCGGCTCACTCAAGAACAAGCAAGCTTGTTCTTGGTTTCGCCTTACCAGTCCTTGGCGGGGCGGGCCTGGCCGCGGAGAGGTTTCCAAGGCTTGCGTTCGCCATTCTGTTCGTCAAAATCCTTCAGCAACTGGCTTGCTTCCTCAGGCGTCATCTCGCCCATCTGGGCAGGAACTTCCTGAGGTTCTTCTCCCTGACTGTCACTGGACTGTTCTTCAGGCTGTTCCGGCTGCTGGTTCTCGCCACCATTACTGTCGGAACTTTCCTCAGAACTGCTGGACTGACCACCATTCTGCTGATCTTGATCCTTCTGATCATCCTGGCTAGAACTGGATTCACCGTTCTGGTCCTGATTTTGCTGATCCTTATTTTGGTCCTGGTTCTGATCCTTGTCCTGATTATCCTGATCCTGGTTTTGATCCTGATTCTGGTCATTCTTAGGATCATTCTTCTTATTTTCGTTCTTCTGCTCATCCTTCGCTTCCTGGATTCGATCCAGAAGCATCTGGAGTTTTTGATCATTAGGATAATACTGCAGACCCTCATTACAGGTAATTTCTGCAGTGGGCAGACGATTTTCAATATACTGGAATGCGGCGTCGCTGTAATAGGCGCTGGCTGACTTGGGAGCTGCAAAGGCCACAGCAGCACAGAACAAAGTCAGCAACACAACGGCTAGATTCTTCGACTTCGCTCTACGAGCTTCGCTCAGAATGACACTAGGGAGAGAATCACGCAACGACCCCTGACGCCTCGAACCTCGAACCTCGAACCTCATTAGATCACCTCCAGGTCGTTATCGGTGTTGCTTGCATCAATCTTGGCCTTGGGCTTACGACCGGCCTTGATTTCAATGACGTCGTCAATGCGCTGCACATAGGAATTCAGCTGACCGGCAGTTTCATCTTCCGCAATGACATTTTCCAGAAGTTGCTTAGCCTCTTCATACTTTCCGTCCTTGCTCATCTGGAGGGCTCGGGCCAAGGCTTCCTTCGCCTTTTCGCTCAGAGGAGGCTGCTTCTGGTCATTGTCCTGGTCCTGATTCTGGTCCTTGTTTTCCTTCTGCTTGTCCAGTTCTTCCTTCAGTTTGCGCTGAACAATTTCCACATTCTTCTTGGCATTTTCAAAACCGTTATCCAGATCAATTGCCTTTTTCAGATAGGCAACGGATTCACGCCAGGCAGCAATGCGTTCACTAGGTTCAGAAGCCTTCTCTCCCATGCGGAAATGGGCATTGGCCAGATTGTAGGCAGCCTTTGCAGCCATTTTCCTATCCGGCATGCGGACGGCACTTTCCAATTCCTTCTTGGCTTCATCGTAATTGCCTAGACGATACTGACAAGTACCGATGTTATAGAACAGCATGGGATTGGCAGGCTCCGCCTCGCGAGCCTTCATATATTTTTCAAGGGCGCCCGCATAATCGCCGGCAGCATAAAGTTTATTACCGTCATTGATAGGGCGAGCTACAGCCAAAGCTGCAGCTAGGCACACCATCATGAAGACTTTCATCGTTAAAGAGAGATCTTTCATAAAACATTCACTCACTTAATGAGGAATATACAAAATTCCCTACAGCAAGGCTACATTCACCATCAGGGCAACAGAAGCCAGCATAAACACGGCTATGGACACTCCGCAAAGGACCTTCCACTTGCAGGAAGTTCCTTCCACGGTTGCCCCCAAGCCAACAAAGGGAAGGAAACTCAGAAGCACCGGCACAATATAGCGGAAATCATTACTGCAAGCGTAGGGATGCTTTACTCTAAGGAAGGCCAATGCAACAAAGAAGGCTATCCCCTGCAACAGCAAAATCCAATGAATTCCCTTCATTCGGTTTTTCCAAAAGCCTCGTAAAGCTGTTGCAACTAAACCCAAAAAGGAGATGCTCACAAGTGTTGCCAGAATCTTTCCTGCGGGGGTTTCCAGCAATTTGAATTCACCAAACAGGGATGTTTTTACAGCATAATTCCAGAAATATTGGCGGCCCATTTCGTCGTGCCACGGACTAGTATAGGGTGACGTCAAAAACTTTTCCATATCAAAGTAGACATAATTGCCAACCTCATTACCAACAATCAAGCCAGAATGCAGACTTTGCGCATTTCCAACCAATGCAGCACCACTTAGAATTCTATCAACCAGAATACCAACAACCAGCAGAGCAAAGACAATCCAGGAAAAGACTTCGGACTTTGTTGCGGAAAGGGATTTTCCATTTCCAAAATAGCCTAGTACAGCAAACAGGACAAAGACTCCCATAGTTATCGCGCCTGTTGTTTTCGTCCAGTAAGACAGTACCGTCGCAACAGCCGCAACAACTAAAAATTTTCCACGGCCACTGTTCAGGTATCTAATCCCACCCCAAAGGCATAGCGCGTGAAATACATAGAAAAGTTGGTCATTGCCAATTCTAGGTGCGGATAAAATCAGTACAGGCCAGAAAGACAGCAGGGCAGTTGATATAGCAAGCGTACCGCCAGAAAGAAATTGTCTTAGGAACAGAAAGCCCAGGAAAAGAAAGGCAACCGAAAGAAGAATACTTTCTACCTGCAGGCCACTAGTACCGGGAACGCCTGCGGCATTTGCAATTTTCCATGCAGGCACAGACATACTGTAGTAAACAGGCGGATGATAACATGCCCAACAATCTTCAGCACCGGGAATACTGTAATTGTCAGCCACATAGTGAACATATGCCACATGGCCATCTACATCGTGACCGTACTTGTCATACCTAGGAAGAGTTAAATCGAAACCGACTCGAAGCATCACTCCCAGAGACAAAAGCAGTGCCAACCCCCAGTTAATCCTAAATCGGCGGGCAACAGTCAACGCCAGTAGGCCCGAAGAAATCAGCAGCAAAAAATTCAAAACAGAGAATAAGGCAACAGAAGAGCTTTCGGGAATAGCGTTCAGTCCGCCATCACCACCCCTATTTTGCACCTGCACCTCAATTTCAGACCCGTGTTTCACACCAAGGGATTCCAGTTCCTTGTGATCCAATACAAAGCCATTTCCAAAATCACAAAGGCCCGAGCGCCCCGTGAGATCAAGATCCTCTCCATTCACACGAATGGCCATAGCGCAATCATCAGGAACGATACGTAAATCAAAAACATGATTAAAGGGATTTGATATCCTAAAGGCAACCTTGAACGGCTCCTGGAATTTTCTCGTCACAGGTAAAGAACTTTGTTCAAATGGCTCGTCTCCAACAGCAAGACGAACATCCGATGTTCCAATTCTATCAACGCAGAAAAAAGCGACAACAGCAACAATCAAAACGCACAGGTACAGTTCCGGCGCCTTCAAAATCCTTTTCCACAGAGGCTGCATTTTATTTCTTGCCCTCGTGATATTCTTCTTCCGTATTGACGTTCCAAAGATCGCGCTTATCCGTAGAGTTTTCGCGAATGCACTTTACCGTTTCCATGGCAGTAAGCATGCTATGGTCCATATTATTGTACTTGTGCATACCGTTACGGCCCATAAGGAACATATTCTCGATAGGATCCAGGAATTCGCGAATCTTATGGAATTCGCCATAGGTTCCAAAGTATGCCGGATAAGCCTTCTTGATATGGAACACCACGGAGTCACGAACAGATTCAGGCTTTGCTACATGGATCTTGTCCAGTTCATCGATAGCGAACTTGATGAAATCCGCATCGGGCATGGTCCACATTTCATCGCCTTCGTTGACGAAATATTCAAGGCCAATCCAAACCTTGGACGGATCGCTGACCAGATAAGGGCTCCAGTTGTTGAACACCTGGATGCGGCCCAACTTCACATCGCTTTCCTGAACGTAGATCCAGTTGTCAGCAACAAACTTCAGCTTGCTTTCGGGAGTGCCAGGCTTCGCCGGATTCTTGATTTCAAGTTTATCCAGTAAAAGGCCTACCGTCATAAAGTCACGATATACAAGTCCTTCGGAAACACGCTTCACTTCTGCAGGGACCGGCGTAGCCTCGCTATCCAGGGAAGCCACAAGTTCCTTCACAGGCATTGTGCTCAGGAAGTAATCGCAGGGAATCACCTCTGTGGATTGACCACGGTCAACAACTACACTGACCACACGGTTGCCAACGCGATTCACGCCCACAACCTTTGCGTTCATTACGATTTCACCGCCCATCTCCTGGACCTTCTGAGCCACGGTTTCCCACAACTGGCCAGGGCCAAATTTCGGGTAGAGGAACTGTCCGATCAAGCTGGTTTCCGTATTCTTCTGGCGGATATCTCCAGACTCAGCAGCAGGTTTCTTGCTTGCAAAAATCTGCTTTACCGCGTGCAAAACAGTCTTTGTAATGGAAAGTCCCTTAATGCGCTGGCCTCCCCATTCCGGACTGATTTTATTGCAAGGAACACCCCACAGTTTTTCGGTGTAATCCCTGAAGAAGGTTCGATAAAGTTCCACGCCAAAACGATTGATCATGAAGTCTTCTAGGCTTTTTTCTTCGCGAGCCGGGAGCAACTGGACTTTCAGATAGCTCATGCCTATTTTAAACATGCGCCAAAGACCAAGTCCGCGGATTGTGGAACCATTCAGGCTGACCGGATAATCAAAGAGTTTTCGCAGGAAAAGGATTCGGCTCAGGCGACTGCGGCACAGCATGACAAAGTCATCCTTTTCAGGATCAGGTCCACCTGCAGTAAGAGGAACCTTACGGCCGATAGCAATATCGTCGCGGCTAGGCGCGCCCTGCAAAGGCAAGATTTCCTGCCACCAGTCCATCACGGCATCACTCTTGCTGAAGAAACGGTGGCCACCGATATCCATTCGATTGCCATTGTAGCGGGCCGTGCGGGAAATACCACCAATCACATCTTCGGCTTCGAAAATAACCGGCTTTACACCTGTAGTGCGAAGCAGTTCTAAAGCAGCGGTCAAGCCCGCAGGACCTGCACCAGCTATAACGGCAATCTTCCTAGATTCATTTTCAATAGCCATATCAACCCTTCTTTTCGCGGAACAAGATCAGCTTTCGACCACCAAAGTTCCACATCAAAACAACAATAGCAGCAGCCATCTTAGAAAGCATTTCCAGCCACCCAAAGACATCCACCATTAAAAGCATCAAAAGTTCATTCAACCCAACGCCAAGAAACCCCACCAGGGCAAAAACAGCGAACTCTGCCGTTTTTTTCTTTTCCAGTTTGCGTTCGCAAGCGGTAAAAACCCACCCAATGCTTAAGGCATAATTCAAAACAAGACCCGCAACAAGTCCTACAAAATTTGCCAGCAAATAGTGCCATTCAAAAACATAGAGGCAAAGGGCAAACAAACCGAAATCAATGACAAAGGCAAGGCCACCCGTAAACAGATAGCGCATGAATTGCCCAGCCAGGGATTTACGAGGAAGTTTCTCTTGAATAAACCTAAACAAACTCATCAATGTAAAGGTAATAAAATACCTTCCTGTAGTTTTTTTAGCAGGCCCCGAATAAAGTTTTCAAAAGGGATATCATGTCCTGATGATCCTTCACAGCCATCATCTCGCGAATGCTGTGCATGCTAAGCATAGGTTCACCAATATCCACTGTGGGAATACCGAGATTTGCAGAAACCGTTGGACCTACTGTACTTCCACAGGGCATATCATTTCGCGTAATGAATGTCTGACAGGGAACTCCCGCCTTTTCACAAAGTAGCTTGAATTGCGCTGACGAAATCACATCGCTTGCATAACGTTTTTGTGAATTTGTCTTCAATACAACACCACCACCAAGAACAGGTGCGTGATTCGACTCGTGCTTCTGCGGGAAATTTGGATGTTCTGCGTGAGCCATGTCGATGGATAACGCCATAGAAGCGGAGAGCGCTGAGTTTAAAGTAGAAAGAGGCATTCCAGAAGATGTCCAGACATCTTCGAGAACTGAACGCAGAAAATTACCAGCAGCGCCTTCACGGGTATTGCTACCCACTTCCTCATTGTTCATGAACGCAGCAACCAAGAAATCATCTTCGTGAGCCGGAGCCGCCAGGACACCTTCGGCAATGGCATGACAACTGCTCAGGTTATCCAGACGACCAGAGTAAACCCATTCATCATTGAAACCGCCCCTATTTGCGGGCTGGGCATCAAACAGCTGCACGTCAAAATCAAGCAAGTGTTCTTCGGCAGAAAGTTCCGCCTGCAGTACATCGGCAAACTTGTTACGGTCTGTACAGGATTTACCCACAGCGCTGCGCCACAGTGCATCCAAATCCGTCTGAGGATTGACCTTCAGGCCATCCTGGTTTACACCGCGATTCAGGTGTATTGCCAATTGCGGGATTCGGAAAAGTTTATCTCCGCGAACTAACTTCTTCTGGATTTTTCCACCGTGTTCATAGGCCAACATGCCGGCATAACCTAAATCTCGATCCAGCCAGCTTGTATACAGCAACCCACCATAGGTTTCTACATGCAGGGTGTCCACGCCTGCGCATGACTTGTCCGGATTCGGAGCGATCTTCAGAGCAGGAAAATCCGTATGCGCCAGCGCAAGTCTAAACCTTGTATTCGCAGAAACTGCCAAAGGAACACGAACTGCCACCAGCGCTCCATTCCGTTCCCAAAAATAGGATTGGCCCTTTTCCATAGGCGCCATTCCCAAATTCCACTTTTTCATTCCCGTTTTTTCAAATGCTTCAGAAAGGAAATCAACCGTATGGTACGGTGTAACGGAATAGTTTAAAAAATCAAAGAAATCCATATTGACTCCAATTATATACCTAAAATAGAAAAGCTTTGCGTTTTTTTATTTATATTTCTTTACATGAGACTAAAACCTATTAAGCAAATCAACTGGATGGAAGTTTCCGGCCTGATGGTCGGCATATTCTTCACCATCGCAGTGATGATTTTCGGTTTAGTCCTCTATGCAAAGCTTTTTTCCAGTGGCATGATCGGTGTGGAAGAGTACCACCTCCATAGTAATTTTGAAAAAGCTATGGGTCTCGGCCCTGGTACACGAGTCCAGATCAGTGGCGTGGATGTGGGTCAGATTGGCGGTATGCAGCTGGAAGGCAACGGAGTCCATATGGACTTCATTATCCGCAAGGAATATCAGAACTGGATTACCGACAGTGCCGAAGTGTTCGCCATCCGTGACCAGAACGTGATTTCAGCCCGAGTCATCAACATTGACGTTCGTCGTGGCAAGGGACGAGTCCTCCAGGATGGAGAATACCTCCCTCCAGGAAAGGCTCAGGATATCGAAACCGTGCTTGAGACTGCTAACGAACTTCTTGGCCGTGTAAACCACCTTATTGATGCGGCGGATACATTGCTTGCCATGGCAAACGATACCAGTACTACAGTCGGCGCACTCTTCGGCTCCCGCGGCCTGTACGACAACCTGAACACCCAGTTGAACAGAATTGACGACATTACCTACGTAGGAAAGAAAGTCCTGTTCCAGGCATCCGGTCTTCTCGACACCTTGCAGGACGATTTCCCCGTGCTGATGAATCGCGTGGACAGCATCACCAGCAACGTTTCCACCATGCTTGTGGAAATGAAGCCGCTCCCCCAGAAGGTGGATGGCATCATGGACAACGTGTCCGGCCTCATGGCATCCATCGATACGACCATGGGTAAGGTTGACAACCTGCTAGGCGATGTAAGTTCCATGACCGGAGATCTTTCAGACTTTATGGAATCTGCTGGGGCAACTCTGCAGAATGCAGACGACCTGATGCAGGGCATATCCAATATGTGGATTATCCGCAGGAACATGCCTAGCAAGGATTCCGTACCCTTCATGGTGGAGACCCTATGGTAAAGCGTCTCGCCCTTCTCGCCATTCTCGGCATTACAGCCATGGCTAGCGCCTCCGAATCCGGCACCTATTCTAGCCGTGCCCAGCGATACCTAAACGCAGGAAAATTTGCCAAGGGCTACAGCCTTCTGGAAAAGGCACTTCTTGCCAGCCGCAAGGAAGCGGACCTTCTTTCCGAAGGAAGAGTGCTCGTGGGCATGGCCCAGATTCGCACCATGAGTCTTGATCTGGATTTTGCAGATTCCCTCCTCACGGTGGTCCGCAATGAAGTGCTGGACAAAAATACGACAACCAACCTCACCAAGGTGAAAGTGGCCCTGGCCAACGCACGGGAAAAGTACGGCGACGGAGTAAAGATCTGTAACGCGGCCGACCAGGATTCCATCAAAAAGTCCGAGGAGCAGTCCCGCGGAGCATTCTATGCGGAATGCGCCATTTCCTATGCCGGTGCAAGGAACAGTGACAAGTCCCAGGAATTTCTGAAACTCGCAGGCAAGGCTACAGACAAGAAAAGCGGCTATTACGCCTTTACAGCCGCACAGATTGCTGACATCAACGGAAACAGCAACGCCGATTCCCTTTACCAGGTCGCAGAAGCTAAGTCTATCCAGGGAAACAAGCCCTACATGACTGCTACAATTCTCTATAAGCGTTCCCAGTTGAGCGTTAACAGAAAGGAAGCAGAAGATATGAAGCTCCGCTGCAAGAACGCCTTTGAGCTGATGGGTCTTCCCAACAACGCCAAGCGTTGTGCAGAGTAACGCTACACACACAAGGTTTAAAACAGAAAAAAAAGGCGTCGCAACTAGCGGCGCCCTTCGCATATTTTCCACGGGATCTTAATGATTTTCTGACTCAGGAACTTCCTGAGTGGTAGTGGAATCAACCACATCCTTGTTTTCAGGTTCCTCTACCTTCTTCATCTGCAGCAGGCGCATATAGGCATACTGAGGGTGAAGCTTTCCTTCGCCAAGGGACTCAATGATGTTCTTGACTTCTGCGTAAACAGGATCGTCCTCGGGATTCTTGCCAATGAAGGACTGCCTGTAGCCCAGCAACTTGTAAACCTTGGTAATGAAGCTACTGCGGAAAGTCTTGAAACGGGGCTGCATCACATCATTCAGCACAGTTTCAAGAGCCATTTCCATCTGCATGGTATCCAATTCGAAGGAACGGTAAATCGTACGTACGTGAGCGGGAATCGTAGTGTCCGGGCTATCAAAATAAGGACGCATCACATCTGCAGCAGCAGACTTGTTGGGATAAGGCCCTCTTGCCAGGCGCAACGCATAATAAAGTGCCAGGCGCCACTGTTCCGGATAAACTCTCGTTGCTCGGCGAAGGACGACAAAATCCGAAGTATCGCTAGCATCAATGGGAGTCACGCCACCCACAAAATAATAAGGCGTATAGAAGAGGGAATCCAGTTCCGTAGAGAGGTTCGCCACATGTCCAAGGTAAGCATATTCCTTACCAGACAGATAGCTTTCGCCCAGTTCCGTAAGGCCCTTGATCCAGAAAAGACCTGCAACGGATGCATCGTTCCCTGCAGCAATGTATCGCACGGAAGAAGCCTTCGGCAAGAAGGATTCATCAAAGTTTGTGCTAGGCAGCGGCTTCGCAAAATGGAAGGCCGCAGCAACCAGCGCAACAGCGAATACGATGCATGCAAGGAAACGCATACCCGTCCACCTTAGAGAGCGCAGGCCTCAGCCAGGCGTTCCAGGGCGTCCACGCATTCGCTAGCAAAAGCTTCAGGCTTGCCACTGCGCTGATAGGCGAAGTTGAGGCCACTGGAACTGTTCAGCACATGGAACTTACGCTTGCTGCCTCCATTGGCAATCGCAGTAAGCACGGTCTTTGCATCGCCACCCTGACCGCCAGGCACACCAGGAATGGACACGCCTGGAATCAGGAAGGGAATTTCGTGCTGATGGGCAACGCAGTAGGCAGTAATCTTTTCAAGTTCTTCAGGATGGGTTGCACCAACCACGGCACCGAAGAAGCCCATGTTGCCATCCCATTCCATGATCTTGTCTGCCACCTTGTAGAAGGCTTCGCCAACATCGCGGGGATCATCGCTGCCGATAACCGGCATGTCCTGGAAATCGTGGGCCCCCTTGTTACTCGTACGGAGCAGCACGTAAGCGCCATTTTCAGAATTTTCGCGTACGAACGGATTCACGGAATCGGAACCCATCCAGGGAGAAACTGTCACCACGTCGGCCTTGTACACATCAAAGGCAGCAGTTGCATAAGCAGCACTGGACTTGCCGATATCACCACGCTTGGCGTCGAGAATCACAGGAATGCCAGCACTCTTGTAGTCCGCAATGAGCTGCTGCAAGGTAAGCATCGCCTGAACGCTAACGCATTCGTAATAAGCACTATTGGGCTTAACAACAGCGGGCTGCACATTGCGCTTCAGGCAGCATTCCAGAATTTCGGAATAGAAGCGCTTGATCTTGTCCTCTGCAGAGCCTGCAGAAATGCAAGGGTCAATCAGCTTCATCACAGGGTCCATGCCCATGCACACAGGATTTCCGCACTTGGCGACACGCTGTTCTAGACGTTCATGGAAATTCATTACTTCAAATCCTCCTGGATCTGAGCGGCTTCGTAGGAAAGAATACCGTGAGCCACAGAAACGTTGAGAGATTCAAGTTCGCTACTCATGGGAATCTTCACAGTTTCATCAGCAAGTTCAATGAAGTACGGATTGGTACCAGCACCTTCGTTACCAACGAGGAAGGCCATCTTGCGAAGCTTATGCTTCGGAATTTCGCGAAGGCTCTGCTTTGCGTGCAGGTCAGTTGCGATGATGGTATAACCCTTACTGCGGAGGAAATTGATGTGTTCAATCAGGTCGATATCGAATTCGAAGGGAACACGGAGGAAGGTACCCGAGGAACCACGAACCACCTTCGGATTGAAGGGGCTAACGGTACCACGACCGAGAACCATACCATTGGAACCAAAACCAAGGCTTGTACGGAAGAGAGTTCCCAGGTTACCCGGATCCTGCACGGCATCAACGAGAGTGAGCACGCTGCGGCTAGATTCGTAAACAGGTTTTGTGTTTGCAATACGGCAGTGAGCAATGATACCCTGAGTGGTAACAGTGGAAGACAACTGCTTCATCTGATCTTCTGTCAGCATGTGAAGGGTAACGCCAGCTTCATTGATGGCTTCCACCAGTTCTTCATTTTCAAAGCCTTCAACTGCATAGACAGCAATCACAACTTCACGGTGACGACGAACAAGTTCATCAACAACATGAACGCCTTCACCAAGGAAACGGCCCTCACGTTCACGGCCCTTTTCTGTGGTGAGAGCAAGAAGCTTTCTGAACCAGGGCGGATTTGCTTCGGATTCTGCGCGAGCTTCAACTTCTGCTACGCGAGTTTCCAATACGGACTCTTCCAGAGATTCATCACCAGAAAGTTCAGACTTCTGTTCCGGACGCTGGCGATAAACCGGAGAATGTTCATCACGGTTGAAATTACCAAAGGGACGTTCATCACGGCCACCCTTGCGACCAAAGCGACCACCACGGCCACCGTCACGGCCAAAGGGACGATCTCCGAAGGAACGGCGAGGACGGCGTTCACGATCAAAACGATCGCCGCCTTCACGATTAAATTCACCTTCACGACGGGAACCATCTTCACGAAGACCAAAGGCGCCACGGGGACGGTCACCACGGAACGGGCGGTCGCCACGGCCACCGAAACCGCCACGGGACGGACGATCGCTTCGACCACCAAAACCACGATCGCCACGTTCATTACGATCGCCATCGCGACGATCTTCGCGGGGACGGCGTTCATCTTTCTTTTCGCTCACACCGAATTTACGGTCCAGAGTCAACTTCACAGTGCGTTTCTGTTCTTCGCTCATAGTTTTTCCATCAACTGTTTTGCGACGGATTCTCCGTCAATTTTCAAAAGTTTGTACAAATTCTGGATTTCGCCCTGTTCCACAAATTGGTCCGGGAGCCCGAAGCGGAGCAACTTCTTGTCCGTATATCCGAGATCGCTCAGAAGTTCCAAAACGGCAGATCCATATCCGCCGACGAGGGTGTTGTCTTCCAGTGTAACAATCACCTTGTGGTTATCGAAGAGGCTGCGGTAGCATTCCTGGTCCAAAGGCTTAACCACACGGGCATCCACTAAAGTCGGGTTGTATCCGTTCTGCTTAAGCACTTCGGCAGTCTTCTTCAGTTCGTTCGTCATGAAACCTGCTCCGAGAAGCAGGATGTCCTTGCCCTGTTCCAGGACCTTAGGCAACTTCACGTCAACCTGTCCGGCAGGAGCAGCAAGCTCTTCTTCAAGAGCTGTTCCACGAGGATAGCGGATAGCCACAGGGCCTTCCATGTCAATGGAGGCGGTTATCATATCTCGAAGTTCGTTTTCATCAGAAGGAGCAAGAATCGTCAGTCCCGGCACCGTGCGCAGGAAGGACAAGTCAAACGCTCCGTGATGGGTCGGACCATCGGCACCCACCAGGCCCGCACGGTCCAGCACGAGAACCACATGCAAATTCTGCAGGGCGATATCGTGCATAATCTGGTCATAGGCACGCTGCATAAAGGAGGAGTAGATAGCCACAACGGGCACCACACCATCGCAGGCAAGACCTGCAGCAAACGTTACAGCGTGTTCTTCCGCAATACCCACATCAATGACGCGATCCGGCAGTTCCTTAGCCACAATGTCCATGCCGCAGCCTGTAGGCATAGCGGCAGTAATCCCCATGATGCGTTCATCCTTCTTAGCCAGTTCCAGCAGAGTATTGCCGAACACACTGGTGAGAGAGGGATTCTTTTTACCCGGAGCAAGGGGAAGACCGCTTTCGGGGTCAAAGGGACCAGTACCATGATACTTGGTCGGATTCTTCACGGCAGCGTCCAGTCCTCTACCCTTCTCGGTAAGGACATGCACAATGCAGGGCCCCGGCTGAGACTTAACTCGTTCGAGAATCATGATCAGTTCGTTAATGTCGTGACCGTCAATAGGTCCAAAATAACGAATACCCATGTCCTCAAAGAACTGACCCGGCTTCACAGCATTCTTGGCAGCGCTTTCCACCTGAAGGAAAAGGTCACGGAAGCGGGAACCCAGCACACCGGGCAGGCGCTTCATCAGGCGATCCAGGTCGGAACGCATCTTGTTGTAAACCGGATCAGAGATGACTCGGTTCAGATACTTGCTGAAGCCACCAACATTGGGAGCAATGCTCATCTTGTTGTCGTTCAAGATGATGGTCATGTTCTGCTTGGAAATGCCAGCATTGTTCAAGGCTTCAAACGCCATACCGCCAGTCATGGAGCCATCGCCAATAACGGCCACCACATTGTTGTTGTGGTTGAAGTGGTTACGGGCAACAGCAAAACCCAATGCCGCAGAAAGGGACGTGGTTGCATGACCCGCACCAAAGCAGTCATATTCACTTTCATGACGCTTCAGGAATCCGGAGATCCCGTTCTGCTGGCGCAGGGTCTCAAACTTGTCGTATCGTCCAGTCAAGAGCTTATGAACGTAGGCCTGGTGGCCCACATCCCAAACAATCTTATCGGCAGGAGCATTGAAAACATAATGGAGGGCCAAAGTCAATTCGACCACACCGAGGCTAGAAGCCAGGTGACCACCATGCTTGGAGACCTGTCCGATAATTGTGCTTCGGACCTGGGAAGCAAGATCATTCAGCTCCTCTACGGAGAGGTGCTTAATGTCCTGCGGAGACTTTACATCTTTAAGATTCATTACTTCACTCGGGTGATAATGAATGCAGCGATAGACCTGAGGATTGCAGTATCACAGCTCAGTTCATCCAGCGCCTTGATAGATTCTTCATAGAGTTCGCGAGCTCGTTCGCGGGACTTTTCAAGGCCAACAATGGACGGATAGGTGGCCTTGCCCTTTTCGATATCGGAACCGGCATCCTTGCCCAGTTCTTCAGTCGTAGAGACAATGTCAAGAATATCGTCTACAATCTGGAAAGCAAGACCAATGGACTTGCCGTAGCTACGAATCGCAGCAATTTCCTTATCGCTGGCACCTGCAAGCATTGCGCCTACCTGCAAGGAGGCTTCAATCAGAGCGGCAGTCTTATGGTAGTGGATGTAGTCCACCAGTTCCAGGTCTACGGTTTTGCCCTCACTTTCGATGTCGATCATCTCGCCACCGATCATGCCGTAGGTACCCAGCAAATGCGCAAGGACTTCAATTGCCTTGGCGTTGCCAGTCTTACCCATCATTTCAAACGCGAGGATGCAGAGAGCATCACCAGCCATAACTGCCGTAGCTTCACCAAAAGCCTTATGACTAGTCAGCTTGCCACGACGGTAGTCGTCATTATCTACGCAGGGAAGGTCATCGTGAATCAAACTGAAGGTGTGGAGCATTTCCAGGGCACTCATGGCACACCATACAGATTCACCCTTTCCACCGAACATGTCAAATGCAGCCTTCACCAGAGCAGGGCGCAGACGCTTGCCGCCAGCGAACATGGAGTAGCGCATGGCCTCGTGAAGACGGTTCGGGCGATCCTTCTCAGAAGGAAGATGTTCATCAAACTTTGCTTCCGCTTCCTTGGAGATGCGGGAGAGATAATCTTGAGCTATTGCAGCTTCATTTTCAATAGATTGCATACCACCAAATTTACATAAAAAAAGCCCCCCTTATGGGGGGACTCCTCTTCAAAAGTCACTGTATACTAGAAAAGTACTCCGTAAAGCTTCAGATCATCCAGATAAAACTCGTTTCCTCCTCGAGGGAAGATATGCAACTGTTTTACCTGGTTCTTGACGCTATCCCAGGAACCGTCACAATCGGAGATTTCCGTATCATCAAAGCACAAGTCTGTGGGTTTCAGGACTATCCTAGTCCATGCAGAATCCAGGGAAATCCAGCCCGAAGCAGCCTTGGCGTTGGAATCGTAGGATTCCCAGTTTTCAAGAGCTAGGCGAATCTTTCCATTTCCCTTTGCATAGAATTCAATGGAGTCTATGGCGGCAAAGTTATGGACAGATTCCATACCTGTACCGACAAGAACCCAGGCGTAGGGATCCTTACCAACCGCATACTTGCTGTGGAATACGGTAGATCCACGTTCCTCATCCATTTCCAGGTGATCCTTCATCAAGTGGGAACTGTCATTCTTGCCGGAGTTCAAGAGGAATGTTGAATTTACCCATAAGGTATCAACACTCATGTACCAGTGGGAATTGTCCTCTTCAAAGTCATACAAAAGCTTGGAGACATTCAGGTAATTAGCTCCTTCCTGCAGGGGCTTGATAGAGAGGTCGACAAAAGGCTCCGTCCCATCTTTATGAACAAAGTAAAGCTTCAGGGAGTCGCCGGCAGGCAAGGCCGGCAAAACGTATTCACCAACAGCATTGGTTTTTACCAGCATGTCAAAGCCGTAAATGCCCACCCAGGCGTAACGCTCATCTCCGTTAAGCGTGACCTTGCTCAAAACAGTCGCGGTCTTAGAGAGAACCAGCGTATCAACATCTGCCAGTTCTTCTGCCGCATAGATTCTGGAGAACGCATAACCACCTGCGGTCACCGTCAGGCGGAAACTTCCGGAATCAGGCCACTCCATAGAGAATAACCCATCATCATCAGCAACGGCATCAGGAAGAACAGGATTATTCTGAAGTTCCATTTTCTCAACCATGAAATCTGCATTACGCAATGCAACGTGTGCATTTGCCGCGACGGTTCCATCTTCCAAGAGCAGGACCACCTTCTTTACCGTATCCACAGGAATCTCTGTAGAGTCACTCTTTTCCTCGCCTACAGGAGGCTCCACCGGCTTCTCTACGGGACTTTCTTCCGGCTTTTTCACAGGGGTCTTGTAACTTTCAAAAGCATATTCTGCAGGACTGAAGAATACACTTGCGTCATCCATCACACTACGGAAATCTTCAGATACAAAGTACAGCTGCAGGGTATCCTTTGCAGGGACAGCAGGTATCACGAAGACACCATTGGCATCGGACTGCACTAGGATATCTGTACCAAGAACACCAACCCATACCAGGCTAGATCCTTCGGGTATATCCACTTCGCCCTTCATGACAGCCGTGGCAGACAACTTTACTGTGTCAAGGCCAGCATAGCTTTCCGAAGAAATCACCTTCGTAAAGGCGGATCCGTTATGAAGTACCGTGAGACGGTAGTCCCCATCCAGGGGAACATCCAGATTAAACACACCCCTGCTATCGGCAAAGGTATCCGCCACCACGATGGAATTTTCCACCTGCTCAAAGTCAGCCCGGTGATCCACCTTACGCAAGGCGACCGCTGCATAGGGAGCCACGTTTCCATCCACAAAGGCGACAATGCCATTGGTGGTTTCACTACCAGGTCCCTTGGCAACATCAGAACCGCTGGAAGTACAGCCAACAAAGGCTCCTCCCACCAGGCCCAATGCCAAGGTCAAAAGAAAATGGATTTTTTTCATTTTTCTTTCTCCTGCAGTTTCTTTGCAAAGCCAAGAGGGAACAACTGTACATTCAGCTGGAACACCGTGTCATCCCCCGTGCCTTCCTGGGAAAGTCGAAGAAGCTCGCTGCGGAATTCCTTAATCTTTTCTCGAATCAAGGCGATGTCATCCATATTGAATGTCATAGTCACCGTACTGATATCGCGAAGAGGAGGAGCATGTCTTTCCAGGGACTCCCCCGCAAGTCGGATTGTTTCCGTCTGGAACGTACGGACTGCCTCGGAACGCCAGTTTCCACCAGTGCTCACGAAGGTATCGTTCACCTTCCAGTAACCATCCCTATCTTTCGATATCATGTTCAAATCATACAAAAGTTTCACTGCACTTTTTGCTTCTTCTACTGAAATAGCTGGCGTACAGCATTCCGCAAGGCCCTCGTAGTCGTCCTTGAACTTGCAAATGCCAATGATCGAACGGATTGCATTGCAATACCAGTGACGATAGAACTCCAACTCCTTCTTTGCCAGTCTCTTCAGGGGAATGCCCTTCAGCGCCTGCATCTTCTCATAGTGATTTAGAGCTTCGGCATCGGTCTTTGCACGACCAAAATAGACAAGTTCCGTCCAGTAGGCAGATTCCTTCTCGTTCAATTCAAAGAAGTCAGCCATAGGCTGCACCAGGGGAAGAGTCAAATGGATCTTGCCCTGAGCCACGCGAAGCAGGTTACCGGGATCGGCACCAAGTTTCATAGCCATATAACGCCAGGAAACAACTGTCTTGCGCTTCTTGAAATCTTCAAAAGCGTCTCTTAACCATTCCCTATAATCGGTATATTCAAAAATCGGTTCCACATTACCCTCGGTACTTTTTCATAAAGATAAAACCTTGAGTATCAAATAGGTAGGACGTCCAATTACTGTCCGTTGTGGAATTTTACAACAACCTTTTCGCCATCGTCACAGGTGGCAGTCCAATGATATTCGGGCATGCCTCTCTGAGTGGAATCCGCCTCAAAGCCTTCTACCACAAGGCTTCCTGCGTCCAGGCCGTAATAAGCGTTGTAAGAAAGTTCTTCAACTTTTGACTTCAGGACAAGCGGTTCCCGCATCAATTGAGACGTGATGCGAATCACACAGGCGTCCTTCTGTTCGTGTTCTTCTGCCTCAGGGGAGAGAGAACTCCAGTGAAGGAGGATTGGCCTAAATTCAGATTCAAGATCAGGCTTCTTGGCGCAGGACGCAAGGCCGGCAACCAAGCCGGCCAGACCGAGCAACAGAACTTTGCGAAATGTCATCAATGTTACCGAGAACGCTTGAAAGTAGCGCTCACTACGCGGTTTCTTCCGCCTTCCTTTGCAGCGTACAGAGCCTTGTCGGCGCGTTCAAACAGGCGCTTCGGGTCTTCCTCCGGAATCATTTCGGCAATACCGAAGGAGCAGGTCACCTGCTGCTGCTTGATAAGCGGAGCGCTTTCAATAGCCACACGCAGCTTTTCTGCAAGGAACTGGGCATTCTGGATCGGCGTGTCACCACACAGAACCACGAATTCTTCACCACCCCATCGAACAAGAGCATCCGTATTACGAATCTTGCCCTGAATCAGCTTGGTCAGGTTCACAAGAACCTCGTCACCAACCTGGTGACCATAGGTATCGTTGATGCTCTTGAAGTGGTCGATGTCCATGATGACGAAGGATACCGGGCTGCCATTCTTGCTCAGATTTTCCTGTTCACGGAGCAGCACACTACTGAAGCCAGCACGGTTAAGGCATCCGGTAAGGGGGTCTTCCTTACTGGTCTTCTCGTATTCGCTCTTTTCAATTTCAAGGGCTCGCAGGTTCTTTTCAAGTTCTTCACGCTTCTTCTTGTTGGCAGCACGTTCACGGCTGTAGTCAAAGAAGCGGATAACCAGGATGATAAGGAAGGTGACAAACCAGAGCGCCACGAGAATGGTCACCAAGTCCACCTTGGCAATTTTCTTGCCCTTGAAGCAAAGGCCCTTTATTTCAAGAGTTCCATAGCCCAGAGGAGCATTGGTTCCGGTCTGGATTTCAATGAGAGGCACATTGCTCAGGTCAACGCGAGCCTTATGCACATTGATTTCGTTCTGTGCGACCCACCAGCCGGCAACACGGAATTCCTGGGGAACGAACACTGCCGGATAGGTCTCTTCCAGCGGGAAGAATTCGATTTCATTGAACTTCAGGGAAGTTTCGTCATCCTGACGATAGAACGTGGAGTCGTAACCGCGCATGTACAGACGGACGGAACCCTCACCACGAGGCTTGATCCACACAAAGATGCTGTCATAGCGGGAAAGATCCTTACCGCGAATCTTGCCATCGCCCAGGAAAATCTTGACACCAGCATAGGGATAGGCGTAACCTTCGCGAAGTTCATAATCCACGATAATGGATGAATCCGTACGCTCCATGGCGATAGCGGAGGAACCGCCGTCAGCGGAGTCCGACTGAACAATCACGTAAGGGTAGTCTGACAGGTTTAAAAACTCAATGTCATTTAAACCATTCTGATAGGCAAAAAGGGCGATGACCGTAGCGGCCAACAGCACGAAAATCAGGATATTCATCCTAAAAAGCGCGTAAATCTTTTCCATTATCACAGACATAGGTCTATCCAGCTAACATCTATTTTTCTTGAAATATATAAAAAATGATTTTTAGCGAGCAAGCCAGCCGCCCAAACGGGCGATAATCGGTCTTAGGATATTGGCCATTTCCTTGTGCGCCCTTACATCCGGGTGCCCGTGGAGACCAACATTCTCGGTTTGAACCACCTTAAAGTCCAGGTCCTTGTGTCCAAGAGCCTGCTGATCCTCAAAAATGGACTGCACAACCGGGGTCAGGTCGTCATTGGGCCAGACCTTGGTCGACACCAGCAGAAACTTTACACCAGGATGAGCATTTCTGAGCTTGTCTAGCAGGCGGGCATAGGCAGCCTTGAAAGCATCCTTGTCGCCGTAAGGACCTTCACCCTGGAAATCGTTAATGCCAATGAACAGCACAATGACCTGAGGATCATACCAGGAAAGATCCCATAGGGGAGCATCAGGTGTTGTCGCAGCGGAACCAGGAACAACAAAGTTGTAGAGTCGTTCAAGAGTCCATTCCGGCACAATGTTGTCGTAGTTGCGTACTAGTCCACAGCCGCTAACGGCATTTACCTGTAGGTCCGCCTTGAAGCCCTCAGCCAGCAGATATGCGTAGCTCTTGGAAGCATCCGTTTTCTCAAAGACGTCATCATCCGGATTCAGGTTGGAGCCCTCATTACCGTAACCAACAGAGAATGAGTCCCCAATGAACTCAAGACGACGAGCTGGCGTTGCCGGTTTTTCCTTGAAGGAGCCTGTACCATCAAGCGCCACTGCATGCACGCAAACCTCACCAGGATTGCTTTCCGTAATCTTGATTAGCTTATAGCTGTGTACGGCACCATCACCAGCAGCACCCAATTTCTTTGTAGTACGGCCAGAAGTCTTGAAATAGGTGACAGGTTTGCCATCCATGTCGAATCGCCAACGCGCATCCCCTTCCAGGTCAAAACTCACCGACCTCGCCACAGCATTGAACTGCAGGCTAGCGGCGGGCGCACTGACACAGGATCCGTCCTGTTTGTGCAGCCAACGACCGGAAAACGCAACATGATCCGTCAACATAAACTCCAAAACCTCTCCCCCGAAAGAACTGGCAGCCAAAGAAAGAGCTGCCGCAAAAGTCAGGGCATTTTTCATAATGATCAAATATATATATTCTATGACATGCGCATCACGAAGAACATGGCTTTGGCGGTACTTTCGCTCTACGGACTATTCCTGGGAGTGTCCATCTGCGATGCAAACCAATCCGCAGATTCCGTAGCAAACTCGGCAAAGCCTCTGCCAGGATCTCCAGGCGATACCTTAACTGTAGAGGACGCCCGCATGGCTTACCTTGTCTACAAATTGCTAAACAAGGATGGAAGCATCAGGGGTGCAAATATTACACGCGGAGCAAAGCTCTTTTACCAGAACTGTCGTCCCTGTCATGGAGAGGATGGTCGCCGTGTGGACTTCAACCCAGGCGGACAACCGGAATACATCGGCATCAGGGCTCGGGAAGACGCACCCACATTCTGGTATCAGATGAACTTTGGAGACGAAGAACGGAACATGGAAGCGTACATTGATGAAATCCCTCTTGATGACATGAGGGATATCATCGGCTACGCCCAGACACTCCCATAACTACAGAGTTTTCTTGTGCAGGGTCTTCACTTCCTGGATAAACGCCAGAGGAAGAGTCTGCTTAACCTCAGAACCGTATTCCTGAATTTCAATATTTGACGGATTTTTTGCCAGATGGAGGGAATGGACAAAGAACGTGATTTCCCTTTCCTTTTCTGAGCGTTTTGCCGGATCCTTGATCTTTGCCGCCAACAGCGTGCCTGTGGTCTTCACATAACGAAGAACCTTTACCAGGTCAAATGTTTCCAGCTTCTGGTAGAGACTTCCATACTTCGTCGCATTCAACGCCGCCTGGATGGCCGCATCATCCACTTCATCCTTCAGGTCGTAATCTGCAGTTGTTGCAGAATGCCATGTCACAGACAATTCCTTGCGCCATTCTTCCGTAGGTGCAGGAGTGCGATTTTCAGAGGTCTTGTCTACATAAGGATTGAAGCCGAAGTTTTCAAGAATTTCAAAGGCCCGGGTTTCCAATTCCGGTTTAAGCACAAAACCATATCCCGGAATGGTTTCTTCCGTACAGTCCGTAAAGTGACTGAAATTTGAAAGTTCCTGGAGGATTGCCGTATCATCGATCTTAAGGAGACGAACGGTACGAACTCGCGCACCATAGAAGGCAGCATTCCATTCGTCCAAAGTTGAGCCGACATTTGTGGGAGGGTTAATCCAGCTACGAAAATTTTCAATTTCCGATTCCGGGAAACCAGTCTTCAAACCGGCAAGATACGTATCCTTGTTCAGGTTGAAACAAAGGAAGGTCTCATCATTCTTGACCGTCGTAAGACAGGCAAGCACAAACAGGAGCCTAGGCGAAGTTCCTGTCGTTGCAATCAGATCAAAGTTCGGCAATGTGGATACACTGGATTCAGGAAGGGACACTATTCCCGTAGACGCCCATTCCTTACCCATCTTACTCAGAACAACCGCACCAATCCTGTCCTGCTTTTTTTCACCGGCAGTGGAAAAGTCAACCAATCCCAGAAGCCACAGTTCCCGCAAGGGACGAGGCAAATAATCCCAAACCAATTGCTTGTTGCGGTCAACCATTCTGTAAGAGGGATCCAGCACCCAGAACTGGTAGGATGCTTCAGAAATATCGAGCCCCGCATCCAGCTTTCTCAACATCCTCTTGCAATGCTCGTCATCACCATGAAAACGGACATTCACCCACCAGTTCAGAATATCCTGATGCAAGCGGAATCCGTTCTTGCGCAAAAAATCAAATGCCTTATCGGAAGGATACAGTGTAGAATCTTCCTGCTCCAGCCAGCCATTCTGCGTCAGGAAACTGAAGATGAGAGCCACCTCATTTTCTGCAGCCTTGTCGGAAAAGCGGGCGCTGGCGGTAATGGCACTTGTGCAAAGCTGATGACTGCGACGGTGCAAGGTACCATTGGTGTTTATCTTCAATTCACCTTTCTTTGCCAGGGCAAGGACATAGCATACATGAAAATCAATAAGGTTTCCATAGCTGGTGATGGACTTGCCTAAATCCAAATCCCCATCCAGGGGCATTTCAAAGCAGCCGGAAAATTCCTTGAATCCAAGATAGACAACCGTTCCAGAGACGTTGGAACGCCAAAGGAGAAAGTCGCGACACAGGGAAAGCAGGAACTGCTGCAATTCGTTATTCTTGCTAACAGGAGCAACCAGGCGCACTTCGTTAAAGGAAAGTCCGCGAGATCCGCTATGATAAATAAGATTGACACAGCGGCGCTGCCAGGGTTCCATCTTGGAAAAAAGAGTTGCAGCGCGGTCCTTATCACGATAGAAGGAAAGAACTTCAGCTTGAATGAGAGCGTTGTTCAACAAGCCTTTCTTGCCATATGCACGCGCATGAACATCGCGTAGCATTGACTTGGACATACCCTCAAAAAAACTAACTAAATCTAACATCAACATACCCTCAGGGAGAGGCCAAATTTAGTAAAAGGCACGCGTTGCGTCAACGCAGACTCAGAAGTCCCAAGCTAAACGAATTTCTTCACGTCTTCAACGGAATTGGCGATGCTCTGCTTGCCACTCCAAATACGGGTAAATGTCTTTCCGTAAGCTTCCGTAACCACACGATTGTCAAGAATAAGAACCTTGCCAGAATCTTCTTCACTGCGCAACAGACGACCAAGGCCCTGGCGCATTTCCATATAGGCTTCGGGCACAAAGAATTCCTTGAAGGCATTCTTTCCCTTTTCCTTCAAGTCTGCCGATACACCAGCCACCATAGGATCCTGCGGATTGGGGAAAGGCAACTTGGTAATGACCAGGAGCTTCAGGGCGTCTCCGGGGAAATCCATACCTTCCCACAAGGTCTGGCAGCCCAGCAGGCAGGCACCGCGTGACTTGCGGAACATGGCAACGAGGCCGTCCAGGGCGCCATCCACATGCTGACACAGAAGCAGTTTGCCCTTTGCCGCAAATGCAGGGGCAAGCGCAGCCTGAGCCTTCATCATCGCCATTACACTGGTAAAGAGGACTAATGTATTTTCTTCCACTTCCGGAAGAATTTCAACCAAAGTATCGTTCAGTGCCGTTGCATACTCCGGAACAGTGGGCTTTGGCATATATTTCGCAACCATTACGGAACGTCTTGCATCGGCAGAGAAAGTTTCGTTGTAGACTCGAACAAAGGGACGCTTCGCTCCCCCCTGAATATCCAGGCCCATCTTCTGGGCATAATAACTCAGGTCCCCCTGCACAGCCAAAGTTGCAGAAGTGAAGGTAGCTGACTTAATCCAGGGATAGAACTTGTTCTTCCAGACATCACCGCTATGTAGCGGATAGGCGTGCATCTTGAGCGTATGAGGATTAAAAGGTTCCTCTAGATAGAAAACCCAATCTGGACGTCCAGCCTTCACCGTAAACTCAAAATCGGAAATAAATCGGGACAGTTCTTCCATTCGGCCCCTCGCATCATTCAGGAGGCCGCGAATGCCCTCATAGCAGGAAAGGGAAACAAACAGTTTTTCCGAGCGAGCACGCACATTCTCATACTGGTCCAAGACAGTTCTTGGATCAGAATCGTATTCTGCCAGAATTCCGTTGGTATAGACAAAGCCACCCTTGCCATTCTTCTGCTTGGATAGCTTCTTTCCAATCTTCATGAAGAAACGGTGCAGAGCCTTTTCCGTTTCACCAAGTTCAAGAATCAGCTGTTCACATTCATCCCTATGGACGGAATCATCCTGAGGAATACGGGACTGTATTTCCGCAAGCAGGCCATCCTGCTTATTACGGGACGGAACCAGGGTCTTTGCCACATTTCTAAAACTGAAGAACGATACAGATCTGCCCAAAGCCTGGTTGCTTACTTCAGGCAAGCGATGGGCTTCATCAAAGACAATGTGCTCGTATGCAGGCAGCAAGGCAAATTCCAAGGACAAATCCGCAAGGAACAGAGAATGGTTTACCAGAAGCAAGTTGGAATTCATGGCCCTGCGCTTGGCACAAAGGCTGGGACACTGCTTAAAGTGAGGACAGGATTCTCCCTGACAGGAGGCTGCATTACTAGAAAGTTTAGACCAGAGAACCCGATTGCGATTATGGCTGAACGAACTGCATTCATTGATATCGCCAGTCCCCGTAGAGAGTGCCCAGGGAATCAAGGCCATGAAGGAATCCCGTTCCTCAGGCAACAGCAATCTGGAGGATGCATTCAGAATTTCATCAAACTTACGAAGACAAAGATAGTTGTCCCTTCCCTTGAGAATGGCTGGTTTCAAATCACCATTGTACAACGATGCAATCTGCGGAATGTCATGGTTCCACAGCTGTTCCTGAAGAGCTCTCGTAGCGGTACTGATAACAACTCGTTCACCGGAAACAGCCTTGCTGGCTGCAGACACCAGATACGCCATGGTCTTGCCTGATCCAGTGGGAGCTTCCAGAATACTGATGCCTCCCTTGTACATATTGCGCTCCACCACAGAGGCAAAGTCCTGTTGGCTTTCACGAACCTGGAACCCCTCCATATTCTTAGCAAGAAGACCGTTCTCCTTGAAGAATTCGCTAACACGAGGTGCGCGCGCCTTTGGTAACGCCAGGTTTTCAGCAGGCACTTCCGGAAGGACAAATTTTGCATTAAAGGCATCCTGGTTTTCTGGAGTCCCAAACAGAGACTCCCAATCAGACCCCACAGAAACATGCGTGAAGGCATCCACAAGCCAGGAGTCCATCTGTGCAATCTTTTCAAAGGCCATCACAAACAGGCGGCCACAGGCGTCTGCATCAGGGAGCGCCCTATGCGCACGACTGCGTTCAATACCCAGAGCCTGAACCAAGGTGTCCAACCTGTGATTGGCTACGTCCTGATATGCAATTCTGGAAAGAGTCAAGGAATCCCAGAAAACGTGATCGTCAAAAAAGATGCCCACGTTTTTCATGGTCTGTTTCAGGAACTTGGAGTCAAAAAGGGCATTGTGGGCAACCAGGGGAAGCTCGCCAATAAAGGAACAGATCTTTCCTGCCACTTCAGAAAATTCTTCAGCAGCATCCACATCAGCCTGGGTAATTCCCGTAAGAGATTCAATGAATGGACGAAGCTTCGTCTTGGCAGGTTTCACCAGATAATCTACTGATTCCGAAGGCTCGCCGCCAACAAAGCGAACAAGAGCAACTTCAATGATTTCATCATTTTCAAAATCCAGTCCTGTAGTTTCCAAATCTACAGCAACAAAATCAGGGATCATCTTCATTACATCACCTCAAAATCATTTCATCGACGGCACCTGCGGAATCAGCTTTTCCAGCAGGTTCTCACCATTGGCAATCTTCAACGTATCATTGGGCGCTCTCCACTGAGAGCCAAAGCGGAACGGATTCAGACTGCCAGCGTCCGGCTCCATTTTACCTTCTTCCGCATAGTAATAGTCCAGGAAATAACTTCCTTCCACAAGATCTTCAAAGGCAAAATTTTCGCCATTGCACTTAGTGTAATAGGGCGTTGAAGATCCTGCGGGTTTCAGACGGACAACAACGCCAGTCTTTGCACCAGGAATACGGCCCTTCAAACTAGCCAGTTTCAACTTGCTTACAGTTTCAAAATTTACAAGCTGGCGGTATTTCTGTTCAATCACCGTATCGCGAACCCCGTTACTATCGGCAGCAGCAAGGGTTGTATCCGGATATCCCATCAGCACATAAACCTTGGTATCCGTAGGCCAGGGATTCTTGTTCTGCACCACAAAGCGGATGGGGTCCAAACGGGCAATTTCAACCTGAGTGGTATCCTTGTTGATAACCGTATAGAATTTCTCTTCAAGAGAATCTCCTACAGGCTTGTTATAGGCAATCACAACAGAATCTCCAGGGAAAGTCACCTTAGTGCGAGAACGCACGGCAGTCTTCGTAACGGAAGGCGCCAACGTATCAGCAGCCTTTTCCACCCACTCCCAGTCAGCCTCATTACGAAGTGTATCCAGCGTGCGGAACAGGGAATCCTTCGCATCCCTACAGGCAAACTTGTAGGTCACTTCCTTCTTGGGCGCAGGTTCAAAGTAGAACTGGGGCTTATTGGAAGATGCACCCAGATACACCATCTTCGGATGCATCACATCGCCTTCTGGAGAGGTAATGCTGCAGTTGGCAGTATCCGCAAACGCAGAATCAAAAAACACAGATCGGGTAAAAGTCGCTTCCAGCACATTAGCATAAGGCTGACTTACGGATTCAAGTTCCAGATGGGACGTATCATGGTCCGTCAAAGCCACCCACACTGTGTCCGTGGTGGTGGAATCCAAAAGCAGGTCCTGTGTCCAGACCCCCGCCAATTCAGAAGACGGCTCCAAACGCTGGTTTCCGTTGGCATCCATAAAGGCAATGACGCGGTAGCGACCAGGCTTTAGTCCCGTCAAGGTAAAATTGCCAGCGCTATCCGCACGGGTCAGGAACAGGGGCGGTTCCTTATCCAGCATGGGAATAGAGTCCAGGGCATGAGTCGTTGTGTCCCTGTATTTTTCCAGGTACTTCTTCCCATCACGTTCCGCACCCATCAGGTAGAGGCCAATGCTGGGGAACATGGCCTTACGTGCCATGGTATCATTGACAAGAATTCGCCCTGTCAATGTAAGGGAATCAATCACGCTACCTGTGGAAAATACAACCTGGAAAGGCTTTGCCAGGGCATTGCCATGAAGGTCCTTAATGCCTCCGGCGAAGGTTACCGTATAAGTGGTATTTTCATCCAGTTCTGCACGAGACCTCAATTCCAGAGTCTTGCCACTCACCTCAAATTTCATCTTCTTCTCGATAGGAGGAGAAATGGAAACGGCACTGCGGGGTACGCTGGCATTAATCCATTCATCGAATTCCAGTTTCACGTAGAGCTCGGTGGGATGATTCGTAGTATAGGGTGCAGGATATACGCCAGCAACACGGGGCGGAAGTTTATCTTCCGGACCACCACCAGGAGCAACCTGGGTTGCGCAGGCCACCAGCATGAGGCAGCCAATCAGAGCGTATGCAAGCAGTCGAAATCTCATTAGTCAATCAGATGGATAATTTTTCCTAGACGGGTCCAGCGGATACAGAACGGTATGCGCCACCAGGTAAACGGATTGGTCAGGGCAAACTTCTGATCTTCATTTTCAAAGGAGAAGTAAATGACGAAAGCCTTGGCACGAACATTACGCAGGGCCACAGGTCCCCAGAAACGGCTATCCAGAGAATTGTCGCGATTATCCCCCATCATGAAGAACAGGGGAGACTTCACTACATAGTAATCGATGGATTCGTCATCCACCACCAGGCGACGGCGAATTTCAAAGGCGGGTGACTGCGGATTCTCCTTCTCTGCAGATACCGCTACGGAATCCCCTGAAGTTGAGTCTGTGGCAAGAGCAGAATCGGCAGTTTCCGGAGCAGCAGCGTTTTCATTCAAGCGAGCGACGTTGCCTTCCAGATCACGGAGAATGGCGCCCTCAAAACTGATGTAGCTAACCTGACGTTTCCAGCCACCCTGAGCATGGGGATCAAACATGGGTAAGAATCCCATGGAAGAGAGCCTCTTGAAGTAGCCAAAGTTCATTGCTCCGGAAATAGTATCACCCTGAGTCAAAGGCTGCTGTACAACCATACGGTTTCTGGAAAGCATGGCATTAATGGCAATGCCGCGGTCATTTTCCACCGGCAGGCGGAAATCCTCAAAATCGTAACCATCCTCTACACGTCCATCATGCCAGAGCGAAATATCCAAATGCACGCGGGAATCCGGATTCTCCTGAAGGATAATGGAGCGAAGCCACCAGACACGTTCCAGGGAGAGCGAATCCACATAGATGGTGTCGCCAACACTTGGAATAGCGTATGCCTCCAGCTCATCGCGAGCGGAATTAGAACGAATTTCGGCAGTCCACTTTCCACGACCGGGAATCGTGTCCTGGCGAACATTGTTGATATAAAGCTTTCCCTGATGCACCGATACGGTATCACCAAAACGTGCAACACAACGCTTGATATAATCCTTAGGGCCATCCGCAAAATGCACAAGATGAGGCTGTCCGGCTTCCGGCTGGTGATCCCAGTAGAAGTTTCCAAACATCAGTGCATTGAACATGTGCGTGTAACGACCAGGATCATTGTCAGGATATTCCGGTTCCCCAGGATAGCGGAAAATCGTCACATCACCAGCTTCCGGCAGGGCATACCCCGGAAATTTCTGGTTGCTAAAAGGAATGGGAGATCCATAGGTAAACTTCAAGCCCAGAAGGAAGTCTCCCGTCAACAGGGAGTCTTCCATGGATCCACTAGGAATCTGGAAGGCCTGAATCACATACTGGATTACAATAAGGGCAAGAAATATGGGGAGAATAATCTCCCTGGCAAAGGATTTCAAAAACTTCTTCACAGGCTACGTACCGTTTTCACAAAATTACGACTTACCAAAAGTTCCGTACGGTTCTTGTCACGAAGCACCACTTTCAAACGACTCATGTCAGACTTTCGAATTTCAGCAATATAGTCTACAGCAACCAAGTGGGCTCGATGGATACGGACGAACTGACGGGGGTCCAGGCGTTTTTCCAAATCCACAAGCGGAGTGTCAATGACATACTGGTTTGTGGTCGTGTATGCAGTGGTGTACTTTTCTTCGCTCTGGAATCGGATAATCTCATCCACATTCACCAGAAGAATACGGTCGCCGATTTTCACCTGGATTCGCTGCAGATAGGCATTATCCCGCAGAATGGCGCGCAGTTTTTCCAGGGAAAGATTCTCAAGGAACTTTTGATCTGCAGACGCTTCCGGATTTCTCTTGCGCAGTTTCTCAATGGTTCCTGCAAGGCGTTCCGGATCCACAGGCTTCAGAAGATAATCGACAGTATTTTCCTCATAGGCACGGAGGGCAAAATTTTCATACGCCGTCGTAAAGACGATCAAAGGAACATCATCTTCTCCAATCGTCTTAAGCACTTCAAAGGCGTCCATATCCGGCATCTGGATATCCAGAAAAATCACATCCGGATCCAGTTCACGAACCATGTCCACCGTCTGTTCCCCGGAACCGGATTCTCCAACTATCTCTATATCTTCAGAATACTGCTCCAGCATGGCGCGAAGACGCATGCGGGCCAGGGGTTCGTCATCAGCAATCAAAGCCTTGTACTGCACTACTTGGCCTCCACGGAATCAGCCGGAGCTGCAACTTTCTTGACTGGAGCCTTAAAAATACGGACCAGTTCCACAGTCATGCCATTTTCATCCTGATAAGGAGTTCCTGCTCCTGTCAAATAGGCCAGGTTGCCAAACTTGATGCGCTTGAATCTCCACTGGGCATCCTTCAGGGAAATTTGAATAAGACTATCTGCAGCAGCGTAAGTTCCTGTCAAGGTGTCTGTCACCAGGGAATCCATGACCTTCGTCTGCACGACCTCCACAGTCTTATCTTCCTTCAGGGAAATGCGAACCATCTTCATCTTGCAATTGTCACAGGGAAGACGTCCGGTATATAAACCAGGAATATCCTTAGGGATTTCAATGTCGGGAAGATCCGGCAGAGGCTCTACCTTTTCTTCTGAGCAGGACACAAAAAACATGGCAAAAGCCAAAACAGGAATCATAAACTTCATGATTCAAAAACTAGAAATTTATAACTGTCCAAAATGGACGAAGGACATTAAAAGCCGACAGAATGTACTAATCTGAAGCCCAACATCTGGCTTTTATGCAAGGGATCCTTACGTTCCCGATTTGCAGACCCAAGGGCAGGCGCCTTGTCGGACCATCCTCCCCCACGAACAACACGATAATCCCCTGTTTCTGGGCCAGAATAATTCACTTCGTTATCCACAGAATAGGCACCATACCAGTCGTTAATCCATTCGGCAACATTACCGCCCATGTCATATAGGCCATATCCGTTTGGAATAAACTTCTTTACCGCAGAAGGACCTTTAGTTTGTCCGTAATAAGCGTATTTGGAAGCCAGCTGAACATCCCAATAATATGTAGTTGTAGTTCCCGCACGGGCTGCAATTTCCCACTCCGTTTCTGTAGGAAGCCTTACGGCATTGACGGCATAGTCTATAGTCAGACGATCCAGATAGCTATCCTCTCCAACAGCTTCATAAATATAAGCCGTGTCTAGGCCAGCGCTTTTTGAAACCTCATTGCAGAACAGCACTGCTTCGTACCAGTTCAAATTCGCCACTGCAATATCATCGCCAGTCTTGTCCATCTGGGGAGCCTTCCCCATAAGCTTGACATACATGCCGCGGGTCACTTCCGTTTCCGCAATGGAAAAACCGCTAACGCTATACGACACCGTCCCATGCTTTAGTGTCGTAGCGGGAACATCCACAAACTTCACCAGGTCCGTCAGGACGGAGTCCGCTCTTGATGCAGAAGATTCCTTTACAGCACTGGAACTGGATTCTCCAACGGGTTCCCCACTGCTGGAACTGCGCTTGGTAACGCTGCTGGAGGAACGATCTTCGTCAGGAATGTCATTTTCAACAGGATCCCCATCTGCAACAGAGGAACAGGCCAAAAGCCCCAAAACCGTCGTCATCACAACCGCGACGAAAAAGGATTTAGCCAATTTTCCTATAGAAATCTTCATTAGCGAATGACACCAACCCTATACAACTTCTGCTTGGTCTTACCGGACTTGAACTTTACCTTCAGGCGAACGGAATAGACATCACTGCCAAGGCGCTTTAAGTCGTCAGGCAACTTGACGTCCACGCGTCCAGCAGGAATACCATCTACGTTTTGAGCCAATCCGATCTTAGACTTCAGAACACATAGGCCCGTAATATCATAAAACTCGATGGTACTGCTTTCAGCATCTGCGCCAAGTTCAAATCTCACCTTTGCTTCACCACCGCGAATCGGATTGGGATATATAAAGAATTCCTTGATTTCATCCCTGGCAGCAATTCTTTCTATTTCCTTCAGCTTGGTAGCATCAAAGAAGCCGGTGCGTTCACTATTGCCTGCAGGAAGGGTCCAGGCAGCCGCATTTTCAGCAGCATCGGAAGATGCCTTCTGCAAGTGGAATGCGGTTGCAGAACTTCTATGGAATGCATAAAGTTCCGGTCCCTTGGACTTATCTCCGCCAACGGCATCGGCAACAAAGATGCTCATGGGGTGAATGGTGCCGAGGGTATCCAGATATTCAAAACTACCAGCAGCCAACGGGAACTGGCCCGTGATTTGCTTGCCCTTTCCAGAGTAAGCGTAAACAAGGCCGTCACTACTGGGCACCAAAATTTCAGGAACATCATCACCAGTTACATCCACCAAAAGAGGGTCACTGAAGAATCCCGCCACAGGAGTGCCGCGGCTAAGGGTCACCGGGAAATTGGGCAGAGGAACGCCATTGCGATCCAAGGCGTAAACCAGGTTATCGCCCAGGAATACAACTTCAGGATAGCCATCTTCATTTATGTCACCAATGGCGATGCCGGAGGTTTCATCCTTGATGCCACTACTGCCAGAAGCTCCGCGCTTGTAGTACTGCTTCTTGAGAACAGAAAACTTCCTATTGCGATTTTCTTCAAGGGGTACATATCCCACAGAACCGCGGCTTCCAACAAAAATAACATCTGTTGTTCCATCCCGATCCATGTCGGTACAGGCCACATTGATTTTTTCATCACTAGCAAATTTCCAATCATCTTCATACATCAAAATCCTATCGGACTCCGGCAGGGCAATCATCAGGCGGCCATCGGTTCCACCCATCACCATGTAGTTCCTGGTAACATGTTCCGTTTTGCTTCCCTTCTGTCCCATTGCAATTGTTGTTTGCGTATAGGGGCCTTCACATAGGGCCATGTCATGAACTGTAAAGTTTTCCGACAGTTCAGCAGAGAAAGTCGGGAAACCACCCAGATTCACTCCGAGCAACATGGACTTTCCAGATTTATCCACGCCGGCAAACCAGACTTGTCCCTCTCTCGCGCCGTCACCATAGTTGTCGATAATGGGACCAGCAGTTGCCTTAAAGTCATTTCCAAAATCCGAGAGTCCATAGTTGTACAGCGTTTCATCACTTTCTACTTCAATGGAACGCAAGGTCCCCTCATGCAAACTGACAGCCTGCTTTCCATTACTGGCCATGCCGATCAATCTTGTATAGGATGAATCGTACAGTTCATAAAGAGGCACCACCTTTTCGGAATCCTGCTTGGACAGGTTCGGCTTCTTCAAGTCGGAAGTAGACATGAATAGCGTATCACCCAATGCGGAGAAAGCCTGAACCGTACCGTTTTCTGCACCTACGATCAGGAACTTTTCATCAGGATTCTTGGGATTATCCAGGAAAACAGCACCACGAACAGCCGTGTTCAAGCCCAACTCACGGGGGAACTTTCCATTTTCAATGGAACCATCGTCAATGCTTACCGTTACAGAAATCACAGGAGCAGCAAAGTTCAGGACACTGTCGCCCATAAAGGCATTGGAAGTCTTTTCCTTGCGGAAATCCTTGGGGATGGATGCAGAAATCTTGATGCCCGTATAGCCGCCCTGAGTAGTCATGGTATTGGCATAGCCGGTAGGCATGATAGTCTTCACTGTATCAAACTTCTGCTTGGAAGATTTATCGGCCACACGCAGGTGAGGCAGTAAATCCGTTCCGCTACCGTAATCATAAGTATCTTCACCAAGAGCGTTCTTGAAGGTCTTTCCAATGCTTAGAATGCCATCCGCTTCAATGAGGGAAATTCCAAACTGGTGGTCACGTAGATCCTTACCACCCCAGAAGTTTGCAATGCCGTACTGCAGAGTTTCGCGAAGGTACCATTCATTCACCTTCCAGACCACAATGCCACTGGCAGGAATGCCCGCATCATAGGAACCCAGACCAACAATCAGTCCCTTCGCCTTTGCCTTGTTTGGCTTACAGGAACCCTTTACGCATACACTATCCTCAAACACAAGATTCAGACTGTCCACAGGAATCTGTTTGATGGTAGTATCCGTATCTTCATCAGCGGAACCTAGAACCACATTCACCTTGCCATCCTTATTCCAGCTACGCTGACGGTTTTCGATCAGCAGGTATTCACTGGCGCTCAGGGGCACCTTGATAACTTCATTACCCAAACCACTTCCTGCAGCGGCAATATCTATAGAAACAGGGTGGCCTGCCGTTGGGCGAACTTCCTTCACATCGCTCCAGCCCATATAGGCGCGTTCCCAGGCAGCAGGCATTGCCGGCATAAATCCGTTACCAGCACTATAGCCAGCAAAGTCCATCACGTCGAAATAACCTAGGCGGGAAATGCCCTTTACCACATCATAGGTATTGGGAAGTCCAATTTCACGGGCAATCTGGTTCACCACAATGCCGTTAACGCCCCAGTTCAAGCCATCCTGGGATGCTGTTTCACTCACCACCATGACCGTGCGCAGGGTATCCAGAACAGAGCCCTTGATTTTAAGGCCATTGACAACGGTATCCCCTTCGTCATTGACACCGAAAGTGGGCTTCACCAGTTCATTCTTTGCAGAATCCGGCATCAGGTATTCCCATGCGTCGCGGGAAACATAGATGTCCATGAAATCCGCCGGAGTGTCGGCTCCCTTGGTTCCCATGCTACCGCCATCAACAAGACGACTGGAACCTGCATGGACAATCATGTAGGCACGCTTCACGTTGGGGTTCTTGGAAAGAGGTATACGGAATGGTGAATTTTCGGAAGTATCCTTTGCCGCAGAGACAATGGCGTCGTAGACAAAGGTCAGGTAGTCCCTACTACGGGCTTCGTCAAATTCAGCAGTTTTTTCGCCCTTCAGCTTGGAGGTTCTGTTATAGTCCACGATGGGCTTTTCTACAGCCGTAATGGGAAACACAGAAGCCCTGATGGCCAGCTGACCGTTACTGGCAGCATTGAAATAGCCGTTGGCAAATTCCAGGTGTTTCTGCCAATAGGGAACGGTACCGCTTTTATTTGTCGGATCCAGACTATAGGCGTTCTTATCCATGGGCACTTTTCCAAAAAGGCCGTTACCCGTTGTCAAGGAATTATCCGGATCTTCTTCAGCAAACTGCACGCGAAGAATAAACACTTCCAGCGTGTCCGTGGCGAAGGAAAGAGAAACCGCCAAAAGCAGCCATGTCAAAAACTTTTTCATACAGTATCCAATCTACAAAAATATGCGAAGCATACTTCCAACCAAATTCAGCCCTAACCGCCAATCCGCTCGTAACTACGGGGAATATTCAGGCGCCAGGTTCCACTGCTAAAGGATTTACCGCGGGTCACCTTCTTGATCCGAATTTTCAGGAACATCTTGCCGTTCCGTTCAAAAATGATATTTTCGGGAGTCTCAACATTTTCAAACGTCCTATAGTCCGAAAACCTGAGTACATCCCGACGGCCGTTCGTTCCACCCTGGGCGAACCAAACCACATGTTCGTCCAGCATTCCATAGGTAAACGGGATTCCACTAGGAGCCTTCCCACGAACTATATGAACGCCTGCTGAATCAGTTTCCTCAATTACAGTAGCCCCCTGAGGATACAGGATGCCATCAAACAGATCTGCTACCTGGTGAATGGGGACCATTGGCACCGTGGTGTCTCCAAGAAGACCGACCATATACCCATTGCCACTCAGGTACCTTTTTTCCGTGGGGAAAACAATGTTCCACCCATCCGTCTGCCAGAGGAGCGAAGCAACTCCAATACCCATGGGGCCAGTCAGTTCCATACGGTAACGCTTACCCGGAACAGAAAACAATACAGCATCCAGATCCTGGAACTTTCCGTCTTCATCGGCAATAGTCAACACAAATTTAGCACGGAGACTATCACGAACTGCAGGTGAATTTGACGCCTCAGAAACCTTTGTGGAAGGTTCCACTTCTCCAGCAGGCTTATTGCCTGCGCAACCAATCAAGGCAAAAAAAAGGCACATCGCCCCGATCAACTTGATAGAGAAAGATGCCCATAGATTTCTCATGGAAACCTACTTCTTTTTTCCAAGGAACTTTTTTGCCTCGGGGTGGCCAGGGCGAAGCTTCAGCAACTTCTTATAGGATTTTGTGGCTTCGGCAGTTTTACCCAGGGCAGCCTGAATTGCGGCCAGGTGCTCCCAGTACTCTTCATCATCCTGGAATCTGGGGCTATCGATGGATTCCATAATCGCTAAGGCCTCTTCAAACTTGCCCATACGATAAAGCCCCCAGGCCTTGGAATCCATATAAGCCTCGTTCTTGCCATCAATTTCAAGAGCCTTCAAAACCAGCTGCATCCCCTTTTCCACATCTTCCGCAGAGCGGTTCCTGTCTATCAGGGAATAGCCATAATAATTCTGAATTTCGGACTTGTCCATTCCAGCCGGAGCAGGTCCACTCAAAAGGGATTCAAACATGGACCAGGATTCATCCAGGCGTCCAAGGCGTTCCAGGTTCATGGCCATGGAGAAACGGATAAACAAATCTGCGGAATCCGCCATCAGCATGCTTTCCCAGAACAGCTCCGCCTTGGTGCGGGCCTCCCTGGCATGAGCAAGTTTCAGGGTATCCCCATAATGCTTGTCTTCAATTTCCTTTGCTTCCGTAATCAGCACACGGGCATAGGTATGCTGAAGCTGGCGGTGACTGCGAACAGCCTTTCTATTGAGCATTTCAATGGTTTCTGCGTCAGCAATACCAGCCATAGGCTTCCAGTTGCTCCAGACGCCCAGCATGGAATCCAGCAAGGTATAGGCCTTCTCATACATGCCCGCATAACCATAGGCAGTTGCAAGAAAATCTTTATCTGCACCATTCAGCAGCGAATCGGCCAGCTCCGCATAACGTACGCCTTCCTTGGGCTTTTTTTCCGCAAAGTGAATTCCTGCAAGAGCACGGCATGCCTGGGCTCCGTAGGCAGGAGTCTTTTCCAGTTTCAGGTAGACTTCCCCTAGATGAACCTTGGCGCTGTCCTTCTCTCCTGCAGAGTATTCATAACTGCCTAGGTAGTACAAAATCACGGGAGAACGGAGACCATCTTCGTAAACCTTCTTCTTCAGGAATTTAAGGCCACTATCGCGATCAATTTCCGTATAGGAAAGCAACACCGTATTGATAATGGCCTCATCCGTCTCCGTTGCAGTTGTCAAGGTGTCTGCAATCTTGCGAGCTTCCTCGAATCTTTTCTGCATCACCAGGCCCTGAACCATCTTAGCCAGCAATTCCTTGTCGCCAGTAGCATCGTGTGCCTTGCCAAATAATTCCACTATGGCGGAATCCTTTTCCTGCTTGAGCAGCAAGTTCAACTGCCTGGAGAAAAGGGACTGAATGTAATTTACCTGAGGCAGCAACAGGTCATAAATGCGGACAAGTTCCTTTTCGTCGTGAACCGCCTCCAGGAACAAACTGTAGTCATACAGCATGGACATATCCTGGTAATGGGAGGAGTCCAGCGCAATGACAAAATACTTGCGAGCGGAATCCGCGATGCCGGCACGAACATACAGTTTTGCCATCAAATCAAACTGGCTTGCAGAAACATGGCCCTTCAGCTGAATCGCATTCTTTGCAAGGGAGAGCGCCGCAGAATCGTTGCCCTGGAGAAAAAGTCTTGTCGCAATGTTGAAGGCAAGGTAGCGGTTACCCGGGTCAGCCTCATAGGCGCGCTGCCAGAAAACTTCTGCCAGCTGCTTTTCACCACGCAGTTCCATTTCCTGGGCCCGAATGAATGACTCATGGGCCACATCCAGATTCTGGTATACGGCAGGTTTCGTCTGGGCCGCCAGTGCGTCCTGAATGACTGCGGAATCTGCAGCAGTTAGTTGAACGGATTTCTCGGATTCCTGCTTATGGGGAGCGGAGCTACAGGCCACAAGGCATAGCATCATTCCAAAAACAGCAGTAAGGAATCTGGAAATTTTTACCATAGCAATCCAGGTTAGTCAACAACTACGAAGTTGATCTTGGTGTCCGGCGGCAGGTAATCCCCTTGCTTCGGCATGGTTTCGATAACAGTACCGGGCTGACGACCCTCTTCGTCCTTCTGACGCTTGATCTTACCCACCTTGAAGCCTAGCTTTTCCAGTTCCACGTAAACGTCATCCAGCATCTGGCCTTCAAAATCAGGAAGGGCAACCTTGCCCGTGGTAACGCCAGCGGAAATCACAACCTTCACAGTATCTCCAACGCGGGCCTTTTCCCCAAACATGGGAATTGTACGGATCACTACACCACGGGGGATGCTCTTGTGAGCGCCCTTAACAATTTCACCCTGAACAAGACCTGCACGACTAAGAGAAATAGCAGCCTGCTTCTGGCTCTTTCCTCGAAGATCAGGAATTTCAACTTCACGAAGGCCCAGGCTCTTCGTCAGCCTGACAGTACGGCCAAGTTTTGCCACACGGCCAGCAGCGGGCATCTGAACCAGCACCATACCTGCGGGAATCTGTGCATTGTAGCGGCCTTCTTCAAGCCATTCATACTTAAAGCCCGCATCAACCAGAGCCTTCTCTGCCGCTTCCTGGGACATGCCTTCCAAATTCGGAACCTCACCCGTGCTGGCAAATTCGCCAGCAAAGAGTGGCATCAGAATCTTATCGACAGCAACAGCAAGTACGATAAGAGCGACAATCCAAATAGCGAAAGCCTTGACAATGGGACTTTTTTTCACCTTTGTCAAAATACTCTTTAGTTTGTTCATAATAAACCCTTGACCGACTTAGCCCTTGGCGGCACGTTCCTGTAGGGCGCTTTCATCGAAAATAACGATGTCCTTACCAGTCATGGCAATGGCGCCAGTGCGAACCAGCAGAGAGCAAATACGGCTTACAGTTTCGCGGGTGGTACCCGACATATCAGCCAGCTGTTGCTGGGTCGGGCGGTTGTGGATGACCGTCACCATCTTGCCGTTATCGGTATGGATACGAACGCCACGGTCTTCCATCAGGTTCAACAAGGTTCCAGCCACGCGTCCACTGACGGACATAGTGGAAAGGGAACCAATCTGCTTGTTGGCCTTACGCAAACGCTTGCTCAACTCGCTCAGGAGACCCATTGCAATTTCAGGAGTCTGGCGGATGAGCTTTAGGAAGGATTCGCGGTGAATAATCAGCATCTGGGCGTCAGTCACCGTGCGGACAGAAGCGGACCTAGGCTCGCCGTCAATGAGGGACATTTCACCAAAGAAGTCTCCGCGTTCCAGGAAGGAGAGGATGGTCTCTCGGCCATCCACACCAGTCATGTAAACTTGTACAGAACCCGAAGCAATGAGATACAGAGCCTGGACGGAGTCATCTCCTTCCAGCACCACTGTTTCGTCGCGGTTAAAGTTTTGGGCGACAACCAGATCGGCAAGCATGCCAAGCTGTTCCTCACTCAATTCAGAAAAGAGTTCAACGCCCTTCAACAGTCCGACGATTGAAGAATCCATCTCATTACCCCGTGTTTATACTAGTCCATGTCAACGATGATGCTCTGATCGCGCTTTGCGCCGATAGAGATCATACCAATCTTTACACCCACAAGTTCTGCCATGCGGTTCAGGTACTTGCGAGCATTTTCCGGAAGGTCTTCCATCTTACGGCACTTGGTGGTGTCGCACTTCCAGCCCGGCATTTCTTCGTAAACCGGCACGCAGCGACCGACCTTGGACAGCTGGTTCGGGAACACTTCGATCTTTTCGCCATCGCATTCGTAGTGAGTGCAGATCTTGATGGTATCGAAAGTATCCAAGACGTCCAGCTTGGTGATAGCCAAGTGAGTGAGGCCGTTCACGATAGCAGCCTTGCGGACAACCGGAGCGTCGAACCAACCGCAGCGACGGTTACGACCGGTGGTTGCACCATATTCGTTACCGATCTTACGGAGAGTGTCGCCCATTTCGTCCAAAAGTTCAGTGGGGAACGGACCGTTACCAACGCGAGTGGTATAAGCCTTCACAACGCCAACAACCTGGTCGATGGCTGTGGGGCCAATGCCTGCGCCGCAGCTTGCGTAGCCAGCCACAGTATTGCTGGAGGTCACGTAGGGGTAAGTACCCTGGTCCACGTCAAGGATAGTACCCTGGGCGCCTTCGAACACCAGCTTCTTGCCTTCCTTCACAGCCTGGAACAGGAGGGCGCTAGTATCGCGAACGAAAGGCTTGATCTTCTGGCCCAGTTCCAGGTAGTCCTTGATGACCTGTTCCGGATCGATTTCGGGAACATCGTACATCACCTTGAATTCTTCGTTATGGACCTTTGCCATAGCCTCGACGCGGGGGCGCAGTTCACGTTCGTCCATGAGGTCGCCAACGCGGACACCGATACGGTTCACCTTGTCGCTATAGCAGGGGCCAATGCCGCGGCCGGTAGTACCGATGGCAGCCTTGCCAGCCTTCTTTTCCTTAGCCTTGTCCAAGGCTGAGTGGTACGGTAGCACAACCTGTGCGTTGTCAGCAATGAACAGGTGGCCTTCCGGCTTGATGCCCTTGGTATGGAGGTCTTCAATTTCAGCGAGAGTCTGGATCGGATCCAGCACGACACCGTTACCGATAACACAAATCTTGTCGTCATGCATGATGCCGGACGGAATCAGGTGGAACACGAACTTCTTGTCACCTACTTCCACAGTGTGGCCAGCATTTGCACCGCCCTGGAAACGCACCACGATGTTTGCGTCCAGAGTCAAGAAGTCCACAACCTTGGCCTTACCTTCGTCACCCCACTGGGAGCCGATAACTACACGATTTGCCATATAACCTTCGTTTTTTATGATCCCGCAGACGAAACCTTCTGGGCAGTCTGCAGATCGATGGATTGTTAAACACGGAAACAAGCTACCCAAGGCGTTTCCCTGGGCCCTTTTTCGCCTAAAAGATAATAAAGAGCTGTGAGCCATGAGCCATGAGCTATGAGTTTATGAGGTGTAAAACGCCCACTTTTTACCTCATATAGATTTAGGGGGGGGCGGAGCCCCGTCCCTCGCTCCAACTTTTTTCCACCACCCCACCCACACTATAGTGGAATAAAAACACTTTTTTCGTAAAAATTATACCGTCCAAAACCACCAAGAGAAAGGTAAAAGCGGGATAAAACAGACTTCCCATCTCAAATTATACTATCCCCCACCAAATGCAACAAATAAACAATCATGCATCGCACATAAGGAGCGCCTTTTGAACGAGATAAAAACTCCCAAAGTTCGTTTTTATCCCGTTTCTCGTCGCAACAGCCAACCCACACCGCACATTTTTCAAAAAAATTCACTCCATATTAACTCCATCAACTTGTTACTTTGTACATTTTCAAACGCGCAAGCAGTTTTTACATCATTTCCTACATCCGGTCTAACTCACAGCAATCCCAACAAACCATCCCGGAGAAATGATGGCTAGCAAAAACTCAGTCGAATTCATCGACACACAAACACCCTTAACATCTATCATAAAGCTAAAAGAAAACTTGAACGGTTACCTTAAGCGAATTTCTACATCCAAGAACGTTTCCGACGATAACCCCACAGAGAAAGTCCGCATCTGTAAGGAAAAAAATCATTTCAAGTATTACATCATATCAAGTCCAAAAGACACCAATGGCAAGTTCATTCCTAAGGGAAAACTCGACATTGTCCGCAAAATCATTCAGCGAGACTATGAGCGCAAGCTATACAAATTTCTCAAAAAGGCAGTTCCCCTGCTAGACACATTCATCAAATTTTTCTCAACGGAAAACCTGGACAGTTCATTCACCGCACTTCATCCCGGCAGGCAGGCGCTTATCACGCCCATCATCCCTACCCAAGAGCAATTCATTACAAAGTGGTTGAGCCAACCGTACAAAGGCCTTCCCTTCAGCGACGCCATCCCAGAGTATTTCACCGCGACAGGAATTCGCGTTCGCTCCAAATCGGAAGTCATCATCGCTGACACCCTCACTCGCCTGGGCATCCCTTTCCGCTATGAGCAACCCCACATCATCAGCAACATCCAAGCTCCACGCGAGATGACCCACAATGCAACACAGCCTTCGCGCAGTACATCAACCTTCACACATCACACCACCCGCAACGCCATCACAGTACATCCCGATTTCACCTGTCTCAATCCGCGCACCCGCGAAGAAATCATCTGGGAGCATTTCGGACGCATGGGCGAACCAGGCTACGCCCATAACGCCATACTAAAAATATCGCAGTACGCATCCAGCGGTTTCACCTTGGGCAAGAACTTCATCGCAACCTTTGAAGATGACGAGACTCCACTTGCCACAAAGCAAGTGCAAGCCTACGCCAAGGAATTTCTGCTTTAGCAGTCCAAGGCGATCATAACCAATTTTGGCCGAATCTTCTTCAAAAACGGGATAAAAGGCAATGGAATACAATTTTTATCCCGCCACCTTATGCCATGTAAAAACTCGCATCGGTATAAAATGACAAAAAAAGAAAAATTATACCGTCCAAACCACAAAAACACAAACAAACTAATTGCATTTTGAGCATTAACATTTTCCCAAAGCGGTATAAAATCGTCAATGACTCAATTTCTATACCATTCTAGCTCCGCCCCGAACCCCGCTGCCGAATTAGACAAAACCTCAAGACAAACCTGGTCAAAGTCTAAAAAAATGAACTCCCGACCTTATGCCGGGAGTTTTAAAGATTTCTGACATGACAACCACCTGAAGGTTATCTCGACGCAAAACTTTAAGGCACTTGCGTTCTACGAGCGCGGTGCCAGCGGCTCAGATATGCCAGAAAGCAAGCTTTCTGTCGCAACGTTGCCTTTAGGGCACCTCAACAGAATCCAGAATCTTCTGGACCACAGTTTCTGCGGTGATTTCCTCTGCTTCAGCTTCGTAGCTCAAAATGATACGGTGACGAAGCACTTCCATGGCAACGGCCTTCACATCTTCCGGAGTTACGTAGGCGCGGCCCTGGATAAATGCATGAGCCTTTGCAGCCTGGGCCAAGCCGATGGAAGCACGAGGAGAGGCGCCCACCTCGATAAAGCCCACCAGGTCGGAACGCTTGATGCTGCCCGGATCACGGGTAGCAAGAACCAGGTTCACGATGTATTCGCGAACACGTTCGTCCACATAAACCTGCTTTACAAGTTCGCGGGCCTTCAGGATGTCTTCCTTGGTAGCCACAGCGTTGGGCTGACGAAGGCCAGAACCGGCAACAGCGTCAAGAATACGCATTTCGTCGGCCTTACCCGGGTAAGAAACCTTTACCTTCAAAAGGAAACGGTCCACCTGAGCTTCAGGCAGCGGGTAGGTACCCTCCTGCTCGATGGGGTTCTGGGTCGCCAATACCAGGAAGGGTTCGTCCAGCTTGAAGGTTTCGTCACCGATGGTAATGTGACGTTCCTGCATGGCTTCCAGCAGGGCGCTCTGCACCTTGCTAGGCGCGCGGTTGATTTCATCGGCCAGCACTAGGTTGGAGAACAGGGGGCCCTTACGGGTTTCGAACTTTGCCTCGCGGGCGTTATAGATGGTGGTACCCAGCAAGTCAGCCGGCAACAAATCCGGAGTGAACTGGATACGCTTAAAGTCCAGGGAAACAGCGTCAGCGAAAGCCTTCACCGCGGTAGTCTTTGCAAGACCCGGAAGACCTTCCAGCAAAACGTGGCCATCGGCCAGGATGCCTGTCAAAATGCTTTCCACCATGCCCTTCTGGCCAATGACGGTGTCTTCTACTTCACGCAACAAATTCTGGCAGAAAGCGCTCTGCTGACGAATCTTCTCAGAAAGTTCCTGAATATCCATTTTTAAGTCCTCTAAATTTTCACCATTGAATTTAACAAAAATTCATTTAAAAAACAAATGAGTTATGAGCCGTGAGCTGTGAGCTATGAGCTGTGAGTTATGAGCAGTGAGTCATGAGTAATTAGGTTTATAATCGCGGCATTATCGCCTTACCCTAGCTCATAGAGTCCAAAGGACTCGGGCTCACCGCTGATTATTCATCGCTAACTCCCATAAGTTTCATGGCGGCCTTCCAGGTTTCTCTATTTTCAAAGGAATCCCGTTTTCCACCACCATAACGAGCGTCGGCAAACTTTTCCAGCAAAACGTCCCAACCTTCCAGGTCTCCCTGCTTTAGAAGCACATCCAAATTCACCTTTTCTGCGTCCAGATGGAACCGCTCTGCAGCATACTCCTTACAAACAGATTCCAAATCCAACAACCAGATTCTGCCATCAGCACTGTTTATCCGCTGCTTCAGTACTCCCATCTTTTCACGAAGCTGATTTGCAGCAGCATTCTGGGCTGCTTCAGCTAAACGCACTCTAGCGCGGCGCTTCATACGTAAAAAGCCGGCCAAAAGAACACATACGGCAACGACCACACCCACCAAAATTGGCATGTGATTTACGGGAGCATCAACACGAACCGGAAAATTCTCGCTACGCAAATCCAAAGATTGCCCCATGGGCGTAGGAATCTCAAAACGCATAGCAGGAATATTCAAATTTCCCGTATCCTGCGCCACAATCTTATACATAAACGTTATAGAGGCAACTTCCTTCCCATCCTTAACCTGACGTGCGGATTCCTGAGAAACACCAATCTGCATCAATCCCTTTGATGTTGCCGCCCCCATAGGAACCACAAGAAGCGAACTTCCATTAACACTCCAGCTTACAACTACAGGGAAATCAAAGGTATCTCCAACAGAAATGGATATCGGCAGTCTAGCACCTGATGCATCCACATTTCCCGATACAACGGAAATTCCCAACTGCTCTGCGGAAGGCATCTGGATTTCGTCATTGACCAAAACGCCATCGTCAGAACTCGGCATCACAGTAGTACTATCCCGCATTTCAGCAACTAATGTATCATTTTCCATGTCCCTGAATATACAAAAAGCGGCCCCCTTTAGAAAAGGGAGCCGTTTTCAAGACCATTTTAAAGCTTTTACTTTACAACAATCTGACGAACCATATTCTTTCCGCCCTGTTTAACGGCAATAAAGTACTTACCCTGCTTCAAACCATTCAGGGAAATCTCAAGCATGCCATGTTCCACAATCTGACGAGACACCATCATTCGGCCCTGCACATCCATGAAAGAAACCTCTGCCGTTTCCATCGTAGGCAGCTGAACGTATGCAACATGGTTACGAACGAATACCACCATATTTGCAATATCTAACGGCTTACCAGCGATAGCCTCAGGAGTCTGCCCCTCAGCAGGCTCGTCCTTCACCAATTCAGAGCCATCCGCAGCCTTAAGGGACACATCGGAGATGGTTACACCATCATCCCAGTTGTTCAGAACAAGCTGCATCCTGACAGGGCCATCGCTAGTCGCTGTGAACTCGCAGGAATAATCAGTTGTGTTTCCATCAACCAAGCGTGTACCAATACGGCAATATTCGGTATTGGAAGTTTCGCTTTCATATACAGACATGGTCATATAGAAAACAGAAGCACCAGGATCCAAGGCAGCCTTGAGTGTCAATGTGTACTTGTTTCCGGCCGTTACACCATCAAACATCTTTTCGACATCTCTACTACCTTGAATCAGTTCACCAATATGCACTCCAGTTGCAGATTCCTCGGTCAGGACTCCCGTAGTAGAAAGCCAGCCATAGGCGCCAGAATTTTGATGTTTTTCCTCAACCGCAGTGCAGGAATCGGGTATCACAAGAGCGGGCGGCGTATGGGGTGTTGCCTTGGAAAGGTTTGGCATATTGCCAGTCATCAGCAAACCAGTAAGCAAACGCAAGGAGGAATGGAAGTATCCTTGTTGCTGGCTCATCAAGGCCTGATAATTATCATTCATCTTCGCATGGTATGAATCATTAACCATCAAAGATGATGTCAGGGAACCAATGGAGGAACCATTTGCCTTGCAACCATTAGTCTTACAGGTGTTGCTATTCAAGTCAGCAGTACCATCCGTCTTCATGTTGATGTACAGCTGGCCAAAAGGCTTACTATTCACCCAGGTAGCCAGCTTTTCGCTCAACTGCTTTGCCTGAGAATGACCGTACCATGCGTAACTCCAGGCCCAACGCCATGGTGCACGGACAGCGTCATAGTCGTAACCGGCAAAGTTATAGCCATTATTACCTACAATTGGTTGGAAACTATTATTGTCCGCCCAGCCGGATGGAATGCCCGTAGATGAGTTTGCATTTTCTTTAAGCAACTCGTAATTTCTGGTAATGGCCTTATCCCAGAAAGAACTATTGGCCGCATCAAAGATCTTATAGATTTCATATGCAGCAGGGCTTACATAACTAGGATTCTTATAGGGATCCCAGGCATCTCCCAGCTTGTGCATGCCATCAGAACTAAACTCAGACTGTCGCATTTTACCAATCAAGTCTGCTGCATCATTCTTGTACTTTTCATCACCGAACTGGTAATACGCCATAGCCAGGGCAAAAGCCACATCTTCTTCAGCGTCTGTTGCACCATTTTGACCAACAGGACCACCAAAGCCCTGAATTTTCCAGTCCATGACGCCGTTACCATTACGATGCTGCTTATAATAAGCCCACAGTTTATCGAATTCACTCTGATAGCTCTTGGTGTTATCACTAAAGTACACAAAGAAAATCATGCCATATCCGATTCCTTCAGAAACAGTGTACTGTTTTTCATCGAATCTGATACGGGCAACATCTCCCTGCTCTTCGTAATAGCCCTTCACAAAAGCATCAAATTGCTTCTTCAGCATGGAAGAAGCGGTTTCCCCAGCACAATTCCAAACATCAACAATATTCGATGTGTAATCATATACGTTTGCCTGGGGATACGGGAACTTAACCGCAGCAGAGGATAACGTCGCAACGGCAAGAGCAGCAGTCAATGCAAATCTTTTCATTATTTATTGCTCCAGGGAATTGTTGTAACAGAGGCATGGTCTACTCGGATAACGTAGTTACCCTTAGCGAAGCTTCCCAAAGGAACCACATTGGTTCCCGCAGACAGATTCTTTACCAACTCTCCATAACTACGCCCATCCATCCCGAGGATCAAAATCTTGGCTTCTCCAGAATGCTTTACATTCAAGATAAGACTACTTCCATGAACATAACCGTTCAGGCCAACTGACGGACGAATGCGTTCAGCAACAATACCAGTCATACCACCACCAGTTCCAATCCTCACCGTAATAGACTGGTCCACAGCCGCATACGTTTCGGCCTCCTCAGAAGAAGCCGTAATCGTAATCACACCATCCTTATTGCCAGCAACAAGCTGTGTGCCCACTTGAGAAGCAAAACCTTCAGGCGAAATTGTATAGGTCACAGGAACCTTGCGGCATTCTGCAGCCAAAATATCCAAGGAGCCACCCAAAGCAACTACAGTGTCCTTAAACACCGCAGGATTTAGCCTATTGGGAGACTTGACCAGAGCCACAACCACAGTAGTGTCAATAGCCTTATAACCAGGCGCAGCAGGTGCAGAGATATGAATATTGGCAGAGCCGATGGTTCCAGTAAATGTAGCGAACCACATTTCCGTACCCTTCTTATTGTAGCATGAGCTACCAGTGCAAGTACCCTTGCTTACAGTAATAACCGCCGGATTGTCAGATTCGCAGGTAATTTCGCTGCCTTCATCAGTCTTAGTAGAAAGTACCAGCTGACGTTCCTTATTGGACGTCCCAGAGTAATTGGAGGTGCATGTTCCAGACTTCTGCAAATCTGCATAGGTGCACGCATAATCAGAAATTCCGCCAACAGTTTGATCGGGAATAGGAACAACAGTCACAACGGATTGTGTTCCGTCACTGGCAGCAGTCATAATTGCCACACCTACAGACTTCGCAATAATAGTACCATTTTCCACCACGGCAACCGCTTCGTTGCTAGAGGTATAAGTACATCCAGCCTTGGCGACACCAGGCAGAGAACCGTCAAGTTCTGAAACTTCGGAATGATCAAATGCACAGGCGCCGGAACGCTTTCCGGCAGTGATGATATCAGCCCAGTTTCTCTTATTCTTTACCAGGTAATCCTTCACAAATTTGCCAGATTCAGTGTAAGAAGCGGCATCCAGCAAAGAACTGTTATTCAAGGCAGAAGAACTATTGAACATGGCAGAATTTTCAACACTGGTACCAATGGTATTATGCCTAAAGGACCAGTTACAATTTGGCAGCATCTTCTGATCCATATACTGGGTCCAATTAGAAGCTTCCGACGTGCTGACAGCACCATTACCATCTGCAGAAGTTACACCCCATTCAGAGACAAAGACCGCCTTGCCGGCAGACAAGCAGTTATCAATGTTGCTCTGGAATCGAGACTTCGGATGAGACGCTGCATAGAAATGGAAAACATATGCAATATTGGTCTGGTTCACGCCATCACAGGAGCCCATCTGAGACCAGCTAGGAGTACCGACAATAGCCAAGTTGGAGGAACCCGCCTGGCGGATAGCGCCGATAACGTTATTTGCGTAGTTTGCAATAGTCCCCATATCAGTCATCGGTTCGTTATACACTTCCCAGATAATGTTGGGCACGTCAGCATACTTTGCAGCCATCTTCTGGAAGAAATCCTTGGCAATATCAGACTCAAACTGAGCGCGGTGGCTGTGCCAGTCGATAATGATATAGACGTCGCTTTCAATAGCGGCTTCAATCATACGTTCAACCTGCGCAATCTTCGCCGCAGGATTTGATTTGTAGGAATCATTATCGACAATCCTGTTCTGGGTGCCACCATCACTATCGTAATATTCAATACCCATGGCAAATCGGAACACATCCATACCCAGGCGATCAGCTGCCCAGGCGATTGCCTTGCCATTATAGTACGGAGACCCAACTGCGTCTGACCAGAAAAGGCTCATGCCGCGAAGCATCACCTGTTCGCCAGTTTTCTGACTAATAATCTTACTGCCGTTGGTACCAAGGGCACCATAGGCGGAAACAGGACCAATACGATGCGGAATTGCCGCAAACGATGCAACGCAAAGCGAAAGCATGGCTAATATAAATTTCTTCATAATATTTACCTTAGTCTTACCCATCCGCTTAGAAAATAACATAAAACATTGATTTCTCAAACATAAAACAGGCTATTATTTATTTACACGTGTATACAAAAGGTCCGCCAATGGCGGACCTTTGATTTATATCACACGGAAACTTAATTAAATCTTAACAAAAGCACCGTTCATCAAGGAACCGAACATGTTCATCAGGATTTCCATGAAGTAAGTTCCGGAATATCCCTGAGCAGCGTAACTAGCCATGTTAGCATTGAAATAAGCATAGCATGCATCAAACCAAGGCTGATTTACACCCATGCCCATCAAACAGTACATACCCGTATAGTGATGACCCGGGGTTCCGCTTGTAGAAAGTTCGCCAGTCAAGTAGTTGAAAGATGTTACTGGAAGAGCAGCAGGATTGTTGCTTGTATAGGTAGAAATGAACGTCGACATTTTTGTCAGGATGCCTGCAGCTTCAGGGCTCTGGTACCAGTAATAATCCCATGCGATACGCCAAGGAATACGGACGGATTCCTTGTCAAACAGCATGTAGGACGTTGCCGCAGAATTGTTCTTGGGGTCAACAGGTTCGCCAGCTGCATTAGACCAGTCCGGGAACAGGGGCACAGCACCAGCAGCCTGGACCTGGGTCATATAGGCATAGTTGGCTGCAATGACCGCATTCCAGTCATGGGAAGGATCCACTTCAGCAAACTGGCGGAATGCGACAGGAGAGAAGTAGCTCAAGTTGTATACGTCTCTGGTTCTCCAGGTTTCACCCGGATAGATCAGCAAGTTACTCGGATTAATGCCGAACTGGTAAATCTGGGCCAGAAGAGCCAGAGCATCGTTAAGATACATATCCTGCTTAGTCTTCTTCCAAGCGAGAATCAAGGATGTAGCAACGTCAAGGTCGGCGTCCAGAGCGGCAGAATTATCCAGTTTGTCTACAAAGCCTTGAAGCTTCCAGGGCATCAAGCCGGAATTTGCCAGATTACGAGCAATAAGGTTATATGCCCACAAAGCATTGAAAGTCGGCCAGTCTTCATGAATAGAAGCAAGCAACATGCCATAGCCAATACCTTCTGATACTGTACAACCCAGTCGGCTACTCAAGGCCGCTGTGAAACTTTCACCTTTCCAGGAAGTCATACCGGTCAGGGGGCATTCCTTCTTGGAACCACCATCCCAAATAACGCGGGCAGGCTTCACGGCAGAACCCATCTTCTGCGTAATCACAGCCTGAGCATTTGCGTCATTGAATTCTGCATAGTCAAGAGTTGATCCACCAGCAACTTCTTCGTCAATAGAGATAACCCAGCGATTCTTCCATACATTGTAGAAATTGGATGCTACCGCAAGGCTTGCACCAGCAGGCAAAGCTACGGCGGAAGCCGCAGGAGTACCCGGTGTTGTGGGAGTGCTAGGCGTACCCGGATTTTCGGGGGTGGGCGTTGGAGTCACTGCAGTCGGGGAATCACTAGAATCATCGCCACAGGCGATCAGGCCAACAACCAGAGGAATCATAAAAAGGGATTTTTTCAAAGACATAACTACCTCTTTTTTTGGGGACTAATATATACAAAAAAAAGGATTTCCGCAAACGGAAATCCTTCTTTTTTAAATCTTGTGTGATTTACTTAACAAGAATCTTCTGGACCATGTTAACGGACTTGCCGGAAACGCGAACCATGTAGACACCAGCGTTGATGTTGGAGAGGCTTACAGAACCAGCAGCAACACCACTCTTTACAACCTGACCCTGGAGGCTAACAACTTCGAAGGAAGCGTCGTTGTTGATGCCAGAGAAGGAGAGGGTACGGCCAGCGAGAGTAGCCTTAACACTGGAAGCAGCAACGGAAGCACCGATTGCGCCAGTACCAGAGCAGTTAGCAAGACCGTCATGACCTTCAGACTTGCAGGGCCATGCAGCCGGTTCAGCAGCGATAGAGCCAGTAGTGCAAGTGCCCTTCGGACCGACGGAGAAGATACGGAGAGTACCAGTGAGACCACCAGTTGCACCGCCATCAAGCTTGAACTTGACAGCCTTTGCGCCCTGGAAAGCCTGCATACAGTCAATCACGCGTTCCGGAGTGTTGGTCTTGGTGTAGGTCGGCTGAGCGAAGTCCGCAATTGCAGCATCAACAGTAACCGGAGTAGCGGATTTCTTCAGGGTAATGAAGCAAGCGTCGTCGCCAGAGGTAGCTTCTGCAATTTCCATTGCAACGTTATGGTCTGCAGTGTAGGTAACGCAGAGACCACCGGTAGCGGAGATATCAAACGGATCCTGGTCGCCGTTCTTGACGTTGAAGCCGAAACCAACGAAGCTGTAGTTATAATCAGCAACCTGGCCTGCAGCAACAGGGTCATTTACGTGGTACTTGATTGCTGCGTAGCCGAATTCTTCAATCATCGGAGCGATGTAGGAACCATAGTACGGAGCTTCGGTCTTTGCACCGCCGTCAAACGGATATTCAGCGAAAGAACCACCGTGGTCGTTTAGACGGTCATCGTAATCGTACCAGTAACCCATGGTGGTGGATTCGCAGGTACCATATTCGTAAACGCAGTCAGCACCGGTGTTAACCTGCTGATCAGAACCATCGAACCAGACACCAGTGTTCAGGGTCTGAGCCATGGACATAGCTGCCATGGAGGCAACTGCAGTGGAAAGGAGTTTCATCTTCATAATTATCTCTCTCTTTTTTTTCTCAACATTGAGAATGGTTTAGTTGGAATATAACATATATTTTTTCACAGTGATAGCAAAAAAATGTATGTATAATCTTTTTTACATTATTTTTTCTTTTTGGGGGAGTAATCCACTTCCGGACGAAGAACAAGGCCAGCAGTAACAACCAGGGAAACGATAGATTCCTGATGATCCTGGCTCAAGTCATACATGGCTACCCCTGCAAGGCCGTCATTCTTGACCATTTCGCTCACAGCCTTCACAGAAGGAATACCCATGAACACGACGGTTTCAAAGCTATTGACAGCGACTTCAGATGAACTGCTCTCATCGAAAGAAACCTTGTATTCCGGAGTTTCAAACTTGGACATCAGCTCCTTATAGGAAATGAAGCCTTCGTTACCACTACCCACACCCTGGAAGGAGGTTCCAAGGCCGGTAGCACCAGCAAAGGTCTTTCCATAGAGAGGCAGCACAGGAACGATCTTATCAGAGGAAATTCCCTTGCCAGACAAAGCGCTTACAGCGCCCTCTACATCCTGCTTGGACAGATTCGGCTTCACGGAAGATGCATTTTCATCCATCTGGTCACCAACTGTCAATGTCACATAGTCAGCCTGATTCAGAACGTCGCTATATGCATCGCCAGCAGAACCATAAGTCATTGCGGAAACTTCCTTGCCATCCAGCTTGGACTTAAGGGCGGAAATCAACTTGCCCATGTCAGCAGCATCGTCAGCAGTCATATTCTGCCAGTCAAGTTCCACGCCGCCCAGGTTGTATTTTTCAACCCATTCAGCAGCGGCATCGGCAAAGGCACCGACCTTGGAATCGTCAGAAGCGATGGACTTCAAGATACCTTCAGCTTCAAAACCACCGATAGAAACAATCAGGGACACGCCATTATCTGCGGAAAACTTGGCCAGCTCCTCAAAGTTTGCGGCATCTGTTTCGTCAGCATAGTTGATGCTTCCATCCTCAGCCGGAGCCAGAGACATGTAATGAATGTGTGTCACATACTGGTAACGAACATCCTTCGGGAAGAACTGGCTGTACTGAGCCCAGTACGGATAGATACCGATGACCTTGAAGGGTGCTGCAAAAGTCATTGCAGCAAGCAAAGCGATTGTTGTCAAGAAACACTTTTTCATATTGCCCTCGTTACGGATTCTCAATTAAGTAAATGATACCATCATCAGGATTCTTACAGAACAATTCTGCACTGAAGTTCCAGACTCTGCCTTCCAGGGGACTACCCTCATTAGCATCGACAGCATTGGCTTCAGGGGAAGGAACCTTTGTAATCGTCGTTACACGATGGGAGCCATAGGTTACAGTAGAATCAATCTTGATCGAATCCTGCTTTTCCTTAATCGTGTAGGTGATGGAATCCAAAAGGTCATACTTCACGCCCTCTTCCTCCATCTTGCCGAGAGACTGAGCCGGCACGGTATCCGTTACATCGGAACCATCCTTCTTCACAAGATACATCGGCGGATTCTTTGGAACGGTGTCGATAATCAAGGTATCCTTGTACACGTATTCAACGGTAGTGTCCTCAACATTTTCAACACTACGAACTTCAATGTACTTTGGAACTCTTGCTTCGCCATCCTTACAGAATCGATAAGCGCGACCTTCATACTTGCCAGCCTTTACAAAATGGAATTCGAGGATAGCAGAGTCAATCGGCATTGCCTGAAGGTTTGCAATATCCTGAGAAGCAGTGTTTCCGAAAGTGTGGAATCGGCCAAATACACTTCTGTATTCCATGGCACGCTGACCATCAATATTCAGGTTGCCCTCGGCATCAGTCATACCGTCACGAAGAGCACTCATGCCAGGCCAGTATTCGGCATTAATGCCAGCATATTCCACAAAGAAGGTCTTTACTGCGTTGGAGTCATCAAAGAAGATTGCCAACTCGGAAGAATCTTCGAAGGAAATAGTCTTTGTTGAATCGCCTAGCGCGGCAATGTAGGCCTGGTTTGCTTCAGCCACCTGAGCCATACGCTGGAAGTTTGCCAAATCCTTATTGACCAGGGAATATTCAGAGACCGTAAAATCTGCAGGCCAGTTTTCACGAACAGCTTCAGCACTGTCAACACTGCTGTCAGAACAAGCTGCCAGCGCAAGGAGAGAAAATGCCAAGCCTAAGCCAAATTTATAATTCTTCTTCATAGCAATCTCCTAGAACAGCACCGTGATGTTGCCCATCAGCAAAAGTTTATTCAATTCAAGTGACTGAGCTCCTGCAGCAGCGGTAGCAAAATCAACTGTATTAGCCATTGTACCGCCCTGCAGATCCAAAACTGCACCCGGACCGAGCTTGATCTGCAGACCACCGAGAATGAGCGTTTCGTTAATGTCATTTACGATTACGCTGCCATCATCAGCCAAGGGCAATCCGTTTGTGAATTTCTTTTCCAGGCTCTGGAAACCACCAAGGAGGGTAAAGGGGCCCCACACATCAGCGGTCAAACCAGCAACGATGCGAGAAGTTTCACGCTTCAGGTAATCACTTTCGCTGCCAGCTTCAAAAGAACCCTGGACAATCAGGCGACGGTTCCAACCGAGGAACGGAGCAACATCAACACCAAGACCTGCGCCATAGGTGGTGAACGTATTGCTAATCACGTCCTGATTGTACTGAGAGAAGCGGAGATTCAATGTAATGGCATCATTCCAACCGACGTTACCATTAACAGCAAAACCATTACGGTCCGGAGTAGCAAGACCCATCGGCATAGCCATATTCACGGACGGATCAATGAATGCGGCTTCATTCATCAGTTCCATGTACTTATATGCAACAGCCTTGTAGCCATTCTTGTAGAAATGACCAAGTCTATAGTTGTTGTAAAGACGACCGGGGGTATAGTAGGAATCCTTCTGATCTTCAGCAAGAATGAAACCGTTTTCATTCTTGCTCATCATGTTCTGCTGTTGCAACACATTTGTGTTATACACAGAGAAATACATGTTTTCAAGAGATCCAGAACGGAATTGTTCTACCACCTGTTCGTTGGAACCGGAAATAATAGCATCGCCATTCAAAATCGTGGTATTGCCGATGTAATAGTTGGAAGAAGCCTGTTCAGACCAGAACTTTTCGTCGTTGTGAACGTAGGTTCCCTTCAAGTCAAACTTGACGCTTCCAACTTCACCTGCAACGAAGGGAGAAACATTGAATGCGATACCCTTGCGTTCATCCAATTCCTCGGACTTCCAATCCATGGAAACGGTGATGGTGTCGTAGATGTAGAAAAGTGTATCGTACACAATCGGGTCAACCGCGGCTGCACCAGCAGAACCAGCAGTAGGAACGCCATCGCGAACAAAACCATTTTCATCAAATTGAGGATACCACTGTCCCTTTATGTTGTAAGTATGGGTAGTATCAAATTTGCCATATGTATCTTTGGTGTATGTCCACTTGGAACTAGCAAATTCAGCATCGACGCCTGCACGGATCTTTCCATCCATGATCATCTTCTTACTGTCAAAGCCAAGAACACCAGAGAAGATCAGGTTGTCTTCATAGAAAACATCACCCATTTCTGCGGTGTTGGAACGAGCGGATTCAACACGGTCAAAGGTGTAAACATAGTTACCACCAAGTTTGATACCCATGAGGTCAACACCTGCATTGGCTGCGATCAAGATTCGGTCACTCCAGTCGTAGTCGAAGAACACTTCGTCGTACTTCTTGGCGGAATTACGAATACGAGATCCAGTCACCTGAGCATAGATGTTGGAAAGAGGACCAACTTCGAAACTATTGAATGCGACATTCAAGCCCTGCAGCAAGCGGTTGGAAGTTGTATCCAGGTTACGCATAGCAAGAGCATCAACTCGCTTGGAAGCAAAGATCTCCGGTTCCTGAAGGATTTCGGTCTGAGGCACGTAAATGGTCAACGGAGTATAGCCAACACGCATATATCCCAAGTTGAAATCAACGTGCTTATCGAGAATCTTGCCGTCGTAGCTGAACCAGTGTCCGATAATCGGGTTGACGGCCTCCTCATAGGCAGACTGCCAATCCTTATGGAGTCGAAGTTCAACCTTAGCTTCAGTCTCTGCGCTGGGACGAGCGGAAACCTTCAGGTTCACATCCGTGTAAGCCTGATTTTCTCGATTGTCCGATCCATCGAAAAGTTGATCAGAACTTTCGGTAGACGAAATCACGCCACCCTTTGCAGTACCATTCAGACGGAGTCCCATTACGGAACCGTCAATGGAATCAAGCGTATTGAGAAGACCCTGCTGCTTTTCAATCAGAGCGGAATCTTCTGCAGCAGCGAACACCGCTGCACCGCACATGAGGAGCGCAATCTTGGAAGTCATTCTAAACATATCCTTATTCAAATTCATCTCTTACGCCCCCCTTAGAAATTCACGTTCATGACGGCCTGAACAACCGCCTGGGAGAATTTGTGCTTGTATTCGGAAACAAAGGAAGCATTGCCAGCTTCATCCTCTACAGAGATCTCTGCATAATCCGGAACATTGAAGCCCTTACCAGCAGAGGTGTTGTAGGTATTCTCAACTGTAATCCATCCGTAGTTCAGAGCCAGGAAGACACCATCGGCAATAGTATAATCCAAACCAACCATCCACTGCATCTGATTACCCTTCAGCAGCGGCACCTGGTAACCCGGAGAAACGTTTACTGCTGGAGAAGAGGACACATCGTCGAATTCGGTGTTGATCATCTGCAAGCCAGCATTCAGGCCAAGGCGAGGCAGATACTGAACACGAAGACCAGCGTTAATGAAGTCCATGTTCAATTCACCCTTGTCAGCAAAAGCAGTCTTGTAGGCGTCAAGAACTTCCTGAGTCTTAGTAGAATGCCTATAGCTACCAGAAATTTCCAGAGGCAGGCTAAAGCCCAGCATCTTGAAGACGTCAATCTTAAGACCACCACCAAAGTCCATATATTGAGCTTCCTTCAGGAAAGCGCTATTGCTCTTATCCTGATTAAGCATGGAGAAGATACCCGTTGCTTCGACAAAGTCTCCATAGCCAAGGACCAGATTAGCCTGAATACCATTACGGTTAGCAGTGGCAAGGCCATTGGGCAAACTCATCTGGACAGACGGATCCAGCATCATGCTCATCAGGGCCAGTTCCTTACGGGTGTACACAGACTGACCCCAGGAATTCTTGGAATAGGGGGCAATATTGTAACTAGAGGTCTGACCAACGAGAATCGGGTCGTCCGTGGTAGAAATCAGGCTACCATTGGAAGCGATACTCGGAGAGAACTTGGGATCAAAGTAGTAGAGGGAGGTGAATGTAGAATACAGCGGAGAGTTAACACCATACTTTACGGTAGCACCATCCTTATCGGAATTCAAAGTTCTTGTAGCAAAGAACTGCGGAGACTGAGCCAGGTTGTTGTACCAGTTGCTGTCATTCATGATGTAGTTTGCGGAAAGATTGACGCTAAGACCCATGGGCAGACGGTAACCTGCGTTAAGGGTAGCAAGGATAGCCATGCCATCGTCATCTTTTTCAACCTTCTTGAAAACCGGACTATTGGTTGCGTCAACCTTGAAAGAGCCATCGGCATTCATTTCCGGTTCAGGAACGGGAACCATCTGACCAGAACCGTCATCTACGGAAATCATGGAATATTCGTAAAGCTTATCATTGGACATGGCGACTTCAGCCATCACATCCAAGGTAAGATCCTTATTTTCCATAATTCCAGCCACATCGGCGCCCAAACGGCCACTGATGATTGTCGTGCGCTGGGGATCCAGTTCAAAACGATTAATGTATTCAGTGCGATAGTCTGCTTCGGTAGTAGACATACTACCATTGCCCTTCTTGATGATAGAGCCATCAGTATCGTACATCACTCCATCTTCGCCAGTGTAGTACTTGATTTCCGAACGAGATGTGTAAGTGAAGGAAGTGCTATCGTCAAAAACGTACATGCCGGTAAAACCAGCATAGATGTTCTTGTTCAGCGGCAGCAGTTCAATATTGGCACTCAGCATCCACTTGTCCATATTAGAGGACATGTAGGCACCATCGGTTTCACCGTAAGGAAGCAGGTTACCATTTGCACCCGTTACATCCAAGACCTGGACGCGACGGAGGCGTGCAAAGATGCCTTCCACACGAAGTTCACCAAGAGGACCGCCAAAGTCATTACGGAACTGCAAGTTCACACCCTGAAGATTGCGCTTATTGCCTTCCAGCATGGCGGAGGTGCGAGCCATCTCCTTTGCACGGGAGAAAATCAGCGGTTCATAAAGGATGTCATCGATACCTGTCGGAGCAAAGATTGTCAGAGGGCTGTATTCCTGACGGAAATCACCGATCACCCAATAGAAATTCTTGCCAACGTTTCCTTCGATATTCATCCAAGGAACAGAAATGCTCTTTGCTGAAGATGCAAAGTAGTTCTGCATACCCGCTTCAAAGCGAAGAATCATGTTTGCACGGACAGATTCATAAGGACGGAAATGAAGTCCAAGATCTGCAGTCACAAAGTTAGAACGTTCTGCAGAAGGATTTCTATTAATCGTCTTATCAGTTTCCTGATCAGAACTCATATAAGAGTTCACAAAAACGCCCATCACATTGCCGTCAACAGTCAAGCCACGCTTGGATTCAAGGGAATCCTGCTTAGCCTTTAACTGCTTATCCAATTCAACCTCTGATGCAGCAGAAGCGACACCAGCAGCAACAAGGAGAGATAGTAAAGTTTTATACGTCATTTTCATACCTTATTCCCCTTAGAACCAAACCTTTGTTTCGGCGGTGATAAAGTGACCACTCCAATCGTTGCCGGAAGCGTTGTTATCCGTGTTGGTTGCCCACTTGTAGCGGAAATGCAAACCGGCACGGGGAGAGAAGTCCCAGTCGAAACCAGCGCCCAAAGCAGTCTGGTAATAATCAACCGGAGCCTTTTCATAGGTTGTCTGAGCCTTAGGAATCAAGTTGCCGTAGGCACCGCTACCCTGGATACCAGAAACCAGCAAAGTGCTCTTGTTGGTGATGTAACCATATTCAGACTTCCAGGTTTCGAAACCAACCTGGCCAACCAAGTGAATCGTCGGAGTCAATGCGAAGGTGGGTTCGAACAGACCATAGAAACTCCACAACAACATGTCACTCTGGGATTCGCTATAGGCGATAGGAGCAAAAGTCGTAGAAACACCGGAGAGAGAAAGATAACCGCTCATCATCACATTACGATCGGTGCCGAACCAGTGTCCGATATCGTAGCCACCGTCGATAGACAAGTAGGAAGACCACTTGGTGTGCATGGGAACATCTTCATTCTGAGCCTGTTTTGCATTTTCATAAGGAACGAAAGATTCCCACAGTTCCCAGGTACCACCATAAAGACCACCGTTCTGACGGTACATCTTACGGTTGTCCGCGGAGGAACCGATACGAGCCACATAACCATTGTTGTTAACACCGTTACCGGAGTCAGCTCGGAACAAAGCGTTATACTTGGTCCAGGAATAAGTACTTTCCCACATGTTACGGCCATTCAGGCGATAGTTGAACAAAAGCACATCCTTGCCTTCTTCAACCTGACGATGCTGGCCATACTGAACGCCCAAGCGACCACGAGCAAATTCAGGTTCGAACTTCAGGTTCACACCTGCCATATTCGCACCATAGCGCATTGCACCACCATTCAGGTAGAATTCATCCTTACGCCAGCTGCGGAAACGGCTAGGATCGGTAAGGCCATAGGGAGAGAAGAAATCCTTGCTGAAATACACCATTTCAACAGTCGTCGGGAGCCATTCCAAATGCTTATCCTGCATCTTCACATAAAGACCAAATGCCGGAGAAGACGTTTCATGATCCATATCATTCTGATCGTAATAAGGAACATTGGTCAAGGAAGTATTGTGGAACTTAACGGAGTCATCCCAGCTCAAGCCAAGATCAGCCATCAAGTAGAACTTGGGGGCAATGTTACCCTTGATATCCAAGGAAACAATCTGGTTGTTTTCAAAGTGCGGTTCAAAGTTTTCACTTCCCGGAGCACGTCCCTTATAGGAACCGACAGTCCAGGGGCTTGCAAATTCACCTTCATCAATGAGACCATCATCGTAGAAAACGCCCATGTAGTTTGCGCCAAGGGTCATTCCATCAAACAGTTTGGTCTTGGCGAGACGAGCATGGTAGACATCACCACGATGATCATAGTCACCGCTCATTTCCAGTTCACTGGGCTGGCCACCATAGAGACGAATACCGTCACGTGTACCGGCGTCCATGTCCTTGGGCTGAGAAATCATCGCCTGAGCAACCATACCGAAAGGCATGTTGTACACATTCATGTAGACACCACCAAAGGAGCGGTTAGTCCAGAATGCGCGGCCACCTTCCTTGACAGGCTTGAAGGACTTTTCCTTATAGTAGGTACTAACAGTCTTTTCGTCTTCGAAAGTTTCGTACTGCCATGCAAAGCGAGGCATGGTTTCACGTTCCCACATAGTAAGCGGAGAGGCATTCGCCCAGATAACACCGCCAGCAGTAATGTAAGCGCCGAACACTGAGGAGCGGATATCCACACCGAAGTTCATTTCTTCTTCAACGGTGGTACCCGTGTAATCGGAGTTGTGGTCGAACATCACACGATCCCACTTGTAACTGGGATTATTGTTGGGGTGTGTTGCCAGGCGGTTTGTATACAGACCGGTCAAGTCGAAGGGGAATGTCATGTTGGTCCACAACGTCATATAGGAGTTGGGCATCAACACCATGTTCATCTTCAAGGTCGCATCAACTGCGGTACGGGCGCGGTCATCACCGAAAACAGGAGAAAGTTCCGTGTAGTTGAAGTTCTTCACGCGGAAGGCCATGTAACCGGACACTGCCAGGGGAGCGTCATCCTTGCCCAAAAGGGTGGATTCTACGTTGTTCGAAAGAGTATCCAGGTTGTTTTCAACGGCAGCAACGCGTTCAGCCGGGGTCATATCCGTCGGGACATAGACCTTGGCAACAGGAGCTTCCTTGACAGGAGCCTTTTCTACACTGGCGCCAGCAAGCTGAGGTTCTTCAGCGGGGGCTTCTGTTGCGGCGTAGTCATCTGCGGGAGCCGCAGAGTAATCTTCTGCAGGTGCAGATTCTTCTGCTGCAGCGGTTTCTTCTGCCGGTGCAGGTTCATCCTCGACTGCCGGTGCAGGTTCTGCTGCGGATTCTTCGGCAGGAGTTTCAACTTCGGAAACAGGATCGCTACTGTAATCAGAATACTCGTCCTCTTGTGCAAAAGCAAGAGAAGAACAGAGCAAGGTTGTAGCTAATAGAGAAAGTTTACGCATATAATCCTAGTCCTCTTAAATCTCGTTGCGGAACGGGTAGTAGGCCGGGCCTTCGTACGCCTTACCGTGCTTCTTAATTACGATATCGTCAATCCAGACCTTGAAGGATTCATTTTCATCCTTACGAACTTCCAGACGGAAGCCCTTGAAGTTGGACCAATTGAAGGGAAGCATCACTTCGCGAGTATTCTTTGCATCCCAGTAAACACCGGTCTTGCCGAAAAGCTTCAGAGGAACACTGAAATGAGTCCATTCCGTGGTAATTTCGCCAAGGCTCTTGGAACGGAGCTTGACCTGCATGGATTCACCACCAGACTTGACACCATCGTCCACCAACACGAACAGGGCGTTTTCACCACCCTTTTCACCCTTAAGCCAGAATTCCAGAACGCCGTCTTCGTAGTACGGTTCCAAATCCACAGAACCAGCAATACAGATTGCCACACCAGAATAATCGCTGGCAATCAACTCAATTTCCATGGAAAGAGCACCTTCCATAGCAAACTTATCCGTGAGGACCGGTTCCGGGTTTTCACGGGGGTACTGGTAAGTATAGCCACCGCCGCGAGGAATTGCTTCACGCATAACTACGGTAACGATATCCTTGTCCGGACGGAAGGGCTTACCTTCCTTAAGGACAAAACGACCAGCATCTCTATCACGATAGCTGCTGAAAGAGACCGCATCAGCAAGAGATGCAGCCAGAAGGACGCCAAGGGCACACTTCAGTAGGGACGAAATTCTCATATGTTTCATATCGTAAGGAGTCTCCAAAGACAGACGTCGTTCAAATATAATCTTTTTTTCGGGAACCTTATCAGCAAAAGTAGTCTTTTTCAAAGGTGTTCGCATTCACCCTCCAGCATTTCCCGTTTCCACATGTAAACAAAAAAAGTGATTTACTTAAACTCCACCATGTAAATAAATTTATGTTTACATTTGGTAACCAAAACCATAGGGTTGTTTATGAATAAAATTTTCACCACTTTGCTCGTCGCCTCTTCCGTTCTCCTTTGGCAAGGCTGTTCCGATGACGACTCCGGAACCAGCCCCAAACAGGAAGAACCCACCTCGTCTTCCACCGAAAAACCCCAATCTAGTTCCATTGAGGAGGAAGAAGATCCTGCAGACGACAGTTCTCTTCCGAACTACAGCCGAGCTATTGAAATCAACAAAGCCCTAGGCCACGGCATTAACTTCGGTAACTCCTGGGATTCCGGCGTCGACCCCAAGAACGCCTGCAAGGACGGCAAGGAAACAAACTGGTGCTACACAGAAGGCAAAGTTTACGACTATTTGGACGATAACTGGAGCAACCCCATTCAGGATTCATGGTTCCAGATTGTAAAGGACGCTGGCTTCCAGTCTATCCGCCTCCCAGTCCGCTGGAATCAGACCGCCTTGAGCACACCGCCCTACACCATCCAGGCAGCTCGCGTCGAAGGGGTTAAACGTCACGTGAAAATGGCAAACGACTTGGGCATGCTGGTAATCATCAACCAGCACCATTTCAATGAACTCTACGTCGATCCTGAAGGACAAAAGGAAAAGTTCTACGCAATCTGGGAGCAGATTGCCGAAGAATTCAAGGACTTCAGCAACGATTCCCTGGTTTTTGAAGTACTAAACGAATCTCGTGATGCATCCGACAAGGTTCTCAACGAGCTGACCAAACAGGCAATCGCCATCATTCGTAAGACCAATCCGGGTAGAACCATCATGATAAACCCAGGCAACTGGGGTAAGTTTGAACTGATGACTGAATTTGCCGACATCAAAGACAGTAATATCATCATTGATGGTCATTACTACGAACCTTATAGCTACTCTCATCAAGGACACAGCAGCAAGTGCTCCGTTACCTGGACGAGCACCAATCAGGCTCTTCTGTCCATTGTAAGTGACCTCAAGGGCTATGTCAACTTGGCCAAAAAGACTTTCCCGGGTAAAAACGGGACCTACGTTCCGCTGAATATGGGCGAGTTCGGAGCCTCTTCTGCATGTGAAGACGTTACCGACGAGGCAAATAGAGCCGAATACATTAAGGCCGTTGTACAGGCTGCTAACCAGCTGGGAATTTCCTGGGAAATCTGGGGTTTCACAGGAGTCCAGTTCGACATCTACGACAAAACTTTCAAGGAATGGTATCCCACAATCCTTCAGGTTCTGCAGGACAACATGAAATAATATTACGGGCGGATGAGAGAGCCGCCCCAGTGCTCATCGAAAAAGGCTTGGAACAAAGGTTCCGGGCCTTTTTTCAATTCTTCAATAACTTCGGAAATAGGGCGACCGCTGCGGTACAGTTCGCGATAGGCCCGTTCCAGATTCCTGATACGCTCTTCAGGAAACTGTTCCGGGTGAAGGCGCAGAGCATGGAGATTCAACGCGCCGTAGCGAATGGGATTTCCGAAAGCCTTCGTACAGGGAGGCACATCCTTATCTACTTTGTATGTGCCGCCAACAAACGCATAGGCTCCGACGCGATTGCGCTGTTGAATCGCCGTAACACCACCGATAGTCGCATACTCATCAATGCGCACGTGGCCACCTAACTGGCAGCCATTGGCAATAACAACGCCTTGGGCAATTTGGCAATCGTGTCCCACATGAGAATAGGCCATAATCAGAACCTTGTCTGCTACACGGGTACAGCCGCCGCCTTGCACGGTGCCTCGATTCAAAGTGCAGTATTCCCTGATAATGCAGTCATTTCCGACCTCAAGGCCTGTGTCCTCCCCTGCATACTTGAGATCCTGCGGAGGCGCTCCAAGAACGGCACCGTCAAATATGTGTGTACGGGCACCAACCTTCACCCCTCCGTAGATATGGACTCGGGATTCCAGAATCACGCCTCCCCCTATTTCGCAGCCCTCATCAACAAGACACCAAGGGCCTACAATAGCGCTTTCAGGTATCTTGACTGAGGGATGAACAAAGGCGGAAACGTGAATCATGTCCTTGAAATTAGCAAATTTTGCCATCTCTGGACTTTTCCGGTGTTTCGTCTGCGGTCTTGCACTGCCGTTTCCCATTTTTTCCTAAATTTGGCAGACCATGGGTAGCATTATTATCGGATGTCTTACGGGGCTTTACGTGCTCCTGTTCCTATTCTTCGTAATAGGACTGTTGAAGACTCATCGCTATAAGGGCGAAAAAGCCACCCCCACCGTAACGGTGGTGGTTCCCATGCGAAACGAAGAAGAATTTGCCCAGCGCACCCTGAATGCCCTGGCAGCACAGGATTACGCTGGGGAATGGGAGGTCATTTGCGTAGATGACCGCTCCACGGACTCCACCAAGGAAATCCTGGAAACGTTCGCTGCAAGCCACCCCCGTTTCCGAGTGCTTTCGCTGGATCCGAACCTGCCCCAAATTGCAAGCCCCAAGAAACGGGCCCTGGAAAGCGCCTTCAAGATTGCAAAATACGATGTACTCCTGACCATGGATGCCGACTGCATTCCCCGCAAGAGCTGGATCACCGCCATGGCTGGCCGTTTTGTAGATGGGATCAGCATAGTGCAGGGCCCCAAGCAGAACAACGGCACCCGCACCATGCCCCACCTGTTCCAGAAGCTGGAAACCTTGGGCTATACCGCCATGGAAGCCGCGGGCTTCAGCTGGGGCCACCCTATCGTCGCAAGTGCTGCATGCCTAGCCTACAAGAAGGAACTGTTCTTTGAAGTGGGCGGATTCGGAGATCTCATAAACCTGAGCAGCGGTGACGACGACATGCTCATCCACAAGATGATGAAGATTCCGGGAACAAAGGTCTGCTACAACCTGGACAAGGATGCTGTCATCGAGACAGAGCCTGTTCACACCTGGAAGCAACTCTTTAATCAGCGCGCCCGCTGGAGCAGTAACGGCACCAGTTACGAAAACAAGGCCTATGTACTACTCCTGACCCTGATTTACACTTACTACATCTGGATGTTCGTTAGCCCCTGGTGCGTGGTCTTCTTTGACTGTCCCTGGGAATGGTGCGTGTTCAGCATCTTGCCCAAGGTTGTCATTGACTTCATCTTCCTGGGAATCGCATCCTGGAAGCTCCATTCCAAACGCAAGATGCTTGCATTTATTCCCACAGAACTCATTCAGATTCCCATGATTGTATTCTGTGTGCCAGCAGGCATCACGGGACTGTTTAGATGGAAGTAGTCATCACTGCAGGGCAGTAAGACGACTCCATAAAAATGAAATGTTACAGCTGATCGCGGGCCCAGGACTGCGCGGCGGCTTCGTCTGCGATTTCACCATCCAGCTGCAGCTCAAAACTTTTCTTGATAAGTTCACCCATCTGCTTTCCAGGCTTAACGCCAAGATCCATCAGCATCTTGCCCGTAAGATAGGCTACAGGAGGCTTTTCATAGACGCCTAGTTCAATGGCCCGATTTTTAAAGGCGCATGTATAGGCATCGCGGGCAGCGGCATCGTAGCAGGGGTTACTCTGCAGGAATGCCATGTACAGGCGGAGTCCCGAAAGATCAACAGAAAGACGACGAATTTCGGAATCCGTGGGAATGGAAACCTTCGGCGCATACCTGAATGCATTTTTCAGCAACAGGGGAACCCCACGAACCAATTTGATTTCATTAGTAATGCGAGCAAGGAACTTAAGAGCCGTTTTTTCACAGGAAGCATCTCCATTGACCGCATTTCCTGCCAGAAGGCCGGCAAACATCAGCACCATGCGTTCCTCGTCAGAAAGCCCCTGGACCGAGGAAAGATTGTCCAGAAGTTCGCCAAGGCTGGTCCAGCCAGACGAATCCTCCGAGGAATTTTCAAAAAGTAGTGGACGAATTTCGGGAAAATATTCATCCAGCTTAATGTCCAAAAAGGCCCGCAACCCGAGGGAAGGCATTCCCGGCTTCAACAACCATTTCTTGAATTCTTCAAAAAGCCGCTCAATGGACAGGTCATCCAGGGAAAGAGTTCGGCACATTTCCACCGTTTCGGGAGCTAGCCTCAGCTTGAAACGGCTCGCAAACTGGACTCCACGAAGAATACGCAGGGAATCCTCCGCAAAGGCGGGTCCCACATGTCGAAGGAGACCTGCCTTCAAGTCGTCCACACCATTATACGGGTCGCAAAGAGCGAGATCGGGCAATTCCATGCCCATGGCGTTGATGGTAAAATCTCGACGAAGGGCAGCTTCCCTGAAGGTCAGCTTTGCGTCAGTTTTCACCACGAAACCACGATGCCCGTAACCAACCTTGCTTTCGGTCCGAGGGAAAGAAAAATCCAGAGACAGTCCCTTCATGGAAAGGTGAATCACACCAAATGCCTTGCCCACCAAGTTGCAACGTCCAAACTTGGAAAGAATGGCAATCAGGTCATCCTGTTCCATGTCATAAACTTCAACATCGTAATCGCGACAGTTGCCGCCCAACATGGCGTCACGAACCCAACCGCCAACCAGGTACGCGCGGCCACCGGCCTCCCGAATTTCACCTGCGATTTTCAGCAGGCGGCCAGGAAGATCAGGCTCAAATGATTCGCCAGCCAATGTCTGGATCTTGACCATGATCTATCCTACTGGAAATTGGAAATGTCGCTGGCAGAAGTATCAGGAGCAACATCCGCGGAAGAAGGAACTTCTATGGATTCGGAAGAAGAACTTTCCGTAACGCCGTAACGATCGTAAATGCTCGTTGTCTTTTCACCGGAAGAATCCTGCAGGGCTTCAGACACGGAAACCTCTCGTACGGAATCCTCAGCACCACGACTTGTAGAATCACTGGCAGCAAATCTATCATAGATGCTTTGACGGCTAGCAGCATCCTCACCGCGCTTTCTAGCTTCTTCTTCACGGCAAACGCGCAGTTCTTCTTCTGCATAGGCACGCTGATCTGGAGAATACGTCATTGTATTCAGACGATATTCAATTTCGTCACACACAACTCCCTGTCGATTGCCGGCACAGGCAACAAGAGCAAAGGAACAAAGCAAAAGAGACAAACCAGCAAAGCTAATCAAAACACAATTTTTTTTCATAGTCAGCAGCCTTATCGGATAACTATAATTTTACCCTTCTTTATTTCCGAGGAATTCTTCACAACATAGTAGTAGACTCCGGGAGTCACCACTTTGCCGTTTCGTCCTATTCCATCCCATTCCACACGGCCTCCCAGGACATCCTTTCCTTCAAAGAACTGAACAAGAGAACCGCCGCGATTAAAGATGCTTACCGTGGAATTTTCTGCAATATTGTCAATTGTAACATGCGCATGGATTTTCGGCCTAAAGGGATTGGGATATGCCTTCACACCAACCAGGGCAGAATCAGTCATAAAGGACGAAGCATCTCGCAAATCCTTGCGGAAATATCGACTTACGCCCTGAACGTGAGTAAACCAAGCCATCCCCAGCACAGGATCAATGGCAAGATCGGACACCTCATTTGATAACATTCCATTTCTAGTTGTAAAATTTGTCGCTGTTAAGGAGTCAAAGGAACTTCCATAGCGCTGTAAACGATAGGCTCCACGATTCGTCGTCCCCACCCAAACGTTGCCCTGAACATCAACATCAATGGAAGTATAGGTGGCCTCCTGCAAACCCTTTGTAGACTTTGGCTGTTTAACAGTATCCTGATTCAACTCAAAATACCCCAAAGCCGAATTTGTCACAAGCCAAAGGACGTCTCGCTTCACATCCAATTTCATATCTACGGGAGTGTTGTTATCAATACTACTGTAAGATTTGTAATTATTGGCAACAAGTCTACCCCCCGTCTTAGATGGCGGAGTTATGTGGAAGACGTCTAAGCTGCCACTAGCATCGATCGATGTACTTGCTCGGGAACCTACATAAACGATCCATTCAGACTTATCGTTCGACCACATCGCCTCCATTGGTCCGGCAATATGAGCCGACCCATATCCTCCCAGGCAACTCATTTCTCCGTCAAGGGAAACATAGACTAGACTATATCCATTTTCGCTTGAAGTCGCAGTCAAAAAGCCTGACGAATCCGGCGCTACAATCGTGGAAGTGGCAATCACGAAATTGTCTACAATTTCGTCCATGCAGTATCTACTGTTTGGCTTAAAAGAATACTCTTGTTTCTGTCCCCACTCTGAATACAATTTGAATCCGTGTCCCCAGACATGAAAGAAAACATCACCTTTCGCCGTTGCAGCAAGGGTCTTTACTCGTTGGGTATAAGGTTCAGTTACATTGCCGGTACCAAACCAGAAATCAATAGATTCATCAAATTTTTCTCCCGAAGAATGCACCAGTTGATCATCGACGGAAATCATAAGCACACCACCATAGGAAAGAGGAAGAATGTTGTAAAATTCACCTACCGCAAGTTTTTCGTCGAGTCTACTATATTTTTCTCCATTAAAAAGATAAACTTCGTAAGCAGAAACAAATAAGGTTTCCGTCTCATTGAGAGAAATCTTCCACCGAACGTCAATGGTATCCTTTTTTCCAACAACAAGAGGTCCAAGCTTAGCCGGGAAAAGACGATCCTTTTCAGGTGTAGACAATTTATGCCAAGACTCTGGATCCACAAGCTTTGAGTCTTCTTGAATGTTTGACCAATCTATCTTACGCACATAGATGCCATCTTTCAAAGCAACAAAGAGCGTATCCCCGTGCACCGTCATATTTTGAATGGAATTGATGGATAGAAGATCACTTCCAAGGCGGGTTAATGTCAAAAAGTAAGTTTTTGTCTCTACATCAAAAAAAGACAATCTATTTTCAAAACCAACGGTAAGAATGTTTCCTGATATAGCAATTTGATCAGGCAGGGCCCTTACTCCACTAGAAGTGAAGGATCGATTTAGAACGGTCCATCGTCTATAATCCTTACTCAGGGAAGCTACAATACCGTATTCGGAAACAGCGTACACCGCCCCTTCGTTATTCATCGTCACAGAAAAGAACGCAGTTGTTTCTAATCCATCTGTGGCAGAATAAATCCTATTTCCGTCAGTGGAACAGTACAGCATACCTCCATCGGTAGCGGCCAAGACGCCGTTACCAAAGCGAATTGCCGAACGAATAGGGTAGGGATTGGAAAAATTAACCCAGTCGCTGGACGCAAATGCAGAAACAACGGCAAGCGCAAAAAGAACTATGTATTTAACGAAGTGCACCCTTAAAAGTTATGAAAAAATAAAGCCCGTCACAAAGACTTTTCAACTTTTTCCCGCAATTTTACCAGTGCGTGGTGTTTTCGTTTTCTGATTGCGTTAGAAGAAAGGCCAACAACTGAAGAAATTTCATCTGTGGACAGGCCACCAATATACGACATTTCAAAAATCATCCGTTCCAGGGGAGGCATTTCCTCCATAAACTTTTCAAGCATGCCGAAATCCTCTCCATCCTTTACATCAGAAATGCCCGACGCACGACCGGCCAGGATAAAATTTTCATCCACATCCAACTTGGAAAAGCTATAGGTAGAGTGCTTTTCCGCCACAAAGTCACAAAATGAAGTTTTTACCACGGTAATAAGCCATGGAAGAGCAGATGGCCTGTCCTGCAATTTTTTTGCATTTTGACAAAATTTCAGCGCAACTGTCTGAAAAAGGTCCTTTGCATCTTCAGACGACTTACACTTCACCTCGCACAATTTGTAGATTGTAGGCGAGTTTAATCGCCACACAGCATCAACCCAATCTGGAGGGCACCCAATCTTTGCTTTTTGCATAGCCACACATCCCTGATATGCAATTCAAATTTACGGGGCATAATTTATGATTTTAGGGAAAAAAAATCCAGTAATAAAAAATTTTGTCAAGTCTACTTTACATTTTGATAAAATAATTTTTACTTTATTTGCACTAGCGGTTCTTTCGGGCGCAGAAGAGTTCAACATGAACAGCATGCCGCCTCCAGATGTCGAGCTAAACTATAGCGAAGGAACCCTCTCCGCAAAATCCTTCGTCACGGTCGACATTACAATTCCTGAAAACTGGCACGTCAATGCCTACGAAGTTTCCGATGAATTTCTGAAGCCGTCATCCATCGATATCAAGGCTCAGGGAATAACATTTGGTAATCCGCAGTGGCCCGCCTACACCAAGGAATATAACGATGCCCTCGAACTAGAAATTTTCGTCTACAAGGGAAAGTTCCAGATCAAGCTCCCCATCGAAAAAGTCGACGATGGCTACGATTCTCTAACCACCCAGGCAACGTTCCACTATCAAGCCTGCGACAATTCCATTTGCCTTGCTCCTGCACAAATTAATGTTGGAATCGGAGGCAAGAAGGATTTTTTCGAAAAGGGAAGCCCCGCAGGTAATAGCGATGCGCAGGCTTCCACCGAAACCAACGAAAAAAAAGACGCATTTAACATTCCCATGGATTTTGCAGACAACGGAGAATCGGTTCAAGCCGCAGACACCGCAAAAGAATTTGATAGCGAAAATTCCATTCCCAGTCCTGCAGAAAACAGCGCAGGAACATTCGTTCTTCTTTTCTTCGCTTTCCTTGGTGGCATCATATTGAACTTGATGCCTTGCGTGCTTCCGGTTCTTTCCCTGAAACTGTTCAGCTTGATCAAGCAGGCAGGCGAAAGCCGAAAGCGCCTTCTCGCTCTTGGACTTTCTACTACGATTGGCATTCTCTCCAGTTTCTGGATTCTCGCCGCCGTCATTTCCCTAGTAAAGGCAGGAGGAGGCGCCGCAGGCTGGGGCATGCAATTCCAAAGCGCAGGCTTCATTGCATTTATGGTGGTAATCCTAGTAGCCTTCGCCATGAGTTTCTTTGGAATCTTTGAAGTCTGGCTTCCCGGAAATACCCTTTCCCGCATGGATGCTGCAGGACACAAGTCTGGCCTGGCCGGCGCATTCTTTACCGGAGCACTCCTGGTTCTGCTAAGCACGCCCTGTTCCGCCCCACTTCTTGGAACCGCCATGGGATTTGCCTTTACGGCTCCTGTCCCGGTGCTGTTCCTGTTCTTCACTGCAGCGGGCCTTGGCCTTGCTCTACCCTACTTACTGGTAAGTGCCTTCCCTGCAGTTTTGAATGTTCTTCCTAAGCCTGGCATTTGGATGGTACATCTGCAGAAGGTTATGGGCGCCCTACTATTGGGAACTGTCGTTTGGCTCCTGTGGGTCGTCCATGAACAGGCCGGTACCATGGGCATAGTTTTCTTCGCCGTTATCGCGGTTCTCGCTGCAGCAGCCAGTTTTGCCATGGGGAAATTTGCACCTCCGGGAATGAGCTTTGGCCGAGAAATTGGAGTATTCGTAGGATCTGCAGCCGTGATTGCCGCAGTCTGGTTTGCCGTTATATCGCCCAAATACGAAAACGTGGTCACAGAGCGATTCCAGGCAAAGGCTTCAGAGCAAATGTTCGAAGACGGCTGGTACCGCTATAGCCCCGAACTGGTTGCTGATTTTGAAAAGGCTGGCCGTACCATCTTCATTGACGTCACGGCCGACTGGTGCCTTACCTGCAAGGCAAATGAAGCTGCCATTTTAAGTCGCGACGAATTTACTCGCAAAATGAACGAAGCTGGCGTAATTCGCATGAAAGCAGATTGGACCCGCGAAACTCCCGAAGTCAACGCCCTGCTAAAGAGCATGGGCAAATCCGGAGTGCCCGCCTACGCCATCTACCCGAAGGGTGACGCAAGCAAGCAAATCGTCTTGCCGGAACTTCTGACAACAGACGGCATCCTTAACAAGATTCAATAGCGGATTGCGCTTAATGAGCAACTGTTCCATTTACGCGAATTAATTTTTCGCTGTTTCGAATCTGGATTTTTTGATCAGCCCTTTCAACACGGGGCTGATTTTTTTGTTTTTTCTTTTCTCTAACGAGCGCATTGCCAATAAATGCGGGACGGGCACTACTGTCATATACAAAAGATCCAATATAAAGGGCGTTTGCAGCATCCAGCGACGGAACTGAATGAGGTCGTCTCGAAGAGCTGTTTGCGAAGGTCACCCCCTCCACAACAAGATAGACATCATTTTTTCCTCCGTACATAGGAACAGGCTCATCCAATTCTATTTCATTAACACCATCAAAAGTCATAGAGGTGTCACTACCAGCAACCTCAATTTTTCGACTATGAACATTTCTAAAATCAAGGGACGCCAATCGAACAGTGTCACTTGCAGGCTCCGCAGCGAGGTCGCTAAAATCACTATTCTGTTCAACAACAAGGTATACGGGAACATCTTTTGTCAAGTTGCCGAATCCCACATTCTGGACTTTGATTTTGCCTGTCAGTTTTTCACCAACAAGGACAGTATCCGGTAGCCAGGATTCACGCAGCACAAAACGATAACCCAGATGATCCTCAATATACTTGAAGCCTGTCAGCGTATCAATCCTGGAGCCGTCGTATTCGTAGTCCTTACCTATAAAATGCTTAGCCTTCCAGTCGTTAATCAGGTTGTAGTTCCACTCGATATTCAGGTAGCTGGTGTGGGTGCGAAAACCTTCGTAGGCCAAAAACTCCGGAGTATTGATAACCTGATAACCGCTGGCTGTGGTAAGTGCCTCACCTCCGTAGGGCGTATTGATGCTGTACTTTTCAAGCCAGTCAACGCCTTCCTCGCGGCAGATGGAAGTCTTGCAGTCCGCACCCCAGGTACCGTAATCGTATTGCGTTCCCAGATAGCCGTCGTTGAACATTCCCACACGGTACATGGTGTCGCCCTTGGCTTCCGCAATCTTCTTGAACACATCGCTATCAATATGGAAGTCTACGCCCCAGTTTTCAAAGCCGAGAACCGCAGCGGAATAATTTCCCGTACGGGTGAGAATCTTAAGTTCCGGAGGAGTCAGGCGAAGCATCAGGTTTGCAGCTTCAGCCACCCGCGGATAAGTAATGCTGGTGTCGGAATGCATCTCGCCGTAAGCCCCGTGCATGCCCATCTCAAGAGCCATAATTACATCTGTATTTTTTGAGAGCACAGGCGCCAGCTGTTCCACATGGCGAAGTACCCACTTGTGTTCCGGAGTCACATTACTGCGACCGTTATACCACGGATCATAGCAGATACGGACAATCACCTTCCCGCCGTAACTGCGGATGTTATCAAAGCTGGTCTGCAGCACATTCAACGCGTCTTCCGTCAAGTCCTGGGACACACCTCGAACGGTGTCCCGCTTACCACCGGTGGTATCAATACTCAGCCAGGCACGACTGCTAAATTCAGAAATTTCCGCACGAAGATGCAGCAACTTTCCATAAGGTTTTTCAACAGGCTTCGTCCCGCTGGGTTTCAAGTGCAAGACCTGCGGGCGATAGAAACCACGGTCATAATTAGGCAATGTCTGTAAATTGTCCGTATAGTCCAGATCCTGAAGGATTAATTCCGAAAACGCCTGCGAAACCATAGAAAGACATGCAATACCCACTGCCATCAATGATTTTGAAAAGAAATTCATTTACCCCTCCCCAACGGAATCTTCCACTCCATTTCAGTGCCAATATAAAAACGACATGTCCATAATATAAGAAAGTCCTCCCGAAGGAGGACTTTCACATTAACAAACTCCTAAATCAGGAGTGTACTACATGCCTTTTTTGCTGAAAATTGTATTTGCATAGACGGCTCCATTCTGCATAAATCGCAGGATGTACATGCCATTATCCAAATCGGCGATACCAACATTAAAGGAACTGTGACCCGCCTCGAGAATCTGAGTTTTCACAATCTTTCCATTCATGGAATAAATCTTCAAGGAAATATTTCCCTGCAGTGGCACCGCAGATTCAATCTGCAGAACTTCGTGAGTTGCCCTGGCACGAAGGGACTGGAAAATAGAAGTCTTTGTCACCACAGCGTTGGTCGAATCATTTACTGTTGCAGAAGAGTCGCCGGCAACGATAGTAGAATCCTTCATTTCACCGGTAGTACTATCAACCTTTGAAGAATCTGCAACAGATGAACTCGTATCAGCAACGCCACTAGTATCGGAAGGCACAACAACTTCTTCAACAGGTTCCGGCTTCGACTTGTTACGCAGCAGGCGCACTCCGAAGATACCGCCCACCATGCCGGTGCTTGCCTGGAACTTTACGGTAATTACCTTCTTGCCCTTCACCATGTTGTCGGGAATGGGATACTTCACATTGACAAATTCATCCACCTTCCACTTGTTGGAAATATTTTCGCTGGTGAGCTTTTCTCCGTCGATCATGATGTCAAAGGCACGGTTGCAACCTTCGTTACCCCAATAACGAACCATCAGGTCCAGGGAATCTTCGCTGTTGGTTTCCAGCTCGTAGCTAATGAATCCGCCATCGCCGCCGGAGCACTGGCCGGCATCGCGGTAGAATTCACCCAGATGGTTTCCGGTGGAGGAATTTTCCTTCTGCATGCGGTGATCCGCTTCAGGCTGCTGTTCACCCGGCGACACCTTGTCCACAGTTTTTTCATCAAGAGCAAGAGCCTCAGCCTGTTCCTTCTGCAACTTTTCAAGAACTGTCGGATCTGTCATCACCATCCAATACATCATATAACGAGCATCATGCACTTCATAGAAAGGTTCCAACAGCAGGTTTGCATCCTTCTGGGCAGCAAACAGGTAAGGAGCCTTGAAGTGGAGCGGTTCGCCCTTTACCGGCATCACCTTGGAAGGAATATCCTTCTTTTCGCTGGCCAACATGGGAGCCTGATCCAGAGTCTGGAGGGGACCTCCCGCAATATGGCTCCAGCGACCATCATCAGCTACAAGGCCACTCAAGTTTTCAGTACCGGTCTTTGCACTCAGCACAATGGGACCATGGAGCAATGCCACGTAGTTATCCATGCCGCGCAGGTCCTCAGTATGAGTGTACATGGGGTAAATGACTTCCACCACATCGCCGCCCTTGACGGTACCCGCAGAAACATAGCTGGACACATCAGACTTCGACACAACGGTATCGCCATTCACCACAACCTTGAATTCGTCGGCCTTCACCCAGTAGGGGTGACGCAGCATCATCTTGAAACTGCCCGCACCGCTAACAGTAAATTTAGACACCTCCCCCTTGGGGAACGCAGTTTCCTGGCGCACCTTGATTCCCTTTTCCTTCCAGTCCAATTCGGTGGCGGCATAAAGGTTCACATACAGAGCATCATTTTCCTTGGTATAAACAAACTGTGCATACTTACCCGGATTTTCCATGCCGGAACCAACGCAGCACCACATGCCCGCATTCACCTTGGAATACACGCGATAATGACGGGGACGTGCAGGCGTAAAATAGCAGTAGCCGCCGTGCTTCGGGTGGATTGTAGACAAAATATGGTTAAACAAGGCACGTTCATAGAAATCCGCATACTTGGCGCTAGGCGTCATATGGAACAAGCGTTCCGTCAGCTTCAGCATGTTATAAGTATTGCAGGATTCAGGTCCTTCACGTTCCTCGATATACTTGTTGTACTTATCGTAATCCGGAAAATGTTCAGAAATGCTGTTGCCGCCAATAGCAATACTACGTTTGTTCACCACGATGTCCCAGAAGGTTTCGGCGCCGGCCTTGTAAGTCTTGTCGCCGCTCAGTTCTGCAACGCGGGCAAAGCCCACAACCTTCGGCACCTGGGTATTGGCGTGTCTATTGGATAGCACATCGTTGTTAGAAGCCATGGAATTCAGCAGCCACTTGTGGGACCACTTCTTGGCCGCATCCAGGTACTTGGAATTATTGGTGATTTCGTAAGCGTCGGCGTACACTTCGTTCATGCCGCCATATTCCGTTCCCATCATGGCTTCCATCTTGGAATCGTTGAGGCCGTTAGTGATGGTGATGCCCCAGTCGCACAGAGCCAGGAACATAGTCTTTGCCTGATCTACACCGCCATACATCCAGGCGTCTCGAAGTCCTGCGTAGGTCTTGTGAATGTTGTACCAGGGAACCCAATAGCCGTTCTGTGCACCGGCATCGCCGTTCTTGAACTTGAGCCACATGGCCTTGCCGTTGGGCACGCCGCTGATATAGCCCACAAAATTTGCATCCTTGGAATTCTGCTTCTGGATAATCTCCAGCTCGCTAACCACATATTCCATGCGCTGCTTGATTTCTGCATCGCCAGTTGCGGCATAATGCATGGCCAAGGCACTCAGGTAATGTCCCAGCACATGACCATCAAGGCCAGCCCAGTTACTGAACTTAACAGCCTTAGGCTTCATGCCAGCTTCCTCGTAGAAGGGGGCAATCAGCTTGTCCGTATCATAGGCAAGCAAGGTTTCACCATTCAATTCCTGACGTTCCTTTAAGGGTCCGTCCAGAAGCTTCACCGCAGACAGCGGAAACATTTCCGAATAAAGCTGATCCTGGGCAACACCAGTACCGGCAGCCAAACCAACAGTCATGATGGCAGCCGAAAAACAGCGACTGATCAGACGACTATACTTTTTCCCAATCATAAATAACTCCCTTATGTTTTTTCCATAAAACCACACCTAGGGAATTTCCCATCATAAAAAATAGCCCCGGGTGGGGCATCATAAACCATATTCAAAACAAAGAGTTTTGCAAAAAATTCAATGATCACAAAAAAAGACCTCGTTTTCGCGAGGTCCTTTTCAAATTTTCTTAGAAGCAACTGAGAGAAGGCGACGGAGTCGAAGCCGTATTCTTATACAACGGGAGCCCCGACAACGAAGTATCTCGCAGTCTATAAGACGAATTACTTAGCTGCGGTATTGGCAACGCCCAGGTAAATCGCCTGCAAAGCACCAGCCACATAAGCAAGAGGAGCATTCCAGTTAATGGCAACTTCGTTAGTTGCGTAGCTACAGCGGTTGTCAATATAGGCCAATGCCGGCTTGTCGGCTTCCGCATAGTTGGGACACTTCCAGGATTCCTTGCCATCCAAGTTAATGTCCTGCTTGCCAAGATGGGGGCCACCTACCAGCATGCCCGGCACCGGATCGTCCACCATATCGCCTTCACTGGGGCGGTGGTGAGGATTGCGGGCACTGCGATAACCAAAGCCGGTTACGTAGGAGATTTCCATGGGATTCTTGCCCAGGAGATAGTCCAGAACCTGCTGGGCGCCATCAACGTAGCTCTTGTCACCAGTAAGGTAGTAGGCATGGAGCAGAACCATGGCGTTATTTGCCATTGCACTGTTAGAGCCCCAGTTCCAGCTCCAGGGGAATGCTGGCAGATGATAGCCACTGGTATCACCCACGGCACGAAGCTTATTTGCCTCATCCATCACCACCTTCTTGGCAGCCTTATTCAGGTCGGCGCCATAAGTAGCCCCGTCCATGGCCACACGGAAAGCAGCAAGCATATTCACGTTGCCCCACCAGGCACCATCGGGCGTAAACATGTTCTTCTTCAGGTCAGCCAGATAGCCTGCAGCCTTGTCCTTCTGGCCTGCCACCACCTTGGCACGGTACAGTTCTGTTGCAGCCCAGCGGAATTCGTCCTTGCCGTTTTCGTCACCAGGTGCATAACTACCCGTCTGCACATCTTCCGGCTGCTTGTAGAACTGCTTGGGATTCTTCTTTGCCCAGGCGTATGCCTGTTCGGCAGCCTTCAGGCACTGATCTGCATAAGCGGCATCAAACTTCTTGTACACCACACTGGCCTGGGCCATCACGGCAGCAAAATCCAGGGTAGCAGTCACGTTCTTGATAATGGCATAGCGGGGAGCGCCATCCTTTTCAGGCATGACAGAGCCACCAAACATCAAAGTCGTCACCTTGTGGTAGACGCCGCCATCCTTGTCCTGCATGGTCAGCATCCAATCGAGGTTGTACTTGACTTCTTCAAGAATCAAGGGCATGCCCTTCAATTCACGAGGAATGTTCCAGGTGAGAGAATCCATGTAAGTGGGGAAATTTTCATACAGCTGCAGCAAGGTGAAAACAGTAATGCCGGAGTTCACTACATACTTGCCGTAGTCACCGGCATCATACCAGCCCTTTGAAGAGTTTATGATTACATTCTTGCCGGCGTTGGGATGCTTTTTGCCCACAGACTTCTGGTAACCAGCAGCGGTACGTTCATCAGTACCATAGACAACAACCTTGTCATCTGGGTGGCCTGCAGCACGGACCCACTTGTCTCCATACTGCGCCTCAATGGGCATGCTGGCACGCTGGAAATAGAACCACTTGATGGCAGCCTTTGTCAGATCCTCATAAACACGGTCTCCAATGACAATGGGATTACCCAGATACTCACCACCGCGATAGAGACGGTAAGTTCCTGGAGTCTTCACTGCTGAAAAATCATAAGTCTGGACTTCCTCGCCGCTGAATTCCCAGTCATAGACCATGGGAGCATCCATCTTCAAGACGGTCTTACCATTCAGGTCGCGAACTTCAAGTTCATTGGCATCGCTACCGGGCACCACAGCCAGCTTTTCGGAGTTTGGAGTAAAACCCAGCTGGTTGATCAGAAGAGGGCCGGCAAATGTACTGGCAAGGGCGCCAGCACCGAGAACAGTCACAAAAGCAGAATTAAACTTCATCATGACTTGAATATACCTTTTAATGGAAAAATGGGAGACGAAGTCCCTCTTTTTTGCGTTTTCAGTAGAAACCAAAGGAATACACGGAAACAAAAAGCCCGGCTCCACTTTCATGGTGCCGGGGCTTTTCAGGAACAGCGCGAAGTTTCCCGCGCGTCGATCACCACATATTATTTCTTAGAACGATGGCTGTTCTTGATCCATTCGGTCTTATGAACTTCAGGAATATCGTCCAGCAAGCGCAGGGTATGCGGTTCGTTGGTATTGTCCAGAACTTCTTCCGGAGTACCCTGGTTCACGATCTTACCGTCATGCATGATGAAGATACGGTCAGAAACATAGTTTGCAAGGCCGATATCATGAGTCACGAAGATCACGGTCATCTTCAGTTCCTCTTTCAACTTGCGAAGATAGTCAAGGATGTTTGCACGAACGCAAGCGTCCACCATGGAGGTAGCTTCATCAGCAATCAACACCTTCGGACGGAGGGCGAAGATACGGGCGAGAAGCATACGCTGCATCTGACCACCGGAAAGTTCGAAGGGATACTTGCCTTCGATGTCTTCGGGCTTCACGTTCACAGCCATGAGACCTTCGTCCACGCGACGGCGAACTTCTTCCTTGGAAGGCTTGTCCTTCAGGATGTTCAGGGCATCTTCCAGCTGGCTACGGATGGTAAAGAACTGGTTGAAGCAGCCAAACGGATCCTGGAACACGGACTGGACTTCATTCCAGTGAGCCTTCAGGTTCTTGATGGGCTTATCGCGATAGAGGAACTGACCGCGGGTCGGTTCGTACAGGCCAAGCATGATCTTAGCGAGAACGGACTTACCGCAACCGGAACCACCCACGATGGAGATGAATTCTTCGTCGTAGATGTCGAAGGAAACATCCTTCACAGCAGTCTTCAGATTCTTACCGGCACCAAAGTCCTTGCTGATGCGCTTAGCAGAAAATACAACGGGCTTATTAGACAGCATAATCGCACCTCACTTCGCGATCACCAACGATGCGGATTTCTTGAGTGTTCTTCTTGCAATCCGGACATGCCTTCTTGCAGCGGGGAGCAAAGCGGCAACCCACAATCTTGTTCTTGAGGCTAGGAGGAGCACCTTCGATAGCTTCCGGATGACGAGTACGCTGAGAAGCTTCGGTGGAGAGCATTGCACCCATCAAAGCCTGGGTATACGGATGACGAGGATCCTTAACAACCTGTTCTGCAGTACCCTTTTCAACGATTTCACCAGCGTACATGATGGCGATATTGTCAGCCACATGATAGAGCAGCGGAAGTTCGTGGGTAATGAAGATCATGGTGCTGAAGATGCCCTTGTCAAGAAGATCGAAGATCATCTTGATAACTTCCTTCTGGGTAGAAACGTCCAGAGCGGAAGTAGGTTCGTCAGCAATCACCATCTGCGGGTTCAGCAAGGTGGAAATACCGATCACAGAACGCTGGCGTTCGCCTGCAGTCAGCTGAATCGGATAGGAGTTCAGAACGCGCTTGGTGTCCATGCCGAACAAGTCAAAACGTTCGCAAAGGCGATCGTAGATTTCCTTGTTGTCCAGAGCCTTGCCAGGCTGCTGGTGAGCGGCGATCACATCAGCTGCGATATCCTTGATCTTACGAACCGGGTTCAGGGCGTTGAATGCACCCTGAGGAATCATGGAAACCTGCTGAGCCAAGACGTTTGCACGAACATCCGCAATAGAACGATTCATGAGAGATTCCATCTTGTCGCCATGCTTCACGCGGACATCACCCTTGCTGGGGTAGAGAGGCGGAATGCACATGCCCATAAGGCCGGACACGAGAGTGGACTTACCGCAACCAGATTCACCAGCGATACCGAGGATTTCGCCCTGCTTCATGGAGAAGGACACGTCGGTAACAGCGTGGGTCTTGTCGCCAAAACGACCCAAGTAATAGAGGCCGAGGTTTTCTACTTCAAATACATTTTCAGACATTTGTTACCTCTTACTTGCGGAGACGCGGGTTGAAGACGCCTTCCATAGAAGTATTGATCAGGTACAGAGCGAACACCGTCAAGGTAACGACGAGAGTTGCCGGCAGGAATGCGATCCAGATGGAGTCTGCAAGAGCGCCGTTATCCTTAGCCTGGTTCAGGATGATACCGAGAGAAGTGGTATCTACAGGGCCAAGGCCGATCATAGAAATGGAAGCTTCGGAAAGAATACCGGAACCCACCTGCATGATGAACACCATGAACACGTAGGACAGCAAGTACGGAAGCACATGCTTAATCACGATGGTCAGGGTGCTTGCACCGTTAATACGGGCAAGGGCAATATGGTCACGGCTACGGAGAGAGGATGCCTGGGCACGAACGGCACGAGCAGACCAGCTCCAAGCGGTAAGGCCAATCACCATACCGATAAGGGTGAGAGAACGGCCATCCTTAAAGGCAGAGCTGATAAGCACGAGAATCACGAACTGCGGAATAACGATGAACAGGTTTGTGAACATGTTCAGGACTTCGTCAATCCAACCGCCGCGGAAACCGCCAAACAGACCGATAAGAACACCGAGAGTAGTTGCAATGATACCAGCCAGGAAACCCACATAGAGAGAGTTGCCGAGGCCTTCGATCAGGAGAGACACATAGTCACGACCCAGGTGGTCTGTACCCAGCAGGTGATAATCACCAGCCTGGCCCGGGTTAAACAGGCTAGAACCTGCATAGGGACCAGCGAGAATGTCACGGGCATGAGTATCCACATTGTAGATGACAGGTCCGAAGACCGCAATCAACAGGGTGAGAACAAAGATAGAGATACCGACGACGAACATCGGGGACTTGAGAAGGTTTCTAAAGAGCTTTCCCATGATTACTTACCTCCCATCTGGAGACCAGCCTTAACGCGCGGGTCGAAGATTGCAATCAACACGTCAACGGCGAAGTTAGCAATAAGCACGCAGGTAGAGATCATCAAGGTACAACCCTGGATGGTAGCGTAGTCCTGCTTGTTAATGGCATCGAGCATAGCCATGCCGAGGCCCGGGTAAGAGAAGATCATTTCGGTAATGAGAGCGCCACCCACCATTGCACCGAGAGACTGTGCAAGACCGGTGAGCTGCGGAAGCATTGCATTACGGAACACGTAGCTAATGATACGGCCTTCACGGAGTCCAAGCCACTTAGCATACTTCATGTAGTCGGTGCCAAGTTCGTAGATGGACATGGAACGCATACCTGTTGCCTGACCAGAAAGAAGGATCGGGAAGCAGGAGAAGAACGGAAGGATGTAGTACCAGCCAACACTCTTGATGCAGGTCCAGGAGAAGGAGAATTCAGAAATATCCGGACTCATGTTACCCACAGCCGGGAACCAGCCGAGAGTAATGGAGAAGAGAGCAACGAGGAGCATACCGAACACAAAGTACGGAACACCGTTCAGGAACATTGCAACCGGGAAGAATACCTTGTCGAAGATACCGCGCTTGTAAGCAGCGAATGCACCAAGGAGGTTACCGATGATCCAGCCCAAGAGGATAGTGGGAGCCTGAATCAGGAGAGTCCAGGGAAGAGCATTCTTGATAATGGTAGTCACTTCAGTGTTAGTTGCATAGGACTTGCCAAGGTCACCCTTGAACACGTTGCCAATGTAGCTGAAGAACTGAGAAACAGCAGAAGAACGCTTCGGTTCGGTCTTCATCACAACCTGATCCACCATGACAGTGTCCTGGCGTTCAATCTGATACTGTTCCATGACGGCGATCTTTTCAACCTTAGCGACCTTCTTCTTGGTCTTCGGGTCCTTTTCCATCACCGGCTTGCCCTTGGCGTCGAGGACCGGCTTTTCTTCAAAGACCGGCTGACCCTGGGCATCAACCTTCTGACGTTCGGCCATCTTCGGAGTGCCATCTTCATTCACCTCGAGAACGGTCTTCATCACCGGAGCGCCATTGTCGTCCAGCTTGGCAACTTTCTTGGTCACCATTTGGCCCTTTTCGTCCACTTCCGGTTCATAAACGGGATTACCCTGATCGTCCACTTCGGCCATACCGAAGGAAACCAGGAGTTCAGCCTTCTTCAACTGAGCTTCAGTGGGAGAAAGGCCCTTACCGGCCTGACCCATGATAATGTCAACCGGATCGCTACCGCCCACACGGGGCAGAGCAAAGTTCAATGCCACTGCAAAGATGAAGGTCAGGACATACCAGAACCCCTTCTGCAGGACATAGCGTAGCATAGGATATTGTTTAAGCATTTGTATTCCTTTTAACCTTTATTTTGCAAGCTTCAAGTTCCAAAGAATCTTAGTGCCGGATGCAACCCAGGGAAGCTGAGCAGGAGCATACGGATTTTCTGCGGTGGGCCAGTTGGTCCATACGCGGTCGCTGAATTCGTAGAACTGTTCAGGCAGATAAACCAGCGGAATGGACGGCTGATCTTCCATGAAGATCTTGTTCAGTTCGCGGTATGCCTTTGCAATTTCGGTGGAGTCGGTCATCAGCGGAATTGCAGACAAAAGTTTGTCAACTTCCGGACGATATTCCGGAGTACCCGGCTGATTGTAACGACCGATGTTCACGCCAGCCCAGCCGCCAAGAGGCTGCCAGTCACGAGAAGACATGATTTCGTTGAAGCGGCCCCAGGGCAGAGACGGAGTAACGTCAGCAACCGGCTTGTGCATGACCAGGTCGAAGTTACCAAGACCCATTGCCGGCCAGTACTGACCGCCATCCACGAAGCCTTCGCGAATGTCAATGCCAGCCTTGCGCATACCATCAACAGCGATGGTAACCATTGCTTCCCAGTCAGTCCAACCAGCGGGAGAAGTAATGGACAGCGTAGGCAGACGTTCGCCCTTGGCATTTTCCATGTGGTCCAGAGTACCGTCGTCATTGAATACAGACTTGTAACCAGCTTCAGTAAGCATCTGCTTAACAGTGTTGAGACGTTCAGCGTCATCGGCAATTGTCAAGTTTACACCGTACTTGCCGAGATCTTCGTCAACAACGTACTTGCCTTCCAAGTCAGTCGGCATGATGAGGCCGGCCTTCAAAGTGGAGGTGTAGTTAGAAACAGCGAACTGACGGAGAGCGTTGTAGTCAATTGCGGTTGCAATTGCACGACGGAAACGCTTGTCATTCAAAGGTTCCTTAGTGGTATTGATAACGAGCATGGGCATTGCACCCGGGCGGAAGTAAGGCGGTTCGTTCCACCAGGTGTGGACACCTGCGGAAGCCTTACGGTTGATACGCGGGATGAAGCTCATGGATGCATCCAGGTTGCCTTCACGCATAGCAATGGTGTTATGTTCGTTATTCTTGTAAATCGGGTGAACGATGTACTTCGGAGCAGGAAGCTGACCGTTATGGAGAGCGGCGTTACCCCAGTAATCATCACGACGTTCAAGAATGATCTTGGTTTCGTTGGTAGAACGAAGACCGTACGGGCCAGAAACGATGGGGTTCTGATCCATGGGCATCTTCTTCACTTCGTCCAGGCCCTTTTCAGCAATCATGGGTTCGAAGACGTGAGACGGAGCGATACGAGTTGCCTGCAGCAAGTCACGAACGGTAAGCGGGTTGTTGCGCTGAGCCTTGTTCACCATGAAGGAGAGACGTTCAACAGCACCCTCCGGTCCGTTCTTCAAGGTATCCACATGAATTGCAGAAATCTGTTCTGCAGTGTTCAGGGAACCGCGGAGGAACATGAAGGTTACGTCAGTGGAAGTCACCGGCTTGCCATCACTCCACTTTGCAGCGGGGTTCAGGTCCACGACGATGCTGTCGTTGTTGGAAAGTTCTTCGACCAGATGGCCAAGAAGGTCTTCAATCTGACCATTCAGGGAGTTGTAGGTGATGAGCGGTTCATACATCAGGTTAAAGCGTCCACCTACCGGCCAGGATGCTGCCCAACTTTCGGCCAGGGGGTTGAAAGAACCCGGAGCGGAGTTCTGCTGGCCAGACAAGTAAAGCGTTTCCTGACGGGGCAAAGCGCCACCGGCCAGTCCACCTTCCGAGGATGCGTCGCCGCAACCGGAAAGAGCAACCGTTGCCGAAAGCGCTACTGCGGTCTTGGCAATCGTTTTCAATCGAATCATTGGTATCCTCTTATTATAAGCCAATCTTCGGCTTTTGATGAAAAAATCCAAGTGTAATATAGATTATCCTCAAAAAAAAGATTGAATAATTTTAAAAAACACGTTTACAAAAATGCACAAAACGCCCTTATTTCACAACATCCGTGGTTAGCACGAGCCTCAGGTTAACACAAGTTTACAAAGCAGTCTGCCAACGCAAAAGTCACCCATCGCCAGACAGTCTATTCGGGCATTTCACGAAATGCATACAAATTAATTCTACATAAAAAAAGAAAGCCCCGACCTAAGTCGGAGCTCTCTTTAAGTGACTATGCCAACCAAGCGAGCCTGGTTGTCGCAGCACTCACCTTACTTGGACTTCTTAGCAGCAGGCTTTGCAGCCTTGCAAGCCTTCTTGCAAGCGCAAGGAGCCTTAGCAGCCTTCACAGCCTTGCGAGGATCACCGGCATAGACAGCAGCCTTGCCCAGTTCTTCTTCGATGCGGAGGAGGCGGTTGTACTTGCAAACGCGGTCCGTACGGGAGAGAGAACCAGTCTTGATCTGGCCAGCGGCAGTACCGACGGCGAGGTCAGCGATGAAGGTGTCTTCGGTTTCGCCGGAACGGTGAGAAACGATCGGAGCATAGCCTTCGTTCTGAGCGCGCTTGATAGCAGCGAGGGTTTCAGAAACGGAACCAACCTGGTTCACCTTGATGAGGATAGCGTTAGCGATGCCAGCCTTGATGCCTTCGTCGAAGATGGTCGGGTTGGTAACGAACAGGTCGTCACCCACGAGGTTGAGCTTGGAACCGAGCTTGTCGGTCATAACCTTCCAACCTGCCCAGTCAGCTTCATCCAGACCGTCTTCGATGGAGAAGATGGAATACTTGTCGATGAGCTTTTCATAGAGCTTCACCATGTCAGCAGACTTGAGGGTCTTCTTGGTGGACTTCTTGAAGGTGTAGGTTTCGGGCTTGCCAGCCTTGGTGTTCTTGTCGCAGAATTCGGAAGAAGCAACGTCAAGAGCGATCTTGATGTCGGTGCCGAACTTGTAACCAGCATTGGTGGTTGCAGTCTTCAGAGCGTCGAGAGCCTTTTCGAGGGTCATAACGCCAGTGATTTCGTAACCGAACTTGTTCTTAGCCGGCTTGATGCTTACGCCAGGAGCGAAGCCACCTTCGTCACCAACGGTGGTGTCGAAGCCACCCTTCTTAAGGACAGCCTTAAGAGCGTGGAAGATTTCGGTCACCATCTGGAGACCCTTGGAGAAAGTCTTAGCGCCAACCGGAGCGATCATGAATTCCTGGAAGTCGATCGGAGCGGAAGAGTGAGCACCGCCGTTGATGACGTTGCACATCGGGCAGGGGAGAGTGAGCTTGGTGGTGCCGTGCATCTTAGCGATGTACTGGTACAGCGGCATCTTAGCGTCGTTAGCAGCAGCAACGCAAACAGCCATGGAAACGCCGAGGATAGCGTTTGCACCGAGCTTGTTCTTGAGCATGCGGTTGCCGTCGAGAGCGATCATAGCGTCGTCAATTTCGACCTGCTTGGAAGGATCCATGCCGACGAGCTTCTTAGCGATCTTGGTGTTGACGTTCTTAACAGCGGTAAGGGTGCCCTTGCCGAGGTAAGTCTTCTTGTCACCGTCGCGGAGTTCGCAAGCTTCGCGTTCACCGGTGGAAGCACCGCTCGGAACTGCAGCGTGACCGGTCACACCGTTTTCGAGGGTAACATCAACTTCGAGGGAGGGATTGCCGCGAGAGTCGAGGATCTGGCGGGCAACAACGGACTTAATTTTAGAAGCCATTTTATTTGACCTTTGGTTAGAGTGAAAAAATTAGCTGTGACCTAATATAGAAAAAGTGATTAGTGGTTAGTGGTTAGTAGTTAGTAAAATGTTGGGAAAATGGGGGTGAAATCTTGCACAACAAAAGTATCTCTCCTAGTCAATGAATCCATGTATACTGAAATCCACATATCTCCATACACCATCAACCTTTCTGATATAGTATTCAATTGTCGCACCAATTAATATCGCTTCCCCCTTTTCTAAATCCAGATGAATCTTGCTGATGTATTCCGAACCATAGTCAAAACACATATCATACCAATTGTAGCTGATTTCAAAAGGCAGGAATCCATTCTTGTTGTATCGATCGTCTTTTTCCTTCGTGCTTCCGGTCCAGCGATCACAGCCAGAAAAGACATCCAGAGCATCCTCATCTTCACTCGACAAAAACATCCTCTTATAGTCCAGGCCCTTGGTATCCACGCATAGCGTATCCACTTCCTGGTAATCATCCATTCCATTTAGGCATATATCCGTAAGATCGTAGCTAAAAAAATCATCAAGCGTCTTTGGGCTAATCGGTCTAATACAAGGTTTCGTCGTGTAACGGATGTCTGTTTTTTCAACAAAGTAATCCTTCTTGCCATTCTTCAGATACCAGGCAAGAAGGACATCACTCAATTCCTTCAAGGTGTCGTTCACCAAAATGCGGTCCTTACAGGCAGCTTCGGAACGCCTATGAATTCTTTCAAAAAACGGATGATTCAATGCGTTGACAGAATCAATAACCATGACCTGCTTTGCAGCATCATCCATTCTAACAACCCATTCTCGTTCACCCAGCGCATAATCTGTCGGGTCACCATCTTCTGGAATTTCAATAGACTTCTCTTCCCAATTTAACTGGCGAAGTTCAATCATATCAAAACGAGTCGTGCTAATTTCTACAGCATACTTTTTGAAGATATCGTAGGCTCGATTCAACTGGTTGAATGCTGTATCATTTTTCAAACGCGCCTTGGTAGCCTCCACCTTGTCGTAGTAGGCCTTCTTCGCTACGCCACCGTCGTTATCATACCTTCCCTTAGGAACCTTGGCAAAAGAAAAATTACTGCTAAGGATTAACAGCAGCAGGATTTGAATGCAAACCTTGTTTAAGATTCTCATAGACACGTCCCATCATCGGAAGCATCTACTAAACTATAAAATTACAGATAAAAGAAAAGATCCCTCTCAAAGCGAACTGGATGTTCTACAACAAAAAACCTTGCGGCTTTGAACCGCAAGGTTTTTGAACGCCTTCGGCGTAAGCACTGCGGCTCGGTCATGTGAAAAACGTTGTTTTTCCCGCGACTCTCGCCTTTTGTGCTTTTCTAGGAAACCTAAAAGAAAAGGCTACGCTTATTAGCGTAGCCTTTCCTTCTAGGAAAATTTGTTCCGCAAGAATTAGAAACGGAAGTGAGCGAAAGCCTTGTTGGCTTCAGCCATCTTGTGAGTATCGTTCTTCTTACGAACAGCGTTACCTTCACCGTTCTTTGCAGCAACAAGTTCTGCAGAGAGACGCTGAGACATGTTCGGTTCAGTGCGCTTGCGAGCTGCGTCAAGCAACCAGCGGAGAGCGAGAGCCTTAGCACGATCCGGAGCAACTTCCATCGGAACCTGGTAGTTTGCACCACCGATACGACGGGACTTGACTTCGAGACGCGGCTTGATGTTGTCGAGGCAAGCTTCGAACTTGTCAAGCGGGCTTTCGGGGCCTTCGATCTTCTTATCGAGAGTTTCGAGGGCAGTGTAAACGATCTGTTCAGCGATGGTCTTCTTGCCCTGCTTGAGGACAACACCGACGAGTTCGGTAACCAGAGTGGACTTGTAACGCGGATCCGGGAGGATGGAGCGATGGAGAGCCTTTCTTCTTCTAGACATAGATTACCTCTTACTTCTTTGCCGGAGCGGCGCCTTTCTTCTTAACACCGTACTTGGAACGACCGTTCTGACGACCGTTGACAGCCTGGGTATCCAGGGCGCCACGGATAATGTGGTAACGAACACCCGGAACGTCCTTCACACGACCACCGCGGATGAGCACGATGGAGTGTTCCTGGAGGTTATGGCCTTCACCGGGGATGTAAGCAGTAACTTCCATCTTGTTGGAAAGGCGCACACGAGCGATCTTACGAAGAGCAGAGTTCGGCTTCTTCGGGGTGCTGGTGTAAACACGGGTGCAAACGCCGCGCTTCTGCGGGCAGGACTTCAAGGCCACGGAAGCGGTCTTGTTGCTGATTTGTTCGCGTCCGTTACGGACGAGCTGTTGAATAGTAGGCACTATTTAATCTCCTAGATTTTGGAGTGCAAATATAGTTCTTATTTCCAATTATTTCAAGTAGTTACGCAAAATTACTCAGAATCTTCCTCATCGGAAACGCCAATTTCGTTATCCAGCATCTGGATGCCGCTATCGGCTTCGTAGTGATCTGCGTGAACATACTGCAAACGAGCGCGTTCTTCTGCTTCGGCATCGGCATCGAGCACCTGGACGTTCCTCAGGTGGCGGGCACCGGTACCGCACGGAATAAGACGACCCATAATCACGTTTTCCTTAAGGCCCATGAGCGGGTCAACCTGGCCTTCGATGGAAGCGCGGGTAAGGATCTTAGTGGTTTCCTGGAAGGAACAGGCAGAGATGAAGCTGTCTGTTGCCAAGGAAGCCTTCGTGATACCAAGGAGCATCGGCGTGAAGGCCGCCTGAGTCTTACCAGCAGCAGCCAACTGATCGTTGATTGTGCGGAGACGAGCCTTGGAGATTTCTTCGCCCGGAAGCAGTTCGGAATCGCCGGCATCCTTAATGCGAACCTTACGCATCATCTGACGAACAATACATTCGATGTGCTTATCTGCGATAGCCACACCCTGCAGGCGATACACCGCCTGGATTTCGTTCACCAAGTGACGCTGAACCTCTTCAGGTCCAAGGATTGCAAGGATATCGTGCGGGTCTGCACTGCCTTCACTGATCTTCTGACCAGCGCGGACACGGTCACCTTCGTTAACCGCCAAGTGAACGCCACGCGGAACCAGCACCTTCGCTTCTTGGTCGTCCAACTTGATAATAACTTCCTGATTACCGCGCACTTCGTTGCCCATGGATACAAGGCCATCGATAGGTGCGAGGACGGACGGGCTCTTCGGCTTGCGAGCTTCGAAAAGTTCTGCAACGCGGGGAAGACCACCGGTAATGTCGCGGGTCTTACCAGCAGCACGCGGAAGCTTTGCAACCGTGGAACCGACAGTAACGACATCGCCGTCCTTAACGGTAAGAATAGCGCCGTCAGGAAGCATGGAATTACCGACCTTGGCGCCAGAAGCGTCCAGGACTGTGATTGCCGGACGGAGCTGCTTGCCGCTGCTGCCGTGCTTTTCGCTAATCACGATCCATGTTTCAACGTCAGTATTTTCATCCTTTTCGACGCGGTAAGTTTTGTTTTCCACGAGGTCAACGAGCTTAACCTTACCAGCAACATTGGTAATGATCGGGCTGTTATACGGATCCCATTCGAACATCACATCGCCAGCCTTGACAGAGGCATTGTTTTCGACGTAGATGATGGCACCGTACGGAATCTGGTAACGACCCTTGTTAATGCCAGTGGTATCGAAGATAACGAGTTCAGCCATGCGGCTGGTCACAATCTTCTGACCATCGTGTTCAATAGTTTCAATCTGTTCCAGTTCTACGCGGCCATCCACGAGAGCCTTCTTGTTGTTTTCAACAGTAAGACGAGAGGAAGCACCACCGATATGGAACGTACGGAGAGTAAGCTGAGTACCCGGTTCACCGATAGACTGAGCAGCGAGCACACCCACGGCTTCGCCCAGATCAACAGGGCGACCAGATGCAAGCATACGACCGTAGCACTTGGAGCAAACGCCAGTGCGAGAATCGCAAGTCAGCACAGAGCGCATCTTGATGCGTTCCAGACCGGTTGCGTCAATCTTATCCAGATCTGCTTCGCCAACGAGTTCACCAGCCTTCACGATGACTTCGCCAGTCACCGGATGCTTGATGTCTTCCACCGGTGCACGACCGAGGAGACGTTCACGGAGGGCGATAACGGTATCGTCACCATCCTTGAATGCAGACACTTCAATACCATTGGTGGTACCGCAGTCCGGTTCGGTGATGACCAGGTCCTGACCAACGTCAACGAGACGACGGGTAAGGTAACCAGCGTCAGCAGTCTTAAGAGCAGTATCAGCCAAACCCTTACGAGCACCGTGAGAGGAAATGAAGTATTCCATCACGTTCAAGCCTTCACGGAAGCAGGACTTAATCGGGTTTTCGATAACTTCCTGACCGCCGAGCTGCTTGATCGGCTTCTGCATCAAACCACGCATACCGGACAGCTGCATAATCTGCTGGCGGCTACCACGAGCGCCAGAGTCAGCCATCATGTAGACGGGGTTGAAACCATCGCGGTCGCCAGAGAGGAGGTCCCACTGCTTAGCAGCAACTTCGGACGTAGTCTTGGACCAAACGTCGATGGTCTGGTTATAACGTTCACCATCAGTAATCACACCGTCTTCATAGAGAGAGCGGATGTTGTTTACCTTTTCGGTTGCGGCGTCAAGCATAGCCTGCTTTTCTGCCGGGATCACCATTTCGGCGATAGCCACAGAAGAGCCGGCGCGAGTTGCCCACTTGTAACCGTTGGCCTTCAGGTCATCCAGGTAGTCAACCGTTACGCGGTTGCCAGTACGACGGTAAAGGTCGTCGATGGACTTTGCAATAACCTTCTTGCCGAAGGTTTCGTTAGCGTAGCCCAGTTCGTTGGGAACAAATTCATTGAAAATGATACGGCCAACAGTGGTCTTGATGACGTTCACATCCTTAAGGGTGAGGAACTTAATCTTGTCACCAGCCTTGACATTCACATCCCAGTTGCCGTTATCGTCGGCAGATTCGCGAGTCATGACGCAGTCCTTTTCCACTGCGCCCATGTAGATCTTGCGACCGGCAGGGAGCTTCAGGTAGACGTAGGCGTTCAGATCAACGACACCGTTTTCGTAAGCACGGATGGCTTCAGCGGGATCGTAGAAGTGCATGCCTTCGCCCTTGCGACCCGGACGGGGCTTGGTCAGGTAGTACAGACCGAGCACGATGTCCTGGCCCGGCACAGCAATAGGCTGACCGGAAGCCGGGTGAAGAATGTTGTTGGAAGACAGCATGAGAACGCGGCATTCCAGCTGGGTTTCGAAGGACAGCGGGAGGTGGCAAGCCATCTGGTCACCGTCGAAGTCTGCGTTAAATGCAGTACAGACGAGGGGGTGCAGACGAATTGCATTACCTTCGATGAGCTTCGGATAGAAGGCCTGGATACCGAGACGGTGCAGAGTAGGTGCACGGTTCAGCATAACCGGATGGTCTTCAATAATATCTTCGAGAATGTCCCAAACTTCAGGACGTTCTGCGTCCACATACTTCTTTGCGGACTTAAGGGTATAAACAATGCCTTCTTCTTCCAGACGCTGGATGATGAACGGCTTATAGAGTTCCAGAGCCATGCGCTTCGGGAGACCGCACTGGTGCATCTTGAGTTCCGGGCCCACCACAATAACGGAACGGCCGGAGTAGTCAACACGCTTACCGAGAAGGTTCATACGGAAGCGACCCTGCTTACCCTTCAGGAGTTCAGCCAGGCTCTTCTGCGGACGAGAAGCACCTGCACGGGCCGTGCGACGGCCACCGTCGAACAACTGGTCGACAGCTTCCTGCAACATACGCTTTTCGTTGCAGAGAATGACGTTCGGGGCACGGATGTCAATAAGCTTCTTGAGACGGTTGTTGCGGTTGATAACGCGACGATAGAGTTCGTTCAAGTCGGAAGTTGCGAAACGGCCACCTTCCAGGGGAACGAGAGGACGCAGATCGGGCGGAATCACCGGAAGAACGTCGAGAATCATCCAGGACGGCTGGTTTGCAAGGAGGCGAACTTCGTTCGGATACTTGCGGCCGAATTCTTCGAATGCATCAACGAGAATGAAATCACCGTGCTTGGATTCGTAATCAGCCTTGAATTCTGCAACAGCTTCAGCAAGGCCCTTGAGCCATGCCTTGCCGGAATCACGGGAACCATCTGGGTTGTTATAGTAGCTACGGAAGCTTTCCATCTGAGACTTGCGGAATGCATCCACAATCTTCAGACGCTTAACAGCTTCTTCAACCTTAGTGCGGGACTTGGAAGTTGCCTGGAGACGGAGTTCTGCAGAAAGCTTTGCCAGGTCGATGCGGTCCAGCAGCTGCTTGATAGCAGATGCACCCATCTTGGCATCGAACTTACGGTCTTCAGCAACCAGGTCCTGATAGGTTGTTTCGTCGATGAGGGAGTTTTCTTCCAGATCGGTATCACCCTTATCGATCACAACATAGCGTTCGTAGTAAATCACCTGTTCCAGGTCACGGGTGTTGAGGCCGAGGAGGGCGCCAATCACGCAGGGCTGGTTACGGACGAACCAGATGTGAGCCAGAGGAATAGCGAGTTCAATGTGGCCCATGCGTTCACGACGGACCTTGGAGTGAGTCACTTCAACGCCGCAGCGGTCGCAGATAACGCCCTTGTAGCGGACGCGCTTGAACTTACCGCAGTTACATTCCCAGTTCTTGACAGGTCCAAAGATCTTTTCGCAGAAAAGACCATCCTTTTCAGGCTTGAAAGAACGATAGTTGATAGTTTCCGGCTTGGTCACTTCACCGAAGGACCAGTAACGGATGAGGTCCGGAGCGGCGAGATGAATCGAAATGTCGCCGGAATTTTCTTGAACTTCCATCATTTCTTCGGACATATTACTTATCTCCAGTGGTCTCGATATCAAGACCCAAAGAATGAACTTCGCGAATCATAACGTTGAAGGATTCGGGGATACCCGGCTTCGGGGTGTTCTTGCCATGGACGATGGCATCGTACACCTGAGAACGGCCCTGAACATCGTCAGACTTGACGGTGAGGAGTTCCTGCAGGGTGTATGCAGCACCGTATGCTTCCATAGCCCACACTTCCATTTCACCGAAGCGCTGACCACCGAACTGGCTCTTACCGCCAAGAGGCTGCTGAGTAACCAGTGCATAGGAACCGATAGAACGAGCATGAATCTTGTCGTCTACCAAGTGACCCAGCTTCAGGTAGTACATGTAACCGATGGTCACCGGGTTCAAGAATGCTTCACCAGTACGGCCATCATAGAGCTTGGCCTTACCGATAATCTTGTTGTTGTCCGGATCCATTTCGTAGTTGACAATGGGATTCTTCTGGTAAGCCTTTTCGAGTTCCTTGCAGATATCTTCGAACTTGGCGCCATCAAACACCGGAGTGGAAACCTTGAAGCCAAGGGTCTTGGCTGCCCAGCCCAAGTGGACTTCGAGCACCTGACCGATGTTCATACGAGAAGGCACACCCATCGGGTTCAGAAGAATCTGGAGAGGACGACCATCTTCGGTAAACGGCATGTCTTCGACCGGAACGATCTTGGAGACGACGCCCTTGTTACCATGGCGACCTGCCATCTTGTCACCGATAGAGAGGCAACGCTTCTTGGCGATGTAGACCTTGACGGACTTGAGAACGCCCGGCTTCAGTTCATCACCCTTAGTGACCTTATCGATTTCCTTTTCCATGGTGCGAGTCAGAGTGTCCAGGTTGTCACGTGCAACGAGCACGAGAGACAGAACTTGTTCCTGGAGTTCATCGTCACCCACAACGAAAGTGGAAGCCGGAGAAACCTTGGTCACGTCAATCATGGCCAGGTTCTGTTCATTGTAAATCTGACCTTCGCGAATAAGGGCTTCGTGAGTTTCATTGTCCATCACCTTGCCGGCAGCCTTGCCACCGAGAAGTTCGAACAAATGTTCACGGCAGGATTCCTTAATCTTGTCGATCTGAACCTGGAAGTTGGAACGAATTTCTTCAATTGTTTCCAGATCCTTTTCCTTGCTCTTCTTGTCAGCCTTGTCCTTCTTGCTGAAGACGCGGGTTTCAAGAACCACACCCTTCATTCCCGGAGGAGCCTTGAGAGAAGAGTCACGCACATCGCCGGCCTTTTCGCCGAAGATGGCACGGAGCAAACGTTCTTCCGGAGAAAGTTCGGTTTCACCCTTCGGGGTAACCTTACCAACGAGGATATCATCCGGGCCAACTTCAGCACCGACGCGGATCACACCGTTTTCGTCAAGGTTACGCAGAGCGTCTTCACCGACGTTGGGGATTTCACGAGTCAGTTCTTCCGGACCACGCTTGGTGTCACGGACTTCCATTTCGTATTCTTCGATATGGATGGAGGTGAAGGTGTCCTTGATAGCCAGTTCTTCGGAAATGATAACGGCGTCTTCGTAGTTATAACCATTCCACGGGAGGAAGCCGATCAAAATGTTCTTACCGAGAGCCAGTTCACCGTGGTCGGTGGAAACGCCGTCAGCCAGCACGTCGCCAGCCTTAACGAAGTCGCCAACATTGACAACGGGCTTCTGGTTAATGCAGGAATCCTGGTTGGAACGTTCGTACTTACGGAGAACGTATTCGTCAATCGGATCCTTGCCCAGGAATTCGTAGTCTTCACCGAGACCGGTAAGCTGTTCAAAGTTGCCATTGACCATCTTGCCACGGGTAACGGTAACGTTACGAGCGTCAACGAAGGTGACCAGACCGTCATGCTTTGCACGAACAACGGTACCCGAGTCAAGTGCAGCACGGCGTTCGAGGCCAGTACCCACAACCGGAGCTTCTGCACGGAGCAGAGGCACAGCCTGACGCTGCATGTTGGAACCCATCAATGCACGGTTAGCGTCATCGTGTTCGAGGAACGGAATAAGACCAGCAGCCACAGACACAATCTGCATCGGGGCCACGTCCATAAGGTCAATGCGATCCACATCAGTATCACCGATTTCGATGCTGTCCTGACGGAGGATGTGGGGGTATTCACTCTTGTCGCGAACGATGACGTATTCTTCCTTGAAGCGGCAGTCTTCGGTCAATTCGGTAGAAGCCGGAGCAACCTTGAAATCGTCTTCTTCGTCTGCGGTGAGGAATGTGATAAAGTTGGAGACAACCTGCTGGACTTCGTTGCTAGCCTGAACATAGTCAGCCTTGCCGCTGAAGCCTTCCAGCTGAGAACCGTTCTTGTAGAACACAGAACCGTCTGCAGTCTTCACTTCGAAGACCTTGTTGACGAAGCTGTCGAACAGATCGCGCTGGGTGTTGTCGAGGTTCATGCGAACCTGGTCCATTTCCTTCTGGGAAAGATCCTGCTGCACGAAGAGGTGCGGATCATGGACAAAGCCCTTGTAGATGCCGAAGTGCCACTTGTCTTCAGGGAACATGACGGAGTTGCCCTGAGCATCCTTGAATTCAACGAGACCCACGATACGATACGGAGTTTCAATGAAACCAAAGTGGTTCACCACTGCATAGGAGGCGAGAGAGTTGATAAGACCGATGTTCGGGCCTTCCGGAGTTTCAATCGGGCAGAGACGGCCGTAGTGAGTGTAGTGCACGTCACGGACTTCGAAGCCTGCGCGTTCGCGGGAAAGACCACCAGGACCAAGAGCGGAGAGACGACGCTTATGAGTAAGTTCAGAAAGCGGGTTCATCTGGTCCATGAACTGGGAGAGCTGGCTGGAGCCGAAGAAGCTCTGCACAACGGAGCTCACCATACGGGTATTGACGAGGTCACGCGGAGTGGTCTGTTCGTCTTCGTTATGGAGAGACAGGTTTTCGCGGATCACGCGGGACATACGGCTGAGACCCACAGAGATCTGGTTAGCGAGGAGTTCGCCAACGGAGCGGGTACGGCGGTTGCCCAAATGGTCGATATCGTCAAGAACGAAACCGTCGTCACCATTGTAGAGGCTGACCATGTATTCGATGATAGCAAGGAAGTCTGCCTTGCTCATGGTCATGGTAGTGAGAGACGGAATCTTGAATTCCGGACCCTGAGCGGAAAGCACGTCACGAATTTCGGACTTGCTGTAGACCTTGGCGTTCAGACGGTAACGGCCAACTTCGCCCAAGTCGTACTTGCGCGGATCGTTCAGGAACAGGCCGTCGAAATAGTTTTCTGCAGCCTGGAGGTTCGGAGCTTCATCCTGCTGCTGGTGAGTAACAGAGTAAATGGCGCGGAGAGCTTCTTCGCGAGACTTAGTCTTATCTGCAGCCAGAGTATTGTGGATGAGAAGATTTTCTTCTTCCTTGGAAAGCAACACGATCTTTTCGACATTGCTTTCGCGGAGGCGTTCCAACTTCTTGTCATCAATGACAGTGTTGGCTTCAACGATCACTTCGCCGGTTGCTTCATCGACGACATCGTTGAAGATGATGCGGTCGATAAGAACGCAAACGCCATCTTCGTTAAACTTTTCTGCTTCTTCTGCAACGTTGACTTCTTCAGTCTTCTTGTAGAAGAGGTTCAGGATATCCTGAGTGGTTTCAAAACCGATGCTACGAAGCATTGCAGTTGCAGCAAGCTTCTTCTTACGGTCAATGATGAGATAGAGGATATCGCCTTCGGTGTTGAATTCAACCCAAGCGCCACGGTGCGGAATAATACGGCTCTTGTAGTCAGAGCGTCCGTTGGGCTGCGGTTCTTCGTCAAAGCTTACACCAGGAGAACGATGCAACTGAGAAACGACAACGCGTTCAGCGCCATTGACGATGAACGTACCATTTTCAGTCATGATCGGAAGTTCGCAAATCAAGACATCATTCTTGACTTCTTCCTTCAGTCGAGTGTCTTCGCCGTCCTTTTCGAAAACGCGGAGAGCCAAGGTGGCATAGAGCTCCATGGAATATGTGAGCCCGCGTTCACGGCATTCAGGGATGCTGTATTTCGGAATACCGAAGTGATACTTCACGTATTCAAGAGAGTACAGACCGTTAGGGTCAGTGATCGGGAAAATGTCCTGGAACACGCGTTCCAAGCCGTCTTTTAGCCTCTTTTCCTGAGGAATGTCCTTCTGAAGGAATTGCTCATAGGAAGCCTTCTGGACTTCAATCAGGTACGGGAGTTCCAGTTGGAACCTGTTGGAGGAATAGCTTTTTCTCTCCGTTGTCATTTGAAATACCTCATCCGTGGAAGAGCTTAAAAATTAGAAAAATTTCAGTAGACAATAAACACCAAAAGCCCGCACTTGCGTGCAGGCGATTGGTTAATAGCAGTTCAGAGAACTGGAAGCATTACTTCAGAGTGACCTTTGCACCGAGATCTTCCAATTCCTTCTTGAGCTTTTCAGCGTCAGCCTTCGGCATAGCTTCCTTAATGACGCTGTTGGCCTTTTCGACGAGGTGCTTAGCTTCCTTGAGGCCCAGACCGGTGATAGCGCGGACAGCCTTGAGGACGTCCATCTTCTTAGCACCGCATTCGGCGAGGATAACGTCGAATTCAGTCTTTTCTTCAGCAGGAGCAGCAGCTGCAGCAGCCATAACTACGGCGCCACCAGCAGCAGCTTCAATGCCGTGGGTTTCCTTGAGGTAGTCAGCCAAAGCCTTGGCTTCGAGAAGGGTAAGACCAACGATCTGATCGCCCAATGCCTTAATATCAGTTGCCATGATGTGTTTCTCCGATTATTCCGTTTAAAAATTTTGGTTTGTGGTTTATTGTTAAGCTTCCGGTGCAGCTTCAGGTGCTGCTTCGGAACCCGATGCTTCTTCCAGTTTTTCCTGGAGAGTCTTGATCTGACCTGCGATAGTGGAACCAGGTCCGAGAGCGATAGCAACGATCTGAGCGATCATGCCCTTGCGATCCGGGATCTTGGAGAGGTTCACGACTTCGGAGCCAGGCATAGCCTTACCATCGAGGTAAACGCTCTTGGCAATCAAGAAATCGGGGTTAGCTTTGTGGAATGCTTCAATTTCGCGTGCCGGCAGAAGAGGATCTTCTTCGAAGCCAACCATGATGGATGTTGCACCAGTCAGGACTTCGTCGAGACCTTCGACGTTAAGAGCAGCGAGTACGCGCTTGAGAAGAGTATTCTTCACAGCATTGTACTTGACACCCTTAGATGCCAGGGCCTTGCGGAGGGCATTATCCTTTTCAACGGTCATGCCTTGATAGTTGAGCAGATAGACGGCAGTAGCACCCTTGAAGGATTCTACGAGAGCGTCCACGGTCTGTTGTTTCTTAACTACAGCTTTCATGGTTTCTCCTATTAGCGCGTCAGTGCCATATCAAGTTTGATGCCCGGAGCCATCGTTGAGGACAACGTAAGGCTCTTGATATATGTGCCCTTAGAAGATTGCGGCTTAGCCTTAACAACAGAGTCAATAACAGACTTGGTATTTTCAACCAGCTGTTCAACACTGAAGGAGAGCTTGCCAACGGGGGCGTGAACGTTTGCACCCTTGTCAACGCGGTACACGATCTTACCGGCCTTGAGTTCCTTGACGGTCTGAGCGACGTTAACAGTCACAGTACCAGCCTTGGGGGACGGCATCATACCACGAGGACCGAGAACACGAGCCACCTTACTAATCACCGGCATCATGTCGGGAGTAGCAACGACGGCATCAAAGTCCAGCCAGCCTTCCTGAATCTTCTGAACCAAGTCGGCACCACCAGCGTAGTCTGCGCCAGCGTTCTTTGCAATTTCAATATTATTGTCCTTGCAGAAAACGAGAACGCGAACCTGACGACCGGTACCATGCGGCAGCACGACAGTGCCACGAACCACTTGGTCGGAATGTTTTGGGTCCACACCGAGATTGAAGTGGATTTCGACGGTCTGGTCGAACTTCAATTCGGACTTTTTAAGAATTTCGATTGCTTCACCAAGACCGTAGGCCTTGCTACGATCAATGGCTTCAGCCATCTTCTTGTATTTTTTTCCTCTGAACATGAAATTTTCCTGTCAGATACGTAACGGTGAATTACCTGCCTCAGTCAACCACTTCGATGCCCATAGAGCGAGCAGTACCCGCAACCATGCGCATAGCGGCTTCGAGGTCGATTGTGTTTAGATCCGGCATCTTCTTTTGGGCGATATCCTGGATCTGTGCCTTGGTGATCTTACCAACCTTCTTGCGGTTGGGTTCGCCAGAGCCACTTTCAATGCCGACAGCCTTCTTGATGAGGGCCGGAACCGGCGAAACCTTCGTAATGAAGGTAAAGCTCTTGTCAGCGTAGACAGTAATGACCACGGGAATGATCATTCCCTTGGAATCTTGAGTCTTAGCGTTGAACTGCTTACAGAACTCCATAATGTTCACACCCTTCTGACCAAGGGCGGGACCTACCGGGGGAGCAGGATTGGCTGCGCCAGCGGGAATTTGGAGCTTAATATAACCTGTGATTTTCTTTGCCACTGTATTATCTCCGTTGCAAAAACCGTACTACTAAGCGTCTGCAGATTCGACTTGATTGAAGCCGAGTTCAACAGGCGTAGAACGACCGAAAACAGTAACCATGACCTTGATCTTGGTCTTGTCTTCCATAATTTCGTCTACGACGCCCACAAAGTCCTTGAAAGGACCTTCCTTGATGCGGACATTTTCGCCAATAACGTACGGGATTTGGATCTCGCCTTCAGTGGAATTATCAGGATCAACTCCCAGAAGACGATCGACCTCGCTCTGTTGAAGCGGAATAGGAACACGAGAAGCGCGTGTCATTCCGGCGAAATGGGTGACGCCATTGATGGTCGACACCAGGTGCTGGGTGAGCTCGTCCAGCTCCATTTCAATAACGATATATGCAGGAAACATGAGCTGGGTAGAAACGCGACGACGACCGCGAGTGTTGCTAACAACCTCGCGAGTCGGCACGATTACTTGACCAAACTTGTCTTGAACGCCTTCACGTTCAATCATCTGCTCAATATGTTTCTTGATATTATTTTCTTGACCAGAAAACGTGTGGATAGCGTACCATCTTTTCATAGCACTTAACCTCTACCCATAATCTTGTCAACAATCCAAGAAAGACCAACATCAAGACCGGCAATATAGCAGCCCATGATGACACTGAAAAGCATCACGACGAGGGTAGATCCCTTGAGTTCTTCCCAAGTAGGCCAGGTGACCTTCTTTAATTCTTGGATGGACTCCTTAACATATTGCTGTATCTTACGCATGATGACTCCGGAATTTGAGCAGGTCGGGAGGGACTCGAACCCCCAACCAACGGTTTTGGAGACCGTGACTCTACCAATTGAGCTACCGACCTATTCAGAATCCTTACTTGGTTTCCTTGTGAACGGTATGCTTACGGCAGAACGGGCAGAACTTCTTGTACTCTACGCGAGAGGGATGAAGACGCTTGTTCTTGTCGCAGTCATAATTGCGCTGATTGCATTCTGTGCATTCGAGCGTGATGAGTTCTCTAGGCATTTTTATTCCCGATTACTTGATGATTTCAGTTACGGAACCAGCACCCACAGTACGGCCACCTTCACGGATAGCGAAGCGGAGCTGCTTTTCCATAGCGATCGGGGCAATGAGAGTGGTGTGGATGCTCACGGTGTCACCCGGGGTCACCATTTCAACACCTTCCGGGAGCTGGATGGTACCAGTAACGTCGGTGGTGCGGAAGTAGAACTGGGGACGATAGCCGTTCATGAACGGAGTGTGACGACCACCTTCGTCCTTGGTCAGAACGTAGATTTCAGCCTTGAATTCAGTGTGCGGAGTGACAGACTTCGGGGCAGCGAGAACCTGGCCACGAGAGATGTCCTTCTTTTCAGCACCGCGGAGGAGGAGACCAACGTTGTCACCT